>NZ_LMEG01000005.1:0-219765 GCF_001426275.1 Ensifer sp. Root423 | reverse complement strand
CCCCTCAATCAGCACCAAGCCAATCAGGAAACTCTAGAGCGAAGGTCGTCGTCGCCAGCAGCGCCGCCGCCCTCGTCAGTGATCGGGCTTATAGACCCCCATCCTCACAGACGTCAACAGGGATTTTCGGAAAAAATGACAGATTTCTGACAAAGCCCACAAACGCAGGGCTTTGCGCCCCCAAAAAAGTTTTGCCCCCTCCCCCGGGCCTGTGGAGACACAATTTGGCCCTACCTTTTTCACAATCGGCCTATCTAAGCGAAAACGAAGATGCGTCGCGGATGCGGGCGCGCGGACAGGCTTGGGATATATAGGATATCGCCCTTGCAGCTCCGCGCGTGATTTGACTCCGCCGCGTGAAAGATGCACACCTTCGCGCAACGTATCGCAGGCAAGAATACGGTTTAGAGAAATCGGGGACCCTCAGTTCGGCATGATCACCGACAAGAACATGGTCAGGTCGCTTGGCGACCAGCCACCGATCCTGGCGCATGGCCGGCGCGCGCCCGACAGGCGCGAGATTTCGCTGCGCTGGCTATCGGGCACCTTCCTGACGGGGATCACCTCGAGCCTCCTGATGGGTGTCGCGCTCTTTGCAGCGCTTGACGGACGCCAGCAGCTGGCAATCCCGGCCGAAGCCTATGCCGCACTTGATGCCGGTTCGAATGGCGACGAGCAAGCGATCGCCGTTCGCGGCGGCCGCATCCTGTCGCCGAAGCTCGTTGCCAAGCCGGCCGACAAGACGATCATGGAAGTCTCGACGATGACCCATGACGGCGAGAAGGAAGTGGTGCGCAAACAGCCCTTCGTTCACGTAAAGATGGCACTCGCCGCCAATCATCAGGCCTCGGAAAGCTATCCGGATTTCGATCCTCTGGCGATCTTCTCGACGGAAGAGGCAGACGAGGAATCCCCCGTTTCGCGAACCGGGACGCTTTACGGCTCTAACGTCGATTCCGAAGTGGCGCTGAAAACCGTCGACTTCCCGCTGCGCGGCGGCCCCACCTTCGACAGTTCGATGTCGCTGGAAGAGGTCGAGGAAAATGTCCGCACCAACGGCTCTGTCCTGACCGAGGGCAGCACCCAGGTCGCCTCGCTCTATTATGTCGATCCGCAGCGCTTCGCCTCGGAGAGTGACGGCCTCGATCTTCTCCAGGGCCTGACCGCGCGCATCGTCGAGCAGAACAAGAGTGACGCCGCCTACGAGACGATCGACGAAGAAACCACCGAATACGCCGACGACATCATTCCGGTGCGGCGCCAGACCGACATCGCGACAGTCATGAGCAGTGCCGGCTACACCAAGGCGCAGGCCGAGGACGCCGCCAGCTATCTCGGCCAGGCGCTCGGCGCCAGCGAGCTTTCCGAAGGCGATGTTCTGCGCATCGGCATCATCCAGAACGGCGAGACGCAGAAGGGCCAGGACGCACGCATCGTGCGGGCCACGATCTATTCGCGCAACCGGCATGTGCTGACGATGGCGGTCGATGACAAGGGCCGCTTCGTCCCCGGCGCCGAGCCACCGAGGCTCGACGCGGTCGCCACCGCCTTCGACGACAACGGCGCGCCGGTCATGACCAGCAGCCACGACCTGCCGCGGGTCTATGACGGCATCTACCGGGCGGCACTTTCCTACGGCATGAACGCCGACATGGTCGGCCTCGTCGTCAAGCTGCTCGCCAGCAATGTCGATTTCCAGGCGCAGCTGAAGCCGACGGATTCGCTTGAAGCCTTCTTCTCCGTGACCGACGAACGCGGCATGGCGACGGAGGAATCCGAGCTCCTCTATGTTCGCGCCAAATTCGGCGATGCCGTTACCGCCTTCTACCGGTTCCAGGATCCGAGCGACAACACGATCGACTATTTCGACCAGGACGGCAAAAGCATCCGCCAGTTCCTGCTGCGCAATCCCGTGCCGAATGGCCATTTCCGTTCGGGCTTCGGCATGCGCCGGCACCCGATCCTCGGTTTCTCGCGCATGCACACCGGCGTCGACTGGGCAGCCCCGCGCGGCACACCGATCATCGCCGCCGGCGGCGGTGTCGTCGAAAAGGCCGGCTGGGATTCCGGCGGCTATGGCAATCAGACGCTGATCCGCCATGCCAACGGCTACGTGTCCTCCTACAACCACCAGAGCGCGATCGCCAAAAACGTCAAGGTGGGCAACAAGGTCGTCCAGGGCCAGGTGATCGGCTGGGTCGGAACGACCGGCCTTTCGACCGGACCGCACCTGCACTACGAGCTGATCGTCAACGGCAACAAGGTCGACCCCTTGCGCATCCGACTGCCCGGCGGCAAGTCGCTTTCGGGCGACGCGCTGGCGAAGTTCGAGAAGGAACGCGACCGCATCGACGAATTGCTGAACAAGGACGGCACGGGCGCAGAGGTCGCGAGCAACTAACCGCTCCCCTCCCCTGCTCGAAAATCGGCACAAACAGAAAGGCCGCCCCGAAGGGCGGCCTCTTGATTTGTGCGCTGCCGGACTTAGGCGGCTTCCTTGTCCGGCCCCGCCCCGCGCTTGAAGTTGAGGCGGTCCGAGCCCGAAAGCACCTTGACGGTCGAACCATCAGGGAACTCGCCCTGCAGGATCTTCTCGGCGAGCGGATCCTGCACGAACTTCTGGATCGCCCGCTTCAGCGGACGGGCACCATAGGCCGGGTCGTAGCCCTTGTCGGCCAGGAACGCGCGGGCATCGTCGTCGAGTTCCAGCGTGATCTTGCGCTCGGCAAGCAGCTTGCGCAGCCTTTCGAGCTGGATATCGACGATCGCCCCCATCTCCGACCGACGCAGCCGGTGGAACAGGATGATCTCGTCGACGCGGTTCAGGAACTCCGGCCGGAAGGCGGACTTCACCACCTCCATCACCTGGTCGCGAACCGCATCACTGTCCTCATTTTCGCCAAGCCCAACCAGATACTCCGCGCCGAGGTTGGAGGTCATGATGATCATCGTGTTGCGGAAGTCGACAGTGCGACCCTGACCATCGGTCAGGCGGCCGTCGTCGAGCACCTGCAGCAGCACGTTGAAGACATCCGGATGCGCCTTCTCGATCTCATCGAACAGCACGACCTGATAGGGCCGGCGCCGAACGGCTTCGGTCAACGCACCGCCTTCCTCATAGCCGACATAGCCCGGAGGCGCACCGATCAGCCTGGCGACGGAGTGCTTCTCCATATATTCCGACATGTCGACACGCAGCAACGCGGTCTCGTCGTCGAAGAGGAACCGGGCAAGCGCCTTGGTCAGCTCCGTCTTGCCGACGCCGGTCGGGCCCAGGAAGATGAACGAGCCGATCGGCCGGTTCGGATCCTGGAGACCCGCACGGGCACGCCGGACGGCACGGGAAACTGCCTGCACGGCGTCACCCTGGCCGACAACCCACTTCGCCAATTCGTCTTCCATGCGAAGCAGCTTGTCGCGTTCGCCTTCCAGCATCTTGTCGACCGGAATGCCCGTCCAGCGCGAAACGACATGCGCGATGTTGTCGGGGGTCACGACCTCCTGCACCATCGGGTTGGCATTGGCGTTCTCCTGGCTTTCGGCGTCCGAGAGCTCCTTTTCGAGCTTCGGAATGACACCGTAGGTCAGTTCGCCGGCACGCTGGAACTCGCCCTTGCGCTGGACGATCGCCAGTTCGTTGCGGGCTTCGTCGAGCTGCTTCTTGAGATCGGCGGCACGCCCGAGCTTCTGCTTTTCCGCCTGCCAGCGGGCCGTCAGCGCGGATGCCTGCTCTTCGAGCGAAGCAAGATCAAGTTCGAGCTTCTCGAGCCGATCCTTCGACGAGACATCGGTTTCCTTCTTCAGGGCCTCGCGCTCGATCTTCAGCTGGATGATGCGACGATCGAGCTCGTCGAGCTCCTCGGGCTTGGAATCCACCTGCATGCGCAGCCGCGAGGCGGCTTCGTCCATCAGGTCGATCGCCTTGTCCGGCAGGAACCGGTCGGTGATGTAGCGGTTCGAAAGGGTCGCGGCGGCAACCAGCGCCGAATCCGAAATCCGGACCTTGTGGTGCTGCTCGTACTTTTCCTTCAGACCGCGCAGGATCGAGATCGTGTCTTCGACCGTCGGCTCCTCGACCATGACCGGCTGGAAGCGACGGGCAAGGGCCGCGTCCTTTTCGACATGCTTGCGGTACTCGTCGAGCGTGGTCGCGCCAACGCAATGCAGTTCGCCGCGCGCAAGCGCCGGCTTCAACAGGTTGGAGGCGTCCATGGCGCCATCGGCCTTGCCGGCCCCGACCAGCGTGTGCATCTCGTCGATGAACAGGATGATCTCGCCGTTTTCGGCCTGCACCTCGTTGAGCACGGCCTTCAGCCGCTCCTCGAACTCGCCGCGGAACTTCGCACCGGCAATCAGCGCGCCCAGGTCGAGCGCCATCAGCCGCTTGTCCTTGAGGCTTTCCGGCACGTCACCATTGACGATGCGCAGTGCCAGGCCCTCGGCGATCGCGGTCTTGCCGACGCCGGGCTCACCGATCAGAACCGGATTGTTCTTGGTGCGGCGCGACAGCACCTGGATGGTGCGGCGGATCTCGTCGTCGCGGCCGATGACCGGGTCGAGCTTGCCTTCTCGCGCGTCGGCCGTCAGGTCGCGCGCGTATTTCTTCAGGCTGTCGAAGCCCTGTTCGGCAGTGGCGCTGTCGGCGGTGCGGCCCTTGCGGATGTCGTTGATCACCTGATTGAGCTTGGTCGGCGTGACGCCGGCCTTCTTCAGGATGTCAGCAGTGGCCGCAGAGCTTTCGATCGCCAGCGCCAGCAACAGGCGCTCGACGGTGACGAAGCTGTCGCCAGCCTTCTTGGCTGCGTCTTCGGCGCTCGAAAACACCCGCGCAAGCGGCTGCGACAGATAGACGGAACCGTTGCCGCCGGAAACCTTGGGAAGCTTTGCAAGCGCTACGTCATTGCCGGCGCGCGCTTCGCGGGCATCACCACCGGCCCGCTCGATCAGCGAGGCGGCCATGCCCTGGTCGTCATCGAGCAGTACCTTCAGCACATGCTCCGGCGTGAACTGCTGGTGTCCTTGCGCCAGCGCGTAGGTCTGCGCCGACTGCAGAAAACCGCGCACGCGCTCGGAATATTTTTCGATGTTCATACTCTACCTCCATAGCCCGGCAGGCCCATCATGGCACCCGTCGGTGTTTCAGGATCAGGCTCCCGCATTCGGCAAGCCTGTCAGTGGCGCGATCCCCGCTTTGCGTCGGATCAACGCGTCCGAAGCGAATATGGGGCAGCGATTTTGGAAATTAAAGAGCCTCCCGGCGCTCGTGAGACGGAAATCTGCAACCACGAGGCGGCCGCGCACCGAAAGGGTAACGCGGCCGCGGGATCGTCTATGCCGCGGGGGTCCGCTCGGCGAAGGACGCGCCGAATTCCTTCATCCGCCGCACATAGTAGGCCGGCTCGATCAGGACCTCCGGCAGATAGAGGCCCGGCGTCGGGGCGGCCCCTCCTTCAAGGCCGAGCATGCGCTCGACCGCAAGGGCGACGCCAAGCGCCGTCAGTGGGGCCTGGCCCTGAGGGTGCACGATCTCATAGCGACGGTCGACCAGTTCGCCGTGTTTGTCGCGGCCCTTGATATCGATGGCGATCTCCGTCGAGAACGGTTCGCCGCGCCGCCTGCTCGCGGACACGCTATAGGCAAGATCCAGGCGGATATCGCTGGCGTTGGTACGGGCCGAAAGCGCCATGACGTCGAAGGGCGAATAGGCGGTCGCTTCGAGTTCGACGCCGTCAACGCTTCTGAAGCGCGCCTTGGAATCCTCGCCGCCGGCCCAGTGGAACTTGCCATCCGCGACGGTCAAAGCGGCGGGCGCAAGGCCGGTGATGCGGTTGTAATCCGCAAGTGCTGCCGGCCCACCCATGTCCTCTTCGTCGAGCAAGACGCCGATGCGGATCGTGTCGATCGCCTCATAGGCTTTGGCAAAGTCGAGGATCGGGAAGATCGCGGCGCCGGCGAGCCAGTGGCTGGCGAGCAGGATCGGCGCACTGTCCGGCGCGTGGATATACTGCGCCATCTCCGGACCGACCTCGAAGGTGCCGCTCGATAGGCTGATATAGGGAATGCCGTGGCGCTGGGCGTAACGCATCGAACTCAGCTTTTCGTCTTTCAGGAAGATGACGACGGCGCTGAAGCGGGGCGCATCGCCAAGGCCGAGATCCGGGCGACTGAGGTCGACGCTGACCCCGACCGCGCCGCCAACCTCACGTGCGACCGCCTCGGCCCTGCCAAGATCGCGGCCACCGATCGCGATCGGCAGCGTCGGGTGCAGACGACGAATGATCCTTGCGGCCTGCGACCCGACGACACCGGAACCACCGACAATCAAAACGGGCAGAAACTTGCTCGACATCTTCCTATCTCCTAAACGAGAGGTAAGCGGCACCTACCGAACTTACCATTAGTAACTTACTATTGGTAAGTAAGATGCCGAATACCACTTTCAAGAGGCATGGGCCGACGCGAATAGAGGATTGTGATCGATGAGCCGGACGAAAGGCCGAAAGCTTGCGAAGCCCGAGCGGCGCGCCCAGCTGCTCGAGACCGCCAGGGAGATCCTGCGCGAACGGGGCGCCGACGCCCTGACGCTTGGCCATCTCGCCGAAAGCGCTGGCGTCAGCAAGCCGATCGCCTATGAACATTTCGGCACGCGCGAGGGGCTCTTGATCGCGCTCTCCCAGGAAATCGAAGACCGGCACACGGAAAAACTGAAGGTCGCGCTGAAGGGTGCATTAAATCGGCTCGAAGCGGTCGCCGATATCATCAGTTCCGTCTACATCAACTGTGCTGTCGAAAGCGGCGAGGAATGGCAGGCGATCTCCGGCGCGCTGCGCGGCAATGCGGACATGATCGCCACGCAGCAACAGCAGGCTGACGATTACGTCGCCATGATCAAGGCAGCCCTCTCTCCTTTCTCGGAAGTCCCCGAGGACGATCTGAGGCTTCGATGCACGGGTATCGCCGGCGCGGCCGAGGCGATCGGCCGCGAACTGATCCGCGGGCGCACAAACGAGACCGCTGCGAGCAGCAACCTAACTGCACTCATCATCGACAGTGCCAAAAGCTGACCAGTGCAACTGGCTGATCAGCGTTTGCCGTGCAAAGAAAAACCCGGCCGCGATGGGCCGGGTTTTTGATGCCTGCACCGGGCAGGCTGACTAAAGCGACTTCGCTTACTCGGAAGCAGCCAGAGCCGGCGCTTCCGGAGCGTCATCGCCTGACGGCTGAGCCTCGTCGGCAGCACCTTCCTGGGCGCTGCGGCGGGGACGGCGCGGACGCGGCGCGTTGCGGCGGCGCGTTGCGGCACGGCCGGAAGCGGCAGGAGCTTCTTCTTCCATCGCAACTTCGGCCGGCGTGCCTTCGATCACCGGCTGCGGGCCGGTACCGTCGATGACAACGGGCTGCGGCTCGGCAACAGGCGTTACGGCTGCGGCACCCGAAGCCGGCATGTCGTCGGCGTAGCCCTGATCCAGATCGTCCTGGTCCTGGTCGGCTGCGTCGTGGCCGCGGAAGTCCTGACGGTCGTCACGCTGGAAACGATCCTGCATCTGCGCCTGCGCGGCAGCAATGATGCGGTTGTAGTGTTCGGCGTGCTGCAGGTAATTTTCCGCCATGACCCGGTCGCCGGAGCTCTGGGCGTCGCGCGCAAGTGCAGAGTACTTCTCGGCGATGTGCTGGGCCGTACCGCGAATCTTCACATCCGGACCGGAGCTGTCGTAGGTCCGCGTCAGCGGATTCGAGCCCTTGCGGTTGTGATTGTTGTTGCTTCCATTGTTGTTGTTATTGTTGTTGTTATTTCGCCCGCGGCCGCGCTTGTTTTGCTGTCCTGGCCTCATAGTACATTCACCCGAATTCTCTTGATAATGATGATCATGTGGTTTCGTCTTCCGGCCGGATCCGCCCGACAGAGCACGCACCGTTGCGCTCGCACAATGGCGGCTTCGGCGCCGACTGACGTCAAATTAACAGGTACCCGCACAAGGCACGTGTTGAACCCTAGCAACTCTTTCTTGAGAGCAATCCCCGTGGCCAGGTCATACCGGAACGAATCTTAGGTCCATGACCTTCTGCCCAGTGCGCGGGCAAACTAGCCCGCTTCCTCTGGGATTCCAAGCCCTTTCTTTGCCTCTGCAAGAAAGAAGATGCGCCAGTGCAGCATTTTTTCAACGGTTTGTGTCGCGTTCGAAGATCAGGACGCGGTCATTGCCGCCGAGATCCTTCGCCTCTTCACGCAGACGGAATTTTTCGGCGTAAAACAACGCCGTTACCGCCTCTTTCTGGTCGAAACCGATTTCCAAGCCTATCACGCCGTTTGTCTCAAGATGATGACCAGCTTGAGAAGCGATGGCGCGATAGGCATCTAGCCCATCTTCTCCGCCATCAAGCGCTGCGGCCGGGTCGTGAAGTCTCACCTCCGGCTCAAGCTCTTCAACCACACTGGACCGGATATACGGCGGATTTGAGACGATAACGTCGTAACGACCGTCCACCTTTTCGTACCAGTTGCTGAGCAACGGCCGAAAGCGATCCGCAAGTCCGAGAGCGACGGCATTTGCCGTCGCCGTTGCCAGCGCGTCTCCGGATATATCGGTAGCCGTGCCCCTGGCTTCAAGAACCTCAGACAGAAGCGCGAGACAAATCGCGCCCGTGCCGGTCCCGAGATCCATGATCTCGCAACCTCCCTTTCGCGCGACCACCGCGCGCAGATAGGGGATCATGCGGTCGACCAAGGTCTCGGTGTCCGGGCGCGGCTCCAGGGTTTCCTTCGACAGCCTCAGCGGCAGACCGAAAAACTCGCGTTCACCGAGGATGCGATAGACCGGCTCGCGCGCCAGCCGGCGCGCAACCGCCGCCCGGATCCGCTGGGCATCCTCATCCGAAACCGGGTCCCTGCCCCGCGACACGACCGCGCTCAGCGACAGGTCGAGCAGGCCCGAGATCAGGTGCCGGACGTCGAGCGCCGCATGCTCGATGCCACCCGCCTGCAGGCGATCGCGACTTTCGGCAACCAGACTCGCGAGCGTCTCGGCCATCTCTTAGCCCCGCTGCTCGCCGAGCTGCGCCAGCTGGCTCGCCTGGTAGTCGGCAAGCAGCGCATCGACGACTTCGTCGATCTCGCCCATCATCATCCGGTCGAGCTTGTAGAGCGTCAGGTTGATGCGGTGGTCGGTAAGGCGTCCCTGCGGGAAATTGTAGGTGCGGATGCGTTCGGAGCGATCGCCCGATCCCACCTGGCTCTTGCGGTCGGCCGAGCGTTCGCTGTCGGCGCGCTGGCGCTCCATGTCGTAGAGGCGCGAGCGCAGCACCTGCATCGCTTTCGCACGGTTCTGGTGCTGCGACTTTTCCGAGCTGGTGACGACGAGCCCGGTCGGCAGGTGGGTGATGCGCACGGCCGAGTCCGTCGTGTTGACGTGCTGTCCGCCGGCGCCCGACGAGCGCATCGTGTCGATGCGGATATCCTCGGGCCGGATCTCGATATCGATGTCTTCGGCCTCGGGCAGCACTGCGACGGTTGCCGCCGAGGTGTGAATGCGACCGCTCGCCTCCGTCTCCGGCACGCGCTGTACGCGGTGCACACCAGACTCGAACTTCAGCCGCGCGAACACGCCGCGCCCGGAAACTGTAGCGATGATTTCCTTGAAACCGCCGGCTTCGCCTTCGCTCGACGACAGCACTTCGACCTTCCACCCCTTGCCCGCCGCATAACGCTCGTACATCCGGAACAGGTCGCCGGCAAACAGCGCCGCCTCGGAACCACCGGTTCCGGCGCGGATTTCAAGGATCGCGCTCTTTTCGTCGGCCGCATCCTTCGGCAGGAGCAGGATCTGGATCTCCTGTTCCAGCTGTTCGATCGCCTCGACGACCTCGGGCTTTTCCATTTCGGCGAGATCACGCATCTCGCGGTCGGTCGATTTGTCGGCGAGCATGGCGATGATGTCGGCAAGCTCCGCCGTCGCCTTTTCGTAGGCGCGGATCTTCGTCACCACCGGCTGCAGTTCGGAATACTCCGAGGCGAGCTTGACGTAGACGTCCGCGGCCGGGCCGGCGGACATGCGCGCCTCGATTTCACCGAACCGCCGTTCCAGTTCGCGCATCTTTTCAACGGGAAGCTTTGCCAAGTCTCACTCCAATGCGTCTCGCCCCGGCCGGATCAGCTCCGGACGAGGGTTGCGACGCGTCACTTCAATCTAAACCGGAATGCCGTTTTCCGCGGCGAAATCCACCAGCATCTGGCGAACGGGCGTCTGATCTCGCGTGTCGTCCAGTGCAGCGTTGAGCAGTGCGCCGAGCTTGGACGCGTCAAGCGCCAGAAGCATCGCCTTGATCGGTCCGACGGCCGTCGGCGACATCGACACCGAACGGAAGCCAAGACCCAGCAGCGCCATGGCCGAGAGCGGCTTGCTCGCCATCTCGCCGCAGAGCGTCACCGGCGTATCGTGCCGGTCGCCGGCGCGCACGATATCACGCAGGATCCTGAGGAACGGGCGCCCGAGCACGTCGAAACGATCGGACACGCGGGCATTGCCGCGGTCGACGGCCATCGCGAACTGGAAGAGGTCGTTGGAGCCGACCGAGACGAAGTCCACCTCGGTCATCAGCTCGTCGAGCTGCCAGAGCAGCGCCGGCACTTCCAGCATGGCGCCGAATTGCAGCTTGCGCGGCAACTGTTCGCCGAGCTTCGACTGCCGCTCGATTTCCTTCTGCAGGAGGTCGCGCGCGATCCTGAGTTCGGAGACCTCGGTGACCATCGGCAGCATCAGCTTGAGCTCGGCACCGGCCGCCGCCCGCAGCATCGCGCGGAGCTGGGTGCGCAGCAGACCCGGCCGGTCGAGCGAAAGCCGGATGGCGCGCCAGCCGAGCGCCGGGTTTTCCTCTTCCGCAGCGCGGAAATAGGGAACCACCTTGTCGCCGCCAATATCGAGTGTGCGGAAGGTTACGGGCTTGCCGCCCGTCTGCTTCAGCACGCTGCGGTAGAAGGCTTCCTGTTCCTCCGCCTTCGGCATGGTCGAGGCGATCATGAACTGGAGTTCGGTGCGGAAGAGGCCGATGCCTTCGGCACCCGCCTCGTTCAGATGCGGAAGGTCGACCAATAGGCCGGCATTCATCTGCAACGTGATACGCGTGCCGTCCCGGGTCAGCGGTTCGACGTCCTTCAGCGCGCGGAACTGTGCCTGACGCCGCGCCCGGAAGCGAACCTTTTCCTCATAGGCGCGCTGCAGGTCGGCGAGCGGCCGCAGATGCACCTTGGCGTCATCGCCATCGATGATGATCGCGTCGCGGTTTTCCGCAAGCGCCACGGCACCGGTCGCCTGGCCGATCACAGGAATGCCCATGGCGCGGGCAACGATCACCACGTGGCTGGTGACGGCACCCTCTTCGAGCACCAGGCCGCGCACATTTTCGCGCGGATAGTCGAGCAGCTCGGCAGCGCCCATGGCGCGCGCGACGATCACCGCATCGTTCGGGAAGTCGCTCGCCGAAAGCTTGGCGCCGTAGCCCGAGAGCTGGCGCAGCAAGCGGTTGGCGAGATCGTCAAAATCATGCATGCGCTCGCGCAGATAAGGGTCCGTCAGGCGGATCATGCGCGCTTTGGTTTCGCTCTGCACACGCTCGACGGCGGCTTCCGCCGTCAGGCCGTTGCGGATCGCTTCTTCGAGCTTGCGCACCCAGCCGCGGTCATGCGCGAACATGCGGTAGGTCTCGAGCACTGCCCGATGCTCGCCCTCCATCGACACCTCGCGGCGCGACAGCATGTCGTCGATCGAGATCCGCAGCGACCCGAGCGCCTCTGCAAGCCGCTGCAACTCCTGGTCGGTATCCTCGTTGAGAAGATTGGTGACGACGATCCTTGGTTCGTGCAGGACGACATAGCCAAGGCCGATGCCTTCGCCGTAGCTGTTGCCGTCGATCGAGACGGGACGCGAGAGATCGAGTTCGAGCCCTGGCTTGGTGATCTTCTTGAGCTCGCCGGTTGCCACCATCTCGGCGAGAACCATGGCGGTCGTTTCGAGCGCCTCGACCTCGTCCTCGCGATAGTTGCGCATCGCCTTGTTCTGGACGACGAGAACGCCGAGCGCGCGCCCTGTGCGCAGGATCGGCACGCCGAGGAAGGAATGATAGATCTCTTCGCCGGTCTCCGGCAGGTAGGTAAAGGCCGGGTGAGACTGGGCGTCGGACAGATTGAGCGGCCGGGCCGAAGCGGCGATGGTACCGACGAGGCCCTGCCCCATCTTCAACTGCGCCAGGTGAACGGCGGCCTTGTTCAGACCTTCGGTCGCATAGAGTTCGAGCACGCCGTCGGAGCGCAGCACGTAGACCGAACACACTTCCGCGACCATATTCTGCGCGATCTGGCGCACGATACGGTCAAGGCGCTCCTGCGGCTCCAGCGGTTCCGCCATCAACTCGCGCAACCGCTTGAGGAGAACGCGCGGACCTGCGGAAAGGTCTCTCATCGCGTGGGGTCTCCCGAAATAGAGGGGACGGCAGCAAAGGGGATGCGCGGCCAAGTCGCCGCGAATCCCAAATCGGTCGTCTGTCGATTAACTCTTATCGAGACCGTAAGCGGAATGCAAAGTGCGAACCGCCAATTCCGCATAGGGTCCATCGATCAGGATCGAAATCTTGATCTCGGAAGTGGTGATCGCCTTGATGTTGATGCCCTTGTCGGCAAGCGCACGGAAGGCCGACGCTGCAACACCGGCGTGGCTGCGCATGCCGATACCGATGACCGACACCTTGACGAGGCCGGCTTCGGACTGGACAACGTCGTAACCGATCTTGTCCTTGTTGTCGCCGAGCACCTTCAGTGCCTTGTCGACATCGCCGGAGGGAACCGTGAAGGTCATGTCGGTTTTCGAACCGTCCTCGGAGATGTTCTGGACAATCATATCGACGTTGATATGGGCTTCAGCCAGCGGGCCGAAAATCGCGGCGGAGACGCCCGGCCGGTCGGCGAGACGGCGCAGCGAAATCTGGGCTTCATCCTTGGCATAGGCAATGCCGGTTACGACTTCCTGTTCCACGATCTCATCCTCATCACAAATCAGCGTACCGGGCGGATTGAGAAGGTCACCCATGCCCGGCGCATCGGGATCTTCGAAAGACGAACGCACGAAGGTGCGGACCTTGTGCACCATGGCAAGCTCCACCGAGCGCACCTGCAGCACCTTGGCGCCGAGCGATGCCATTTCCAGCATTTCCTCGAACGCGATCTTCTTCAGACGCCGCGCCTTCGGCTCGATGCGCGGGTCGGTGGTGTAGACGCCATCGACGTCGGTGTAGATGTCGCAACGGTCGGCCTTGACGCCGGCGGCGATCGCAACCGCCGAGGTGTCGGAGCCGCCGCGGCCGAGCGTGGCGACGCGGTTGTCGGGCCCAAGCCCCTGGAAGCCGGCGATGACGGCGACCTGGCCCTCGCCCATGCGGCGGATGAGCTCGGCACCGTCGATGTCAAGAATGCGGGCAGCGCCGTGGGCGTTGTCGGTGCGGATCGGGACCTGCCAGCCCTGCCACGAGCGGGCGTTGATGCCCATCGACTGCAGCGCGATGGCGAGAAGACCGGAGGTCACCTGTTCGCCGGACGCGACGATCGCGTCGTATTCGCGCGCATCGTAGAAGGGCGAGTTGGCGCCGGTTGCCTTCGGCATGTTCTGCACCCAGCCGACCAGCTCATTGGTCTTGCCGGACATCGCGGAAACGACGACGGCAACTTCGTGGCCGGCATCGACCTCGCGTTTCACATGGCGGGCAACATTGTGGATGCGTTCCAAATCAGCGACGGACGTCCCGCCGAATTTCATCACGATGCGTGCCATGTGCCTCTACCGGTACCCAAATTGCGCGCGCTTGCGCGCGTGACAGGAAAGCCCCCGCCGGCGCCCGACGGTCAAAAAGCTTGGGAGACTTCTCGCACATCGGCAGTCACCGCTTCGGGGAGCGGAAAGTCGCGGCGTCTCTTAGCGGATCAGGGGCCTGCGCGCAATGGCAGGGCGGCAGGAATAAGGCTCCATACGCACGGTGGGGAAACGTGCGCGGTCGCGGTTTGCGCCACTTGAAATTGCGGCAGCGCCGGCTAGGCTGCCAACGGACGCTTGAGGGGGCAGACATGCAAGCACATCGCATACCCGCAACCGCACGAATGATGGCCCGCTGTGCCGTCGCGCTTTCCGTGACGCTCTTGTGTTCGACACCGTCGAACGCCGCCGATTTCGACCAGGCACGCATGGCGCCGCAAGGCGACTGGACGGTGATCGTCAGCCCCTATGTCTGGGCGGCGAGCCTCAAGGGGGACGCATCGCTTGCGGGCTTCGACACCGATGTCGACGTGCCCTTCAAAGACACGCTCGACCATCTCGACCTGGCGCTGATGGGCAACATCGAGCTGACCAACGGCCAATGGGGTGTCTATTTCGACGGCCAATACGTCCGTACCAGCCAGGATGAGGAGCTGCTCAGCCATGAGATCGGCCTCGACATCAAGATGACGACGCTGGCCTTCGGCGCGTTCTATCAGGTCTATGAGCAGGAACTCGGCGGCAACACCGTCTTCGGCAAGCCCCGGACGCTGTCGATCGAGCCGACGATCGGTCTGCGCTGGACGAAGCTCGAGGCGGACGTGTCCGTGGCCGGCTTCAACACGAGCAAGAGCGCCGACTGGACCGACCCCTTCGTCGGCCTGCGGCTCAACGCCGATCTCAGCGAGCGCTGGAACCTCGTCGCCGAGGCCGATGTCGGCGGCTTCGATGTCGGCTCAAAGCTCAGCGTCAACGCCCAGGCCTATCTCGGATACCGAACCGAAATGCTTGGCCAGCCGACAATTTTGCGCGCCGGGTACCGGTTGCTCTATCAGGATTACGAAAGCGACGACTTCACGGGCGCGAACAAGTTCCGCTGGGACGTGAGCCAGCACGGCCCGGTGATCGGGTTTTCCATGTTGTTTTAGAACCTGGGCCTGCTTCAACGCTCAAGGACCGACTGGCGGATACCCAGCATACGCTTTGCCCGCGAAGGAGAATGGTATGACGTTCATCGTAAAGCCGGCCGTCCGATCGGTCACATCCGCGCTTGCCGCCCTTCTCATGCTCGGTCAGACGACGGCGGAAGCCTGCACCCGCCTCGTCTATCTCGGCCCCGATGACAATATCATCACTGCCCGATCGATGGACTGGAAGAGCGACGTCGCGACCAACCTCTGGGTCCTGCCGCGCGGCATCGAGCGCAACGGTCAGGCAGGGCCGAACTCGTTCAAATGGACGGCGAAGTATGGAAGCGTCGTGGCCACCGGCTATGATGTCTCGACCACCGACGGCGTCAACGAGGCCGGCCTCAATGCCAATCTCCTGTGGCTGGTCGAATCCGAGTACCCTGACTTCAACGATAAATCGAAGCCGGGCCTGACGATCGCCGCCTGGGCGCAATATGTGCTCGACAGCTTCGCCACTGTCGAGGACGCGGTGAAGGCGCTTGAGAAAGAACCGTTCACGATCGTCACCGACAACGTACCGGGTGAGAACCGGCTGACGACGCTGCACCTTTCGATCTCGGACAAGACCGGCGACAGCGCAATCGTCGAGTATATCGGCGGCAAGCAGGTGATCCATCACGGTCGCCCGTATCAGGTGATGACCAATTCGCCTGTCTTCGACCAGCAACTGGCCCTGAACGCCTACTGGAAGCAGATCGGCGGCACCGTGATGCTGCCGGGCACGAACCGCGCGGCCGATCGTTTCGCGCGCGCCTCGTTCTACGTCAACGCCATTCCGAAGGACGAGAACCCCGACCGTGCGCTGGCCAGCGTCTTCAGCGTCATTCGCAATGTCTCGGTTCCCTATGGGCTCAACACGCCGGAGGAACCGAACATTTCCTCGACCCGCTGGCGCACCGTGGTCGATCACAAGCGCAAGCTCTATTTCTTCGAGTCGGCGCTGACCCCGAACACCTTCTGGGTCGACCTGAAGAAGATCGATTTTACCAAGGAGACCGGCAAGGTGATGAAGCTCGATCTCGGCGAAAACCAGGATCACACCTATTCGGGCGACGCGACCGGCGACTTCAAGCAGGCCGAACCGTTCAAGTTCCTCGGGTTGCAGATGTGAGCACACCGGCTCGGGGCCGGCGCGAAGCCATTGAAAATTGCGCGCGACGGTGTTATTGACGCTGCCGTAAGTTCAAATTCGAGAAAGGGGGGCTGCACGTGATGACATTTTTCCGGCACCACCGCCAGCGTGGCCCCGTCCAAGCCCTGCAGATGCGTTTGCAGGGCTGACCAGACATCCTTTCGCGAAGATCGCGAGCCTATCCCTGGTCTGCCCAGAGTGATGCAGTGCGGAACCGTTTCGGTTTGAACGCCTGCATCGTCTTCCAATACCGAGTAGATGCGGCCCGAGCACAGCATGTCTGTGCTGCGGGCTCGACCATCCGAAACCCCGGCCTGAAGTGCCGCCCCGGATGATCCGCCGTCGCTCGTGCAGTCCAGAGAACGACCATGGCCTTGATCAATATCCGCAACCTCGGCGTCAGCCTGAGCGCACCGCTTTTCTCCAGTCTTAGCCTGTCCGTCGCATCCGGTGATCGTATCGGCATCGTCGCTGCCAACGGCCGCGGCAAGTCGACCCTGCTGAGATCAATCGCCGGCAGCTTTGATCCGACCGCCGGCGAAATCACCCGCTCGCGCGGGCTGACGGTCGGTCACGTCGAGCAGAACGTGCCTGCGTCGCTTTTACCTCTCTCCTTCCACGACGCCGTTCTTTCGGCCCTCCCGGCCGACCAGGCGGAAAACGAAAGCTGGCGCGTCGATATCGTGCTCGATTCCCTCGATGTGCCGGAGGTTCTGCGGACTCGCGCCGTCTCGGAGTTGAGCGGCGGCTGGCAGCGGCTGATGCTGCTTGCCCGCGTCTGGGTCAGCGAGCCAGACGCGCTGCTGCTGGACGAGCCGACCAACCATCTCGATCTCGCCAAGATCGCCCGGCTGGAGGCCTGGCTGAATGCGCTGCCACGCGACGTGCCGGTGCTGGTTGCCAGCCACGACCGCGCCTTCCTGGACGCAACCACCAACCGCACGCTGTTCCTGAGGCCAGAGCAATCGCCGATCTTCGCGCTCCCCTATTCGCGGGCGCGCGCCGCTCTCGATGAGGTGGACGCATCGGAGGAGCGGCGTTACCAGCGCGACATGAAGGTGGCGCAGCAACTGCGTCGCCAGGCCGCCAAGCTCAACAATATCGGCATCAACTCCGGCAGCGACCTGCTCACGATAAAGACGAAGCAACTGAAGCAGCGCGCAGAACGGCTGGAGGATGCGGCAAAGCCCGCGCATCAGGAACGTTCCGCCGGCGCGATCCGGCTCGCCAATCGAGGCACCCATGCCAAGATCCTGGTGACGCTCGACGACGTCCAGGTCGAAACGCCCGACGGCACCCCGCTTTTCCGCACCGGCAAGCGCTGGATCTGCCAGGGCGACCGCATCGTGCTGCTCGGCGAAAACGGCGCCGGCAAGACCCGGCTCGTCAACCTGATCCGCACGGCGATCGAGGAGCCCTCCCGCGCGCCGGAGACGCTGAAGGCAACACCCTCGCTGGTGCTCGGCTACAGCGACCAGGCGCTTGCCGGCCTGTCGGACGAGGAGACGCCGCTTGCCGCGCTGTCCCGCCGCTTCTCGCTCGGCGACCAGCGCGCCCGTAGCCTGCTCGTCGGTGTCGGCGTCGGCATCGACATGCAGGAAAAGGCGATCGGCCGGCTGTCGGGCGGCCAGAAGGCGCGTCTTGCCATGCTGGTGCTGCGCTTGAAAGAGCCCAATTTCTACCTGCTCGACGAACCGACCAACCACCTGGACATCGAGGGCCAGGAAGCGCTCGAAACGGAGCTGTTGAGAAACGAGACGAGCTGCCTGCTCGTCTCCCACGACCGCAGCTTCGTGCGCAATGTCGGCGACCGCTTCTGGCTGATCGAGAAGCGCCGCCTCGTCGAGGTCGAGGACCCGGAGGACTTCTTCGCCTCGGCGGCGGCAGGCGACGTCGGCTGACATAAAGCGCAATCATCGCAAGTGTGACGCCCGCAACAAGCGGGCGTCACAAATGCCAACATCATCAGGCGGGCGGCCGCGCAATCAGGCATGCGACCTCGCTGCTGTCAAAAATCTGCGCCGACAGTGCCTCGACCTGCCAGCTCTGGCGAAGGGCCGCCGCCGCGAGCCGCGCCAACGTCGTCCGCCCCCGTGGACGGCTCGTCATGGAAAAGAAAAAGACGTCCCTCAGGCTTCAACAGCTGCGCCAGCGCCGCAAACTCTCGAGCGGGATCGCCCCGCGTGAACACGCCGACGCGCATGGCGAACGCCTTGTCGAAGCGACGGCCACCGAGATCGAACGAGCGAAGCTCCGCAACCCGCAAGGTCGCCCGGCCTGCAGCAACATGTTCAGCATTTCTGCGTGCTGCCGCCGCGATCATCACAGCCGAGCGGTCGATGGCGACAATCTCCCCTTCGCCGAGCCGATCGCAAACCTTCGTCACGGCAATGCCATGGCCGCAACCGACTTCGAGCAGATGATCGGACGGCTGCGGCGCGATGACGCCGACCGCCCAGTCGATCCTGTTCAAGCCCATGTGGATTCCTCCCCTCGCCAGCGCAGAAACTAGCACGCGGAAGAGCCGCAGCACCAACCAATCCGATGCAAAAATAAAACCACTTGCAAAACCATATCAGATTTGCCACCCTTTCCGTGACAGGCATGCCGCAACGGGAGAGATACAATGCGCAAGGTCATCATGTGGGACATGGTTAGCGTCGACGGCTTCTTCGAAGCACCGGGGCACGACATCGAGTGGTTCGTCTTCGAGGACGAGCTCGCCGCCTATATCGGCGAAACGCAGCTCGAGGCCGACACCCTGCTTTTCGGCCGCGTGACCTATGAAATGATGGCGGGCTACTGGCCATCCGCTGAAGGCGACATCGCGACCTTCATGAACGGCGTCGAGAAATTCGTCTTCTCGCGCACGCTGACCTCCGCCGATTGGGCGGGGACGACGCTCGTGACCGGCGACGCCGCAAGCGAAGTCGAACGACTGAAGGCGCTGGATGGCGGCACGATCTTCGTTTTCGGCAGCGCCGACTTCGCGAGCGAACTGATCGAGAAGGGCCTCGTCGACGAATACCGCCTCGGCATCAATCCGGTGCTGCTCGGCGAGGGTATGCCGCTGTTCAAACCAGGGCTGAAGCGGACGAAACTCAAACTGACCCACACACGCCCTCTGACGTCCGGCGTGGTTATCCTGCACTACCAGCCAGAAGCGGACGCCTAGCAGGGCGGGCGCCACGCACGCGTGTGCGCCGATCTGGCCCAGCGCCGCCTCTTGACTTCCTTGTCCGATCGTCCGACTTCACTGCTGCACAAGTCCCTAAATCGGGATCGATTTAAGGATAGAATTTTGCAGCACTTTAAAGTGCTACAGCGTCCTTAGCGCGCCTTGAAAGACGCGCGGCGCTGTCGGGACGATGCAAGGAGACGGCGACATGAGCGAGACCGCACGCACGACGATCGACCAGAGCGAGGTTGACCGCTTTTCCGCCATGGCCGCGGAGTGGTGGGATCCGACCGGCAAGTTCCGGCCGCTGCACAAGTTCAATCCCGTTCGCCTCGCCTATATCCGGGACAAGGTGGCCGGGCATTTCGGCCGTGATCCCAGGAGCCCGCAACCGCTCAAAGGTCTGCGCCTGCTCGATATCGGTTGCGGTGGCGGCCTCCTGTCGGAGCCGATGGCACGCATGGGCGCCGATGTTCTCGGCGCCGACGCCTCCGAAAAGAACATCGGCATCGCCAAGACGCACGCGGCCGGAAGCGGTGTGGCGGTCGACTATCGCGCCGTGACCGCCGAAGCCCTTGCCGAAGCCGGCGAGAGCTTCGACATCGTGCTCAACATGGAAGTGGTCGAGCATGTCGCCGATGTCGATTTCTTCATGACCACCTGCGCCCATATGGTTCGCCCCGGCGGTCTGATGTTCGTCGCCACGATCAACCGCACCATGAAGGCAGCGGCGCTTGCCATCTTCGCAGCCGAGAACGTGTTGCGCTGGCTGCCGCGCGGTACGCACCAGTATGAAAAACTGGTGCGCCCGGAGGAACTGGAAAAGCCGCTCGTGGCCAACGGCCTCGAAGTGACCGAGCGGACCGGCGTCTTCTTCAATCCGCTTTCCAATCAGTGGAACCTGTCCAAGGACATGGACGTCAACTACATGATCGTCGCCAAGCGGCCGCTATGAGCAACTGTCGGCGGTCTCAGCCAGCCTGCCGACGCTCCTGCCACTCGCGCTTCAACAGCGCATAGACGTATTCGTCGCCCCAGACATCGTTGAACCGGTCGTTCTCGATCAGATGCGCTTCGCGGCGCATGCCGAGACGCTCGACGACGCCGACGGATCCCTTGTTGAGGGCATCGAGCCGGGCAAAGATCCGGTGAAACTTCAGCGTCGAAAAGCCGAGATCAAGCAACGCCCGCATCGCTTCCGTAGCGTAGCCCTTGCCGGCAAAGTCGGGATTGAAGATGTAGCCGGTCTCCGCCTGTTCCGCCGCACTGCTTGCGAGCTTCAGCAGGACCTCGCCGATCAGTACACCATCCTCGCGGCGCTCGACGGCAAACACCGCGACGTCCCCATCGTCAACGAGCTTTGGCGCCGAAGCCTTGGCGAATTTTGTCCGCGCTGCCGTTTCGTCGAGCGGGTCCTGATAGAGATAATGGTAGACCTCCGGCAGGCGGTGATAGGCAAAGAATGCCGGAAAATCGCCAGGCGCGAAGGGCCGGATAACGAGGCGATCAGTGGAAATGTGAACATCGGACAATGCCATTGGCTGGAAAACTCCCATTGCAAAGCTGCGAGATGGGAGCCAAGGCATTGTATTTAAAGGGTGAGAACCAAAGTTTAGACGCGCAGATGCGAAAGTGCCCCGCGTCAGTTGACCTCGTCGGGCAAGATCGGCAGCGGCGCGACCGCGATCCCTTCTTCGAGCAACGCCACGGCCTCTTCCGCCGTCGCCTTGCCGATCAGCCCGCGCTCTTCCGCCTCGCCGTAGTGGATCTTGCGGGCTTCCTCGGGAAAGCGCTCGCCGACATCCTCGGCGTTCTCGCGTACGGACTTCACCAGCTCGCGGATCTTGGCGACCGTTTCCTTCTGCGCCTGGTCCATGATCACCGCCCGCGTCGCCTCCTTCTTGCGCGCGGTCGCGACCGAGGGCGCCATCAGTTGCTTGGCAACGGATGTCGAGTTGCAGCTCGGACAGGAGACCAGTTTGCGCTCGACCTGGCGGTCGAAATCGTCACTCGACGAGAACCAACCCTCGAAATCGTGGCCGTTGTCGCAGGAAAGGGTGTAGCGGATCAAGCGGCAACGCCTCCCTTCCCGGTCGGCGCCACTTCATCGAGCACGAAGCTACGGGCATTCTTCAAGTTCGGTATCTTGGCACGCGCCGCATGCACGGCGGCGACATCGATGTCGGCAAGCACAACCGCCTCGCCCGTAGGGCCAGCCGAAGCGAGCACGCGCCCCCAGGGATCAACGATCATAGAATGGCCGAACGTCTCACGCCCATCCTCATGCGTGCCCCCTTGCGCGGCGGCAATGACGAAGAGGCCGTTCTCGATCGCGCGGGCGCGAAGCAGGATTTCCCAGTGCGCCTCGCCCGTCTGCCGTGTGAAGGCGGCGGGCACCGACATGATCTCGGCGCCGGCAACGGCCTGCTGCCGGAAAAGCTCCGGGAAGCGCACGTCGTAGCAAATGGAAAAGCCAAGTTTGCCGAAATCGAGTTCGGCCAGGCGTGCAATGCTGCCCGGCTGATAGGCGGCACTTTCCCGCCAGCTCTCGCCGTTGTCGAGATCGACGTCGAACATATGGATCTTGTCATAGTCACAGATCTTTTGGCCATTCGGGCCAAACAGCAGGCCGCGATTGGCGATCTTACCGTCGGCAAGCGCGATCGGCGTCGAGCCGACATGGAGGTAGACGCCAAGTTCGCCGGCAAGCTGAGCCGCCGCCGCGGCAATAAGATCGTTGGCCTCGTCCTTCAGGATCGCGCGCAGCGCCGCCCGGTCCCGCTGCAGCGCCCCGGTCATTTCCGGAGTCTGGATATAGGTCGCACCCTGGGCTGCCGCTTCACGCGCGAGCCGCACCATCGTCTCCGCATTCTTGCGCGGATCGACGCCGGAACACATCTGAATGGCTGCGGCCTTGAAAGTCATCACGTCCAACTCCTAAGCGCTCACCGCTGATAAACGGGACGTCGCCTCATGCAAGGGTACGGTGCCTCAGGCAGCCAGCATCGCGTCGAGTTTGCCGGCGCGTTCCAGCGCGTGCAGGTCGTCGCAGCCACCGACATGAATGTCGTTGATGAAGATCTGCGGGAACGTCGTCCCACCGTGCGACTTGTCGATCATCACCTGCCGAACGTTCGGATCATAGGTGGCATCGTGCTCGAGGAAGGAAACGCCCTTGGTTTCCAGGAGTTTCTTTGCGGCCGAGCAATAGCCGCAGAACTGACGCGTATAAATGACCACCGAAGCCATGATCCTGAACCGCTCCTTTGCCGGCGACCGTGCCGGACATCTGATTGTCATATAAGACCGGATACGGCTCTTGCAAAGGTCAAAACCGTGACCGACCCGGCTCCCGCCCGCTTCAGCGCACGGGTCGCTGCGGCAACGGTTGCGCCGGTCGTATATACATCGTCGACGAGAACCACGCTTTTCCCACTGAGACCCGCCCTGCCGCTTTCCGAGACGGCGAAGGCGCCGCGGACGTTCTCCTCGCGGGCGCGCAATCCCAAGCGTACCTGCGGGCTCGTGCGCCGGATGCGCCTCAAGATGTCGGGCTGATACGGACGACCGGAGAGCTGCGCAATGGCTCGCGCCAATTCCGCCGACTGGTTGAACCGCCGCTTCCACAGCCGGAAGGCATGCAGCGGCACGGGGATGATCGCGTCGGCGGAAGCGACGGCACCGTCGCTCGCCCGGATCATCCATGTCGCCATCATCGGCGCGAGATCCGTGCGGTCGCGATATTTCAGCCCGTGGACCAGATCGCGGGCAACGCCTTCATGGATCGCCACCGACCTTAACCGATCGAATGCAGGCGGGTTGGCGATCGCCTCCGGTGACACCGCTCCGGCGCCGTGATCGACCGAAAACGGCATGCCGAGAATATCGCAATAGGGCCGCTCGATCAGCGGCAGCGTCGCCCAGCAGGAGGCGCAGACCGCGCGATGATCGCCGACCAGCCGGCCGCAACCGCAACAGACAGGCGGAAAGACGAGATCGACGAGCCCCAGTCCGAATCGTCTCAGCATGCCCGCGCGCCACGCCTGCGGAATACGCAACCTCTCCCATGCCATGCGGTTGACTTTGTGCCTCCGAAGGTCTCTTTGCTGCCCATCGCGGAGAGACTATCGTGGAAAAAATCTTTGACCAGAGCCTCGTCGAGGCGCACCGGGCAAGGGCGCTCAGAAACGCCGATCCGAAGGCCGGTTTCCTTCTCGACATCGTTGCCGAAGAGCTCGCCGAGCGTGTCGGCGTGGTCGAGCGTCATTTTGATCGCGCACTCGAACTTCACGGCTATACCGGTGAAACGGCCCGCCAACTGATGGCGACCGGCAAGATCGACGCCATCGAGCGCATCGAGACCGACGCCCGCTTCAGCTCGACCGAGGCGCCGGTGACGATCGCCTCGCTCGAGGAAGTTCCGGCCGAACCGGAAAGCGTCAACCTGATCGTCTCGCCGCTGTCCCTGCATCTGACCAACGATACACCGGGCGCCTTCATCCAGGTGCGGCGGGCGCTGAAGCCCGATGGGTTGTTCCTCGCCGCCATCCCGGGCAGCGGCACGCTGCAGGAGCTGCGCGAAGCGCTGCTGGCTGCAGAGGCCGAATTGACCGGCGGCGCCAGCCCGCGCGTCATTCCCTTCGCCGATGTCCGTGACGTCGGCGCTCTGCTCCAACGCGCCGGCTTCGCTCTGCCGGTCACCGACACGGAAACCTACACGGTGCGCTATGATTCGCTGTTCGCGCTGATCCGCGACCTGCGCGCCATGGGCATGACCAGCCCGCTTTCGGCGCGCAGCCGCACGCCCGTTTCCAGGCGGTTCTTCCTCAGGGCTGCGGAAATTTACGCGGAGCGCTTCTCCGATCCGGACGGCCGCGTTCGCGCTACCTTCTCCATCATCTATCTGTCCGGCTGGGCGCCGCACGAAAGCCAGCAGAAGCCGCTGAAGCCGGGTTCAGCAAAGCAACGGCTTTCGGCAGCGCTTGGCACGAAGGAGCAGCCGCTGTAGGGCGGCATCCACCCCAGATCCGGTCTTAGTGCTTATGCGCTCGGGAACGCTGCGGCGAGCGAGTCGTAGACGTAGGTCAGGGCGTTGCCGATCTGGTTGGCCCCGAAGATTAAGCTGAGGGAGACGAGGGCGGCGATCAGCGCATACTCGATGGCGATGCCGCCGTCCGTGCCACCAAACAAGCGTCTAAGCGTTTCCATGCGTCCCCAGCCAGATTTGTGTTCAATCCGAATCGGACGCCAGCGCCAAACGGGCCGATGGCGTTCGCCTCAGCAGCCGCTCTTGCGGCCGTCGGCATCGATAATGCAAACCGCTCCGGGCATTTCCTGAAGGACGCTGCGCCGAACCGTGTAGCGCTTGGTGGTCCCCTTCGAAGGGATGGAGCCGGTGGAAATGTTGTCGTAATCGACGGGCGTGTTCGCCATGATGCGCTTGTCGGTCTTGGATGACAGCATGGGCGTCAGGATCAGTGTCAGCGCGATCACCGCCGTTCCGAACAACAGCGACAGATTGAGCACACCTGTCCGGCGGGACTGATTATTCATCAGATCCTTTTCCTGAACCGTGTTCCAGAAATCGTCGTCCACCATCCCAGCCTCACAAACGCGCAAAATACGGCGAACGCAAGCGCCCTTCCCAAGCTTGGTTCCACCGCACTGCCTGAAATCGATACGCCGTTGCCAACGATACGTACCAAAACTGAATTGGAGCTATCTTTGCGCCAGGGAGATAAACGATCGATTAATAATCAATCAGATTTCGGGTAGGTTCAGAGCAAATCCATAATAAACGGGATAAGCGGTTCGTCTGCCGGCGGCATCGGAAAATCGCGCAGGGCCTTTGGCCGGACCCACTTGATCGCCTGGCCTTCCCGCCCGATCGCAACCCCTTCATAGCGGCGGCAGACATAGAGCGGCATCAGCAGATGGAAGTCGTCATAGGTGTGGCTGGCGAAGGTGAGCGGCGCCAGGCATGCGACCTTGGTGCGGATGCCGAGTTCTTCCTCAAGCTCGCGGATCAGGGTTTCCTCCGGCGTCTCGCCGGCTTCAACCTTGCCGCCCGGAAACTCCCATAGGCCGGCAAGCGATTTCCCCTCCGGTCGCTGCGCGAGCAGGATACGACCATCGGAATCGACAAGCGCGCAGGCCGCGACAAGCACGATCTTCTTTCCGTTGGCATCCATGGCCTCAAGCTCCCGGCGTTCGATAGATGTAGCTGTAAACCTCGGAGAAACCGGCGCCGCGATAAAGCGCCATAGCCGAGCTGTTATCCGCTTCCACCTGCAGCCAGGCCTTCTTGGCTCCGCGCAGACGCGCCCAGCGCAGGCAGACGTCGAGCATCGCCTTGCCGACGCCCCGGCCACGGACCCGCTCGTCCACGGCAAACTGCATGATGCCGGCAAGATCGTTGTCCTGGACGACGAGCGCCACGGCCGTCGGCCCCATCTCGGCATCCTCGAACAGGAAGAGGCCACTCTCCGGCTTGATCGCGTTGATGATTTCGGCCAGCGCCGCCTTGCGCTTCGGATCGCTCTTCGCAATCCCGATGCACGCATCGACGAACCGGCCGACATCCTTGATCGGCAGATGATCGATGCCGTCACCGAACTCGCGCTCGACCAGGTCGACGCTCATGACCAGGCTGCGGCTGAACGCATTCCAGCCCTCGGCATCCATATGGGCGACAAGCTGCGGCGGCGTCAGCGGCGTCTGGCGCACAGTCAGCGGCCGGCCGTAGTCGGCAAAGCGCCGGGCAGCCTTTTCGAGACGGACCGGGATGTCGCGATAGTCGGACGGATCAAGCGGATTGACGGAATTCAGCCGCTTGGAATCATGGCCTGCATTGAGCCGGATCAGCCAGCTGCCATCATATTGTACGGACGCTGCCGGCCAGGCGCGGAAACCCACGGCCTCGAGACGGCGCACGTTCGGAAGATCCACCATTGCCACTTCCCCAGCTTCGGCCTGTGCCTTGCCCGCCACGTGCCGAATATCATTCGATGTCATCTTGCTACCTCTGCACGGTCTGGCGCGCCAGGCCGCTCACCATCACATAACCGGCGCCTCAGCTCCGGTAGTCGCCGTTGATCTCGACATATTCCTTCGTCAGGTCGCAGGTATAGACAGTGGCCCGACCGGAACCGAGGCCGATTTCGACGCGGATCGTGATGTCCTCTTCCTTCATCACGGCCGTGGCCGCAGCTTCAGAATAGGTGGGATCGCGCTCCCCCTCGACGGCGACGCGCACGTCGCCGAACCAGATCGCCAGCCGGTCGCGCTCGGCCATTTCTCCGGACTTGCCGACGGCCATGACCACGCGGCCCCAGTTGGCGTCTTCACCGGCGACCGCCGTCTTGACGAGCGGCGAATTGGCGATCGAAAGCGCGATGCGCTTGGCGGCCGCATCATTCTCGGCGCCTTCGACAGTCACCTCGACCATCTTGCGAGCGCCTTCGCCGTCGCGCACGACCTGGAGCGCGAGATCGCGCAAAAGGTCGTTCAGTGCGGCGCGGAAGGCATTAAGACGCGGGTCGGCCGCATCGGAGATTGCCGGCTGGCCGTCGGCCGATGCCGCGCCCGTAGCGAACAGCATCAGCGTATCGGACGTCGAAGTGTCGCTGTCGACCGTGACCGAGTTGAAGGTCGGGCCGACGCCGGCCGAAAGCAGGGCCTGCAGCGCCGAAGGCGCAATGTCGGCATCTGTGACCACGAAGGAGAGCATCGTCGCCATGTCGGGCGCGATCATGCCGGCGCCCTTGGAGATGCCGTTGATCGTCACCTTGACGCCGTCGATTTCGGCGCTGCGTGTCGCTACCTTCGGATAGGTATCCGTCGTCATGATCGCCTTGGCGGCTTCGAACCAGAAGTCCTCCTTGCCGGCAACAGCCAGATCGTCGAGCACGCCGGCAAACTTGGTCGCGTCCAAAGGCTCGCCGATGACGCCGGTCGACGCCAGGAAGACTTCGCTCTCCGCGCAGCCGACAGCCTTTGCCGCCGACTTTGCCGTCAGTTCCGTCGCCTCGCGGCCCTTCTTGCCGGTGAAGGCATTGGCGTTGCCGGAGTTGACGACGACAGCGCGCGCGACACCGCCGGCAAGGTTCTTGCGGCAGAAATCGACAGGGGCCGAAGGGCACTTGGAACGGGTGAAGACACCGGCCACGACGGCCGGCCGGTCGAACACCATCATCAGCACGTCGGTGCGGTTCTTGTACTTGATGCCGGCGGCTGCGGTCGCCATGCGGACGCCACGCACGGAGGGCATTTCGGCAAAGGTTTTCGGAGCGAGCGGAGAAACGGAGCCGGACATGGGAAACCTGCTGTGACGTGTTGGAGCCAAAGCACTTCCAAAAGAGCCTGGCGGCCTTCAGGAAATGCCTAAGAACAAGGATCCGGAGCGGTCTACAACCGAAACGGCTCCAGATCCATCTTGCGACAAATGCCCGAACGGTTTTCACCGCCGGGCATCGACAAAAAGCGGTGACGACAGGCCCCGCCAGTGGCAGGGCCCGCCGATCGAATTACTTGGCTTGTTGCGCTTCCTGCGCCTTGTTGGCCTCGTCATAGGCCTGCTTCAGCGCCGGGTCGGAAATTTCGACGCCTGCATCCTTCTTGGCGGCGGCAAGCAGCTCGACATACTTGTCACGCATGACAAGCTGACGAACCTGCTGCTCGACCTGCTCGAGCGGCGGCGGGGCCTGCGGGCGCTTGTCTTCGACCAGGATTACGTGGAAGCCGAACTGCGTCTTGACCGGGGTCTTGGTGTAGGCGCCCTTCTCGAGAGCGAAGGCAGCCGTTTCGAATTCCGGCACCATGCGGCCCTTGGTGAAGTAACCGAGGTCGCCGCCGTCGTTCTTGTTCGGATCGGTGGACTTCGCCTTGGCAAGCTCGACGAAGCTCTTGCCAGCGTCGAGTTCCTTGATGATTTCCTTGGCTTCGTCTTCCGTCTTGACCAGGATATGGCGGGCCTTCACTTCGTCCTGAACCGGAATGGCCGCGACTTCCTTGTCGTAGCGTGCCTTCACCTCTTCCTTGGTGATGGCGTCGACGACATGCTTCTTGAAGTAGGCGTTGTGAAGTTCGCGCTCGGTGAGGTACGCGACGCGCTGCTTGAAAGTGGCGTCGTCCTGCAGGCCTTCCTTCTCGGCCGTGGCGGAAAGAAGCTTAACGTCGATGATCGCCGACAGTGCTGCGGCGCGCTTCTGTTCTTCCGGCATCTGCTGCAGCTGCGGGTCGAGGCCACCCAGAGCAAGATTGAGTTCGGACTGACGCACGTCCTCGCCGCCAACCTTGGCGACCACCGGATCGGCGTCTTCCGCCCGCGCGCCACCATGTACGGCCATCGCCGCAACCAGTGCCACGGCGGCCAGGGTTTTCAACTTGGTCATGCTCACTAACCTTTCACATTGGCCTTCGGCGCAATTGCCTGCAGCTTGTAGCGGCTGCACAACACCAGAATGTGGCGGTTCTGTAGCCGTCCGGCAGTGCAATTGCGTTGACATAATTCGACCCCCCTCTTATCTGTCACGCAACCTCGCGTCCAGAACAGTTTCCGGGCGTTTCACGGCATTGCGCGGTTTTCGCGGCGTGGCCATGAGACCCAAGGCAACAAAAATGAAAGGACCATTCGTATGGTCAGTCTCGGCGGCCTAGCCCGCAAGTTGTTTGGCTCCTCCAACGATCGCCGCGTGCGTGGCTACAAGGCACGGGTGGACGCCATCAACGCACTTGAAGCCGACATGAAGGCTTTGTCGGATGAGGCGCTCGCCGGCAAGACGGTGGAATTCCGCAAGCAGCTGGAAGAAGGCAAGACGCTCGACGACCTTCTGGTTCCGGCCTTTGCGGTCGCCCGCGAGGCGGCCCGCCGCGTGCTCGGCCTGCGCCCGTTCGACGTCCAGCTCATCGGCGGCATGATCCTGCACGAGCGCGCCATCGCCGAAATGAAGACCGGTGAAGGCAAGACCCTCGTCGCGACGCTTCCGGTCTACCTGAACGCGCTTGCGAGCAAGGGCGTGCACGTCGTTACCGTCAACGACTACCTCGCCCAGCGCGACGCCGGCACCATGGACCGCATCTATAGCTTCCTCGGCATGACCACGGGCGTCATCGTCCACGGCCTGACCGACGAGCAGCGCAAAGCCGCCTATGCCTGCGACATCACTTATGCCACCAACAACGAGCTCGGCTTCGACTATCTGCGCGACAACATGAAGTACGAGCGCGGACAGATGGTCCAGCGCGGCCACTTCTTCGCCATCGTCGACGAAGTGGACTCGATCCTCGTCGACGAAGCGCGCACGCCGCTGATCATCTCCGGCCCGCTCGACGACCGCTCGGATCTCTACAACACAATCAACGAATTCATTCCGCTGCTTTCGGCTGAGGACTACGAGATCGACGAGAAGCAGCGCTCGGCCAACTTCTCCGAAGAAGGCACCGAGAAGCTCGAAAACCTGCTGCGCGAGGCGGGCCTGCTCAAGGGTGAATCGCTCTACGACATCGAAAACGTCGCAATCGTCCACCACGTCAACAATGCGCTCAAGGCCCACAAGCTGTTCCAGCGCGACAAGGACTACATCGTTCGCAACGGCGAGATCGTCATCATCGACGAATTCACCGGCCGCATGATGCCGGGCCGCCGTTATTCGGAAGGCCAGCACCAGGCGCTCGAAGCCAAGGAAAAGGTGCAGATCCAGCCAGAGAACCAGACGCTCGCATCGATCACCTTCCAGAACTACTTCCGCATGTATTCCAAGCTCGGCGGCATGACCGGTACGGCCTCCACCGAAGCGGAAGAATTCGGCAACATCTACGGCCTGGAAGTCGTTGAAGTTCCGACCAATCTGCCGATCAAGCGTATCGACGAGGATGACGAGGTCTACCGTACGCAGGGCGAAAAGCTGAACGCCATCATCGACGAGATCAAGTCGGCACACGAGCGCGGCCAGCCGATGCTGGTCGGCACGACGTCGATCGAAAAGTCCGAGCAGTTGGCCGACCTTCTGAAGAAGTCCGGCTTTGCCAACTTCCAGGTTCTCAACGCCCGCTACCACGAGCAGGAAGCCTTCATCGTCGCCCAGGCCGGCGTGCCCGGCGCCGTCACGATCGCCACCAACATGGCCGGTCGCGGCACCGATATCCAGCTCGGCGGCAACGTCGACATGCGCATCCAGCAGGAGCTCTCGGAAGTTGAGCCCGGCCCCGAGCGCGAACAGCGCGAACAGGCGATCCGCGCCGAAGTGCAGCAGCTGAAGGAAAAAGCGCTGGCCGCGGGCGGGCTTTACGTTCTCGCTACCGAGCGCCACGAAAGCCGCCGCATCGACAACCAGCTTCGCGGCCGTTCCGGCCGTCAGGGCGACCCGGGTCGATCGAAGTTCTACCTGTCGCTCCAGGACGACCTGATGCGCATCTTCGGCTCCGACCGCATGGACGGTATGCTGCAGAAGCTGGGCCTCAAGGAAGGTGAGTCGATCATCCATCCGTGGATCAACAAGGCTCTCGAACGCGCCCAGAAGAAGGTTGAAGCCCGCAACTTCGACATCCGCAAGAACCTTCTGAAGTACGACGACGTTCTCAACGATCAGCGCAAGGTGATCTTCGAGCAGCGCATCGAGCTGATGGATGCCGAAAGCGTCACCGAAACCGTGACCGACATGCGCACCGAAGTCGTCGAAGACATGGTCAGCAAGCGCATTCCCGAGAAGGCCTATGCCGAGCAGTGGGACGTCGCCGGTCTCAAGGCCGACGTGCAGCAATACCTCAATCTCGACCTGCCGATCACCGAATGGGCTGCCGAGGAAGGCATCGACGAAGCCGATATTCTCGAGCGCGTCATGACCGCTGCCGAAAAGGAAGCCGCCGACCGTGCCGAACGCTTCGGTCCGGAGATCATGCAGTATGTCGAACGCTCGGTCGTGCTGCAGACACTCGACCATCTGTGGCGCGAGCACATCGTCAACCTCGATCACCTGCGCTCAGTCATCGGCTTCCGCGGCTACGCCCAGCGCGATCCGCTGCAGGAATACAAGTCCGAAGCCTTCGAGCTGTTCCAGGCCCTGCTCGGCAACCTGCGCCAGGCCGTGACCGCACAGCTCATGCGCGTCGAGCTGGTGCGCGAAGCAGCCGAAGCGCCGCAGCCGGCTCCGCCTGTCATGCATGGCCACCATATCGATCCGCTCACCGGCGAGGACGATTTCGGCGACGTCACGCTGCTGGCCGCCCCGCCAGTGCAGCGAGACGCAACCAACCCATTGTCCTGGGGCAAGGTCTCGCGTAACGAGCTCTGCCCCTGCGGTTCGGGCAAGAAGTACAAACACTGCCACGGCATCTACGAGGCATAAGCCAGCCGCGGAATGCAGGTACTGTCTGCGCCCCCTGCCCTTCAGAAATGCCGCCCCCCGGGCGGCATTTTCGTTTCCTGGAGCCAGTTTGCTAGCGATGGCACGCCCTGGGCGATCAGGTTTTCGAGCGCGCGAATGCCGGTGCTGTTGATATGGCGGCGGCCGAGCGTGGCGTTGATACGGAGTGCGAGGTCTTCCGCGTTGGCGACCGTCAGGTCCTCCAGCCGCTCGATGCCGATCTTCTGGAGATCGCCGACCATGTGCGGCCAATCGATTTCGCCTGCATAATCCGCTGCCGCTCGCTGTCCACAATCGGCATGGTTGCCCCCATTCCTTACAACCGCGCTGCACCCTTTGTTAACGCTGTTCTGGCAGTACTGAACCCCTGTATTGCGTAATCTCAGGGTGTTCTCGTGTTCATGGCGGTATGTCAAACGGCCGGACGAATGCTGCCGTCGGCACTGAGACACCGCCTGTCCGCAATTATCGCCCGGCTTCTCCCCATCCTGACAAGTTCCGACGCCACGAACGCTGCGCGCCGCATGGCGCTCGTCGCCTTCACGGTTCGCATCGTCAGCGCCGCCATCGCCTTCCTGTCGCAGATCATCCTCGCGCGGCTGATGGGCGAGTTCGAATACGGCATCTTCGTCTTCGTCTGGGTGCTGGTCATCCTGTTCGGCAGCCTCTCCTGCGTCGGCTTTCACTCCGTCGTCATCCGCTTCCTGCCGGAATACCAGGCGTCGGCCGCCATGGACGAAATCCGCGGCGTGACGACGACGGTGCGCATCTTCGCGCTTTCCTCCGCCACCACGGTCGCCGTCCTCGGCCTTGCCGGCCTCTGGTTCTTTTCCGGGCACATCGAGGCCTATTACCTTGTGCCCCTCTATCTCGGCCTCTTCACCCTGCCGATGATCTCGCTGGGCGACGTCATGGACGGAACGGCGCGTGCCCATGGCTGGCCGATTGCCGCGATGAGCCCCACCTTCATCATCCGGCCGCTGCTCGTGCTCGTTTTCATGGTGCTCGCCGTCACCGCCGGCGCGCCCCACACCGCGCAAACCGCCATGATGGCAGCCATGGCCGCGGCCTATGTCACCAGTGTCTCGCAGTTTCTCGCGCTCACCTACCGTCTGCGCTCGCGCTATGTTCCGGGACCGCGACGCATCGAGCTTCGCCGTTGGCTCAAGGTCTCGATCCCCGTCTTCCTGGTCGATGGCTTCGGCTTCCTGCTGACCAATTCCGATGTGGTGATCGTCGGCCTCTACCTGGAGCCGGACGACGTCGCGATCTATTTCGCTGCCGCCAAGACCATGGCGCTTGTGCATTTCGTCATGTTCGCGGTCAAGGCAGCCGCGGGCCCGCGCGTCTCCAACGCGATGGCCCGCGATCCCGGCCAGATCCCCGGCATCGCGGTCGAAAGCGCCCGCTGGGCCTTCTGGCCGTCGCTTCTGGTCGGCGCGCTGGTGCTACTGGCAGGGCCGTTCCTGCTTTCGCTCTTCGGCCCGGCCTTCGTCACCGGGCTGCCGCTGATGATGGTGCTTTTCGCGGGTATCCTCGCCAAGGCTTTCATCGGCCCGGCCGAAACGCTGCTGACGATGGCCGGCCAGCAGACGCTGTGCGTGATCCTCTACGCCGGCGCGCTGGTGGTCAACATCGCACTCAACCTCAGCCTCATCCCTCTTTTCGGACTGAACGGTGCTGCTTTTGCAACCGCTGGTGCTATGTTCGTCGAGGCGATGCTGCTGCACCTCGCCGTCCGGCGTACCTTCGGCTTTGCGCTCTTTGCCTTCGCAAGAGCGCGGGCCGGCAATGAAAACAACGGGGCTGTCCATCCATGATCGGCAATACCAATCTTCCGAGCGATGCAAACAGCCGGGCCGCACGGGTTCTCGGCGGTCTGGCGCAGGACGGCGAAAGCGGACCGACCGCAGAGCATCTGATCGAGGTCGGACGTCCCGGACGGCATCTTGCCATCTATCCGGCAAGGGCCGGCTACGAGTTGCAGCGCGAACTCGACTTTCTGTCGAACCGGGCGCTGGAGCCGAACGTCTTCTTCACCGGACGCTTCCTGGCGCCGGCCATGCCACGCCTGGAAGAGCGAGTCATCCGGCTCGCGATCATGCGCGACAACGACGAGCGCCGCAGCCGGCTGCGTTTCCTGATGCCGTTCTCGATCGAAAAGCCCGGCTTCTCGATCGGCGCGCCGATCATTCGCGCCTGGTCGAACCCGTTCGGACCACTGGGCGTGCCACTGCTCGACGCCGAGGATGCGGCCGAGACCATCGACAACCTGTTCGAAGCCTTTGCCGCGCCGGCAACCGGGCTGCCCTCGATCCTGGTGCTGCCCGACATGCGGCTCAACGGCAAGGTCGCCCGCCTCACCCGCGCCGTCGCCATCGGCCGCAACCTGCCTCTGACGGTGACCGACACCTTCAGCCGGCCGATGCTCGAAAGCCTGCTCGACGGCCCGACCTATCTGCGCAAGGCAATCAGCCCGGCGCATTTCCGCGAGCTGCGGCGGCAGTGGAACAATCTCGAAAAAGAGGGCGAGCTCGTCTATTCGGTCGCCCGTCAGCCCGCCGACGTCCGCCTGCGCATGGAGGAATTCCTAGCGCTGGAAGCATCCGGCTGGAAGGGCAAGGCGCGCAGCGCCATGGTGCTCGACCGCTTCCGGGCCGCCTTTGCCCGCGAGGCGATCACCAATCTGGCCGACGGCGACAGCGTGCGCATCCACACGCTCGATCTCGACGGCAAGGCGATCGCCTCGATGGTCGTCTTCCTGATGTCGGGCGAGGCCTATACCTGGAAGACGGCCTATGACGAGCGCTATGCCAGGTTTTCGCCGGGCAAACTGCTTCTCGCCGAACTGACGGAATGGCATCTCGACGACGCCAACATCGCCCGCTCCGATTCCTGCGCGGTGCCGGACCACCCGATCATGAGCCGTTTCTGGCAGGAGCGCGAAGACATGGGCACGATGGTGATCGGCCTGCAGCAGACCCGAGACCGCGAAGTGCGCCAGGTGGCAGCCCAGCTCCACCTCTATCGCAACACCCGCAACATGGCGCGGATCCTGCGCGACAAGATCAAGGCGCTTGCCGGACGCTAGAGCGGGATGAGGAAAAAGCGGGCGCGGTTTTCCGCCCGCATCCCGCTCCAGCCAATTCAAATCAATCGCGCGGCGGCCGAGGGACTACGACGCTTCGGAAACCTCGATCGCCTCGCGCGCTTCCGCCGCCGCCTGCTCGCGCAGGAATCGTCTGATCACCTTGCCCGAGGTCGTCAACGGCAGGCTGTCGACGAAGGCGATTTCGCGCGGATACTCGTGCATCGAGAGCCGGGTCTTCACCCACTCGCGGATGGAGGTTGCCACACGCGCGTCGCCAACGACGCCCGGCCGTAGCACGACATAGGCCTTGACGATCTCGGTGCGCACCGGATCGGGCTTGCCGACAGCGGCGGCCAATTGCACGTCCGGATGGCCGGCGAGGCAATCCTCGATCTCGCCCGGGCCGATGCGATAGCCCGACGAGGTGATGACGTCGTCGTCACGCCCGAAGAAGGTGAAATAGCCCTCCTCGTCCATCACGCCCTGATCGCCTGTCGTCATCCAGTCGCCGATGAACTTCTTCTCCGTCGCCGCCGCGTTGCCCCAGTAGCCGAGGAACATCACCGGGTCCGGCCGCTTCACCGCCACCTGCCCGACGCTGCCGGCCGGCAGTTCGCGGCCTTCGCCGTCGATGATCGCCACCCGGTGGCCGGGTGCGGCCTTGCCCATCGACCCCGGCTTGACGACGCCGAGATCGGCGGCTGACGAAATGACGATGTTGCACTCGGTCTGGCCGTAGAACTCGCTGACCTCGAGACCGAGCGCCGCCTTTGCCCATTCATAGGACTCGCGGCCGAGGGACTCGCCAGCCGAGCCGATGGTTCGGAGATTAAGCCGATAGCGCTCGCGCGGATTCTCGACCGCCTTCATCAGCCTGAGCGCCGTCGGCGGAATGAACGCATTGCGCACGTCCATTTCTTCCAGGATGCGAAAGGCAGTATGCGGGTCGAACTTCTGCGCCGGCGACGACACGACGGGTACGCCGTGCAGCAGCGACGGTAACAGCGCGTTGAGCAGCCCGCCCGCCCAGGCCCAGTCGGCCGGCGTCCACATGCGGTCACCCGGCTGCGGCAGGAAGTGATGGTGAAACTCGAAGCCCGGCAGATGGCCGAGCAGCACCCGGTGCCCGTGCAGTGCCCCCTTCGGCGGCCCTGTCGTGCCTGACGTATAGATCATCAAGGCCGGATCGTCGGGGCCGGTATCGGCCGCAACAAAGTCAGAGGGATCACCCGACGCCAAGTCAGAGAAGACAATCGTGCCCGGACGCGGCTGATCATCCGCCAGCACCACCAGCCGCAAGTCAGGCAGCCGCTCACGGATCGCCGCGATGCGTTCATAGCCAAAGCCGTTGGTGATGACAGCCGCCACGCCGGCGTCGCGCAGCCGGTATTCGAGCGCCTCGACGCCGAAGAGCAGCGCCAGCGGCAGCGCGATGGCACCGTGCTTATAGATCGCTGCATGGGCAATCGCCGTCTCGAACCCCTGCGGCAACAGGATCGCCACCCGTTCTCCGGGCATGATACCCTCCCCCGCCAGCCCCCTGGCAAAGGCCGAGGATTGCCGGGCGAATTGACGATAGGTCAGCGATTGATGCGCACCGCCAGGATCGAAATGCTGGAGACAGACACGCTCCGGCGCCCGCTCAGCCCAGGCGTCGCTGACGGCAACGCCGATGTTGAACTTTTCCGGAATCTGCCAGCGGAAGGCGCGGTAGAGTTCGTCGTAGGTCTCTATTCTCGGTAACATGACGCTGCCATGACAGTTTTCTTGCTGCAGCGCACCTAACACCTTCGCAAGCGACAGTTCAATGACTGCGGCGGCGTTCAGGCATGTCGGACGATGGATGTGAAGAAAGTGTATGTGGTGGTGCCCCATGCCGGGGTCGAACCAGCACTCCTTTCGGAACTCGATTTTGAGTCGAGCGCGTCTACCAATTCCGCCAATGGGGCTCAGGGAAGTGCGATATCAGCGGCTCGGATTTACACGAAGGATTTCGCCGTGGTCAACCATCATTTTCAGGATGCACGACCAACAATCACGAAAGCGTGCGGGCCGGTCGCAGCCGCTGCGATTTACAGCGCGCACGATCCTGCCTAAGAAGGCGCCATCCAGTTTGCACTGCGGCATCCCTCGGTTTCGAGTTGCCGCCCGCGAGGTATAGATGATCGACGCCGCCACCCAATCCCGCCAGCATTTGCTGATCGCCGTTATCGTAACACTCGGCATGGCGGCGACCGTGGGCGGCGCGCTCGGCTTCGAGCATGTCGGTGGCTATATTCCCTGCGCGCTCTGCCTGTTGCAGCGCGATCCCTACTACTGGGGCATCCCGGTCGGTGTTTTGGCAATCGCCACGACCGCGTTCAAACTGCCGGCGTGGACGACACGCACGCTGCTTCTCATCGTCGGCATCCTGATGCTGGTCGGCGCCGGCATGGGCGTCTATCACTCGGGCGCCGAATGGGGCTTCTGGGAAGGACCGTCCACCTGCGCCACGACCGCGCAAGGGATTTCGTCGAATGTCGGTGATCTGCTGGGCGATCTCGATTCCAAGCATGGCCCGTCGTGCACCGAAGCCTCCTTGCGGGTGCTCGGGCTCTCCTTTGCCGGATGGAATGTGATCGCCAGCCTCATCCTCGCAGCAATCGCCTTGCGCGGTGCGGCAAAGGCGCGCTGATCCCAGATCGCTCTCGGGAAACAGGCAACGCCCCAACAAGGGGTTCGCGAGCGCACGCACCTCTCCTGACCCCGCTTTGGGCTTAGATCCGGCAAGAAGGCACGAACAGCGTCAGGGCTGCAGTTCGACGTCCCAGTAGAGATAGTCCATCCAGCTTTCATGCAGATGGTTCGGCGGGAAGAGCCGGCCGTTGTTGTGCAGGTCCTGCACCGTCGGCTGGAAAGGCCTCTGGTGCGGGAACATGCCGGCTTGCTTCGGCAGCTTGCTGCCCTTGCGTAGATTGCAGGGCGAGCAGGCTGCGACGACATTGTCCCAGGTCGTCTGGCCGCCGTGAGCGCGGGGCACCACGTGATCGAAGGTGAGATCGTCGGGCGAACCGCAATACTGGCATTCGAATTTATCGCGCAGGAACACGTTGAACCGGGTGAAGGCCGGGTGGCGTGAGGGCTGCACGTAGCTCTTGAGGCAAACAACGCTCGGCAGTCGCATCGAGAAGCTCGGAGACGACACCGAATGTTCGTACTCGGCAAGGATATTTACACGGTCAAGGAAGACGGCCTTGATCGCGTCCTGCCAGGACCAAAGCGACAAGGGGTAGTAACTCAGCGGCCTATAGTCAGCGTTCAAGACGAGCGCCGGCAAGGCCTGTGGTGAGACTGCAATCGTCAAGCGTATTCTCCTGATCGATTCGGCATCTGCACCTTCTATATTAGGCCCGTTGCAACAGGATTGTGAAGCCGGAAACAAAAATGCGTGCGCTGGATTCGCTTTTTCCTTCAAGGTGTCACAGGAACAGCATCACGACGCATTTCCTGTGAATAATAGGCCCAGAAGAGGCGTGCGGCGACGCTGCGCCAGGGCGACCACGAAGCGGCGAGCGAATCAATTTCGCGTGCGCTCGGGCGCAGTTCGAGGCCCAGTCCGTGACCGATCGCGTTTTGCAGCGCGACGTCGCCGGAGGGAAAGACATCCGGATGACCGGCGCAGAAGAGCAGATAGACTTCCGCCGTCCAGCGCCCCACCCCCTTGATCGCCGTCAGCTCCCGGATCGCCTCCGATCCTTCGATGTTGCAGATCGCGTCGAGATCGATCTGACCGCTGACGACCACCTCGGCCACGCGCCTCAGCGCCTCGGCCTTCGCCCGCGACAGCCCGATCGCCCGGCAATCCTCGTCGCTCAGCGAATTGACGCCTGCCGCCGTGACCTCGCCGAGCTTTTCTTCCATGCGCCGCCAGATCGCAGCCGCACTTGCCTTCGAGACCATTTGCGAGACGATGATGCTGGCAAGGCCGCGATAGCCGGGATCGGTGCGCCGGAGCGGCACCGGGCCGGCTCTCGCAACGACGTGCCCGAGGCGCGCATCGAGCATCACCAGGCCTGACAGCCCGGCCTCGATATCCTCATGTGTCCGGATGATCCGCATGACGCCTCCACAAAGCGGATGATTTTTATACCCCTTCCATGGCAAAGGGAAAGCATGCCTGACACGCCACCCGTTTTCCGTTTTGCCCCGAGCCCCAACGGGCTGCTCCATCTCGGCCACGCGCTTTCCGCGGTGCTGAACCATGACATGGCGAAGGCCGCGAACGGGCGTTTCCTGCTGCGCATCGAGGATATCGACCAGACCCGCTGCCGCCCGGAATTCGAGGCGGCGATCTTCGAAGACCTTGCCTGGCTCGGCCTCGACTGGGAGCGCCCGGTGCGCCGGCAATCGGAACATCTCGACGCCTACGCGTCGGCGCTTCAACGGCTGGACATGCTGGGTGTCATCTACCCCTCGGTCATGACCCGCGGCGAAATCAAGGCCGCCGTTGCCGATGCGGAAGCCGGCGGCCAGACCTGGCCGCGCGATCCGGACGGCAGCCCGCTCTATCCCGGCCGCGAGCGCGAATTGCCCCAAACCGAGCGCGCGGCTCTCACCGCGGGCGGCAAGGCCTATGCTTGGCGGCTCGACATGGAGAAGGCCATCGCGCTTTTGGGAAAAGACCACCTGAGCTGGGCCGAGAGCGGCCATGGTCCTGAGGACGAAACCGGCACCATCATCGCCGACCCCGCCGCCTGGGGCGACGTGATCCTGTCGCGCTCCGATGCGCCGTCAAGCTACCATCTATCCGTCGTCGTCGACGACGCGTTGCAGGGCATCACCCATGTGGTGCGCGGCCGCGACCTCTATCATGCGACCTCCGTGCACCGGCTGCTGCAGCGGCTTCTCGATCTGCCGGAACCGCTCTATCACCATCACCGGCTGATCCTCGGCCCGGATGGGCGCAAGCTGTCGAAGAGCAACCAGGATACCGGCATCGCCGCTTTCCGCGCCGCCGGTCGCACAGCGGAGGAAATCCGCGCGCTAATCGGCTAGGTCCTGCTCCTCGCGGGCCGCGTCGTTGCCATTGCGCAGCTGGAAGCTGCGCCGCACCATGCTCTTGATCCTGTATTTGAGGATCGCCGCATTGATCTCGGCGCCGATGATGAAGATTGCAGCGATCATGTAGAGAAACACCAGCACGATCATGATCGACGCCAGGCCAGCATAGGTAGACACATAGGTGGCGAAGGTCGCGAGGTACGAAGCAAAGGCATAAGCGCCGATCGTCCAGCAAACGAGCGTCAGCGCGATGCCCGGCAAAACGTCGATCACTTTACGGTGCCCATCCGGCAGCCAGAGATGGGACACGAGCAATCCGCTGGTCAGCACGACGAGAGCGAGCGGCAGGCTCCAGTTGTCGACGGTCGCAAGCACGCCACCAAGCCAGGGGAGCCACTGTCCGGCATAACGCACCGCCAGCGGCACGGCGACGAGCAGAATGCTGAGTGCGGCCAGGATCAGGACGCCGGCAAGCACGAAGCCGAGGCTCGCAAGCCGAGTGACGTACCAGTAGCGGCTCTCGGTCACTCGATAGGCGCGATTGAGCGAGACGCGCAGCGCCTCGACGCCGTTGGAGGCGAAATAGGCGGCGGCCAGCACCGAAACGGTCAAGAGCCCACCGCGCGGGATCGTCAGCACCCGCACGATTTCGTCGGCGATGGGCTTGGCGATCGATTCCGGCCAGGCATCGAAAATCAGATGCACCGCCGTTTCGGCAAACTGGTCGGCCCCGAGAAAGCTGCCGAGCGCCGTGCCGAAAATCAGGAAGGGAAAGACGGCGAGCAGCGACGACAGCGCCACATGGCTCGCCATCGCCCAACCGTCGTCGAGGCTGAAGTGCCAGAGCGCATCGAACACGACTTTCCAGGTGATGCGTATAAACGCTGGCATTCCATTCCAATCCTACGAGGCGCCGGGACTACCCGATCAGTACGTCCGTCTCGGCGCCGTTTCCTTGGCTTCGCATGACCCCAACGGCGACAACGCTGGCGGGTTCCGGCTTGCGCAATTCAATTGTATCCCGCCGATGAATATGGGAAACCGAGGCAGGATTTCTACAGGATTCGACCGGATGACGGATCGCCCCACAATCATTGTCACCGGATGCTCCTCCGGAATCGGCGCCCATTGCGCACGCGCGCTTCATGCCGACGGCTGGCGGGTCTTTGCGACCGTGCGCCGGGAAGAGAACCGGCAATCGCTTGAAAGCGAGGGCATCGAGACCTTTCTGATGGACTACACCAAGCCGGAGAGCATCGCTGCCCTGGCCGATACGGTGCTGGCGCTTTCCGGCGGGCGCATCGACGCGCTGTTCAACAACGGCGCCTATGGCCAGGCGGGTGCGGTCGAGGATCTGCCGACCGAGGCGCTGAGGCTCCAGCTCGAGACCAACGTGATTGGCTGGCACGACCTGACGCGGCGGGTGATCCCCGCGATGCGGGCGCGCGGCAGCGGCCGCATCGTGCAGTGCTCTTCCATCCTCGGCATCGTGCCCTATCGCTGGCGCGGCGCCTACAACGCCTCCAAGTTTGCGATCGAGGGCCTGTCCCTCACCCTCAAGATGGAGCTGGCCGGCAGCGGTATCGAGGTGAGCCTGATCGAGCCAGGGCCGATCACATCGAAATTCACCGCCAATGCCGTTACCTATATCGAGCGCTTCATCGACCTCAAGAATTCGGTGCACCGCGTCGAATACGAGCGGCAGATGCGACGCCTGAAAGGCGAAAGCAAACCCGCGGCCGGAAAGCTCGGCCCGGAGGCGGTTTATGCGGTTTTGAAGCACGCACTGACAGCAAAGAAACCGAAACCGCACTATATTGTAACAAGGCCAGCCAGACAGGGCGCGCTTCTGAAGAAGCTCCTGCCGGCGGCACTGTTTTATCGCATCATCGGCCGACTTGGCTGAAGCAGAATTGCAAGGAAGAGTTCGATGTCCAGCTTCTTTACCGGCTTGACCCTGTTCGTCATGGGCCTGGTCGTGATCGTTTTGATCCGCGGCCTCGTGAACATGGCAAAGGGTGGCAGCGGCAACACGTCCAACAAGTTGATGCAGGCGCGTGTACTGTTGCAGGCAATCGCGATCGTGCTCATCATGGTGACCCTTTGGATCACCGGCGGCGGCCGTCCGACCTGACGCAAATTCCGAACGGACAACCGTTCCACACCGTTCCTGAAATTGCGCTAGAGGACTGCGTCCGCCCATGGTGAAGCTCAACAAGATCTATACCCGGACGGGTGACAACGGCACCACCGGGCTCGTCTCCGGCCCGCGCCGGCTGAAGAGCGATCTGCGCGTCGATGCTTATGGCGCAGTGGACGAAACCAATGCCTTCGTCGGCCTGGCTCGGCAGCATACGGCCGGCAACGTCGATCTCGACGCCGCACTGATGCGGATCCAGAACGATCTCTTCGATCTCGGCGCGGATCTCGCAACACCCGACACCGGCGAGCCGCCGCAATACGAACCGCTGCGCATCGTCGCAGCGCAGGTGACCTGGCTCGAAACCGAAATCGACCGGCTGAATACCGAACTTGATCCCTTGCGCTCCTTCGTGCTTCCGGCCGGAAGCCCCGCCTCCGCAGCCCTCCACGTCGCCCGCACGGTCGCACGCCGTGCGGAACGCCAGGTGGTGGCCCTTGCCCAGATCGAAGGTGAAGTCGTCAGCACGGAAGCCATCGCCTATATCAATCGCCTGTCGGATTTCCTGTTCGTCGCGGCGCGCTTTGCAAATGACAAAGGTCAAGCCGACGTCCTTTGGATTCCCGGAAAAAACAGATAACGTCGGCTCGCGCATTGTCGCGCCCGATCGAGATTCGGCGGGAGAAACGGGCAATAACCTGTGCTTCGGGAGACCGCATGTTCATACCGCTTCACGATACGAACACCCTGAAGCACATCAAGGTCCAGTACGTCACGATCAGCCTGATCGTCATCAACATTGCCGTCTGGCTGATCACCGGACCGATTGCCTCCGAGCAATTCACCAACGCCGCGCTGCTGGGCTTCGGCTATATCCCGGCGCTCATTTTCGACTACGCGCAGCTTGATCCCTCGCTCGTCGTCGTCCCCGACGGCTTCACCTTCGTCACCTATTCCTTCCTGCATGGCGACTTCATGCACCTCGCCATGAACATGCTGTTCCTCTGGGTGTTCGGCGACAATGTCGAGGATGCGCTCGGGCACTTCCGCTATCTCGCCTTCTATCTTCTCTGCGCGGCTGCAGGCGCACTGGCGCATGGGCTTCTCGACCCGGCCTCCGAGGCGCCGTTGATCGGCGCATCGGGCGCGATCTCCGGCGTCGTTGCCGCCTATTTCCTGCTACACCCGAAGGTGCGCGTCTGGGTGCTTGTCTTCTTCCGCATCCCGCTGCCCTTGCCCGCGGCCATCCCGCTTGCCTTCTGGATCGGCCAGCAGTTCTTCATGCTGGTCGTCGATCCCGGCAGCGGCGTGTCCTGGAGCGCCCATGTCGGCGGCATCGTCGCGGGCCTGGTTCTGGTTGTCATTTTGCGACGCCGCGATGTGCCGCTTTTCGACCGCACGATCGTCACGCCGCGCGCCGTCCGGCACAAGGCCGAACCGGTCACCGCAAGCCAACCGCCGTCGTCAGATGCGACAAGATCGCCCGTTCCCTGGGGACGCCAGACCGGATCCTGACACCGGCAATCGCCAGCCTTCAACGAGGATGATCCGTTATTTCAATGGCTTGCCTGAAGCGCGCCCGGCCCTGCCGGGACAGTGCCGCATCAGGCCCCAAGCCACTTGCCATCGATCATTCTTACGTGTACGTAAACGTAATTCCAATTCTCGGGATTATATCGATTTAGCGCCATGTACAGCGATTGTAATTGGAGAAAAAACGCGTATCGATGTCGCCAACCGACAATCAGGCGGCTCCGTTAAGGCGCATTTTCCTGCGAAAGCTCTTGGAGGGAAGAATCCATGAAAATACTTGTGACGGTGAAGCGGGTCGTTGACTACAACGTCAAGATCCGCGTGAAGGCAGACGGTTCGGGCGTCGAACTTGCGAACGTGAAGATGTCGATGAACCCCTTCGACGAATCGAAGAAGCGCTCAGGCTGAAGGAAGCCGGCAAGGCTGAGGAAGTCGTCGTCGTTTCCGTTGGTCCGGCCAAGGCCGAAGAGACGCTGCGCACSGCGCTCGCCATGGGGGCSGACCGCGCCATCCTGGTTGAGACCGAAGACCAGGTCGAGCCGCTCGCTGTCGCCAAGATCGTCAAGGGTGTGGCCGAGGCTGAACAGCCGGGCCTGATYATCGTSGGCAAGCAGGCAATCGACGACGATTCGAACCAGACCGGCCAGATGCTGTCCGCCCTGCTCGGCTGGGCGCAAGGCACCTTCGCCTCCAAGGTCGAGATCGGCGATGGCAAAGCAACCGTGACGCGCGAAGTCGACGGCGGTCTGCAGACGATCGACATCAAGCTGCCGGCCGTCGTTACCACCGACCTGCGCCTGAACGAGCCGCGCTACGCCTCACTGCCGAACATCATGAAGGCGAAGAAGAAGCCGCTCGACAAGAAGTCGCCGGCCGACTTCGGCGTCGACACCGCCGCCCGCCTCAAGGTGCTGAAGACCGAGGAGCCGTCGGGCCGCAAGGCCGGCATCAAGGTCAAGTCGGTCGCCGAGCTCGTCGAAAAGCTCAAAACCGAAGCCGGCGTGCTCTGATTTAAGGAAGGGAGATTTTATCATGGCCATTCTTCTTCTGGCTGACCACGACAGCAACCACCTTTCCGACCAGACCGCCAAGGCGCTGAGCGNCTCTGATTTAAGGAAGGGAGATTTTATCATGGCCATTCTTCTTCTGGCTGACCACGACAGCAACCACCTTTCCGACCAGACCGCCAAGGCGCTGAGCGCCGCTTCGAAGATTGGCGGCGATGTGCATGTTCTCGTTGCCGGCGCCGGCGCGAAGCAAGCTGCCGAACAGGCCGCCAAGCTTGCAGGCGTTGCCAAGGTGCTCGTTGCCGACGACGCCTCGCTTGCCAACAACCTCGCAGAACCGCTCGCTGCCCTGATCGTCTCGCTCGCTGGCAGCTACGACACGATCGTGAGCGCCGCGACCTCGGTCGGCAAGAACGTCATGCCGCGCGTTGCAGCCCTGCTCGACGTTTCCCAGGTTTCGGAAATCATCGAAGTTGTCTCGTCGGATACCTTCAAGCGTCCGATCTATGCCGGCAACGCCATCCAGACGGTGCAGACGACCGAAGCCAAGCGCGTCATCACCGTGCGCACCGCCTCCTTCGCGTCCGCCCCTGAAGGCGGCTCGGCCGCGATCGAGAGCGTTTCGGCTGCCGCCAACCCCGGCGTTTCCTCCTTCGTCGCCGACGCCCTGTCGTCGTCCGACCGCCCGGAGCTGACGTCTGCCAAGATCATCATCTCCGGTGGCCGCGCGCTCGGCTCGTCGGAAAAGTTCCAGGAAGTGATCCTGCCGGTGGCCGACAAGCTCGGCGCTGCCGTCGGCGCTTCGCGCGCTGCCGTCGACGCCGGTTATGCCCCGAACGACTGGCAGGTCGGCCAGACCGGCAAGGTGGTCGCACCCGATCTCTACATCGCCTGCGGCATTTCCGGTGCCATCCAGCACCTCGCCGGCATGAAGGACTCGAAGGTCATCGTCGCCATCAACAAGGACGAAGAGGCGCCGATCTTCCAGGTCGCCGACTACGGCCTGGTTGCCGATCTCTTCGACGCTCTGCCGGAGTTGCAGAAGGCGCTGTAAGCCCAAATCGATGCCACCCTCCGCACCCATGAAAAGGGCTGGCAAAAGCGGGGACTTGGCATTAACAATCTACCGGGCCGGCCAAACCGGCCCGGTTTGCGTGTCTGATGGCGGCCTTGCCGCCAACCCTTGAAGATGGATGTTCGCCGCGATGATCAAGACGGTCGGAATTATTGGTGCCGGGCAAATGGGCTGTGGCATCGCACATGTTTCGGCAATCGCCGGATACAAGGTGCAGATCTATGATCTGGCCGCCGAACGGATCGAAGCGGGCCTTGCAACCGTCAACGGCAACCTTGCCCGTCAGGTCTCCTCCGGCAAGATGACCGACGAGGCCCGCAAGGCAGCCCTTGCCCTGATCAAGGGCTCTTCCGATATCAACGACCTGTCCCAGGCCGATCTTGTGATTGAAGCCGTCACCGAAGACGAAACGATCAAGCGCAAGATCTACGGTCAGGTTTGTCCGATCCTGAAGCCGGAAGCGATTCTCGCGACGAATACCTCGTCCCTGTCGATCACGCGCCTGGCCTCCGCCACCGATCGCCCCGAGCACTTCATGGGCATCCACTTCATGAACCCGGTTCCGGTGATGAAGCTGGTCGAGCTCGTGCGCGGCATCGCCACGGACGAACAGACCTTCAAGACCGCCAAGGAATTCGTCGCGACGCTCGACAAGACCGTGACAGTCGCCGAAGATTTTCCGGCCTTCATCGTCAACCGCATTCTGCTGCCGATGATCAACGAGGCGATCTATACGCTTTATGAAGGCGTCGGCAGTGTCGAGGCGATCGATACCGCCATGAAGCTCGGCGCCAACCATCCCATGGGCCCGCTGCAGCTTGCCGACTTCATCGGCCTCGACACCTGCCTGTCGATCATGCAGGTGCTCTATGACGGCCTGGCGGACTCGAAGTATCGCCCCTGCCCGCTGCTGGTGAAATATGTCGAAGCCGGCTGGCTCGGCCGCAAGTCCGGACGCGGCTTCTACGACTATCGCGGCGAAGTGCCGGTTCCCACCCGCTAATTCCGTCAGCATTTGACAAGAAAAACCCGGCGATCCGCCGGGTTTTTCTTTGTCCAGATCTAGTCTCCTTCAGCTTCCCGCAGCAGGAGCAAGCGCCGCGCTGATCAGCGCCTTGGCGTCGTCGCTGTCCCAGGCGGCCGGCCCGTTCATCGAGCCGATCAGGCAGCCCTTGTCGTCGAGCAGCAGGGTTGCCGGCAGGCCGAAGGCCAGGCCTTCCTTCTTCATGTTGTTGAACACGCCCATCGAGGCGTCGCGATAATAGCCAAGCTCATGCACGGCCGTCTCGTCGAGGAAAGCCTTCGGCTTCTCGTCGTCGCCGACGTCGATGTTGATCGCCACCACTTCGAACTTGTCGCTGCCGAGCGACTTCTGCAGGGCGTTCAAGGCCGGCATTTCCTCGCGGCAGGGAACGCACCACGTCGCCCAGAGATTGACGAGCAGCGTCTTGCCGGCAAAGGCCGAGACATTGGTCGGCTTGCCGTCCGGACCGTTGAAGTCGAGCGCGATCGGCCGCGGCGACGACGCCGGCGACATCGCGGCGACCTGCCCCTTCATGAAGGGTGTCAGCGCAGCGACCTTGGCCGAGGTCAGCGGGCAACTGGCGGAGGCCGTTTCGGTTGCCTCACCATTGCCAGACCCGGTCTCCTTCACGTATACCGCTGCCGCACCGACGATCACGCCGAACAGGGCGGCGAGCGCGAACAGTTTCACGGCCGGGGGGGATTTCTTCTGGTCGGGCATTTCATTCTCCAAGGCGGGCATTCTTCATGGCTGACGGCAATTCCGAGACGAAATCCTCCAACCAGATGTGGGGCGGTCGCTTTGCCTCGGGTCCGGACGCGATCATGGAGGAAATAAATGCCTCGATCGGCTTCGACAAGAAGCTCTATGCCCAGGACATCCGCGGCTCAATAGCGCATGCGACGATGCTGGCGCATCAAGGCATCATTTCGGCCGACGACAAAGACAAGATCGTTCACGGCCTGAACACGATCCTGTCAGAGATCGAAAGTGGTGCGTTCGAGTTCTCACGCCGCCTCGAAGACATCCACATGAACATCGAGGCCCGGCTCGCGACCCTGATCGGTCCGGCTGCCGGCCGCCTCCACACCGCCCGCTCGCGCAACGATCAGGTGGCGCTCGACTTCCGCCTCTGGGTCAAGGAAGAGCTGCAGCGCACCGAGAAAGCGCTGACGGCGCTGATCGCCGCCTTCCTCGACCGCGCCGAGGAACATGCCGATACCGTCATGCCCGGCTTCACCCATCTGCAGACCGCGCAGCCCGTCACCTTCGGCCATCACTGCATGGCCTATGTCGAGATGTTCGGCCGCGACCGCTCGCGCGTGCGTCACGCCATCGAGCACATGGACGAGAGCCCGATCGGCGCCGCCGCCCTTGCCGGCACCGGATTCCCGATCGACCGTCACATGACCGCCAAGGCGCTCGGCTTTGCCGGCCCGACCCGCAACTCGATCGACACGGTATCGGACCGCGACTTCGCGCTCGAATTCCTGTCGATGGCCTCGATCACTGCCACGCACCTGTCGCGGCTGGCCGAAGAGATCGTCATCTGGTCGACGCCGCAGTTCGGCTTCATCCGCCTGTCGGATGCATTTTCGACCGGCTCCTCGATCATGCCGCAGAAGAAGAATCCCGACGCCGCTGAACTGGTGCGCGCCAAGACCGGCCGCATCAACGGTTCGTTGATCGCGCTGCTCACGGTCATGAAGGGTCTGCCGCTCGCCTATTCCAAGGACATGCAGGAAGACAAGGAACAGGTCTTCGACTCAGCCGAAAGCCTCGAGCTGGCGATCGCCGCCATGACCGGCATGGTTCGTGACATGACCATCCGTAGCGATCGCATGAAGGCCGCCGCCGGCTCCGGCTATTCGACCGCGACCGACCTTGCCGACTGGTTGGTGCGTGAGGCAGGCCTGCCCTTCCGCGACGCCCACCATGTGACCGGCCGCGCCGTGGCGCTTGCTGAACAGAAGGGCTGCGACCTCGCGGATCTTTCGCTTGCCGACCTGCAGTCGATCCACGCCGACATCACCGAGAAGGTCTTCGATGTCCTGACGGTCGAAGCCTCCGTGGCCAGCCGTACCTCCTTCGGCGGCACGGCGCCCAACGAGGTTCGCAAGCAGATCGCCTGGTGGCGCGCCCGCAACTAAGACATCTGCTCCCAAGCCCGCTGCGGGCGGCTCTTCGCCCGCAGAAACAGGGTGCACAAGTGCCTGAAAAATCGGTAAGACATCGCACCTGCATCAGTTCCCGCGAAGGAAAATCACGATGACATTCACGAAGGCGGCCCGGCTTGCACTTCTGCTGGCGATCCCCGGGCTGGTTCTTGTCGGTTGTGGACGCAAGGGCGACCTCGATCGCCCCGGCTCGACCGCGCCGATCAACACCAAGGCGCCGGCAGGAACTGTCGAGCAGAAGGAAAAAGCAGACGAGCGTTCGTTCCTGCTCGATCCCCTCCTCTAGTAGAAATTACGCAATTCCGAACGGAAGCCGCTTCGCACTTTCCTGGAATTGCTCAAAGTCGAGCTGCGTGACGTGAACCATTTTCAATACCGCGACGGAATTCTCTACGCCGAAGATGTGCCGGTGACCGATATCGCCCGCGCCGTCGGCACACCCTTCTACTGCTACTCGACCGCCACGCTCGAGCGCCACTACACGGTGTTCTCCAAGGCTTTCGCCGATGTGGATGCGATGGTTTGCTATGCGATGAAGGCCAACTCGAACCAGGCGGTACTGAAGACGCTCGGCCGCCTCGGCGCCGGCGTCGACGTGGTCTCTGGCGGTGAGCTGCGCCGGGCGCTGGCGGCCGGCATCCCGGCAAACCGCATCATGTTCTCCGGCGTCGGCAAGACGCCGCTGGAAATGGATCTCGCACTGGAAGCCGGCATCTACTGCTTCAACGTCGAGTCCGAGCCGGAACTCGAGGTCCTGAACCAGCGCGCCGTTCGTGCCGGCAAGCGCGCCCATGTGTCCTTCCGCATCAACCCTGATGTTGACGCGAAGACCCATTCCAAGATTTCCACGGGCAAGAAGGAAAACAAGTTCGGCATTTCCTGGGAGCGCGCCCGTGCGGTCTACGCCCATGCCGCAACGCTGCCCGGCATTGAGGTGACCGGCATCGACATGCATATCGGCAGCCAGATCACCGAACTGCAGCCCTTCGACGACGCCTTCAAGCTGCTGCGCGAACTGGTCGATACGCTGCGTTCCGACGGCCACTCGATCGATCACGTCGACATCGGCGGCGGCCTCGGCATTCCCTACAAGGACGACAACAATCCGCCCCCGCTGCCGGACGCCTATGCGGAAATCGTCAAGAGCCAGCTGCAGTCGCTCGGCTGCAAGATCGTCACCGAACCGGGCCGGCTGATCGTCGGCAACGCCGGCATCCTGGTGACCGAAGTCATCTACGTGAAGGACGGCGGCGACAAGACCTTCGTCATCGTCGACGGTGCGATGAACGATCTCATCCGCCCGACCCTCTATGAGGCCTATCACGAGATCCGCCCGGTCCGCATTTCCGCCGCCAACGCGCCGCGCATCCGCGCCGACGTCGTGGGCCCGGTCTGCGAAACCGGCGACTATCTGGCGCTCGACCGCGAGATGGCGATGCCGAAGCCTGGCGATCTCTTTGCCATCAGCTCGGCCGGCGCCTACGGCGCCGTGCAGGCCAGCACCTACAATTCACGCCTCCTGATCCCGGAAGTTCTGGTCAAGGGCGACCGTTTCCACGTCGTTCGCCCGCGTCAGGACTATGACGCGTTGATCGGTCTCGATTCGGTGCCGGACTGGCTCGACTGACCCGTCCGGGCGCGACAACGACAATCTGTGGATCGGCCGCCCGGCCGATCACGATTGTGTTTGCGCCCTCGTCTTCGCCACAAACGATGGTATCCTGAACGCAAGCGGGATAGGCGAAGTTGCGTGCATTTTTGAGCTCGGCCGTCGCCTCACTACATTGGGTCAGCCACAAGCGTTGATGGGCGACCGAAAGGAAACTTGGGCGGATGACGCAATTCCGGCAGGATGAAACGCCACAACCGAAGCCGTTTTCGAGAACTCTGGCGCTGAAGAGATGGCTGGCGCGCGCGGTGCTGGTCGCCGAGCAGGTCCTGCCGCGTATCCTTCTGCCCGGTGCGATCGCCCTTCTGTTTCTTGCCTTCGCCTGGCTCGGCTTCTTTCGCGCTGCACCTTTCTGGCTACATGCGGTCGCGCTCTTTGCCTTTGCGCTAACCTTCCTCGCCTCTCTCTTACCGCTCAGCCGGTTGCGGCTTCCCGGTAATGCCGATGCCGATCGCATGCTCGAAGAGCGCAATGCGCTGCCGCATCAGGCCATCCGCGTCCAGGACGATCGCCCCGCGACCGACACCCCTCTGGGCGAGGCGCTCTGGCGCGAACACCAGGCGCGCATGGCTCGCATGATCGGCACCCTCGAGACTGGCCTGCCGCGGCCCGATATCGCCAGGCACGATCCCTTCGCGCTCAGGGCCGTGCCTGTGCTGCTCGCTTGCGTCGCCTTTGCCTATTCCTATTCCAACCGCGCCGGATTGCTGAGTGATGCGTTCCGGCTGCCGCAGACGTCGATCGAAGCAGCCAATATCCGCGTCGATGCCTGGGTAACGCCGCCGCCCTATACCGGGCGGGCGCCAATCTTCCTGACGGGCAAGCCGGAAGCCGCCGCTGCCGTGAATGAAGACGCCGGGGCGATCACCATCCCGCAGTTCAGCGACATCACCGTACGGGTCACCGGCGCCGGTGCGGACGCGCCAGTGCGCTACGCGGAAACCGGCGGGAGCAAACCGATCGCCATTCCGGTGGCCGGCGAAAAGGCCGAGGAAAAGCAGAGCAAGCCGAAAGTGGACGATGCCAGCCCGAAGGTTGCCGAAATGGTTGCAACGGAGCCGGCGCGCAGTCCGAATGCCGTGCGCAACCACGTCTACAAGGTCGTCAAGGATGGCGAACTTATCGTCGGCAGCCAGCGCTGGGCGTTCAAGATCACCCCGGACGGCGTGCCTCAGATCGCCTTTGACGGAATCCCCCATCCGACCATCAACGCGGCGCTCGAAATCACGTTTACGGCCAACGACGATTACGGCATCGCCCAGGCCTGGGCGGAGATCAAGCCGCTCGACGAACCGGCGGAAGGCGCCCGCGCGCTCTATCCGCTACCGGAATACCGGCTCGATCTGCCGCGCCGTAACGCGCGCGAGGCAAAGGGCACGACCAGCCGAAACCTCAGCGAGCATCCGCTCGCCGGCAAGCGGGTAGCGGTGACGCTCGTCGCCCGGGATGCTGCCGGACAGGAAGGCCGCAGCCCGCCGCACGACATGATCCTGCCTGCCCGCCAGTTCTCGCAGCCGCTCGCCGGCGCCGTCGCCGAACAGCGTCAGGTTTTCGCGCTCAATGCCAACGACCTGCCGCGCGCCATCGACCTCAACGACGCCGTCACGGCGCTTGCTGAGGACTGGATCCCGAACCTCACTCATTTCCTGCTGTTGAAATCGGCGCGCACCCGGATGGCGCTCGCCTATAACGACGACATGTTGCGCGATGCCGCCGGATACCTCTGGGAGATCGCGCTCGGCATCGAGGACGGCGACCTGTCGCTTGCCGAGCGCCGCCTGCGCGAAGCCCAGCAGGCGCTGTCGGACGCCTTGGAGCGCAACGCTTCGGACCAGGAAATCGCCAAGCTGATGCAGGAACTGCGCCAGGCGATGCAGGAATACATGCAGGCGCTCGCCGAGCAGGCGATGAAAAATCCACGCATGACCGGCAAGCTCGACCCGAACAACATCCTCCGCCAGCAGGACCTCGAGAAGATGATGAACCAGATCGAGAATCTGGCGCGCTCGGGCGCGCGCGATCAGGCACAGCAGATGCTCTCGGAACTGCAGCGCATGATGAACAACCTGCAGGCTGGCCGTAGCCAGCAGCAGATGGGCGAGCAGAACGACGCCATGCGCCAGCAGATGGACAAGCTCGGCAAGCTGATGCAGCAACAGCAGCAGTTGATGGACGAGACCTTCAAGTTCGACCAGGCCCTGCGTGACCGGATGCAGCGGGGCGACCCGCTGCAGGGCGAAGACAACGAGCTCTTCGGTCAGGAAATGCCGCAGGACCCAGGTCAGCAGGGCGATCCGAATGGTCAGCCCAACCCACTCGACAACATGACCGCCGAACAGCTCAAGGATGCACTGAAACAGCTGAAAGAGCAGCAGGACGCGCTCGGAAAACAGCTCGGTGAGCTGAACAAGGGCCTGGAAAGCATGGGCATCAAGCCCGGCAAGGGCTTCGGCGAAGCCAAGCGCGAAATGGACGGCGCTTCCGGCGCGCTCGGCAAGGGCCAGGGCGAACAAGCCGTCGGCAATCAGGGCCGCGCGCTACAGGCCCTGCGCCAAGGCGCCCAAGATATGATGAACCAGATGCAGGGCCAAGGTCAGGGCGGCCCTGGCATGGGTGTTCCGCAATACGGTCAAAACGGCCGCGATCCTTTGGGACGACGGCAACAGAATCTCGGCCCGAATTTCGGCGACCAGGTCAAGGTTCCAGACGAGATCGATTCTCAGCGCGCCCGACAAATCCTTGACGAGATTCGCCGCAGGCTGGGCGACAGCCTGTCGCCGGAGCAGGAGCGCCAGTACCTCGAACGCCTGCTCGACATGCGCTGAGCCGAGCGCCCGGCTCAGCCCTTTGCCTCATCACGGCAGAACATGACAACGGCTCCCGTCGCATCCAATCGATGCGCCGGGTCGCGGTCCTGTTGCTGTGGGCCGGCAGGTCTGGCCGTCAGGCGGCCAGCGCCAGCGCGACTGCCTTGCGGATATCGGGAAGGGAGAAGGGCTTGGAGATGACATCGACGATCTTGTCGGTGAGATCGTCAGCCCGCTCGCGCTGCTCGGCATAGCCGGTCATCAGCAGGATCTTCATGGCCGGAAAGGCCGCCGACGCCTGGTGCGTCAGCTCGATGCCGTCCATCACGGGCATACGGATATCGGAGAGCAGAAGGTCGAACGCCTCGGCCTCCAGGCAGGCAAGGCCATCGGCCCCATCGCCCGCTTCGACCGTCTCGTGGCCGTCGAGCCTCAGGGCCCGCGCAACGAAGGAACGCAATGCATCCTCGTCCTCGGTAATCAGGATCTTCGCCATCATGGCCTCCGCGTTCGCTTCCGAGTCCGGCGTTCACGCCGGCACCCGCACCTGATCCAAAAGTACAGCGGGCGTGGATCATCGGGAGACACACTGGCGCTGCAGCGCCGCCGATCCCCGTCGAGAATCACTGCGGCACGCACCAAAACAACCAGTTTTTCGTTTGTGTTCGGTAAACGCCGAACGACTGGATTTCAGGGCGCATGCCCCAAATCGAGACGTTTACTCGGCGTCGCCGGTGACAACACCGACAAAAGGCAGCTCGCGGAAGGCATAGGCGACGTCCATGCCGTAGCCGACGACGAAGTGATCGGGGCATTCGAAGCCGACATAATCCGCCTCGAGCTCGACCTTGCGCTTGACCCGCTTGTCGAGCAGCACGGCGATCGTGACGTTGCGGGCGCCGCGCTCGTACATCAGTTCCTTGGCGAAACGCAGCGTGCGGCCGGATTCGAGAATGTCGTCGATCAGCAGAACGTCGCGCCCATGCACGTCGCTGTCGATATCCTTGGTGATCTTGACGCCCTGCGAAACGGTGCCGGTGCCATAGCTCGACAGCGTGATGAACTCGACTTCCGGTGCCAGACCGGCCGTATGCATCGAGCGGATCAGATCGGCCGCGAAGATGAACGATCCCTTGAGCACCGCGATCACCAGTAGATCCTTGTGCGGGCCGTTGACGATCATTCCGGCGAGCTCGCTGTTGCGGGCAGCGATGGTTTCGGCCGTATAGAGAGGTTCGATATTCTTACCGCGAACAACGGGCATCAAGGCTTCTCCAGCGTTTCATCCGGAAGACCTTAAGCCTTCCCTTTGGCGCCGCTTAGCACAATCAGCGGGCCGAAACATCGTTTTCGGCGAAGGAAACCGTCACATCCGGCATTTTTCCACCCGCATAGGGCAGTCTCGTCATGAAATGACGGCTCTCACCGGGCGCGACGGCAGCACCCTCGGGCATCACCCGTGTCGTCGTGACCTTGCGCCCGTTGGCGGCAATCTCCACCACGACGATCGGCAATCGCTGCTCGATATCGGAGCGATTGTCGATCGAGCCATAGACGGACAGCACACGCATGCCGCCGGAGTAGTCGAGCCCACTCTTGATCCCCGATATCGTCAGCGGCTGGACGTCGGCCTGTCCATCGCCGGCAAAGCCGACGATCGCCAGGAAGGAAGCAAGCGCAACGCCCGCGACCATCCCGGCAAAGCGGCGTGCCGGCATGTCGCGCAGCCGCGTTTCGGCAAGACGCAACAATCGAGCGCCGAGCGACGGCTCCTGCTCCACGACCGTCAGCGTCGGCCGCCTGCGGCTGCCGGTTTGTGCATTGTCGTTGAAAACAGGATAGGGCGTGCGGCGCGACGAAGCGGATATCACCTCGAATTCCGCATCCACATAGTCGGCGCGCCTCGGCGCTGAAGCCCCGTCGCGTCCGCCGCGCTCGGGCGGCAGGAAATCTGTATCGGCGTTGTTGCTGGCGGATTTGGTCCGGAATGCCTGCATGATCATTTCCTCCTGTCCCGCAAGAGAACACGGCCGCAGGCGGCCAGTTTGTCTGCGAAACCCTCGGGCAATGCCAAGCCTCATGCGGTGCAAGAACTAGGCATTGCATCAAATCTTTCCGACACGTAAACCGGAATGGTTAATGTTTCGGAAAGACGTCGCGAAAGCGGCGCCTTTTCATGAAAAATTAACCGTCACTTAACCATGATTCCGCTGGCGGTTTTGCCTTTCTTGGCTGGTCGTCCTATGCGCGGAGGACCGGAACCGGCCGTCGGTTGCAGGGCCGTGAGAGAGACTGGGCTGCCGCTTGATTCACTTTGAGAACGTCGGACTGCGCTATGGCATGGGACCGGAAATCCTCCGGGACCTGACCTTCGACATTCCACGCCGTTCATTCCAGTTCCTGACGGGTCCGTCGGGCGCCGGCAAGACCACGTTGCTGCGGCTTCTTTTCCTCTCGCTGCAGCCGACACGCGGCCTGATCCGGATGTTCGACCGCAACATTTCGTCGATCCCGCGCGAAGAATTCCCGATGCTGCGCCGGCGCGTCGGCATCGTCTTCCAGGACTTTCGCCTGCTCGATCATCTCACCACCTACGAGAACGTCGCACTGCCGTTGCGCGTGCGCGGCAAGGAGGAGACGAGCTACCGTGCAGACGTGCTGGAGCTTTTGAAATGGGTGGGTCTCGGCGAGCGCATCAACGTGCTGCCACCGGTCCTTTCCGGCGGTGAAAAACAGCGCGCCGCCATCGCTCGGGCGCTGATCGACCGGCCGGAGATCCTGCTTGCCGACGAGCCGACCGGCAACGTCGATCCGCCGATGGCAAGGCGCCTGCTCAATCTTTTCCTCGAGCTCAACCGGCTCGGCACGGCGGTCGTGATCGCCACCCACGATCTGTCGCTGATGGACCAGGTGGAGGCGCGGCGCATGATCCTTTCGCAGGGGCGGCTCGACATCTATGAGTGACAGCCGCACGAAACACCAAAAGGATGTGCCCGAACAGGCACCGGAGGCACAACAGCGCCGGACGGAAATGCGCGTGCGCCCGACCGGCCCGATCGTGCCGTCGAGCAATGTGTCCGGCCATGCGCTGATGTGCGTCATCGCCATCATGTCGTTCCTCGCCTGCCTGACGCTCGGCGGCGTCAGCATGGTGCGAGCCACGGCCCAGAGCTGGCAATCGCAGATCTCCCGCGAGATCACCATCCAGATCAAGCCCGACGACAATCTCGACATGGAAAAGGCGCTGGCGGATGCCCGCGACCTGGCGCTGACCTTCAGTGGCACGACGGACGGCAAGATCGTCGACCGGGCCGCCACCGCCCGCCTGCTCGAACCCTGGCTCGGCGAAGGCCTCGATCTTGACGAGTTGCCCGTGCCGCGCCTCGTCATCATCACCATCGACGAAAGCAATCCGCCGGACTTTGCGGCCATGCGCAAGGCGCTGACAGAAATAATCCCGCAGGCTTTCCTCGACGACCACCGCACCTGGGTCGACCGGCTGGTCGCCATGGCCAACACCACGGCCATGATCGGCACCGGCGTGCTGACCCTGGTCTTTTCCGCCATGGTGCTGACAGTGGTCTTCGCAACGCGCGGCGCGCTGTCGGGCAATCGCCATATCGTCGAGGTGCTGCATTTCGTCGGTGCCGAAGCCGGCTTCGTCGCGTCGGAATTCCAGAAGCACTTCCTCAGGATCAGCCTCAAGGGCGCCGGCGCCGGCGGTCTGCTCGCAGCACTTTTCTTTGCGCTCGCGGGTTTCTGGCAGTCACGGACCTTGGCGACCCCCGAGACAGATCAGGCCACCGCCCTCTTCGGTACCTTCACCATCGGCTATGGTGGCTATCTCGGCATTGCCGCGATCATCGTCGTCATCGCCATCCTGACGACCGTTACGGCGCGGCTGACGGTTACCCGCACGATCTACGAAATCGACCTCATCCGTTCGGACCCCGGCCGTACCGACCTCTACCAAAGCTGAGCCGCCTGATGTTTCGCCGCCACTCGATCTATTCCTTGCCGCAATCTGCGGCTATGTGAAGAGAATCATGATGGCGCGAGAGCTACGCGGGAACGGAATGGCCGGAGGAGATAAATGGCACGGGCAAGCCGACGATCGCCGGCGGTCCCGCAGTCTCCTGCGCAAAATCCTCCGCCGAACCTTCTTCGTCCTGCTCCTGCCGCTGGCAATCCTGATCGCCGCCTTCCTGAACTTTGCCGACACGGTCGCCTCCCTGCAGCCGCCGGGTCATCCGAAGGCCGACGCGATCGTGGTCCTGACCGGCGGTTTCCAGCGCATCGACCAGGCGGTCGATCTTCTGAAGGGTGGCGCCGGCAAGCGCCTGCTGATCTCCGGGGTTCACCCGGCGACCACAGGCAGCCAGATCCGCCGCAACACCCAGAGCTCGGCCGACCTTTTCAAGTGCTGCGTAGACATCGGCCATGAGGCGATCGATACCATCGGAAATGCCACGGAAGCGGCGCAATGGATCCATGATCGCGGCTATGCGAGCGTGCTCGTCGTCACCAACAACTATCACATGCCGCGCAGCCTCCTGGAACTGCGCCGCGCCCGGCCGGAAACGGAGTTCATCCCCTACCCGGTCGTCAACTCCGATCTGAAGACCACAAACTGGCTGCGCAATCCGATGGTGCTGAAGTCGATCCTTCTGGAATTCGGCAAGTATACGGTGGCGTCAATACGCGACTTCGCCGGCGCCCGCCCGACCAGCGGCCTGCGCACCGACGCATCGCGCGCGACGCCCGCCGAAGAATAAGGGCCGGCAGGAACAGCCTTCGCCGCTGCAAAGTGAAACAGAGCAGTTTTCCTTCAGCACTTAATCGTGTAGGCAGCGATCAACCGGCTCAAAGACGCCGGTCCCCTTGAGACCTCGCCTACGAGAGCGTGCCTGATGATCGTCTTGCGTTCGATCCTTTTCAACATGGTGTTCTACGCCAACCTGATCGTGCAGATGATCGTGCTGACCCCGATCTACTTCCTGCTGCCGCGCAAGAAGGCGTGGTTCGTGCCGAAGAACTGGGTGCGCAGCAACCACTGGCTCATGGAAAAGATGGTCGGCACGACCTTCGAGATCGAAGGCTTGGAGAATATCCCCGAGGTTCCCTATATCTTCGCTCCCAAGCACCAGTCCTTCTGGGATGCCTATGCGCTGCTCCCCTGGCTCAGCGATCCCTTTTATATCCTGAAGCGCGAGCTCACCTGGATCCCGCTCTTCGGCTGGTATGTGCTCAAGCAACGCATGGTTCCGGTAAATCGCGCGGCGCGCGGCAAGGCGATGACCGGCGTGATGGACCGCACCAAGCAGGAAATGGCAACCGGCCGCGAGCTCATCATCTACCCGGAAGGCACGCGTCGCCCGCCGGGCGCTCCGCCGGAATACAAATACGGCATCGCCCGCCTCTACCGCGACCTCAGCGTGCCGGTGGTGCCGGTCGCCATGCATCCCGGCCTCTTCTGGCCGCGCCGCAAGTTCCTGCGCTTTCCCGGCCACTTCAAGGTTCGCATCCTGCCGCCCATCGAGGCCGGCATGGACCCGGACGCTTTCCTGGCGAAGCTCGTCGAGGTAACCGAGAGGGCGAGCGACGAGTTGCTCGTCGAAACCGTGAAGGCCAATCCGCACCTGCCGCTACCGCCGACCGCCCAGCAGCGGCTGAAGGAACTGAAGGCAGAAGGCCGGGCCTGAACCTTCAGGCCCGGGCTGAACGCGGCGACTGCCGCAGCAATCCGACCACCTCTTCCAGCCAGTGATCGCGGATACCCATCTCCTTGAGATGGGCGAGCGTGTTGAACACGTATTCGCTGTTCGGCCCGGATTTTCCCGTCGAAACCGCGACGATGCCGGCCGCCTCCGTGGTGGTCAGCGAGCCCGCATACTGGACGTGGGCGCGGTCGATGACGTAGGCGAGCGCCGGAACGCGGCGGCCGTCGGCAAGCAGCACCGGCATGGTGCGTTCCTTGTAGACGTGGGTCACCAGTTCACGCTCGCGCAGATAATCGACGACATCCGCCTGCTGTCCGCGCTGGACGCGAAACGCCGTCCCGATGCAGGAGCCGCCGCGGTCGAGCCCAAGCACCAGCCCCGGCCGCTGTTCGGTGCCGCGATGAACCCAGGAATGCACGCAGAGTGAGCGGCGAAAACCGAAGGCGCGTGCCGTGAGCTTCTCCTCGAAGGCAAAGCCCGGGTTCCACATCAGCGAGCCGTAGCCAAAGACCCAAAATTCGTCCATATCCACTGTCATTCAACCCGCGCTGCTGTTCTCACTGCCGAATCACGATCGGTCGCGTGGGACGGTGAGCCATTTTCGGTTTCTACGGCACAGCATCCCGGCACGAAAGAGACAAGGTCGTCCTCCTGCGGCCAAAGGAAAGAATAGTTTTGCGGATCGATGGCGCCACCCGAAAGGCAGCCTCCATCCTGTTTTGAGTGAGGTACCCGCGCCCATGTCGGCCACCGCAGTCTCCAACCCATCGCCGGTCAGCCGGAAATTCCGCTGGCTCCTGGCAGGCATCGTGCTTGTCACCGGCGTTTATTCGGCCGGCTGGTTTCTCGCCGCCGACCAGATCGAGAAGCGGCTTGCGACCCGCCTCGCCGAAGGACAGGCAGCCGGCCTCGGCGGCGAATGCACCAACATGGACGTGCGCGGCTTCCCGTTCCGCATCGGCCTCTTCTGCGACAAGGTCCATCTGGACGACACCCGCAACGGCACCTCGGCCTCGTTCGGAGCGCTGAGGACCGCTGCCCAGGTCTACCAGCCGGGCCATGCGGTGATCGAGCTTGACGGCCCGGCCGAGATCCGGGCTTCCCCCGGCCTCAACATCTTCGCCGACTGGACGTTGCTGCATGCGAGCGTGCGCGCGACCCTGTCCGGCGTTGATCGCACGTCGCTGACCTACGACAACCTGACGGGCCGGTTGCGATTGCCGCTTGAAGGCGACGGATTTGGCTTCGGCGCCAGCCACGGCGAATTGCACCTGCGCCAGAACGGCGCGGATCTCGACGCCGCCTTGAGCGTCGACAAACTGGACGTTCGGCCCGAGGAAGGCCCGAGCCTCGCACCGCCGGCGACCGTCGCCGCCGACCTGACCTTCACCGACCGGGCCGGATGGATGACAACCCCGCCGACGCCTGAGATGTTTCGCGGCAGCAAGGGCGAGCTGAGACAGCTCACCCTCGACCTCGGCTCGGGCATGAACGCCAAGCTTTCCGGGCCGTTCTCGGTCAATGATCAGGGACTGATTTCTGGCGAGTTCTCGCTGACGATGACCAATATCGAGGCCTGGCGCGCCAATCTGGTCACCCTGATCCCGGATGATGCCAACCTCGTCGACAACACCGCCAACATGCTGAAGGCTCTCGCCAACGGCAAGAACGAGGCGACCGTGAAGCTCAACGTGCGCGACGGCACGGCATTCCTCGCCTTCATCCCGATCGGCGTCCTGCCGACCCTCTAGGCTACGGTCCTACGGTCATACACCTCACAGGAAGGAAGACCGCTCCACGGTCTTCCTTGATCTGCTCAGGCTATTTCTGATCCATGGCATGGCGACCGAAGTCCGGCATCGCCGTGTCCTGGCCGGCCTGAATGATCGAGCGGCGAATGGCCCGGGTGCGGGTAAAGAGATCGAACAGCTTGTCGCCGTCGCCCCAGCGGATCGCCCGCTGGAGGTAGGCGAGATCTTCCGAAAACCGCGCCAGCATCTCCAGGATCGCATCCTTGTTGTGCAGGCAGACGTCGCGCCACATGGTCGGGTCGGATGCCGCCAGACGCGTGAAGTCGCGGAAGCCCGAAGCCGAATATTTGATGACTTCGGATTCGGTAACGGTCTCGAGATCGTCAGCCGTGCCGACGATGTTGTAGGCGATGATGTGCGGCAGGTGCGAAACGATCGCCAGCACCTTGTCGTGGTGTTCGGCGTCCATCTCCTCGACCATCGAGCCGAGCGTCTCCCAGAAAAGCCGCAGCCGCGCCACCGCTTCCTCATCCGCGCCAGGGGGCGGCGTCAGGATGCACCAGCGGCCGCGGAAGAGGCCGACGAAGCCGGCATCCGGGCCGGAATGCTCGGTACCGGCAATCGGATGCCCCGGCACGAAATGCACGTTCTCGGGCAAGTGCGGCGCCATCTGTGCGATCACCGAACCCTTGGTCGAACCAACGTCGGTGACGATGGCGCCTGGCTTCAGATGCGCTGAGATCTCGGCGGCAACAGCGCCGGACGCGCCGACCGGTACCGAGACGATGACGAGATCCGCGTCGCGAACGGCGTCCGCCGCAGACAGCGTATAGCGATCGCCGAGCCCGAGTTCCTGCGTCCGCTTCAGCGTCGCCTCGCTGCGCGTGGAGACCACGAGCGTGCCGGCGAGTTGCTTCTCGCGGATTTCGCGCGCGATCGACGAGCCGATCAGACCAATGCCGATGAGGGCGATCGTTTCAAACTGCTGAGCCATTATTTCCGTCCCATGAATTCGGTCAGCGCCGCGATGACGCCCTCGTTGGCTTCCGCGGAGCCGATGGTCATGCGCAACGCATTCGGGAAGCCGTAGCTGCGGACTGCCCTGAGGATATAGCCGCGGCGGGTTAGGAACTCATCGGCCTCCTCCGCCCGCTTGCCGGCCTCGTCGGGGAAATGGATCAGCACGAAATTCGTGACCGACGGCGTGATGCGGAGCCCGATCGCCTCGAGCGCTTCGGCAACGCGGGCAAGCCAGGTGAGATTGTGATCGACCGCCGTTGCGACGAAAGCCTGATCGCGGATCGCCGCCGCACCCGCCGCAATGGAAGGCGCACTGAGATTGAACGGCCCGCGGACACGGTCGACCGCGTCGATCACTTCCGGCGGCGCATACATCCAGCCGATGCGCAGGCCGGCAAGACCATAGATCTTCGAGAAGGTGCGGGTCATTACCACGTTGCGGCTGGCCGAGACGAGCTCAAGACCGGCGGCATAGTCGTTGCGGCGCACATATTCGGCATAGGCGGCGTCGAGCACCAGGAGCACTCCCTCGGGCAGGCCCGCATGCAGCCGGCGGACTTCGTCGACCGGGATATAGGTGCCGGTCGGATTGGCGGGATTGGCGAGAAAGACCATCTTGGTCCGCTCGGTGACCGCGGAAAGGATGGCGTCCACATCGACGCGCGCATCTTTTTCCTCGACGGTCACGGGCGTCGCACCGGCCGCCAGGATCTGGATCTTGTAGACCAGGAAACCGTGCTCGGTGATAATGCCTTCGTCGCCGGGGCCGAGATAGGTGTGGCACAGCAGCCCGAGCAGTTCGTCCGAGCCGTTGCCGCACATGATGTTTGCCGGATTGAGCCCGTGAACGGCCCCGATTGCCTCCCGCAGCGCCCGCGCCTGGCCGTCAGGATAGCGCTCCAGATTGAAGGCCATCGCCTGGAAGGCTTCTATCGCCTTCGGGCTGGCACCGAGCGGCGTTTCGTTCGACGAGAGCTTATGCACCTTGGCGACACCCGGCGCATGCTCCTTGCCCGGCACATAGGCGGCAATGTCAAGGATGCCGGGACGCGGCTCAGGGCTCTTCGAAGCAAGGCTCATCGGGTCAGCTTTCTATGGCCATCAAAATGCCACAGCGACCTTTGTCGCGCCTTGGGAGGCGCGGGGCGCTATAGGCAGGAAAAGAGGTCAAGCCATTACCGGCGCAAGCGGCTTTTGTCGAGGGTCCGCCGCCTGTACGCAGCGCCTTATCGGGTGAGGCGTGGCCGTTCGCGTGTGCTCGGCACGCCCTGCGGCGCCAACACCGGCACGAAGACACGGCGGGACGCACGCGCTGCGACCGGTAGCCCCTGGTAAAGCCGCTTCTGCGCCTCGACGACGATGACGCCTGAGAACACTGGCCAGAGCCAGCGGCCGAGCCGCTCAAAGCCTCGGCGCAGCCGCAGGATCGCCCGGAGCTTCGACGGCGGGAAGAACAGCGCGTCGGCCGTAGCCCCCGGCGTGAAGTTGGTCTCGCGCAACAGCGCCGTCAGCTGCCCGCGCGAATAGGGTCGGCCGGAGCCGAAGGGCGTATGCTCCATGCGCGCCCAGACGCCGCGTCGATTGGGCACGACGATCACGAGCCGCCCGCCCGGCGCCAGCACCCGCCAGATCTCCTTCATCGTCTCGCGCGGACTTTCGGCAAATTCCAGCGAATGCACCATCAGCACCCGGTCGATCGATGCGTCCGGCAGCGGCAATTCCTCGTCGAACACCAGCGCCGTCGAGGAAAGCTCGGCAACCGGCCAGTTCACCGCGCCCTGGCCCGCAGGCATGAAGGCGAAGGTGCGCTCCGTGTCCTTGCGGAACCGCTCGAGATAGGGAACGGCATAGCCGAGGCCGACCAGCCGCTCGTCCGGCAGCCGCGCCCAGACGGACGAAAGCGCCATGGTGACGGATTGCTCCGCCATCCGGCCAAGCTCGGAGTGATAGAATTCGCGAAGGTCGACAATATCGGTATGCATTCGCAACATGTTAGCTTCGAAGCGGTAGACTTCAAGGTAAGGCTCGCTACATTCGGCAGCATCTCCCCTCTCCTGACCGGAGGACCTGCCATGGCCGCGCTCGAACTCGATCTTTTCCTCTGCCGCACCGACAATTTCGGCGTGCTGATCCACGACCCCGAAAGCGGCCTGACCGCCTCGATCGACGCGCCCGAGGAGGCGCCAATCCTGGAGGCGCTGGAACGCCGCGGCTGGACGCTCACCCATATTCTCACGACGCACCATCATGGCGACCACGTCGCGGCCAATGACGCGTTGAAAGCCCGCTTCGGCGCCATCATCATCGGTCCGTTCAACGAGGCCGCGAAAATTCCGGGCCTCGACAAGACGGTGCGTCATGGCGAACGCTTCGAGTTTGCGGGCCGCAACGTCGAGGTGATCGAAACACCCGGCCATACCGCCGGCCATATCTGCTTCCATTTTCCACAGGACAAGCTGCTCTTTGCCGCCGACACGCTTTTTGCGCTCGGCTGCGGCCGTCTGTTCGAGGGGACGCCGGCGACCATGTGGCAGTCTCTCAGCCGGCTGATGGCCTTGCCGGACGACACGACCGTCTATTTCGGCCACGAATACACGCTCTCCAATGCCCGCTTCGCGGTCACCGTCGATCCCGACAATGCCGAACTCAAGGCACGCGCTGCCGAGATCGAGGAAATCCGCTGCGACGGCGGCTTCACCGCGCCGACGACAATCGGCCTGGAGAAGCGCACGAACCCGTTCCTGCGCGCCGCCGATCCCGGCATTCGCGCCCATCTCGGCCTGCGAGATGCCGACGATGCCGCGGTCTTTGCGGAAATCCGCAAGCGGAAGGATAACTTCTGATGGCTGAAGCACAGACGGCGGAAGAGGTCATCGAGGCGCTCGGCCTCACACGCCATCCGGAGGGCGGCTGGTACATCGAGACCTTCCGTGACACGGCCGGCGGCCCGCGGGGCCATTCGACGGCGATCTATTATCTGCTTGAGCGTGGCGACCGTTCGCACTGGCACCGGGTCCGCGACGCCGTCGAGATCTGGCACTACCACGCCGGCGCGCCGCTCGAACTCAGCATTGCCGAGGACGGGAAGCCCCCCGAGACGTTGCGGCTTGGGCCCGACATCCGGGACGGTGAGCGCCCGCAGGGCGTGGTGCCGGCCAACTGGTGGCAGTCGGCTGCCTCCCTCGGCGATTGGACGCTGGTTGGCTGCACGGTCGCGCCGGCCTTCGATTTTGCCGCCTTCGAGATGGCAGCCCCCGACTGGCAGCCGCCGACCCGATAGCGATCTTTCGGACTACTCCGCCGGCTGGGTGGCCGCGGCATCCTTGCGCAAGATCAGATCCTGGGCGGCGAGCACCGCCCCGCCGGTGACGAACAGGCAGGCAAGCGCTATGCGCCAGGATGGCTCGGCAAAGCCGAAGAGGATCAGGATCAGCGTCGAGAGCACCGGTGCTGCATAGCTCGAAACGCCGAGAAGCTGGATGTCGCCGTTCTTCACCCCGAAGTCCCAGGCATAGAAGGCCGCCCCCACCGGCAAGAGGCCGAGGCCCGCGACCGCCAGCCACTCGAAGGTCGTCGCCGGCCAGACCGTCGTTTCGAGCGCGAGATGGCAGACGAAGGACAGGATCGAGGTGGCAAGGCAGAAGCCGGTGACCACATCGGTCGAAACCGCCTCGAAGCGGCGTGTGATCAGCGAATAACCCGACCAGGTAAAGGCGCAGAGGAAGGCCGCGCCATAGCCGATGAGATAGGCACCGTCGAAGGCGACGCCGTTGCGCGCGACGATCAGGATCGTGCCGACGAGGCCCGCAAGCGCGCCGGCGATGTGATACCAGCGCAGCCGCTCCCCCGGCAGCAGTGCCGAACCGACAACGATCAAGAGCGGCCAGAGATAGGCGATCAGCCCGGCCTCCACCGCCGGCGCATTGCGCAGCGCCGTGAAGTAGAGGAAGTGATAGCCGAAGAGGCCGGCAATGCCCGTGATCCAGACCTTCGCCGGCTGCTTGAGCAGCGCCAGGCGCTCCGGTTTTGCCACAAGCACCGCAAGGCCGGGCAGGCTGCCGATCAGGAAACAGATTGCCGAAAGCTGGAACGGCGGCATCTTGCCCGATGCCGCCGTGAACAGCGCGAGCAGCGACCACATCAGGATGGCCGAAAAACCGATCAGAGTTGCCTTGAGTTTCATAGTCGTCCCCGGGCGCGATTTCTCTCAACGGAAACCTGCGCCGTCAAAATCACGGTGCTTGCTGGTATTTAACCTTTTAGTTGCACGCGATCGCGCGTCAACCACCAAATCGCGTCGCCGAGACCGTGACCGGCCCGAGCTTGGTGGGGATGCGGACATAGACGGGGGCATAGACATTCATGGTCTCAGCCTTGGCGAACCAGATTTCCATCGTCTGCAGTCGCCGCAGATATTCGACGTCCTCGCGGCCCTTCTTGTAGCCGGCCTTCGGCACGAAGCGGATGCCGCAGACGATCACCTCGCCTTCGAAGCCCTTCGTCTTGAAAGGCCTGGTGCCCTTCGGCGAAAGCTTGATGTCGAGCCGCGACTCGCCGTCGAAAATCGGCAGGGTGTTGGGGCAGACGCGCGCTTGCGCCGGAATGATCAGCCCCGAAAGCGGATCGAGAACGTTGCGCATGTCGCGCGAGGTGACCGGCACCCAGTTCTTCGGCAAAGGCGTGCGCTTCGGCGTCATGCTCGCATGCACGACATTGCCGTTGCGGTAGGTAACGCTGATCGCCCGGCTCTTCGAGCCACTGCGATAGGACATCGAATATTGCGACGCGCGCAGGTAATCCTTGTCGACAACGCCGGAAACCTGTGTCTGGCCCGACGTGCGGCTGAGGATATCGAGCAGGCCCGCCGATTTCAGCGTCCCCGATATCGTGTAGCGATTCTTCTGAACCTCGGTGTGGAATGAGGCGCGCGCCACCGGCAGACCGGACAGCGAGATGCTGTAATCCGTCAGATGCTCGGCATCGGCGGCCGATGATGCTGTGGAAAACAAGACCGCCGAAAGCAGCATTGCCCCGCGAAAGCCATTTCGCAACTTCATGCCTTTAGGAATCCATCACTTGAACATCGCCGCAATACCCTGAAATGCAGGGTGTTTACGGCTTTTCTGCGCCATTTCGCTGTCGCCGGCTACGCGGTCGGTCCAATCACGGAACCAAACCGTCGTGTGTCCTCGGTCAAGAAATAGCGCATAGCAAAACCGCTTGGAATGGGTCTCACGCACCATTATTGTTGCCCGGATAGCGCTTCGCATGGGCAGATCGGCCGGGAAAAACCGCGGTTTTCCGAGAATGCAAGAGGTTTGGCTTGACGGGCGGGCCGTCTCTGACTATAGAACCGCGACTTTCCAATAATGGCCTAGGAACGCGGCCTGGGCTCTGGGCCCGCTACCGCATTGTCCGGCGGCGATAAAGAGAATAGGTGTACCATGTCCCGTAGTTGCGAATTGACCGGCAAGGGCGTCCAGTCGGGCAACAATGTAAGCCACGCCAACAACAAGACCAAGCGCCGGTTCCTTCCGAACCTGTGCAACGTCACGCTGATTTCCGATGCTCTCGGCCAGCGCTACCGCCTGCGCGTTTCCGCAGCTGCTCTCCGCTCGGTTGAACACCGTGGCGGCCTCGACGCCTTCCTGCTGAAGTCGGACGAGAACGAGCTGAGCATGCGCGCTCGCCTGCTGCGTCGCCAGATCGTCAAGAAGGTTGCTGAAGCCGCCTAATCGGCGCCAGCGCACCGTCTTTGACACGCGTTTAAAAGGCTTGCGGGTTCATCCGGCAAGCCTTTTTCTCGTGCGCACGTTTCTTAACCGATACGCGCTTTTGCCTTCATCGGCCGGGTGCACTGCCCTGCTTTCATCCCTCTAGCTGGTGGCATACCCCAGGATAAAAAAATGCTGATCAACCGCACTTTCTTCGTCTATGTCGCGCTGATGACCCTCGTGGTCGTCGCCTCGAACATCCTCGTTCAGTTTCCGCTACCGGGCTCGATTGCCGGTATGCAGCTCGGCGATCTCCTCACCTGGGGCGCCTTCAGCTATCCCTTCGCCTTCCTGGTGACCGACCTTACCAACCGCCAGTTCGGGCCGCGCATCGCGCGTCGCGTGGTAGTCGCAGGCTTCATCGTCGCCATTCTGCTCTCCATCGTCGCCGCCACGCCGCGCATCGCTATCGCGTCGGGCTCGGCCTTCCTGTTCGGTCAACTCCTGGACATATCGGTGTTCAACCGGCTCCGCCGTCAGAGCTGGTGGCATGCGCCGCTCGCAGGCTCGCTGATCGGCTCGGCGCTCGATACCGCAATGTTCTTCTCCTTTGCGTTCGCACCGTTCTTCGTGTTCTTCGGCCCGAACGACAGCTTTGCGCTGGAAACCGCACCGCTCCTCGGCGTACTTGCGGCTGAAGCACCGCGCTGGATCTCCTGGGCGGTCGGTGACTTGAGCGTGAAGATCCTCTGCGGCCTCGTCATGCTGCTCCCCTATGGCGCGCTGATGAGCATCGTGAAGCCCATGCCCGCTGCGGAAAAGCAGGCGGCCTAAGGGCCGCCTGCCGGCACGCCTCGGCCCGCGCCGAAGCGGCGACCGGGCGTCGATTGCAAGGCGCGGGGAAGAGCAGCAGCCGCCCTTCCCCGCGCCTCACCTTCTAGCGCTGCTTCAAAAGCATCTGAGCGTTTTCGAATGGCAGCCCTTCGTCGTCTTCCGACCGCCGGGACTGTTCTTCAAAGCCGAGGTTCTCGTAGAAGGCATAGGCCTGCGAATTGGCGGTGTAGACCTCCAAGCGGAGCTGCCCCTTCAGCTGCAGGGCATGCGAAACCAACAAGCGGCCGATGCCGGCACCCTGGTGTCGCGGCGAGACAAACAGCCCGCCGATGAAATCGTCGAGCAAGCTGACGAACCCGGCCGGTTCGCCGTCCCGGATGGCGACCCAAGTCTCCGCGTTCGGCAGATAGACGGTCTCGATCAACAGGCGCTGTTCACGCAACCGCGCCTCGCCGACAAAAGCGTGCGCCGTTATCGAGGCCTCGAACCAGATGGCCGACAGTTCTTCCAAATCCGCAGCACGATAGGCGCGGATCATCAAATCCATTTTTTTCATGGTTTTTCCGTTCAATAGATATGCGTCAAGAGGGACGCCTGTTCGGCGCCTTGAACAACCGCGAATGCGGGTAAATTTTCAGCCTCTGCGCATAAATCTCCTTCAACGGACAATCGGCCAATAGGCCTTTGCCGGGACACCGTCAAGCATCGGACGGGCTTGTTCGGGCCTCTGCGCAGCCGCGCCGAGCGAGACGGCTCGATCCTTCACCGGCTCTTGGCCGGATCTCCACACGATCGGGCGGATCGCACTGTTCAGGAGTTGGCTGGCTTACTGTGTCAGCGCGGTGTTGAGCCGGAACTCCAGCATCAGGTTGCGCTCGAGGATCGAATGGTTGTCGTCGGAGACGACGATGACCCGCACGTCGCCGTCGGGACGCACGACGACGTCGAGGCCTTCCATGTTGTCGATCTGGTAGCCCATGTCCGCTTCGAAGAGGACTTCGCCGTCGACGACCGCGCCGGGCTTGATCTTATCGCCTGGGACCCGACGGATCTGCATGCCGAGACCCGAGCCGAAGGAGAAACGTCGCTCCAGCAGCAAGAGGTCGCCGTTCGGCAGGAAGGCGCCATCGGTTGCCGCATAGGGATCCTTGCGCACGACGCTGAATGCGCCGCGCTGTGGCCCGTCGAGGATACCGGCCAAAAGATTGTCCGCCTTGTCGACGCTGCGTTCGGCAATGGCGATCATGGCGCCCGCGAGGGGGCTGTCCTTCGGCGAGACCGCGATCGTCTCAATGCCGGCGTTGCTGCGCAGCTCGCTGATCGGAAACGGCAATGCCAGGCTTCCGATCGGCTTCGAGCCGGCAAAACCCGGATCCGGATAGATGTCGATGCGATGGGCCTGCTCGTAACTGACGATCGCCTGGCCTTCTCGAAGGGCAAGCCCTTCGGAATCCACCTTCCATTTCGCCAGGCCGACATCACCGTTACGATCCGCCATCGGCGTGGCGGTCAGGTTGGTGATACCGGAAAGCCGACCCTGCTCGTCGCGGGTTACCGCACCTTCCAGCCAGTGGCCGGTATCCATGACGGCGACGAAAGAGCTGCCGTCAGGACGAAAGCGGATTGCCGAAACCGCGCCGAACAGCGGATTTGACGAGGTCATCTCCAGACCACCGAGAAACTCCAGGGCGCCAAACCGTGTGGCGCTGGAACCCACAGCGAAATTACTGATCTGGCGGCTGCGGATCGGCAGGTCTTCGCTATCGGAAGCGGACCATGCCGGGCAGGCCGAAGCCAGGAGGAAAAGGGCTAGGAGACCGCGGCCAAGCATCAAGAGAAGTACCTTCAGGGGGCATCGGGAATGACGCGGCGTGCGCTCAAAGTGAGCCCGCCACGCATGGTAGCTTGGTAGACTGTAAAACTATGTCCGTAAATTGACTTCGGCCGCCAGCGATGCGTGCAGGTGCCGATTGGCAGCTCGGAGGCGATGTTCCACCGCCCCCAAGGGGGAAGCATCACCCGGCGCGGCGAAGACGCGAAGAACCGCGGCGCTGGCTTTCGTCCTCGAAGAGTGCGGCCAGCTGTTCGGTCATCGCGCCGGCAAGCTCATCGGCATCGACGATGGTGACGGCACGGCGATAGTAGCGCGTCACGTCGTGGCCGATACCGATCGCCAGCAGTTCCACCGGCGAGCGCGTTTCGATCTGCTCGATGACCGCGCGCAGGTGACGCTCCAGATAGTTTCCTGGATTGACCGACAGCGTCGAGTCGTCGACCGGCGCGCCGTCCGAAATCATCATCAGGATGCGCCGCTGTTCGCGCCGCGCCATCAGCCGCTCATGCGCCCAAATCAACGCCTCGCCGTCGATGTTTTCCTTGAGCAGGCCTTCCCGCATCATCAGGCCGAGATTGCGTCGTGCCCGGCGCCACGGAGCGTCGGCAGACTTGTAGACGATGTGTCGCAGGTCGTTGAGGCGACCCGGGGCCTGTGGCTTGCCGCCGGCCAGCCACTTCTCGCGTGACTGCCCACCCTTCCACGCCTTGGTGGTAAAACCGAGGATCTCGACCTTGACGCCGCAGCGCTCGAGCGTGCGCGCCAGGATATCGGCGCAGGTGGCGGCAACCGTGATCGGACGGCCGCGCATCGAGCCGGAATTGTCGATCAGCAGCGTCACGACGGTATCGCGGAAGTTGGTGTCCTTTTCGCGCTTGAAGGAAAGCGGCTGCATCGGATCGATGATGATGCGCTGAAGCCGCGCCGAATCGAGATACCCCTCTTCGAGATCGAACTCCCAGGAGCGGTTCTGCTGCGCCATCAGGCGGCGCTGCAGCCGGTTGGCAAGGCGGCCGACCGCGCCTTGAAGATGGGCAAGCTGCTTGTCGAGGAAGGCGCGCAGCCGGTCGAGCTCGGCCTCGTCGCAAAGCTCTTCCGAGGCAATCGTCTCGTCGAACTCGCGGGTGAAGACGGCGTAGTCGACCTTCTCGTTGAAGTCGGCGAAGGGCTGGTTCGGACGCTTGACCTCGCCGGGCGTTTCGCTGTCCTCGTCGCCTTCGTCCTGGAGATCGTCGTCGGAGATCTCCGCGCCGTCCATCTCGCCTTCTTCCATCTGCTCTTCGGCAGCCTGGTTCTCGTCGGCGGGTGCGGCATCGTCGCCGGCTTCCTCGTCGCTGGCGTTCTCGTCCTGCTCCTGGCTGCGCGGCTGGTCTTCGTCGGTCTCGCTTTCCTGCTCGTCCGGCTCGTTGTCGTCGTCACCGTATTTCTCGGCGACTTCCATCGAGGTCAGCATGTCGCGAACGACCCGGGCAAAGGCCTGCTGGTTGTTGATCGTCGACGACAGGTGCTCAATGTCGCCGGCAGCCTTGCCCTCGATGAACTCGCGCCAGAGGTCGAGCACCTTGCCGGCAGACGCCGGCGGCTTCTGGCCCGTCAGCTTCTCGCGCACCAGCAGCGCTACGGCCTCGCCGAGCGGCGCGTCCGCCTGGCGCTCGATCGTTGCGAAATTCGCCTTGGCGTATTTCTCTTCGAGCATGACGTTGAGGTTCTTGGCGACACCCGCCATGCGCAACGACCCGATCGCCTCGACACGAGCCTGCTCCACCGCATCGAAGATCGCGCGGGCGTCCGCCCCTTGCGGCGACATGGTCGCGTGGATCCGCGCATCGTGACAGGCCTTGCGCAGCGCCATGCTGTCACCGAGCCCGCGGGTCACGGCAAGTTCCTGCAGGGTCGGGCGCTTGGAAAGTTCCGGCAGACGGATGCGTTCGCCGGTCATGCCCGGCCGCTCGTTGGCGAAGGCGACTTCCACCTCGGCATCGCCCGCGATCGATCGGATGCAGCCGGAAAGCGCCCGCTTGAACGGTTCCGCAGCATTCTCGCGCGTGGTTGGCTTTGCCTTCGAATTCGAGCTCACGACAGTTCCTTCTTCAGCCAGAGGCGACGGCGCCCCAGTGGGGCGTCATCCGGTTTGCCACAGCGTCATGACCCGCCCTCCCAAAGGGGACGGCAGGCCGTGGGATCAGGCGGTGGCTTCGAGCACGATGTTGGCAGCGCTTTCCTTCAGCTCGATGCCGAAGGCGCGCTGGTAGTGCTCGGCGACCAGCGCCCGCTCCAGCTCGTCGCACTTGTTGAGGAAGGTCACGCGGAAGGCGAAAGCGATGTCGCCGAAGATGTGGGCGTTCTCGGCCCAGGTGATGACCGTACGCGGGCTCATGACAGTCGAGAGATCGCCATTGATGAAGGCTGCGCGCGTGAGGTCGGCGACACGTACCATCTTGGAGACGGTCTCGCGGCCCTTGTCGGCGGTGAAGCCCTTGACCTTGGCGGCGACGATGTCGACTTCCTTGTCGTGCGGCAGGTAGTTCAGCGTGGTGACGATCGACCAGCGGTCCATCTGCGCCTGGTTGATCTGCTGCGTGCCGTGATAGAGGCCGGTCGTGTCGCCGAGGCCGACGGTGTTGGCGGTCGCAAACAGGCGGAAGGCCGGGTGCGGACGGATGACACGGCTCTGGTCGAGCAGCGTCAGGCGGCCGGAGGATTCCAGCACGCGCTGGATGACGAACATGACGTCCGGGCGGCCGGCATCGTATTCGTCGAAGACGAGCGCGACATTGTGCTGGTAGGCCCAGGGCAGGATGCCGTCCTTGAATTCGGTGACCTGCAGGCCGTCCTTGACGACGATCGCGTCCTTGCCGACGAGGTCGATACGGCTGACATGGCTATCGAGGTTGACGCGCACGCACGGCCAGTTGAGGCGCGCGGCGACCTGCTCGATATGGGTGGACTTGCCGGTGCCGTGATAGCCCGACACCATCACGCGTCGGTTGTGGGCGAAGCCTGCGAGAATGGCGAGCGTCGTTTCGCGGTCGAAGAGGTAGTCCGGATCCAGATCCGGGACATAGGCGTCGCCCTTCGAATAGGCAGGAACGCGCAAATCCGTATCAATACCGAAAACCTCCCGGACGGAAATCGTGGTGTCGGGGAGGTTGGAAATGTCGAGGTCAATCTTGCTCATCATGTCTCCAGAGCGGCCACCGGACGGCACCCGCGCATTCGCCTGCAAAAGTGCTTCTGTATTAATCCGGGTTGTTAGCAGAAACCAGCCTGTTTTAACAATTGGTAGGCCTGAATAACCGCGCGAAAACGCTCTTCCGATCCTCTATCTCCGCCATTGGCATCGGGGTGATGCTTCTTGACGAGGTCCTTGTAGGCCGCCTTGATGTCGGCAGTGGTCGCCGAGGCTCCGAGACCAAGCGTTTCGAAGGCCTTCGCCTCGAGCGTCTTCAGCTTGCGCTGGCGTGGCTCGGGACGACCGGATCGCGCCCGCGCCTCGCTGACAAAGCCGAAGGGATCGCGCATGCGGGCCTGGGCGCCGGCAGAGCCAGACCGCGTCTGCGACTGGGTCGGGCCGTTCTTGGCGTTCTTGTTGACGCCGACGGTCCAGGTGGGCCGATGACCGGTGATCGCTTCCTTCTGGTAGCGGGCGACCTCGCTGTCGGAGAGGCCGGAGAAGAAGTTGTAGCCCTTGTTGTATTCCTTCACGTGCTCGAAGCAGAACATGAAGTACTGCCCCTCGGCGTTGCGACCGACGGGCGCCCGGTGCACACCCTTCTGATCGCAGCCGTCCCACTGACAGACGGGAGCCGCCGGCTCTGCCTGCGGCTCGACCTTGCGCCGGGTTCGAATGCGATCGAAGTATTTTGAATCGAGTCTCATGGCGCTCATTATGGGGTTTGGCGGGAGTCACAACAAGAATTGACAAAGCGGAATGTTGCTGGCTTTGTGCGGGCATTTTGCGCCGCCGTGCCAGCGATTACCGGGTTCTTAACTGCGAGGGGGCGCCAAGCAAACAGCAAAATGGGACGGAAGAATGTCGCTCACCGAGACCATCGAAAAGAAGCTGATCGAGGCCTTCCACCCTGAACGGCTCGAGGTCATCAACGAGAGCCATCAGCATACCGGCCATCAGCCGGGCTTCGATGGTACCGGCGAGTCCCACATGCGGGTGCGTATCGTTTCTAGCGCCTTTGCCGGCATGAGCCGTGTCGCCCGCCACCGCGCCATCAATGATCTCCTGAAGCCAGAACTCGACGCCGGCCTGCATGCGCTCGCCGTCGAGCCGGCAGCCCCCGGCGAGCCGACCCGCTGGTAGAGGCAATCGCGGCCATCACGCCGGCGGAGCACCCTCTTCCGCCGGACGGATGCGCAGCTTGGTAATGCGGTTCTTCACCCGCTTCATCACGATGAAGCGTTTGCCGTGGAAGGTGAAGGCCTGGCGCTCCTCCGGAATGCTCTTGGACTCGTGGATGACCAGACCGGCCACCGTCGTCGCCTCCTCGTCCGGCAGCGACCAGTCGAGCGCGCGGTTGAGATCGCGGATCGGCACCGAGCCATCGACGACGATCGAGCCATCGGCTTCCTGGCGCACGCCCTGAATGTCGAGGTCGTGCTCATCGGCGATATCGCCGACGATCTCCTCCAGAATGTCCTCCAGCGTCACCAGACCCTGAACCTGACCATACTCGTCGACGACGATCGCCAGATGCAGTTTGCGACGCAGGAACGCGTTGAGTTGATCCTTGAGGTTGGTCGTGTCCGGCACGAACCAGGGCTTCTGCGCGATCTTGACGATATCGAGGTTTTCCGGCTCGACATTTGGTTCGGCCAGCGCCCTCAGCAAATCCTTGGAATGCACGACGCCGATGATGTTGTCGGTCGACCCGCGCCAGAGCGGCAGCCGCGTGAACGGGCTTTCGAGAATATCGCGGACGCAGGTTTCCGGCGGCTCGTCGGCATTGATCGCCCGCATGCTGGTGCGGTGGATCATGATGTCGGAGATTTCAAGCTCGCCAAGATCGAGCACGCCGCCGAGCCGATCGCGGTCGGCCTTGATCACCGAGCCCTCGCGGTGCAGCAGGTCCACGGCGCCGCGCAGTTCCTCATGCGCCGACAGCATAGACATGTCGGAGGCCAGGTTGATGCCGAAGATGTTAAGCAGGCGCCGGACGATGCCGTTGACGAGGCTAGAAACCGGGCCGACGACGGCGACGAAGAGACGGACGAGCGGTGCCACGGCAATCGCGAAACGATCCGGCGAAGCAATCGCCCAGCTCTTCGGCAGTACTTCCGAGAAGATGACGAGCAGCACGGTCATGGCGAGTGTGGCGATCGCCACGCCGCTGTCGCCGAAGAGACCGATCAGCAGGCTCGTCGTCAGTGACGAGGCAAGAATGTTGACGAGATTGTTGCCGATCAGCAGCGCGCCGATCAGCCGGTCGCGACGCTCGATCAGCCGGTTGACGATGCCGGCGCGCTCTTCGCCGTTATTTTCCAGCGTATGCATACGCGAGCGCGACGCGGCGGTCAGCGCCGTCTCCGAACCCGAAAAGAAGCCCGAAAGCACAAGCAGGCAGAAGACTGACAGGATCGACAGCCAGTACTCCGCCAGGAAGGCAATGAAGGCTTCGCCGGTCATTGCGGGTGCTTTTCCCTCAGGAAGCTCAGAACCTCGGAGGATGGGACGTCATCAGCGACGAAGGACTGGCCAATACCCTTCGTCAGGATGAAGGTGAGCTTGCCGCCCTTGACCTTCTTGTCCTGGGCAATCGCGTCCATCAGCCGTTCTGCCGGAGGCAGTGTACCGGGAATTTCCGACATGCGCGTCGGCAGGCCGACGGCCCTCAGATGCGCCTCGACACGGGTTGCATCGTCGGCGCTCGCAAGGTTCATGCGCGTCGAGAACTGATGCGCCAGCACCATGCCGATCGAAACGCCCTCACCGTGCACCAGCCGGGCGCTGTCGTATTCGGTCGCCGCCTCCAGTGCATGGCCGAAGGTGTGGCCGAGATTGAGCAGCGCGCGCAGGCCATTTTCGCGTTCGTCCGCCGCCACGACGTCCGCCTTGGCCTGGCAGCTGACTGCGATCGCCTCAATGCGGGCGCTACCCCCCGCAAAGACCGCCTGCCAGTTGTTTTCGAGCCAGGCAAAGAAGTCCGGCTTGTCGATCAGCCCGTATTTCGCGACCTCGGCATAACCGGCGCGGAATTCGCGCTCGCTCAAGGTGTCGAGCACGTCGGTGTCCGCCAGCACCAGATCCGGCTGGTGGAAGACACCGATCAGGTTCTTGCCGTGCGGCGAATTGATGCCGGTCTTGCCGCCGACGGAGGAATCCACCTGCGCCAAGAGCGAGGTCGGTATCTGGATGAAGCGCGAGCCGCGGCGCACGATGCCGGCGGCAAAGCCGGTGAGGTCACCGATGACGCCACCGCCAAGCGCGATCACCGCATCGTTGCGCTCGATCCGGGCGCCAAGCACCGTTTCGCAGACCGGAATCAGATGTTCGAAGCTCTTGGTCTTTTCGCCGGCGGGAAGCACCAGCGACACGGCGTCGATGTCGCACTCCCCAAGGCTCGCCATGAGCGGCTCAAGGTAGCGCGGCGCGACGTTCTCATCGGTGATGACGGCCATCTTGCGCCCCTTGAGGCGGGCGGCGATTTCCTCACCGGCCGCCGCAATCAGCCCGGGACCGATCAGGATGTCGTAAGAACGGTCACCGAGGTCGACACGGACCTTGCGTTCGGCTGCAGGCATCGCATGGCTATTCATGGGTCTTCTTGTCCTGGTACTCGATGACGGCGGTGAGGACATCCTCGACCATCGTCTCTTTCTTCACATCGCGCGACAGCACCGTCAGGTCCGCTTCGGCGTAGATCGGGTAACGCGCATTCATCAGGTTTTCGAGCGTCTGCTTCGGGTTCTCGGTCTTCAGCAGCGGCCGGGTGTCGCGCTTGTTGACCCGCTCCCAGAGCACGTCGAGCTCGGCGTTCAGCCAGACCGTCAGGCCACCCTTCTTGATCTGGCGGCGCGAGCGCTCGTTGATATAGGCGCCGCCGCCGGTCGAGACCACGCGCGGACCGCTGCGCAAGAGCCGCTTCAGCACCCGCGTTTCAAGCGCCCGGAACTCGTCTTCGCCATAGCGGGCAAAGAGATCGCTGATCGTCATGCGCGAGACGCGCTCGATCTCATGGTCGGAATCGACGAAGGGAATGCCAAGCGCCTGAGCCGTCAAACGACCGATTGCCGATTTGCCGGCGCCCATCAGGCCGATGAACACGAGATTACGTTTACCGAGTACAAGCTTCGCCCGCTCGGCAAGCGTTGCGGAAACCGGTTCGATCACGTCGTTCATTGGACTTCTTATTCCCCATTCCCTTTCGGTATCGACAAATCGGGGTGTAGCGTCAAGTCGTCGCTCGCGTCCGCTCACGGTTCTTGAACTCGGCGGAAGCGGCGTTCATATAGGTCTGGCACCCGCCACAGCGTCGCGCGCTCATTCCGAGCGCCTGAAACGCACTGGCCGTTTGAACGCCTGCATGTATCCTTACGTCCGCTTCGATCGAAAGGCACATGCAGAGGAGATTGAAATGCCGACCCTCTTCCGGTTCCTGTTCTTCTGCGCCGTAATTGCCGGGATAGTGTACGGCACGATGATCTCTCTCGTCACCTTCGTCGAGCCGACGGAGCGCGACGTCACCGTGAAGATCCCGTCCGAACGGGTGAACAAGACCCAATGAGCGATCTTTCCGCCGCCCATGTCGAGGCTTTCCTCGAAATGATGAGCGCCGAGCGGGGTGCAGCGGTCAATACGCTGCAATCCTACGAGCGTGACCTCGAAGATGCCTCCTCGCATCTGCGCACGCTCGGAACCGGGCTGACCGGGGCGACACCAGATGACCTTCGCGGGTATCTCGCCCATCTCGCCGGTCAGGGCTTCAAGGCCTCCTCGCAAGCGCGGCGGCTTTCGGCGCTCAGGCAGTTCTACAAATTCCTCTACGCCGAAGGCATGCGCGGCGACGACCCGACCGGGATCCTCGACGCGCCGAAGAAGGGACGTAGCCTGCCGAAGACGCTGAGCGTCGACGACGTCTCGCGCCTGATCGGCCAGGCGGAGACCGAGGCGGCAGCCGGCGGTACCGACCACCTCGCCAAATTGCGCATGCATGCGCTGATCGAACTGCTCTATGCGACCGGCATGCGCGTCAGCGAACTCATGTCGCTGCCCGCAAGCGTGCTCGCCCAGAACGGCCGCTTCCTCGTCATCCGCGGCAAGGGCAACAAGGACCGCCTCGTTCCGCTATCACAGGCAGCGATCCGGGCCATGCGGGCCTATGGCGAGGCGCTCGCCGAGGAGATTGCGCGCGAGGAAAGTGGCAACCGAGAGAGCCCGTGGCTCTTCCCCTCCTCGGGCAAGCAGGGATTCCTGCCGCGCCAGGTTTTTGCCCGCGATCTGAAATCGCTGGCCGCGCGCGCCAGCATTCGCGTCGCCACGATCTCCCCGCACGTGCTTAGACATGCCTTCGCCAGCCACCTGCTGGCCAATGGCGCCGACCTTCGCGCGGTGCAGGAACTGCTCGGTCACTCGGACATTTCAACGACACAAATCTATACACATGTTCTGGAAGAACGGCTGCACAACCTGGTGCAAAACCATCACCCTCTTGCCAAACAGGCGAAAAAACAGGATTAGGACCGCCGGGCAGGCTGGTTTCGGCCCGCAGACCCTTGTCGCAAAATGATCGGAAACGCATCTCATGCACAACTATCTCGATTTCGAAAAGCCCATCTCCGACCTCGAAGGCAAGATTCTCGAATTGAAGAAGCTCGCCGGCGAAGACGAGAGCGTGAACACTTCGGATGAGATCGAACGCCTGGAGACGCGCGTCCGCGACGCGATGGTCGAGATCTATTCGAAGCTGACGCCGTGGCAGAAGACCCAGGTCGCCCGCCACCCCTCGCGCCCGCACTTCCTGGATTATGCCGCCGAGCTCTTCACCGAGTTCACGCCGCTTGCCGGCGACCGCAACTTCGCCAACGACGACGCCATCCAGGCCGGCCTTGCGCGCTTCCGCGGCATGCCGGTCGCCGTTCTCGGCCAGGAAAAGGGCAACGACACCAAGTCGCGCATCAAGCACAATTTCGGCAGCCCCCGTCCGGAAGGCTACCGCAAGGCGATCCGCGTCATGGAAATGGCTGACCGCTTCGGCCTGCCGCTGATCACGCTGGTCGATACCGCAGGCGCCTACCCGGGCGTTAACGCCGAAGAGCGCGGCCAGGCGGAAGCGATTGCCCGCTCCACCGAGATGTGCCTCAACGTTCGCGTGCCGATCGTCACCGTCGTCATCGGCGAAGGCGGCTCCGGCGGTGCGATTGCGATCGCCACCGGCAACCGCGTGTACATGCTCGAGCATGCGATCTACAGCGTCATCTCGCCGGAAGGTGCAGCCTCTATCCTGTGGCGCGATTCCACCCGCGCCAAGGAAGCGGCCAGCAACATGAAGATCACGTCCGAGGATCTGAAAGCGCTCGGCGTCATCGACGGCATCATTCAGGAACCGGTCGGCGGCGCGCACCGCGACCCGAACGCGGTCATCGGCCGCACCGGAACCGTGATCGCCGACGCGCTCAAGGAACTTTCCGGACGCGATGGCGACCAGTTGCGCACCGATCGCCGACAAAAATATCTGAATATCGGCCGTAACCTCTAAGCCGGATCGGCAGTCCTTAAGCGGGAGCGGGGTGGAAATCCCACGACCTTCCCCTCGCCCGATCTGATGGCCCGCGATTGCGGAAGCGGATTTCGCAACTGCAAAGCGGAGTGTGGCCAAATCTTGGCCATATTCATGAGGTCATGAACAGCGCATCGGCAGGGCCACCCTGCAGGGTTAAGAATTCGTGAAGTATAATCGCTTAGTGATTCTCTAAAAGGCCCACCCTCGCGGACTTGGGCTTTCCTAGTCGAGTTTGGGTTTGAACGGGCCTCTGCTGATGCGTTTCTGGAACCTTTTAGCTTCCGCCGCCATTGTCGCCGCGCTTGCCGGCTGCACCAACGAAACGCTGGATGCGACGACATCGGTCGATATCAAGTCCGTCAGGAACAAGACCGAGTATCAGGTCTCTGCCCCGATGGTCAAAAAGATGAGCGAGCTCGGGATGCAGAAGCAAGCCCCGATCGCACTGCGCATCTTCAAGGAAGAAGGCACGCTCGAGGTCTGGAAGGCCAATACCGCCAACCGCTTCCAGCTTTTGAAGACCTACAAGATCTGCGCCTGGTCCGGCAAGCTTGGACCCAAGGTGAAGGAAGGCGACCGGCAGGCGCCGGAAGGCTTCTACCCGCTCTTCCCGCGCCAGATGAACCCCAATTCCAACTACTATCTGGCGATCAACACCGGCTATCCCAACGCCTACGACAAGGCGAACGGTCGCCAGGGCACACACCTGATGATCCACGGCGCCTGCTCGTCGTCGGGCTGCTACTCGATGACCGACGAGCAGATGATCGAGATCTTTGCGCTCGCCCGCGATAGCTTCAAGGGCGGCCAGGAAAGTGTTCAGCTGCAGGCCTTCCCCTTCCGCATGACCGCGGAGAACATGGCGCGGCACCGCGACAATCCGAATATCGACTTCTGGAAGATGCTGAAGGTCGGCTACGACCAGTTCGAAGTCACCAAGCGTCCGCCGGAAGTCAATGTCTGCGAGAAGAAGTACGTCTTCAACCAGCAGGCCTCCGGCCCGTTCAATCCGGGTGGCCAGTGCCCCGCCATGTCGACGCCGCCGGCCCTGCAGGTGGCGATGGCGAGCTTCGAAAAGAGCTACCAGACCGACTACGACAAGGCGATGAAGAAGTATGACGGCATGGTCTGGTACGAACCGAGCGAAGCCGAGCGCAAGGCGATCGTCGCCAAGCAGCGCGTCGGCCGCGAACTCGCCTATGCGCCGACCGGCAACTCGCTTGACGCCGGCAAGATGATGAAGGCGAGCGATCTCGAAAAGAAGATCGCCTTGCAGAAGGAAGCGGAAGAAACCAAGCAGGCCGTCGAGATCCAGAAGAAGGAACTCGAAAAGGCGACCGATGGCGGCAAGCACGTCCCGGTCCCGGCCGCCAATCCCATTCCGCAGCCGGTGATGCAGGCGGCCGTCGAGCAGCCGAAGAAATCCTTCTGGAGCCTGTTCTCCAAGAGCGAGCCGGAATTGCAGATGCCGGCCCCGGTCGTCATCACGCCTGAACAGCAGGCTACTGCCGCGCCGCTGACGCAAGCCGCCCCGGCAACGACGGCAAAGCAGGCGAAGGCGCCGGCCCCTGCCGCCCAGCAGCAGGCCGCTGCCGTGACCACGGCAACGACACCGTCAGCCGATGCGGCCGTCGAAGCGCCTGTTATGACGGAAGAGCCGCCGAAGAAGCGGCCGTTCTGGAAGATCTGGGGCAATTGATGCCGGACGAACAGAAGATCGTCTATGACCTGAGGGGGCTTAAATGCCCCCTTCCCGTTTTGAAGACGCGTAAACGCATGACTTCGCTGGCGCCGGGCGCTTTGCTGGAGATTGAGACCACCGATCCGCTGGCGGTGATCGACATTCCACATTTCTGCAACGAGGACGGCCACAAGCTTGTAGAGGCCGCACCCGCCGACGGCGGCCACCGGTTCCTCATCCGCAAGGGCGCGTAAGACGCCACGTCTGCCGCGCGGCAACGCTTCGATTACTGAGGCGATTTAGAACCGCATGCCTGGCACGGCGAGCGGATTGTCGGACAAAGCTTGGGCGTCTGGCCGGTCGATGCGCGGCTTGCCGGTGAACGCGTCGAAGAGGTCGCGGACGAAGGCCTCTTCCAACCCCTTGGTGATCAGCACCATGCGCGTGCGACGGTCGTTCGGGTCCGGCCAGGCGGCGAGCCGCTCCGGCGTGTGGAAGACGTTCTGCACGCCATGCAGCACCAGCGGCCGGTCCGGCCTGTCGGCAACCGCGACGATCGCCTTCATCCGGAGCAGCTTCTCGCCATGCGCCGAGCGCAGGAGATCGATGAACATGTCGAGCGCCATAGGCTCGATCGGCCGGTCGTGCACGATGCTGAAGGAGCGGATGTCGCCGCCATGTCGCGTCACATCGTGATGGTGATGATGATCGTGCCCATGATCATGGTGGTGATCGTGGTCGTGATGATCGTGACCGTGGTCATGGTCATGATCATGGTGGTCGTGGTGCGCCTCGTCCTGCAGCCAGCGGCCGACATCAGCGATCTTCGACGAGGGGTCGTAGAGGCCACAATCGAACAGCTCTGCGTGCCCGGCTTCGGCGCTGTCGCCATCGATCAGCGGCGCGCGCGGATTGAGCGCGCGGATCCGCGCCGTCAGCGCATCACGCTCCGACGTTTCGGCAAGGCCTGTCTTGCTGATGACGATGCGATCGGCAACGGCAATCTGCTTCAGCGCTTCCTCGTGATTGGCGATCGTCTGCAGGCCGTTGACGGCGTCGACGACGGTGACCACGCCATCCAGCCGGAAGTTCTGCGCAATGACCGGATTGCCGATCACCGATTGCAGCACTGGCGCCGGGTCGGCAAGGCCGGTGGTTTCGATAACGACGCGCTTCAGCGGCTTGATCTTGCCGGTCTGCATGCGGTCCATGAGATCGGCAAGCGTATCGACCAGTTCGCCACGCACGGTACAGCAGAGGCAGCCGTCGGAAAGCTCGATGACCCCGTCGCTGGAGGCTTCCACCAGCAAATGATCGATCGACACGTCGCCGAACTCGTTGATGATAACGGCCGTATCCGAGAGATCGGGATCCTTCAGCAGCCGGTTGAGCAGCGTCGTCTTGCCCGCACCAAGGAAGCCGGTAAGGATCGAGACCGGCACCGCCGACAAGGGACTAACCATCATGCACTCCGATCAGAAGGTCGGCCGCGGCACCGGGATCGGCACATTGGCGACATCGCCCTGGCCGGCCGGGTCGCCGGCAAGCTTCGGCGCTTTTTCGCCGCTGCCGGCGATCAGCCCGGCGAAGGCAAGCTTCAGTGGCCGGTTGATTTCGTGGATATAGGGCGAGAGCAGCTTCTGGCGGCCGGCTTCGTCGCGACCCTCGCTGCGAACCTTCGCGGCCGCCTTCGAGCAGATCTGCTTGCTGACATCGGCCACCATGTCGCGCGTCTCGCCATAGGCCGGGATCTGCACCAGCGACGGCTTGCCGTTGCCGTTCGTCGTCAGTGCCATCTGCAGGAGCCGTGCGGACTCATCCGCACGCGCACCGAGGCTGTCCTCGCCGAGCACGACCGAGACGACGCTGCGCCCCTCGCGGGTGGCGGATGAAACCTGGTTGAAGCCGGAGGCGCAGATGAAGCCGGTCTTCATGCCGTCAGCGCCTTCGAAGCGGCCGATCAGCATGTTGTAGTTCGGATAATCCTTCTTGCCGGTGGTGAAACCTTCCAGCGAGAAATAGGAGGCGTATTGCGGAAACTCGCGCTTGAGCGTGATCGCGAGTACCGCAAGGTCGCGGGCGGTCGTGTACTGGCCGGGACCAGGCAGACCGTTGGGATTGATGAAGTTCGAGGAGGTCATGCCGATGCGGCGGGCCTCGGCATTCATCCGCTCGATGAAGGCGGGCTCCGAACCGGCGACCGTTTCGGCGATCGCGACCGCAACATCGTTTGCCGACTTCACCAGCATCATCTTCAGCGCGCTGTCGAGCGTCATCGCCTGGCCGGGCTTGTAGAACATCTTGCTCGGCGGCTCGGCGGCGGCGTTCTTGGTCATGATGACCGGGCTCTCGAGCGTGAGCTGACCGGACTTGATGGCGCGGAAGGCCGTGTAGGCCGTCATCAGCTTGGTCAGCGACGCCGGATACCATTTCTGGAAGATATCCTGGTGCTCGTAAACCTTCAGCGAATTGACGTCGACGACCAGCCTTGGATTGGCCGCAGCCGGCAGCGCCGCAAGAAGTGTGGCGCATGTCGCCGCCGTCACTCCGAGCGCCTTCATCTTGCCACGCGTGAAAAATCCTGCTGTCACCACGATAGGACCTCGAAAATCCGCTGTTGCCTCGTCTCGTCCGGCTATTTAGCCTATATGGCGAGGAGATGGCAAAGCCCATTCACGGGCAGTCGTGCCAATCCACACCGATACGCAGATACAATTAGTGATCGAACAGACCGACAGGACGAAACGATGCCGATACTTAACCGTGCCGCCGAGCTCCAGAATGAAGTCACCGAATGGCGGCGCCACCTGCACAGGAATCCGGAGCTCCTGTTCGCGGTCGAAAATACGGCAGCCTTCGTCGAAAAGAAACTGAAGGAGTTCGGCGTTGACGAAATCGTGACGGGGCTTGGCCGCACCGGCGTCGTCGGCCTCATCCGCGGCAATCTCGGCGCGGGCCGCACCATCGGTCTGCGCGCCGACATGGACGCGCTGCCGATCACCGAGACGAGCGGCAAGGACTGGGCCTCTGAGACATCCGGCAAGATGCATGCCTGCGGCCACGACGGCCACACGGCCATGCTTCTCGGCGCGGCGAAGTATCTCGCCGAAACCCGCAACTTCGCCGGCCAAGTCGCGGTCATCTTCCAGCCTGCAGAAGAAGGCGGCGGCGGCGGCAACGAGATGGTCAAGGACGGCATGATGGAGCGCTTTGCCATTGCCGAAGTCTACGGCATGCACAACATGCCGGGCATGCCCGTCGGCCAGTTCGGCAGCCGCGTCGGCCCGATCATGGCCTCGACCGACGAGTTCACCATCACCATCAAGGGCCGCGGCGGCCATGCGGCCCAGCCGCACAAGACGATCGACCCGATCATCGTCGGAACGCAGATCGTGACCGCCTTGCAGACGATTGCGTCGCGCACAGTCGATCCGCTCGCCTCCGTCGTCGTCTCCGTCACCAAGTTCAATGCCGGTTTCGCCCACAACGTCATTCCGCAGGAAGCCGTGCTTGGCGGCACCGTGCGCACCCTCATGCCTGAGGTGCGCGAGATCGGCGAAAGCCGCATCCGCACGATTGCCGAGGGTGTTGCCCAGATCTACGGCGCGACCGTCCAGGTCTCCTACAACCGCAACTATCCGGTAACTGTGAACCATGCCGACGAGACCGGTTATGCCTTGCAGGCGGCAGCCGAGATTGCCGGTGCCGGCAATGTCCAGCCGTCGCTCGATCCGATGATGGGCGGTGAGGATTTCTCCTACATGCTGCTTGCCCGCCCCGGCGCCTTTATCTTCATGGGCAACGGTGACACCGCCGGGCTGCATCACCCGGCCTATGACTTCAACGACGAGGCGATCCCGCACGGCATTTCCTACTGGGTGAAGCTCGCGGAAACGCGGCTTGCCGCCTGAGGCACGGTTGGGAGGCACGATGCATCAGATCGACAAGATTGACCGACGAATTCTCAACATTCTCCAGGCGGACGGCCGCATCACCAATCTGGAGCTTGCCGATCGCATCGGCCTGTCGCCGACCGCGACCAGCGAACGTCTGCGCCGGCTGTTGAAGGAAGGATACGTCTCGGGCTTCGGCGCGCGATTGGACCCGCAGAAGCTCGGCTTCGGGCTGCTGGTCTTCATCGAGGTCATGCTCGACAAGACGACGCCCGACGTCTTCGACCAGTTCGCCGCCGCCGTCAAACAGGCGCCGGCCGTGCTCGAATGTCACATGGTGGCAGGCGGCTTCGACTATCTGGTCAAGACGCGGTTCGAGGACATGGCGGCCTACCGCAACTTCCTCGGCCAGGTTCTCTGGACGCTCCCGGGCGTCAAGGAGACCCGCACCTATGCTGTCATGGAAGAGATCAAGAACGACGGGCCGCTGCCGCTGGTGTGAGCCTCTGTCGCAGAAAAATAAAAGAACGGCCCGGGATCTACACAGATCCCGGGCCGTCTGCTTTCAGCTTAGGCGGCGTCCTGCAGCGATGCCATGTCGATGACAAATCGATAACGCACGTCGCTCTTGACGACGCGTTCATAGGCTTCGTTGATCTCTTGGATGCGGATCGTTTCGATTTCCGAGACGATGTTGTGCTCGCCGCAGAAGTCGAGCATTTCCTGGGTCTCCTTGATCGAGCCGATCATCGAGCCGGAAATGCTGCGGCGCGCCGGCACCAGCGAGAAGGCATGCACCGGCACGGCGTTCTCCGGAATGCCGACCAGCACCAGATCGCCATCGACCTTGAGCAGGTTGAGGTAGGCGTTCCAGTCGATCTCGGCGGCAACCGTGCAGATGATCAGGTCAAACGTGCCCGCCAGCGCCGTGAAGGTCTCGGGGTCGTTGGTGGCATAGTAGTGATCGGCGCCGAGCTTCAGCCCGTCTTCCTTTTTGGAAAGCGTCTGGCTGAGAACGGTCACGTCTGCGCCCATGGCATGCGCCAGCTTGACGCCCATATGTCCGAGACCGCCCATGCCGACGATCGCGACCTTCTTGCCGGGACCGGCCTTCCAGTGGCGCAGCGGCGAATAGAGCGTGATGCCGGCGCAAAGCAGCGGTGCCGCAGCGTCGAGCGGCAGGTTCTCGGGGATCGACAGAACGTAGCCTTCCTTGACGACGATGCTGTCGCAGTAGCCGCCCTGGGTCGGTGTCTTGCCGTCGGCTTCGACGCCGTTATAGGTCACGACCAGGCCGGGCATGTAGTGTTCCAGATCCAGATCGCGGGTAGCGCAGGTGGTGCAGGAATCGACGAAGCAGCCGACGCCGGCGCGGTCGCCGACCTTGAACTTGGTCACCTTGGAGCCGACCGCCGTGACGATGCCGACGATCTCGTGGCCCGGAACCATCGGGAAGGCCGAGTTGCCCCATTCGTTGCGGGCCTGGTGGATGTCCGAGTGGCAGACGCCGCAATATTTGATCTCGATCACCACGTCGTCGTCGCGCGGTTCGCGGCGTTCGAAGGTGAAGGGCGTCAGCGGCTTCGACGCATCGGTCGCCGCATATCCTCTTGCAATGGCCATCAGTCTGTCCTCATTTTGGGAAAGGGTGCAGGTCCGGAGGGAGCCCGGCCTGACGCATCAGAACTATGAGGGTGCGCACGCTGCAAGCGTTAGAGCGATCCTGCAAAGTTTTTGCACGATCCTACAAGATTGACAGCGACATCCTGGAGATGGCACGTCGAGACCCTATCTGAGCGTTGCCTCGCACAACGCTAAGCCGCTGGAAAGACCTGAGATTATGACAGCCACGCGACAGACCGCCCGTCCCGAGATGATCGACGTCATTGCCCGGTTTGCCAAAACCGACGGTGATCACATGACGCAGATTGCCGGCCTGAGCCTGCACCGCCACGGCGGCGACGCCCCGGTCAACTGCTCCGCCTACAGGCCGAGTTTGGCGATCATCGTGCAAGGAGCAAAGCGCGTGGTGCTCGGCGAAGAGACGCTGATCTACGGCGCCTCGGATTATCTGCTGACGTCGATCGACCTGCCGGTTCTGTCCCAAGTCTGCCAGGCCTCTGCAGACGAGCCCTATCTCAGCATGGCCTTCACGCTCGATCCCGGTAAGATCCAGGCGCTGCTTGCGTCCCTGTCGCAGCTGCCGACACCCGCCGCCTCCGTGCGCGGCATGAGCGTCAGCAAGATCACTGTCGAACTCGAAGATGCCGCACTTCGCTTGCTGCGTCTGCTCGAGCGGCCGGACGATATCCCTGCGCTGCTGCCACTGATCGAGCAGGAAATCCTCTACCGGCTTTTGACCGGGCCGCACGGCCATCGCCTCAGACAGATGGCGACGACCGACAGCCAGCCGCATCAGGTCGGCCGCGCAGTCGCCTGGCTGAAGGAACACTATTCGCGGCCCTTGCGGATCGACGATCTCGCCAACCGTGTTTCCATGAGCGTCTCGTCGCTACACCATCACTTCAAGGCGATCACCGCGATGAGCCCCCTGCAATACCAGAAACAGCTTCGGTTGCAGGAGGCCCGGCGGCTGATGCTGGAGGAGAGTCTCGACGCCGGCGATGCCGGCCATCAGGTGGGTTATGAAAGCCAGTCGCAGTTCAGTCGCGAATATGCCCGCCATTTCGGCGAGCCACCGATGCGCGACATCGGCCGCGTGCGCCGCTCGCTGCTCGAACGGCTTGCTCCGCAAGCGGAGATGCTGAGCGAGGGCTGACGAGGCGCCCTCGGTTCCGCTGGCGGCGTATCAGCTTCGCTCGATATCCCGCCTAAGCACGATCGAGGTGGTCAGATCCTCGACATTGTCCATCGTCGCCACCTCGTTGCGCAGCTCGTTGAGCGCATTGATCGAGCCGACCTCGACCTCGACGACGAGATCCAGCTGGCCGCTGACGGAGGACACCTTGCGGACCGCAGAGAAACCGGCAAGCCGGTCGAGCACGCCGATCGATGGCGTGCGCTTCAGCGTCACCAGCAGAAAGGCCTGAATCGTGCCCTCGTCCAGCTGGCCGATATCGGCGCGATAGCCGCGAATGACGCCGGCCTTTTCCAGTCGCGTGACCCTCTCGGTCGTCGCGCTTCTGGAGAGCCCGATCCGGCCCGCCAGCGACTTCATCGGGATCCGCGCCTCCTGCGACAGAATGCTGAGGATGGTGCGGTCGATCGCGTCGATGTCCTGCATGTCCCCTCCTCCGTGCCTGCCGACAAGATGACGGTTATTATAAACATAGTGCCGGTGCAACCGGCATATTGCCGGATGCATCGGAGCACAGCCCATGCAAATCTCGTCATCGAGATGAGGATCCCCATGAACGATATGCTGAAGACCACGCCCGACTTTTCGACCGAAGCGGCAGCCGCCTTGCTGAAGGAGCATTACGGCCTCTCCGCTACGCTGTCGCTGCTTGCCAGCGAACGCGATCAGAACTTCAAGGTCGAGGCTGAGGACGGCAGCATCTCCATTCTGAAGATCATCAATGGTGCCGAGCCCGAGGTCGAAAGCGATTTCCAGACCGCACTGCTCAGCCACGTCGGCGCCCATGCCGCCGACCTGCCGGTGCCGCATATCCGCCCGACGCTGTCAGGCGCGAGCCTTGCTTCGACCACGAGCACGCGCGGCGTCACCCACCGCCTGCGGCTCGTCAGCTGGGTCGAGGGCCTGCCGCTTGCCGAAACCGGGCGCAACGATGCGGCGCTACAGTCGCTCGGACGGATGCTCGGCCGCTTCGATGCCTCGCTCAAGGGCTTCATGCATCCGGGCGCGCTACGCGATCTCGACTGGGATATCCGCCATGCCGGCCGCTCGACCGACCGGCTGCACCACGTCACCTCGGCCGAAGACCGTGCCTTGCTCGAACGCTTCCTTGTCCGCTTCGAAAAGTCCGTGGCGCCACGGCTTGCAACCCTCCGCGCCGCCGTCATTCACAACGACGCCAACGATTGGAACGTCCTGGTCGATAAAGTCGATCACGACACCATTTCCGGCCTCATCGATTTCGGCGACGCCCTGCATGCGCCCGTGATTGCAGAGGTGGCGATCGCCGCCGCCTATGCCGGGCTCGACCATCCCGATCCGATCGGCGCCGCTGCGGCAATCGCCCGCGGCTTCCATGCGGAGTATCCGCTGGCGGAAGAAGAGGTCGATCTGCTCTTCGATCTCATCGCCATGCGCCTCGTCACGTCGGTCACGATCTCGGCGTCCCGTCGCGCCCATACCGACGACAATCCCTATCTCGCCATCAGCGAACGGCCGGCCTGGACGCTTTTGCGCAAGCTCGACCGGATGAATCCGCGTTTCGCCACCGCCATCCTGCGGCATGCCTGCGGCTTCGAGGCAACATCCGGTGCCCGCAAGGTTTCCGCCTGGATCAACGCGAACCGCAAGTCGCTGAAGCCACTGCTCGAACGCCCCGCCGCCACCTATCCGGCAGCGCTCGTCCCCTATGGCGACCCCACCCACCCGATGACGATAAAATCCGCTGGCGAACAGCCGGATGAAGCCCAGGCGATCTGGGAAGACTATTGTCGCGCGCATGGCGTCGAACTCGGCATCGGACCTTTTGGCGAGGAACGCACCGTCTATGCCGGCGAGATGTTCGTCTCGCGCTTCATCGACCACACCCGCCGCACTCGCCATCTCGGGCTCGACCTGTTCATGGCCGCCGGCACCAGGCTCTACACCCCGCTTGCCGCAACCGTCGTCAGCGTCGAGATCGAGAAGGACCCGCTCGGTTATGGCTGCCTGATAGCACTTCGCCATGAGCCCGAGGGATGCCCGCCCTTCGTCACGCTCTGGGGTCATATGGCGCACGAAGCCATGGGACGCATCAAGGCCGGCGACCGGCTTGCGGCCGGCGCGCTTGTCGGCGAGATGGGAGCGCCGAAGGAAAATGGCGGCTGGGCGCCGCATCTGCACCTGCAGCTTTCGACCGACACCGCTCTGTCGGCGACCGAAATCCTCGGCGTCGGCGAGCCGCAGTTCCTCGACGTCTGGACCGAACTCTTCCCCGATGCGCGCACTTTCGCCGGCATCGCCGAGGAGTTCTACGAGAAGAAAGGTCGTTCGCACGAGGAGATCGTCAAGCGCCGCAAGGAATTGCTCCTGCCGAACCTTTCGATCTCCTACGACAAGCCGATCAAGTTCGTGCGCGGCGAAGGCGTCTGGCTGATCGACGACAGCGGCCGCGCCTATCTCGATTGCTTCAACAACGTCTGCCACATCGGTCACGCCCATCCGGCAGTGGTCGAGGCGATGGCAAAGCAAGCGGCGATCCTCAACACCAACACCCGCTACTTGCACGACAACATCGTCGCCTATGCCGAGCGGCTGACGGCAACGCTGCCGAAGGAATTGACGGTCGCCGGTTTCGTCAACAGCGGTTCGGAGGCCAATAGCCTGGCGCTGAGGTTGATGCGCGCCCATACGGGCCGCGAGAATGCGATCACGCTCGACTGGTCCTATCACGGCACGACGCAGGAGCTGATCGACATCAGCCCCTACAAGTTCCGCCGCAAGGGCGGCAAGGGTCCGAAGCCGCATGTGCATGTGGCAACCATTCCCGACAGTTACCATGCGCCGGCCGACTGGCCGGCCGAGGAACACGGCAAGCGTTTTGCCGAAAGCGTCGCCGAACTGATCCAGGCCATGAAGGCCAAGGGCGAAGGCCCGGGCTTCTTCATCGCGGAATCGATCCCGAGCGTCGCCGGCCAGGTGTTCCTGCCGGAGGGCTACCTGAAGGAAGTCTATCGCCTCGTACGCGAGGCCGGCGGCGTCTGCATCGCAGACGAAGTGCAGGTCGGTTTCGGCCGCGTCGGCAGCCATTGGTGGGCCTTCGAGACCCAAGGCGTCGTGCCTGACGTCGTCACCATGGGCAAACCGATCGGCGACGGCCATCCGCTCGCAGCCGTCGTCACCACCCGCGAGGTGACCGACAGCTTCAACAACGGCATGGAGTATTTCAATACCTTCGGCGGCAACCCGGTCTCCTGCGCCGTCGGTCTCGCGGTGCTTGACGTGATCGAAGGGCAGGATCTGCGCGGCAATGCGCTTTCGGTCGGCAACTATCTGATAGATGCCTTCCGCGCCATGCAGACCCGCTACGAGGTGATCGGCGATGTGCGCGGCATGGGTCTCTTCCTCGGCATCGAACTTGTCACCGACCGCAAGACCAAAGCACCGTCAACCGAATTCGCCCGCGCCGTCTCCAACGGCGCCCGCCGCCGCGGCGTGCTGATGGGCACCGAAGGCCCGCATGACAACATCTTGAAGATGCGCCCGCCGATGATCTTCTCGAAACGCGATGCCGATCACCTGCTCGCCGTGCTCGAAGAGACTTTTGCGGACGTCGCAAGGACGCTCGGTTAAGGCCGGGTCGAACAGCAGAAAAACCAAACGCAATGACCGGGATGCCCGACACGCATCCCGGCACGAAGACGCATGCCCTAAAAACATCAATGAGGAGAACAGGACAATGAAACTTGGAATGAAACTTGGAGTTCTGGCACTGGCGAGCACGGCATTTCTTGCCGGCACCGCCGCCAACGCCGGCATGCTCGACGTCATCAAGGAACGCGGCGAACTTCGCTGCGGTGTCAGCCAGGGCGTGCTCGGCTTTTCCGCGCCCAACGACAAGGGCGAATGGACCGGTTTCGACATCGACTTCTGCCGCGCTGTGGCTGCCGCAGCGCTCGGCAATCCCGACAAGGTGAAATACGTACCGCTGTCGACCAAGGAGCGCTTCACCGCCCTTCAGTCGGGCGAGGCCGACCTTCTTTCGCGCCAGACCACCTGGACGCTGTCGCGCGACACCGATCTCGGCATGAGCTTCGTCGGCGTCAACTACTATGACGGCCAGGCCTTCATGGTGCGCAACGACCTCGGCGTGAAGAGCGTCAAGGAACTCTCGGGCGCCTCCGTCTGCACCGAGACCGGCACGACGACCGAACAGAACATGGCCGACTATTTCGGCGCCAACAACATCCAGTACCAGGTCGTCGCCTTCGAAAAGGCCGACCAAACGATCCAGGCCTTCAACACCGCCCGCTGCGACGTCTATTCGACCGACGCTTCTGCGCTTTATGCCCAGCGCCTGACGCTGAACGACCCCAATCGTTTCGTCGTGCTGCCGGAAGTCATCTCCAAGGAGCCGCTCGGTCCGGCCGTCCGCCAGGGTGACGATCAGTGGTTCAAGATCGTGCGCTGGACGCTGTTCGCGCTGACCGAAGCCGAAGAACTCGGCATCACCAAGGACAATGCCGCAAAGCTTCTCGAAAGCGGCACGAACGCCCAGAAGCGCTTCCTCGGCATCGAGAACGAAGCCGGCAAGTCGCTGGGGCTCGATCCGAAGTGGGCCTACCAGGTGGTTTCCGCCGTCGGCAACTATGGCGAAGTCTTCGAACGCCACCTCGGCAAGGACAGCCCGCTGAAGATCGATCGCGGTCTCAACAAACTCTGGAGCCAGGGCGGCCTGATGTACGCCCCGCCGGCACGCTGATCTCCCAGGAGCAGTTCCGGCAAAGTCTCCCGTTTGGAATTGCTCATCCAAGGAAAAGCGCCAACGAGACGCCGCGGCCCTCCCCGCGGCGTTTTCGCCTTTACCAGCCTTCCTCCAGCACCCGGCCCAGCATGTCGGCGAAAAAGTCGGCGCTCTCGCAGGATAGGCAGAGCGGCGGCTTGATCTTCAGCACGTTCAGGTGGTCGCCGGTCGGCTGCATGATGACGCCGAGATCGAGCAGGCGGTCGCAGATCGCCGCCGTCTCCTCGGTCGCCGGCGACAGGGTCTCCCGATCGCGCACGAATTCGACGCCGAGATAGAGTCCCATGCCATGCACCGCGCCGATCAGCGGGAAGTGCTGCCCTAGCGCTTCGAGCCGCGCCTTCAGATAGCCGCCGACCACCTGTGCGTTTTCCGGCAACCGTTCTTCGGTCAGGATATCCAGGACCACCTGCCCGACGACGGAGCTCACCGGGCTGCCGCCCGAGGACGAGAAGAAGTACCCCTCCTTCTCCAGCGCATCGGCGATCTCGCGGCGGGTGATGACGGCGCCGAGCGGATGGCCGTTACCCATGCCCTTGGCGACGGTAATGATATCGGGCACGACGCCCTGCTCCTCGAAGCCCCAAAAATAGTCTCCGAGGCGACCATAACCGACCTGCACCTCGTCGGCGATGCAGACGCCGCCGCGGGCCCGCACCATGGCATAGACCGCGTCGAGATAGCCCTTCGGCAGCGGAATACCGCCGGCATTGCCGTAGACCGGTTCGCAGATGAAGCCCGCGAGCTTCTCGTCCGCCGCGTCCAGCTCGGTCAGTTTCTTGACGACGGAGCGCACATAGCTGTCGGTCGTGTCGGCGCCGCGGAACTCGCCGCGATAGGTGTTGGGCGCGGTGACCGGATGCACCCAGGCCGGGCGGGTTTCGAGCGCCTGCGGATTGTCGGCGATCGAGGTCGACACTGCGTCGCTCGCGACCGTCCAGCCGTGATAGGCCTCGAGCAGGCTCACGATGTTGCGCGCGCCGGAATAGGCCCAGGCGAGCCGCAGTGCCAGATCGTTCGCCTCCGAGCCGCTGTTGACCAGAAACACCGTGTCGAGCCCATCCGGCGCGAGCGCTGCAAGCCGCGTCGAGAGTTCGGCGACGGAGGCATAGTGAAAACGCGAATTGGTGTTGAGCAGTGACCATTGCCGCCCCACCGCGGCTGCAAGCCGCGGATGCCCATGGCCGAGAATGGTCACGTTGTTGACCATGTCGAGATAGCTGCGGCCCTCGATGTCGAACAAATGGTCCTTCCAGCCGCGCTCGATCTGCGGTGGTTTCAGGTAGTAGTTCTTCTGCGGCCTGGCGAAGTGCTGCTGGCGGCGGGCAAGCAGTGTTTCGCTGTGCGGCTCCGGCCCATCGCATTCGAAGCCGAGGACGCCGGCCGGCGACGGGCACAAGTGCTTCCACGCCGCCGCCTGACGCGGCACGACGAAAAGCGGAGGCACGAGACCATGCTCGCGGCAAAGCTGGACGCGGATCAGGCCGTAGGAGTGCTGTTCACCAGAGACGACGCCCAGCACGGCACCAGCAACGATCGTCTCCTCGAGGTCGGCACCGGCTCCCACGCCCTCGAGAAACAGGCTGGCTTCGGCCCCTTCGAGCACCAGCAGCCCGTCCTGCCGGACGATACGGGCGGCAAAGGGAGCGACAATCTCGCGACCGGCCTCCAGGCAGATGTCGACATGCAGTGCGAAGGTGGCATCGGGCTTCGGTGACCGCAGCTGGGTCTCCGTCATCCGGTATTCGCCATAGCGCGTCGTCGCGATGCCGATTGCATGGGCGGCGTGTTGCAGCAGCGAGATCGGCAATCCCTGGTGCTGCCAGCGCTCCTCTGGCAACAGCGGGCTCAGGATCGAGAGGTCGATCTGGCGCACGTCAGTGGGGCCGAGCCCCTGGATCAGGCTCTCACCGGTCACTCGGGCCGAGTCCGGTGCGAAGCCGACGGCCGAAAGAATGGCGTGCTCCATCAATGCCGAAGGCACCGACGACGCGACCTCGAAGATCTCCCGCTCATGCGCGGCATTGCCCTCGACGTAAGCATTGTCGGGCTCGCGGGAGAGCTGGTGTTCGGAGCTTGCGACCAGCACCGCAGCGCGCGCGACGATCAGCGGCCAAAGCGCCTTCAGTTCCACCTCGGTCAACGGGCATGCCGCATGAAACGCCTTGACCGCGGGTAGGATGAACCAGGGGTCTCCATCCGCATGATGCAGCAGCGAGGCGCAGGTAACAGCGAGTTCTGCAACCAGCCAGCCATTGAGGATATCGCCGAAGTCGATGACGCCGTCCGGCATCGCCCGGCCGGCCACGTCGAGCCGGCTGACCACATTGTCGTCGGTGACGTCATGGTGGATCGCCTGGGTTCTGAGCTCAGGGGTAAGCGGCTGCAACCGCCGCATGGCACCGACCATCAGTTCAGCGATGCGCTTCTTGCGCTGCTGGTCCGCCATATCGGTAAGCAGATGCAGGACGACGGGGCCGGCGCGCCTCAGATCCCATTGCAGTTCCCGCTCGAGCCCCGGATGCTCGAAGTCCTCCAATGCCGACGCGAGCTGACCCGCCAGGCCGCCGAGAGCAGCCACGGCTTCGCGCGACAGATGTTTGCGCCGGGTGAGCGGTTCGCCTTCGAGATAGGTGAGCAAGCGGATGCGATAATCCGCGCCGCGGACGGCAACGCTCTCGATCGCCTCGCCCTTGAGAGAGGGCACGACCTCAGCAACGCGTGCCGTCGGCAGACGTTTGCCAAGGTGCCGCAAGGCCGCATTCTGCGCTTCCAGTTCCAGCGGTTCGTATTCCGCCCGGCAGATCTTCAGCACATAGCGCCGCTCGCCGGTGTCGAGACGGTAGTTGCGGTCCTGCTGGCTGCCGAGCTCGCTGATCGTGCCCGACAGGCCATAGTGTTCGGCGAGCAGCGAACGCGCCTCCTCGGCGCCGACATCGGGTCTCGGGAGCTCGGTGCGAAGCTTCAGCGGGTCCTCAACCATGATCTCGTCATCCTCCCCTTAGGCGGTCGATCCTCCGAATCGACCGGAATGTTGTCGAGAATAGAGCGGGATCAAGGAAAAGATGTGCGGTTTCCCGATTACACCCACCCGCAACCTACTGCGACATGCCTTCGAGCCGATAGCGCGTGCCGGGATAGAGCAGCCGCGCCGTCGTCACATTGCCTGCGTCCGACCACGTGCGGCGCCGGATCATCAGGCACGGTTCGTTGCGGTCGATGCCGAGCAACTTGCATTCCCAGAGCTGCGGTGCGACCGCTTCGACGATCTGCTCAGTGCGGGTGATCGGCGCCATCGCCGTCAGATAGGCGTTCGGCGTCATCGCCTGGAAATCCTGTTCCAGATAGCGCGGGCAGATCGCCGGATTGACGAAACGATCCTCGATCTGGATCGGCAGGCCGTTTTCCGAGTGCACCATGATCGAATGGAAGACGCGGGCGCCGGTGGCAAGCCCGAGTGCATAGCCGATGTCAGGCGTCGCGACCTCTTCCTTGAGCAGCGTCATCAACGACGTATGGGCGTGGCCACGTTCATGGATCTCGTCGGCGATGTTGCGGACTTCGAGCAGCGCAGTGCTACCCTTGTGCGCGGCGACGAAAGAACCGACGCCCTGCACCCGCGTGATCGCGCCTTCGGTTGCCAGTTCCCTCAGCGCCCGGTTGGCGGTCATGCGGCTGACGCCGAGGTCGGCAACGATCTCGTTTTCCGAGGGGATCCGATGATGAGCGGGCCATTCACCGCTCTCGATGCGGCTGCGGATGAACTGCTTGACCGCCTCGTAGCGCGGCATCGGGCCGTCTTCGAAAGCGATTGTCTCGTTCCGTTTTCCCAGTGCCGTCATCAACTCAAGCCCCGCCTTTCCGCGCCGCCGAACAAATCATGCGCATTCGCCCTCGAATCTTTTCGTTCATTTCACGCTTGCGCGCCAGCGTAAAATATCTATAGTTCCATATACAACTACGTACAGGAAAATGCACATGGCTAGTTTTCCCGTCAACCGGATCTTTGCAGAACGGGCTCTCCTGCCCGGCGGCTGGGCCGAAAACGTCGCGATTTCGCTCGACGCTTCCGGTCGCATCGCAGCGATCGAAACCGGCAGCGCCGCCGCTAGCAGCGACGAGCGCACGGCCGGGCCGCTGATCCCGGCGATCGCCAACCTTCACTCCCACGCCTTCCAGCGCGCCATGGCCGGCCTTGCCGAAGTGGCGGGCAGCGGCGACGACAGCTTCTGGACCTGGCGCGAGGAAATGTATCGCACCGTCGGGCTGGTAAACCCTGACGACGTCGAGGCGATCGCCGCCAAGCTCTACATGGAAATGCTGAAGGGTGGTTTCGGCCACGTCGCCGAGTTTCACTATCTGCACCACCAGGCCGACGGCACCCCCTATGCCGACCCGGCCGAAATGTCGCTGCGCATTCTCGCTGCCGCCCGCACGACCGGCATCGGCCTCACGCATTTGCCTGTCTTCTACGCCCACGCCAATTTCGGCGGCGTCGCGCCCAATCCCGGCCAGCGGCCGTTCCTGCACGATCCTGATCATTTCCTCGCACTGCTTGAGCGGCTCGCGCCGCTCTGCCGCGACGCCGGCCATACGCTCGGCTACGCCATCCATTCGCTGCGCGCCGCAACGCCCGAGGAGATGCGCATCATCCTCGATGCCGCACCCGTTGCCGGTCCGATCCACATCCATGTGGCCGAGCAGACCAAGGAAGTCGACGACAGCCTCGCCTGGAGCGGCCGCCGCCCGGTCGAGTGGCTGCTCGATGAAATGCCCGTCGACGCACGCTGGTGCGCAATCCACGCAACGCATCTGACGGAAAGCGAACGGCAGCGTCTGGCGCGTTCGGGCGCCGTTGCCGGACTCTGCCCGGCGACCGAGGCCAATCTCGGCGACGGCATTTTCCCGGCGGTCGATTTCACGGCCGAAGGCGGCGTCATCGGCGTCGGCACCGACAGCCACGTGGCGACCAGCGTCGCCGAGGAACTGCGGCTGCTCGAATACGGCCAGCGCCTGCGCGACCGCCGCCGCAACCGGCTGGCCACCGGGCCGGGCGCCTCGATCGGCCGAACCATCTTCGACGCGGCGCTCAAGGGCGGCGCCCAGGCCGCCGGTCAGAAGGCGGCCGGCATCACCGTCGGCGCGCGCGCAGATTTCGTCGTGCTTGACGGCAGCAATCCCTACATCGCCGCCGCCACCGACAACCAGATCCTCGACCGCTGGCTCTTTGCACTCGGCGGCGAGACTGTCCGCGACGTCATGGTCGCGGGCGCGTGGAAGATCCGGAACGGACGCCACGACCGGGAGGACGATATCGACCGCGCCTTTGCGCGGGTGCTGATGAAACTGAAGTAATCGTCAAAGCCAAAAATCAAATCAGGGAACAGCTTAATGTCGATCAACAAATTGAAACTCACCCTGGCCGCAACCGGCCTCGTGCTCGCGGCCTCCACCGGCAGCGCCAGCGCTTCGTATTGCGGCGACGGCAAGACCGTCATGTTCGCCGGCATCGATTGGGAAAGCGGCGCCTTCATCACCGAAGTGATGAAGACCATTCTTGCCAAGGGCTACGACTGCCAGGTGGATTCGATCCCCGGCAACTCGGTGACGCTGGAACAGGCAACCGCCAACAACGACGTCCAGATCTTCGCCGAGGAATGGCTCGGCCGTTCGGACGTCTGGAACAAGGCGGTCGAGGAAAAGAAGGTCGTCGCCGTCGGCAAGACCTTCGTCGGCGCCAGCGAAGGCTGGTTCGTGCCGGAATACGTCATCAAGGGCGATGCGTCGCGCAGCCTTGAAGCCAAGGCGCCGGACCTGAAGAGCGTGTCGCAGCTCTCCGACCCCAAGATCGTCGAGCTCTTCGCCGATCCGGAAGAGCCCAGCAAGGGCCGCTTCCTCAACTGCCCCTCGGGTTGGACCTGCGAGGGCGTCAGCTCCGCCAAGCTCGAAGCCTACAAGCTCGGCGAAACCTATGTGAACTTCCGCCCGGGCACCGGCACGGCGCTCGATTCCGCCATCACGTCCGCTTACCTCCAGGGCGAACCGATCCTCTTCTACTACTGGTCGCCGACGGCGATCATGGGCAAGTTCAAGCTCGTGCAACTCGAAGAGCCGGCCTATAGCGAAGAGTGCTGGAAGGAGCTTTCGAGCGCCAACGGCAAGCGCGAGCAGGGCTGCGCCTTCCCGTCGGTCGACGTCTCCTACGGCGTCAACAGCACCTTCGCGCAGGAAGCCCCTGAAATCATCGCCATCCTCGAAAAGGCGACTTTCCCGCTCGACGCCGTCAACGGCAGCCTCGCCTACATGGCCGACAACAAGGTCGACGCGACGGCAGCGGCCGCCGAGTTCCTGAAAACCAAGGCCGATGTCTGGGGCAAGTGGGTTTCGGACGAAGCCCGCGGCAAGATCGAAGCCAGCCTCAAGTAATCGCGACCAGCCGCTGACTTGGGCTTCATCGCCGCGTCTAGCGCGGCGATGAATCCTGATCCGGCGGCCGGCCACATACCCGTGGCAAGTGCCGCCGGCGGCCGATCTGTGTCCGCTGGCAGCCCGAGCAAGGAACGCATCCGATGTTTCCGGATTCTCTCAATCTCTCCATTCGCGGGCCGGTGAACGATTTCATCCAGGCGCTGGTCAGCGGTTATGGCTGGGTCTTCAAGGCGATCAGCGCCGTCATTCTGAAAGCCGTTCTATTCATCGAATGGATCCTGCGCGGCCTGCCCTGGTGGGTCGTCATCCTGATCTTCATGGCGCTCGCCTGGCAAAGCTCGAAGCGCTGGACCCTGACGGTCGCCGTCGGCGTGCTGCTGTTCTTCGTCGGCGTGCTCGGCCTCTGGGACCTGACGATGCAGACGCTCGCCCTGATGCTGATGGCAACGATCGTCTCCGTCGTCATCGGCGTGCCGATGGGCATCTTCGTCGCCAAGAGCCGGACCGTGCGCAGCATCACCCTGCCGGTGCTCGACGTCATGCAGACGATGCCGAGCTTCGTCTACCTGATCCCGGCCTTGATGCTCTTCGGCCTCGGCAAGGTCCCGGCGATCCTCGCCACCATCATCTATGCCGTGCCGCCACTCATTCGCCTTACCGATCTTGGCATCCGCCAGGTCGACCATGAAGTGGTGGAAGCAGCGACCGCTTTCGGCGGCAGCCCCAACCAGATCCTCTTCGGTGTCGAGCTGCCACTCGCTACGCCGACAATCATGGCCGGCCTCAACCAGACGATCATGATGGCGCTGTCGATGGTGGTCGTCGCCTCGATGATCGGCGCCCGCGGCCTCGGCGAGCAGGTGCTGAACGGCATCCAGACGCTCGACGTCGGCAAGGGGCTGGAAGCCGGTATCGGCATCGTCATTCTCGCGATCGTTCTCGACCGCATCACGCAAGGCTTCGGCAAGAGCCGGACGGAGGATCCCCGCAATGGCTGATATCGAGATCCGCAACGTCTACAAGATCTTCGGGCAGGACGCGAAAGCCGCACTCGCCATGGCCAAGGAAGGGCTCAACAAGTCCGAAATCCTCGCCCGCTCCGGTTGCAGCGTCGGTCTCAACAATGTCAGCCTGACGATCGGCGCCGGCAAGATCTTTGTAATCATGGGGCTTTCCGGCTCCGGCAAGTCGACGCTGGTGCGCCATATCAACCGGCTGATCGAGCCGACCAGCGGCGAAGTGGCCTTCGACGGCAGCAACATCCTGGACCTCGACGCCAAAGCGCTGCGCACCTTCCGGATGCACCGCGTGAGCATGGTGTTCCAAAGCTTCGCGCTGATGCCGCATCGCACCGTGCTGCAGAACGTCATCTACGGCCAGCGCGTGCGCGGCCTGCCCAAGGCCGAGGCCCGCGACATCGGCATGAAATGGATCGAGACCGTCGGCCTTGCCGGCTACGACGCCAAGTACCCGCATCAGCTTTCCGGCGGCATGAAGCAGCGCGTCGGCTTGGCTAGGGCGCTGGCCGCCGATACCGATGTGATCCTGATGGACGAGGCCTTCTCGGCACTCGACCCCTTGATCCGCGCCGACATGCAGGACCAGTTGCTGCAGTTGCAGCAGAACCTTTCAAAGACCATCGTCTTCATCACCCATGATCTCGACGAGGCGCTGCGCATCGGTTCGGAAATCGCCATCCTCAAGGACGGCCAGGTGGTGCAGGTCGGCACGCCGGACGATATTCTGGAACGGCCGGCCAACGATTACGTTGCCCGCTTCGTGCAACGCCGACAGGGACGACCGGAAGCCCATGAGTGAGAATGTAGTCCTCGATGCACCACTGACCTGGAAGCAAATCGCAGCGGTCGCCAATGGCGCACCGCTCGCGCTTTCCGATGCAGCACGCCAGCGCATCGTCCACGCTCGCCGGGTCGTCGACGCTCTGGTCGAGCGCGGCATCCGCGGCTACGGCATCAACACCGGTGTCGGCGCGCTCTGCGACGTCGTCATCGACCGCGAGAACCAGCAGGCGCTATCGCGCAACATCATCCTCAGCCATTCCTGCGGCGTTGGCGAACCGCTCGCCCGGCCCGAAGCCCGGGCGGTGATGGCCGCCCAGATCGCCAACTTCGCCCACGGCTATTCCGGCGTGCGCATCGAGACAGTCGAGGCGCTGCTGGCACTGCTCAACGCCAACCTCATCCCCGACATCCCCTCGCGCGGCTCGGTCGGCTATCTCACCCATGCGGCCGCGATCGGCCTCGTGCTGATCGGCCACGGCACCGTCGATGACGGCAAGGGCAAGATCAGCGGCGTCGAGGCGCTCGCGCGGATCGGCCTCAAGCCGCTCAGGCTCGAAGCCAAGGAGGGCCTGAGCCTTGTCAACGGCACGCCCTGCGCCACCGGCCTTGCGGCATTGGCACTGTCGCGCGCTACGCACCTCTTCGACTGGGCGGATGCCGCCGCCGCGATGACCTATGAAAACCTCGGCAGCCAGGCGAATGCCTTTGCCGCCGGTCCATTGGCGCTTCGCCGCTCCAAGGGGCTGGATGAGGTCGGAGCATCCTTGCGCGATTTTCTTGCCGGCAGCCCGATGCTCGCCGAGACCGCCGGCACCCGCACGCAGGATCCTTTAAGCCTTCGTGCCGTGCCGCATGTGCATGGCGCTGCCCGCGATGCACTGGCCCACGTCGCCGAAGTCGTTGACCGCGAGCTTGCAAGCCTCACCGACAACCCGGCCGTGTCGGGCACGCCCGAAGCGCCGGAGGTGCATTCGCAGGCCCATGCGGTGGGCGCTGCACTCGGCCTTGCCATGGACAGCCTGGCCGTCGCCGTTGCCGAAGTCGCTGCCATCTCCGAGCGCCGCATCGACCGGCTCGTCAATCCGCTGGTGAGCCGCCTGCCGGCCTTCCTCGCCGGCGATAGCGGTGTTGCCTCCGGCTTGATGATCGCCCAGTACACCGCCGCCTCACTTGCCGCTGAAAACCGGCGCCTCGCGGCCCCCGCCAGCCTCGATGGCGGCATCACCTCGGCGCTGCAGGAGGACATCCTGACGCATGCGACGCCGGCCGCCTGGAAGGCACTTGCCATCGCCGACAACCTCGAAACGATCCTTTCGATCGAACTGCTTGCGGCGTCGCAGGCCTATGACCTGCAGCCGCGTGGCCGCGCCGCACGCACCGACGCGCTTTACCGGCGCATTCGCTCGGAAATCCCCACCTATGCCGACGACCGGCCGCTCAACGGCGACTTCGCCCGCATGCGCACACTGATCGAAGGAGGCACGCCATGAAGCTGCTTTGCGCGAAAGACTACAAGCGCATGCCCTGGAAGAACGGCGGCGGTGAGACGGTGGAGATCGCCATTTTCCCCGAGAAGGCGTCGCTTGCCGATTTCGACTGGCGCGTCAGCATGGCGACCGTCGCCACCGATGGCCCCTTCTCCAGCTTCCCCGGTATCGACCGCACGCTGTCGATCCTTCAGGGCAAGGGTATGCGGCTGATGATCGAGGGTCGCAAGCCCGCTTTGTTGACCGGCGAGACGGCGCCGCTCCCCTTCCCGGCCGACGTCGCGACATCAGCGACCCTCGTCGACGGTCCGATCGTCGACCTCAACGTCATGACACGGCGCGGCAGGCTCACGCACTCGGTTCAGCGACTGGCACTCGATCATCCGCACAGGGCAGAAAGCCTGGGGGGCACGACCCTCGTGCTTTGCCACGGCGGCGCCGTGCGGTTGACCGCAAGTGACGCCACGGCCGAACTGGCAGCGGGCGACACGGCCGTGCTGACGGGTGCAGCCTCCTTAACCATCGAACCGGCGGCCTCTGCCGTCCTCTTCCTGATCACCATCGACAAGCCGGCCGCCTGATCGGGCGCCGTCTCGCGTCGTTCAGCCGCGCCTCAGATGCAGCAGGGGATAGGGCCGGCCTGCATCGTCGACAGGCGAACGCCCGACCACCTCAAAACCCATTCGCCGATAGAAACCGGCGCCGGACACATTCTGCTCGTTGACGTCAACCGTCAGCACCGGATGCAGGCTCATCGCATGCTCGACAAGCCGCCGACCGACGCCAGCGCCGCGCGCCTCGGCCTGGACGAAGAGCGAGTCGATCTGCGCCCCACTCATGCCCATTAAACCGAGCGCCAGGTCATTTTCATCCGCGGCGATCCAGAACTCGGCGGCCGGCAGATACTGGTCGCGCACCAGCACCTCGATCGCAGCAAAATCCTCCGGCGTCAGGAAATCATGGGTGGCGACAACGGCGCTGCGCCAGATCTCGAAGGTGCGCGGAAAATCGGATGGACGGGAGGGGCGGATGGAGATGGTCATGATGCAATCGCTTCTGAAAATGTGGCAGCGCGAGGCGTGCCGCGCGTCCGGCTGTGGCCAACGCGACTCTGCGAGGGCGTCAGCCTGTGAAGATGTCCGGTCCTGATCCGGTCCCGGACCGCGCACCTTATCCGCAGCCCCGACGATCGCAAGCGATCTCCGCACCTGCGGTTTTCAGGCCACGCCGGTTAAGAATTCAGCAACCATATTCCATGTTCCCCGGGGAACAGCACGATTGACGCCACACGATAGTCTCCATGTCACGGTTCTTAGCCACACATCAACGAACGCAGGGACTGGAGGACAAGGACATGATCAAAACCGCTTTCGGCGTCAACGTCACCGTACTGGTCTTCTCGATCACCGTGATCGCCATCATGCACTTCGCCCTGTCCCAATATCGCGCAGCCGAAATCGCCAACATCGACCTGCCGGACTACACGACGATCACTTCGTCGATTCATCGCTGAAGCGACCTACCCCGCGGCGGCAGCCGGGCAGCATGCCTGACTGGTTTCTACGCACACCCTCTCAAGCCGCATCTGCAGGCGCTGCGATCGACGATGGCGGCGCCTTTTTGCATCGATCATCAGCCCCATGTATGGCCAGAGGGATTATGATAGGGGACGCTGACTGAACGAATCGCCGCTCAAGACAGCGTAGCAACATATCCAGGAAGGCCCGAAATGACGGATCCGCAAAACGAACTGAAACTCAGCGCGTTCAAGTTCCACGAGCAGGCCGTCCGCGCCTCCGTCGGCGGAAAACCGCTCGCACTCGATGCGTTGGAACTCGGCGGCGAAATCCTGGTGGTACTGACCTGGCTCGGCAATTCCGAAAGAGGCCTGCGCAAGCCGGAATACGTCCTGCCCCTGAGCGCCGTGGCGCATCAGGCGCTGAGCAACGATCAGGACGCCAAATACAAATGGGCCATCGGCGCCCCGCTGCCGCAATCGCTCTTTGACGGCAGCGCGTCAAGGCAGTTCCGCAGACAGTTCGGGGTCAAGAGCGGACCGGCGCTGACATTGCCCTTGAAGCCGCCGCACCATTGACGGCGATTGTGCGTGCCTCAGACGAGCGCTTTCGCGTCAGATCTACCTCATCAATCATTGCAATCTTAAAATCGTTAGAGATTGATGCCGTAACCGGCCAGCCACGAGCAGTCATCTCCAGATTGCGGAATGGAACCGTCCCTTGAAGCACTACTTGCTCAGGAGTACGGAGCATCGAAAGGCGGCGCTAAAGGCAACAAGACCTTCATGACCTTCGACGGCCTGATGAAGGTTCAAGTACAAGTGCAGGACGCGGTGGATTTCGGACCTCAGCTCCAAATCGCCAAGGGTCTCGTCGACGAGTGCTTGAACGAATGGTCAGCTGATAGTCGGCCGGAGATACGCGCGATCGTGACGCGGGCGTTCAACACTGACAGAGCCGGCCAGATCAACCGGGCCGAGATCTTCATGCTGCTCCGCTTGGAAATCGAGGATGAGCGCTGGAAGCGGGCCATGGATGCGATCCGCGATGCCATGCGCGTCGTCGGTTCCAAGACGTATGTGCGATGCTACGAGCGATCGTCGATCGCGGCCAATTGGCAGGCCGTCACAATCGATCTAGCGAGGGCCTAATATGGCTTACTTTCACGCCGTATTGAGCGCCGACCGTCTCCAACCCCTCCAACAGCGACGGGATCAAGTTTCGGCAGTACTTCACATAATCGTAGAGCTTCGCTTCGATGCCGTGATCATCAAGCCAGCAACTGAATTCCCACTCTTCTTTGTCCGACTTAGGCATCGGGTCATTAAAGAACCGATAGCAGTTGTCTACCGGTCCGGAAATGTTCTCGGTCCACCTCTGCATGTCCAGGACGCGGTGCGCCAGGTCTCCGCCAAAAAGTTCGGCGCCGGCGATGAACTGCGTGCGGCTGAGGATATCAGCAATCCCTCGCTGAAGATGAAATATGTCCCAATAAACTTTCGCGAGATCCGAAGTTTCTGTGCGTCGCTGAAGCTCGGGGAGCTTCCCGTGCCAAGCGCCCAGCTCAAAACCCTGAGGGTTAAGCGCCCGTTCAATCCTAAGTCTGTCACCTCGCAGACCGAGTTCCATCGCCTGCTCGTGTCGCCGGTTAACTTTGACGTCCGCAATTTGCATCGTGTGCACGGTCCACCAGGCGGCCCCAAGCGCAAGAACGCCGGTAATCAGCGTCTGGAAATCGTACAGGACGTTCCGGAAAAAATTATCCGAGGATCCATCGAGCGTTCGAGCCTCGCCGGTAAAGATCAACACAAAAACCGCTGTGGCGATAACAATCGCGAGCGCCACGAAATACGCCCGGTAGCCAGCCGACATCATAAACCTCTCGGGACAATTGCCGATTGCAGAATGCACAGGATTGCTTTCGAGACGGTGAAAGGTAGCCGGTCGGCTGGCCGAACTAGCTTGGGTTCAGCCGTCAGTCGGCTTCTTAGGAAATACGGCATCCATGGGGATCATCCAACCCGACCTGTCTGGCGCCTTCCGAGGCGGCAAATGAAATTGCTCCGCCCATTCATCGATTTCGTCGGCAAGCACTCCGGCCGAGTGGCTCATGACCTCCAGGTAAGCATAGAGGCCGCGATTGTACCATGCCGGCCGGGCAGGCACTTCCTCCTCAGCAAGGATTGGCATGGCGAAGTCATCCGGCAGACGCGCGAGAAGACTACCACTCCAGCCACGAAGCTCTTCGAGGTTTTGCATGACGTCGTGATCGAAGAGGTAGTGACAAGAGGTGACCCGCTCGCTCAACAAATCTTTGCGAAGATTGTGAGCACTCATGCACGCCCGGATGACCTGCCTGACGCTTTCTTTGTCCCAGGCAGGTTGCAATGTATCTTTGTCCAAAAGCTCACTGAACAAGCGAAATTGCTCGCAGTAGTGCCGAAGGCTTTTAGGCAGATATTCGGCGACCCTCGCGACAGCGAGTTTCGATGGAAGCATGGAGATCTCGACCATTTCTCGATGTCGTTGCTCTTGCTTGGCATCACTCTTGATCATCTCGCTGATCGTGTACGCCGCGGCGCCCACTGCCAACAAGCCTGTCAGCAGCGTCTGAAATTCTTTGAGAAACTCGAAGTACCCGTCGCCAGGTTCCCCAAACATTGCCACGGGCAACGTGGCGGCAAGTATTATCACCACCACATGCGTAACCACTCTCGATCCGCGATCGGCGCTCATCGCTTCCCCCTTCCCCGTAGAATAACCCCTAGCTGCAAAAATAAGGCATGCGGCAGTGCAAGTCACGACTGCTGCGCTCTGGTGGGAGGTGTCAGATGAGCAGTTCCCTTGCTGCCATTCATGTCGCCAAGAAGAAACTCGGCCTGGACGATGACACCTACCGTGCCAAGCTCACTCACATCACCGGCAAGGCCTCGACCAAAGACATGACAGAGCAAGAACGTCAGAGAGTGCTCGCCGTCTTCCGAAACGAAGGTTTCCAACCGGCGCCGAGCGCTTCTCGGCCGAACGGTCGTGCCAAGCTCACTGGTCGCTTTGCCAGCAAGCTGCAGTCGCTCTGGATCGCCTGCTACAATCTCGGCATCGTCGCGAACCGCGACGACGCGGCAGTGGCTTTTTTGACAGCTTTAGCGGAATTTACGTTTTTCCGGTTTTGGGTGTCAAAATTCCGGAAAATCGCGGCGAGCTACAGCCGTACAAGCAAACTATTATCGATTCCTTCGGGAACGAATGGTAGCGGAGGAGGGATTCGAACCCCCGACACAAGGATTATGATTCCTCTGCTCTAACCTACTGAGCTACTCCGCCGGGTACCGCGTCAGGGCTTCGAAGTGGAAGCCGTCTTGACTGGACGGGCGGCTTATACGGCCCGCTTCCGCCCACTGTCAACCCAAGTCTCCGGGAAAATGTGAAGTTTTCACAACAGCCCGGAAATCAAGGGCTTCAGGCGGCTGCCTGCGCCGAAAGCAGCGCCTTCAGCGCGGCTTCTGCGCCGGCTTCGCGTTCCGATTTGCGAATAAATCCGCCGCCATAAACGCGCGCATCCTCGCCGACGCCGGAATAGAGCGCGCAGGCTTGGCCGGGTGCAATACCGGCTTCGCCTTCCGCAAGCTCCACATAGATGCCCTCTTCGTCCATCGCGAGCACGGCAGGCGCCGGCTGGCGGGTGGAGCGCACCTTGGCGAAACATTCAAAGCCCCGCGCAGCGGCCACTTCGACGTCCTCATCACCCAGCCAGTTGACGTCGCGCAGGTAGACGCGGCGCGTTTCCAGCGCCTCCTTGGGGCCGACGATGACGCGGCGCGAGCGGGCGTCGAGATAGACGACGTAGAGCGGCTCGCCGGTCGCAACGCCGATGCCGCGGCGCTGGCCGATCGTGTAGTGCAGGATGCCCTCATGCGTGCCGAGCACGCGGCCGTCGAGATGCACGATCTCGCCGGAAAGCGCTGCATTCGGCTTCAGCTTCGACACGATGTCGCTGTACTTGCCCTGGGGCACGAAACAGATGTCCTGGCTGTCTGCCTTCTGGGCGACGACGAGGCCCATCTCCTCGGCGAGCTTGCGGGTCTCGGCCTTGGAGAGATGCCCCAAGGGGAAGCGCAGATAGTCGATCTGCTCCTGCGTCGTTGCAAAGAGGAAGTAGCTCTGGTCGCGATCGGCATCCGTCGGCCGGTAGAGCGCCCGCTGGCCGGCATAGCGCGGTTTCGGGCTCGGGCGCGAGCGGATGTAGTGGCCGGTCGCCAGCGCATCGGCGCCAAGCTCCTTGGCGGTCAAAAGCAGGTCGGCAAACTTGACCGTCTGGTTACAGGCAACGCAAGGGATCGGCGTTTCGCCGGCGATATAGCTTTCGGCGAAGGGATTGATCACCGTTTCGCGGAAGCGCGCTTCGTAGTCGAGCACGTAGTGGGGAATGCCGAGGGTTTCGCAGACGCGGCGTGCATCGTCGATGTCCTGGCCGGCACAGCAGGAGCCGGCACGGTGCACGGCGGCGCCGTGATCGTAGAGCTGCAGCGTGATGCCGAGAACGTCGTAGCCCTCGCGTTTGAGCAGGCCGGCAACGACGGAACTATCGACGCCACCGGACATGGCAACGACGACACGCGTATCTTCGGGCTTGCGGTCAAAATCGAGACTGTTCACGGGATCCAATCCGGCCTTCGGGCGGCAACCTTGCGCCTGCCCTGTTTCACGCTTCATGCGATGCTTTGCCGAGGAACTCTCGGCCCACGGCATCTTCGGCTCCGCGGCGGCCGGCATCAATCGGATGCATAGAGCGCGTCGCGGCACTTTCAGTTCCGCGACATATAGAAACTTGTCCGTCCGGCGGCAAGGCCGGCCGCTGCCGCTGCCCGGCCTTAAAGGCGTCAGATCAGCTTCAATCGCATGGCGCGGGCAATCGCCTGCATGCGGTTGACGGCATCGAGCTTGCGGGTCGCGCTCTTGAAGTAGCTGCTGACCGTGTAGGTCGAGATCCCCAGGATGATGCCGATCTCGTCGCTGCTCTTGCCGGCAGCCGCCCAGCGCAGACATTCCAACTCGCGGCTCGAGAGTTTTTCACGTGCCGTATTGCCGGTGTCGAAGGTGCGCTCCAGGCATTCGAAAAGCTGGACCAGCGTGAGATACAGCGTCGCCCGCTCGACGCCGGCAGGTGCCTCGCGGCGGCCCGAAAGCATGGCGATGAAGGGATCGCCGCCACTCGTGTGCAGCAGCACCGCGAAATGGCGCGCCATCTCCGGATGGGCCAGCAGGCGGTGCACCATGGCCTCGTCCGCGGGCTTGGCCGCAACATCGAGCAGCTCGGCCCCGCCGGTCACCGGCAGCTTGGTGAACCGCAACTTTTCGACCAGCCCGCTCGACTGGAAAGTCTCGCAGGCGTCGTACTGGCGCACCAGTTCGGACGGCCAGTTGCTGAGCACCAGCCGCTCGGAAAAGCGCTGCTGTTCGGCCAGCGGCATGCGCGCGATCATGAAATGGCCGAAGCCATAGCGCGCGATCAACCGCCGCATGAGATGCAGAAGTTCGTACTCGGTGCGGACGGTGGCCGTATCGATGTCCGAAAACATCTCCACCGTTTCAGCCTCGCGCAGCAAGGCCGGTTCATGCGATTCCTTCATCTGCGATCACCACATCCCCGGCGCCACCGCACCGGTCGAGAGAAATACAAACAACGCCCCACATCTTCAGGAGCATGAAATTCACCCGACAGGCGAAATAAAACTGCCGCTCCCGGCCTGCCCGCGAAAGAAACGCGCCCGGTTGTGAAAACTATGACGATGCACCAAGAATGAATGCGGGAGCGTACATACGACGCTCATCCTTATTTCGGGGCTTCGTTACCAAAAATTTTAGTTAAAGTGAAATGTGGTATTTGCATGGCTCCCATGTCAATTCCGGGAGAATCCGGATTGTTCTCAAGCGTTTCCACAAGTCGGGGAAATATTGCCCCAAGATCTAAGGGGCGCCACACGCGGATAAAAGCCCGCCGGAAGTGTCTCAAATTATGAGCAAATTGTTACTTGACGCTTAGGCAAATGTTAAATGTGGCAGGCTAAGGTCACGGTCATATGGTCTTGAGTTTGTGTAGAGAGTCCCATGACCGAAATGATGCGACCACGCGTGAAATATGTCATCGGCCCCGATGGCAGCCCTCTGACGATTGCGGATCTGCCGCCGGCTAATACCCGGCGCTGGGTGATCCGCAGGAAGGCTGAGGTTGTTGCCGCCGTGCGCGGTGGCCTGTTGAGCCTGGAAGAGGCGTGCGAACGCTATACCCTTACCGTCGAGGAGTTCCTGTCCTGGCAGTCCTCGATCAACGATCACGGTCTCGCCGGCCTGCGCACCACTCGCATCCAGCAGTATCGCCACTAGTTCGCCCATCACAGGGCCATAGGTCGCGCGGCGGCTCCGGGTTTCCCGGGGCCGCCGCCGTCGTTTTTCCAGGTCCCGCGCGCACCGGCATTGGTTGCGTTTAACGAACGCTCTGTCCTCCGGCGATGGCGGGGCAGGCGATTCCGATTTGCGGAAAACTGCGCTAGCTTCCACGCAGACAAACCCGTTCATCAAGGAAGGCTGCCATGGAAATTATGCACGAGGAAACCGGATCGCACGGCCGCTATTCGACATCAGTCGAAGGCCATACCGGTGAAATGACCTATTCGCGCACCTCGCCTCAACTGATCATCGTCGATCATACGCTCGTTCCGGATGCTCTGCGCGGCAAGGGTGTCGGCCAGGCGCTGGCCAAGCATGCGATCGAGGAAGCCCGCAGGGGCGGCTGGAAGATCATTCCGCTCTGCCCTTTCATGAAGGCCCAGGCGATGCGACATCCCGAATGGCAGGATGTCATCCAGGGTTGAGACAACCGCGGCAGCCACCGCACAAATCTTAAATCGAAATCGCGACCTTGGCGCGTCTTGAAAGAGGCGCGGCCCTGCAGGCCCCAAAATGAGAAGACCCGCCCGGATGCCGAGGCATCGGGCGGGTCTTTTTGTCTTGTCACGATCGTGCCGGATCGGATCATGCCAGCCGCATGATCCGTCAAGGATGGAACCATCTGCTCCGAAACGGGCAATCGGCCCGTCCAACGGACAAATCCCCCTTGCCGGATCCGGCTCGGGGTTCAAATCACCCTTTGGAACAAGGCGTTACGGCCCGCTGCGCCGGATTTTGGCGCAGGAGCCGCAGCTATGCCCGCAGGCGGGTCGACGTGTCCCGCTCTTCGAGGGCCGCCGCCTTCGCGTATTCAGCCTGCACTTCTTCGAGCGCGAGTTCGGCAGCATCCTGCTGCGTCTTCAGTTCGCGAATGGAAACCTGAAGATTGTCGGCTCTTTGACGTGCGGCCTTGGCGAAGGTGGGATAGGCGAAGTGCTGGGGATCGGAGATACCCGACTTCTTCTCCTCGAAAATAATCTGATTTTCCAGATCCTTGGTCATCCGTTCGAACTCAGCCATCATCATCTGAAGCTGGTTCAGCTGACGCTGCTTCTCCCGGACCTGAAATTCCTTCAGGCGGACAAGGCTCTCACGTGCTTTCATACGCAATACTCCCGTGGATAACGAGACCCCGGTTACTGATTTGCCCGCGAGCCGGCCCGAACAGGGCCGGAAACGAAAAATCTTCAGCGATATTAACAAAAGCCTACCGCTGGTAACCTTTCGTTTACGGGCATCGTTAATCATAGGCGTGATGATTTAAGGCTCCGTAAATGCTGAGGCACGAAATGTGACCGCCCCGGCATTAACGAGTCAGAAGAGTCAGATAACGGCATTTCCTCATGTTTCACATGAGATTAGCCGTTCTGGATTCACGTTTGAAATCAGGAGACTGCTAAAAATATTTAACAAACTCGATACACCTTGCCAGAGGGAATCAGAATTTGTTAACCATTTGGTGGCAGCCTCCAAATCAGGCAACGACTGGATCCGTATCGCGTAAGGGTGCCACGACAACCTTGGGCGGCGGAAAAGGGGAAGAATATGCGGGTTCTATTAATTGAAGACGACAGTGCAACGGCTCAGAGCATTGAGCTGATGCTCAAGTCCGAGAGTTTCAACGTCTACACCACCGATCTCGGTGAAGAAGGCGTCGATCTCGGCAAACTTTATGACTATGACATCATCCTTCTCGACCTCAATCTGCCGGACATGTCCGGCTACGAAGTCTTGAGAACGCTGCGTCTTTCCAAGGTGAAGACACCCATCCTGATTCTTTCGGGTATGGCCGGCATCGAAGACAAGGTTCGCGGCCTGGGCTTCGGCGCAGACGACTACATGACCAAGCCGTTCCACAAGGACGAACTGGTCGCTCGCATTCATGCGATCGTCCGCCGCTCCAAGGGCCACGCCCAGTCGGTCATCTCCACCGGCGAGCTCATCGTCAACCTGGATGCCAAGACGGTTGAAGTCGGCGGACAGCGCGTCCACCTGACCGGCAAGGAATACCAGATGCTCGAGCTGCTCTCGCTGCGCAAGGGCACGACGCTCACCAAGGAAATGTTCCTGAACCACCTCTACGGCGGCATGGACGAGCCGGAACTGAAGATCATCGACGTCTTCATCTGCAAGCTGCGCAAGAAGCTTGCAAACGCCGCCGGCGGCGCCAACTACATCGAAACCGTCTGGGGCCGCGGCTATGTGCTGCGCGAGCCGGATGGTGCCGAATACGCCGAAACTGCCTGATTCCCCGCCAGGGCTTGCACCGATCCCCGCATGATGCGGGCCCGACATTCAAGAGTTTCGCAAAACCCGCCTATGAGGCGGGTTTTGTTTTGCGCGCAAACGACCACGCTTGCCGGTCCTGCAATGCCCGGCGGATGCCAGGGTTGCGCGCGCCTGCACCCTCCCCTTCCCCGACGCTCGAAAATCTGATCCGCTCGCCCGCTCCGCACACAACAAAAAGCCGCGGCAAACGCCACGGCTTGATTTTGCTGCAAACAGATCAGGATAAGGCGGCTCAGGCCGCCATCGACTGGCTCGCGAAAACGCTGGTCAGGATCTTGCGGTCGAAAGGCTTCAGCAGGAAGTCGTCCGCGCCAGCGCGCTTGCCGGCCATCATCTTCTTCAGGTCTGCCTCGACGACGCAGTAATAGATCCGCACCGAAGGGCCGTTCGGCAACCGCCGAATATTGCCGATGAGCTCGAGCGCGCCTTCGAGGCCCGCGTCGATGATCAGGATGTTCGGGAGTTCCGCTTCGCAGCGCACAAGCGCCTCGAGGCTGTTCGACGCCTCGTAAACCATGAAGCCCATGCCGGAGAGGATACGTTTTCCAACTTTCCGCACGACATCCGAGCCGTCGGCAATCATCAAACGTCGCATGTCCAACTCCCTTCGCCACTTACCTATACGCGTATCGGCATTCTTGAAACAACTCTATACAAATTTGGGAAAGATTTCGTTACGGAGTTTGCTTAACGAAGCTTTTCCGAGCAGGATCAACACGCTGAAAACATTAAATTTTCCAGAATACGAGCGAGATCGAAACGCATATGGCAGATACGTTTCCGCCGGATGCGATGGCACCCGGCGGCTGTCGAGAAGTCACGAAATCGGAATACCTGGCGCCGCCGAATTAAACCTCAGGCTGCATTTTGGCCGTAAAGATGATTTCCTCGCCGGTCGAGGTAACGGCGATTTCCATGCGCGCCTCCTCGCCGAGAAGCACGGTGTAATAGGGCTGGATCGAATGGGCATCGACCGCCTCTTCCGGCGTGCCGGACAGGAGTTCCACCAGCCTCGGCGGTACCCGCATCATCCGGCCCTTCGCAACGAGCGTGAACGCGGCGTCGAATTCCGGATTTTCGAGCGTCACGTCGATCGAGCCGCCGCGCGGAATGGCGCCGTAGGCAATCAAGAAGAGGTTCAGAAGCAGCTTGACCCGGTTCTTGGCGATGATCGCCCGCGGGCCGTGCCAATTGACCTCGGTCTTCTTCTCGGCAGCGGCAAAATCCTTGGCGGCCTTTTCCGCTTCGCCGGTGTCGATCGACGCGCCGACCGAACCCGAGGCACCGAAGGCAAGGCGCGCAAACTTCAGCCGGACAGAGGCGTTGAGCGCGCTCGTGCGGATGAGGTCCATCGCATCGGCATCGGCGCCGCCCTCGTCGAGCAGTTCCAGGCCGTTGTTGATGGCGCCGACCGGGGAAATGATGTCGTGGCAAACCCGGCTGCACAGAAGCGCGGCCAGATCGGGTCCCGTCAATGTCAGGTTCGGATTCGTTGCCATCTTAGTTCCTTGTTTGGTGCCATCGGCCGTCGCCTGGAGCACGCGCCGTGGTCACGCCGGTAAACCCTCACGCGTGAAGACGCAAGTCATGAGCTGCCCGGCGCAGCCGTTCATCAGTGGAACATAATGACACCACATTTGGTAAACCGATTGTTAAGACCATCAGTTCAAATTGCATGGCATTGGTCCAGACCCCAACTGGCCGAGCAGTGATCTGACTGTCGGCCACTGCAAACCCGCAAGCGAGCAATTTTCGCGCCTGACGGAGGATATGATGCATCAGATCATGAAGGCAGCCACATCGGCTGGCCGTGTTGTCCTGGCCACGATGTTTCTGGTCGCCGGCGCCCTGTCCGCTGCGCACGCCCAGTCGGCGAACAACAACAGCCAATACACAATGCAGGAAATCGTCGATGCCGGTCACGGCTTCTTCGGCGAAACCTCGGGCGGCCTTGCCAAGGTCGTCGAACGTGCCTTTGAACGCTACGGCCTGCCGAACGGCTACATTCTCGGGCAGGAAGGCTCAGGCGCGTTCATCGCCGGCCTCACCTATGGCGAAGGCGAGCTCAACACCAAGAATGCCGGACAGCACAGCGTCTTCTGGCAGGGTCCGTCGCTCGGCATCGACTGGGGTGGCCAGGGCAGCCGCGCCATGATGCTCGTCTACAATCTGCCGAGCGTGCCGGCGCTCTACAAGCGCTTCGGCGGCGTCTCCGGCTCGGCCTATGTGGTTGCCGGCGTCGGCATGACGGTGCTGACCGACGAGAACATCGTCGTGGTGCCGATCCGCACCGGCATCGGCGCGCGCCTCGGCGTCAATGTCGGCTACCTCAAGATGACCCAGACCCCCACCTGGAATCCCTTCTAAGACCGTTGCCGGACCTGCCTGTCGCAAAATCCGGCACCATAGACTTGCAGCGCACGAAACGTCATGTTTAGTGCAAGGAAGCGGAAGATGGAGCGCCTGCCGTGCCCTTTGTGGCCGGGCAGGCGGTTCGGTTTCCGGTCCAGTTTCGAAACGGCCAGCTCGTGATCCAATTCTCGCTTCTCTTTGCCCTGGGCTTTCTGACGGCGATCATCATCGGTCTCCTGGTCGCACCGGCGATCCATCGCCGGATCGTGCGTTTCGCCGAGGACCGGCTGAAAGCGACGATGCCGCTCAGCCCTCAGGAGGTGCGCGCGCAAAAGGATACTGCCCGCGCCGCCTTTGCCGCCGAGAATGCCCGCACGCTTCAGGCCCTGAAGCGCGAACGGGACAAGGGCGTCTCACTGATGCTCACAAATGAGAAGAGCCTGCAGGAAGCCCGTCGCCTCAGTGGCGAAAACGCCGATCTGCACGCCCAGCTGGCCGACATGAACGTTGAGGCGGCAGACATGCGCTCGGCCATCCGCCAGTTCGAACAGCGGCTGGAACGCATGAAGGCGACCCTCGACAGCGTCGAGCGGGACAACGCCGGCAAGGCTGACGAGATCAGAAAGCGCGACGCCCAGCTCGCCCAGGATGCGGCCCAGACCGACAACCTGCGGATCGATCTGGCTGCGCGCGAGACCGAGGTCGAGCATCTGAAGAGCCGGATTGCCACGCTGCGCGACGAGCGCGAAGCCCTGCGCAGCGACTTGAAGACCGAGACCACCCATGCAAAGGAAATGGAGCTCCGGCTGTCGCGCGACGGGACCCGCCTGCACCGGTTGGAAGACAAGCTTGCGCGCGAAATGGCGACCAGCGCCGATCGCGAGAGCGCGCTCGAAAGGCGCGCCGGGGAAATCGAGAGATTGAAAGCCAAGGTCAAGGACACCAACCAGGAAATGCGTGACGCCGCCAAGGCTCTCCGCGCCGCGGGCGTCGCCTTTCCCCTGCGCCGCGACCGCAAGCCGGCATCCGAACCGGCCGCCAACGGCGCCGCGGAACCGGCCCAATCCGTAGGAGGGGAGCCCGGCTCCATCGTCGCCGCCGACGACCTGCGCAATCGCGCCACCGCCCTTTCGGAGCGCCTGACCAACTCCAAGTCCGCAGCCCATGACGAGGCGCTTCGTGATGAAGTCGCGGCAATCGCCGCGGGCATGGTCGCACTGACGGCGACGAACGAAGGCGCCGCCTCCCCCATCCTCGGCCTGCTCTCGGGCGAGGAAGAAGGCACCGGTAACAGGAAAAGCCTGGCAAAGCGCGTCAAGGACATCCTGCCGCGCGAGTAGTGCGCGCAGCGGTCGGAATCACCTGCCCTTACACCAGTGCGAACCGTCAGATCCGGCCGTTGATCAATGCCACCTGGTGCAATGCGATGCCCGCCGCGGTCGACACATTGAGGCTGTCGAGCCCAGGACGCTGGCGGATGCGCGCCGTCTGGATCGCCGTCATCACCGATTGCGGCAGCCCCTCGCCCTCGGTCCCCATCAGAAGCGCCGTGCGCTGTGCCGCCGGGATCGCCCCGATGTCGATCGTTCCCGCCGGCGACAGGCCCCAGATTGCAAAGCCCGCATCCTGCAGCTGCTGCAGCATGACGGCAACGGACCCTTCGCGGGCAAAAGGCACCGTCAGCACGGAACCGACGGAAACGCGGATCGCCTTGCGGTACATCGGATCGCAGCTCGTCTCGTCCATCAGCACCGCATCGACCCCGAAAGCCGCGGCGTTTCGGAAAAGCGCACCCATATTGTCGTGGTTGGAGATGCCGCAGGCCGCCAGCACCAGGCTCGACGCGGGTAGCGACGCGATCAGCGCGTCGCGATCCGGCTCGCCTTCGCGGCGCCCGAGTGCCAGCACGCCGCGATGCATGTTGAAGCCGGCGATCGCGTCGAACACCTGCGCATTCGCCACATAGACCGGCACGTCAGGCGGGAAACGCCGAAGAATGTCGCCAACGCCCTCCAGACGGTTTTCCAGAAGCAGGAGGGCCTCGGCCGCAAAGCCACGGCCGGTCTCGTGCGCGGCAGCCAGCATGCGCAGCACCACGGTGCCTTCGGCGATGAAGCGACCCTGCCGCCCCGTCAGATCGCGCTCCTTGATCGAGACGAAACCGGCGATCCGGGGATCGGCGGGATCGTCGATGCGCAAGACGGGCGGGAGGGCGCCTGGCATGCCGTCAGTTCGTCCGAACGGTAATATCCGCAACGATGCGGCCGGTGCCGATGTCGAAGACGATGGCGCGCGGCTCGGCGCCGGGCAGGTTGCCGTAGAACAGCACCTGCGAGCCCGAAAGCGCGACATTCGTCACGGTGAAGCCTGCGGGCAGCGCGGCAACGGCGTTGAGCGGTGCCTCGCTCGGGACGACGGCAGCGGACGTCTGGGCCGGCGCTTTCTCATCCGTGCGTGTCAGCTTGTAGACAATCGTTCCAAGGACAGCCATAAGCATGACCAACATGACGCCGGCCGAGACGAGCTGCAGCTTCACCATCTTGCGGCGGACATTTTCCATCGCCGGATCTAGCGGCTTGTCTTCCTGGTCGTCGGGCTCGATTGCGGTCATGGCTGGCCTTTTTTCGGATATTTAGCGGAATGAACGACCCCTTTAAACAAGCAACGGCCAATAGGAAAGTCCTGACGGCGGGCGAGGATGCCGCAGGGCGGCTCGATTCCTTCCTGACGGACGCACTTTCGGGTGAATTCTCCCGCAACCGCATCAAGGCCCTGATCGAACAGGGTGCGGTGTCAGTCAACGGCAAGCCGGTGAACGAACCGAAAAAGAAGGTACAACCGGGCGACGTTTTCGAGATCGACCTGCCCGAGCCGGAAGATCCCGAGCCGAAGGGCGAGAACATTCCCCTCGACGTGCTCTATGAGGACAGCGACCTGATCGTGCTGTGCAAGCCGGCCGGCCTTGTCGTGCATCCGGGCGCCGGCAACTGGACCGGCACGCTGGTCAACGCCCTGATCCACCATTGCGGCAGCAGCCTGTCGGGCATCGGCGGCGTCAAGCGCCCCGGCATCGTCCATCGCCTCGACAAGGAGACGAGCGGCGTCATGGTCGTCGCCAAGAACGATGCGGCCCATCGCCATCTCTCGGACCAGTTTGCCGACCACGGCCGCACCGGCCCGCTCGAGCGCGCCTACCGGGCGGTCGTCTGGGGGCGGCCACGGCAACTGAAGGGTACGATCGACGCGCCGCTCGGCCGCGCCGGTGACCGGACGAAGCGCGCGGTCAAGCGCGAGGACAGCGACGACGCCCGCGAGGCGATTACCCATTACGAGGTGGTCGAGCGCTATCTCGAAAAGCCCGACGGCACCTCGCTCGCCTCGACCATCGAATGCCACCTGGAAACGGGCCGGACCCACCAGATCCGCGTGCACATGGCTCATATCGGCCACCCGCTGATCGGCGACCCCGAATACGGCGCCGCCTTCAGAACCAAGGCGAACCTTCTGCCGGAGGCCGCCAAGACCGTCGTCAACCAGTTTCACCGCCAGGCGCTGCATGCCTTCATGCTGCAGTTCGAACACCCCTCGACCGGCGAGACCATGCATTTCGAAGCACCGATGCCGGCCGACATGGCAGCGCTGATCGACGCGCTGCGCAGCGGGGAGTGACCGCCCCTTGAAATCCGGCGAAAGAATTCCGATTTAAGGCGAGCCTCTATTCGTGACATTTCCGTCGCTCCGGCGTCACATGCTTGTGAACCGGACTCCTTGAATCATGCTTTCGCCGTACTTATTTTCTACGTTCGTGGGGTCTTGACGAAGACCCACATGCCCGGCTTGCCGACCGGAGGCCGGAGACTAAAAAGGGGGGTGCTTCATATGGCCCGAAACAATTTGCCGTCCATTGCCGCTGGAGAAGGCGGCCTCAATCGTTACCTCGACGAAATTCGCAAGTTCCCGATGCTGGAGCCGCAGGAAGAGTACATGCTCGCCAAGCGGTACCAGGAACATGACGACCGCAAAGCGGCCCACAAGCTCGTCACCAGCCACCTTCGCCTCGTCGCCAAGATCGCAATGGGTTATCGCGGCTACGGCCTGCCGATCGGCGAAGTCGTGTCGGAGGGCAACGTCGGCCTGATGCAGGCCGTGAAGAAGTTCGAACCCGATCGCGGCTTCCGTCTCGCCACCTACGCAATGTGGTGGATCAAGGCGGCGATCCAGGAGTACATCCTGCGCTCGTGGTCGCTGGTCAAGATGGGCACGACCGCCAACCAGAAGCGGCTGTTCTTCAACCTGCGCCGCCTCAAGGGCAAGATCCAGGCACTCGATGAGGGTGACCTGAAGCCGGAGCAGGTCAAGGAAATCGCCACCACGCTCAAGGTGAGCGAGGACGAAGTCGTGTCGATGAACCGCCGCCTGTCCGGCGACGCCTCGCTCAATGCGCCGATCAAGGCGAGCGAAGGCGATTCCGGCCAATGGCAGGACTGGCTCGTCGACGATCACGACAACCAGGAAGAAATCCTGATCGAGCAGGACGAGCTCGAAAGCCGCAGGGCGCTGCTAGCGAACGCGATGAAGGTGCTCAACGACCGTGAGCGTCGCATCTTCGAAGCACGCCGTCTGACCGAAGATCCGCTGACACTTGAGGATCTTTCGGCCGAGTTCGACATCAGCCGCGAGCGCGTCCGACAGATCGAGGTTCGCGCCTTCGAAAAGGTTCAGGATGCCGTGCGCAAGGCAGCGCTGGAGCGCGCCAATTCCCTGCGCGTCGTCGAAGGCGCCTGAGGCGACTGCAGCACTCAACAAAGGTTCTGCTTCAAGAGCGCGAAAACCAACAAAAAACCCGGCGGTTGCTTCCGCCGGGTTTTCTGTATCTACCGCTCTTATCGAGCTTACTGGCTGTTGCTTTCGGCAGCCGTTCCCGTCGTCGACCAGGCGCGCATCGCCTGGTTGAAGGCATCCGTACCGCTCTGCCCCTTTTCAAGCGTCAGCAGCGCGCGGCGGCCGTTGCGATAGGTGAGCGGAATATCGATCCAGCTGCGGCTACGCAGCAGTTCGGTGTTGTTGCCGATGGCGTCCGTCGCATCGTTCAGCGCGATCATGTGGAAATCGTCGGTGATCTTGGCCGGAACCGCGATCAAGGCGTCTCCCCGGTCCTGCTCGGTCCGCTTCATCGATACGCGCTGTACGCTGTCGATAGCGCCGCCTTCGAAGTTCGACGGCAGCGAGAACACGAATTCGATGACGTGACTTGCCGGCAGCGACGGATCCGCATTCCGCTTGATCGTCATCAGCGCGGTGAGGCCACGGTCGGGAACGGTGATCTGGGCCTGGATTGCCGGTTCGGGCTTGGCGTCGCCGCCAGGCGACTCCTCCTTCACCGTCCATGCCACGGTTCCCGGAACGGCCGTGGGCGAAGACTGGCCAAGACGCTCCTCGTAGAGGAACATCTTCTCGCCGGTCGCAAGCGCGACTTCAGGCTGGTTCGGCTGGCCCGCCGGCTGGCCTGTCGCAGGCGCTCCGGCCTGGCCGGCCGTGCCGCCCTGCCCGGCGGCCGCTTCGACAGGCTTGCCTGCCTCCGTCTGCGGCGCCACGGACTTGCCTTCCTGCGCCGCGCTCTCGCCGGTTGGGTTGGCCGGGCCGTCGTCGGTCTCCGATCCGTCCGCCATCAGGCGCTGCGTGAACTTGGTCGAGCTGTTGTCCGGAGCGACGGTATCGTCGTGCGCAGCCGGTTCCTGCGTGGCGGTTTCGCCAGCGGGCTGCGGCGGCGTGCTTTGTTCTGCCGGCGCTCCGCCGATGTTTGACACCACCGAGGTTATCGACGCCACCATGCCGGAGATCCAGGCATTGCCGGCCTCGCGGTTCTGCCAGTAGGCAAACCCGCCGCCGCCAAGCGCCAGCAGGGCGACGCCCGCAATCGCGAGACGCTTAATGCTGAAGCGCGACGGCTTCGGCGTGGCCCGGTAAGATGTCGGCCTCGGCGCCACCGGGCTTGCTTCGCCAGCCCGTTCCGGCTCGCGTGCTGCGGCCGCAGCTCCGGCTCCCGCCGCAGCAGTATTGGCCGCGTCCTCGAAACCGAGCAGGTCGTCGATATGATCCCAGGCGGTACCAGCGCGTTCCTGCTGGTTCTGTGCCGCCGGTGCGGCAGTAGCCTGAACTGGCTTTTCGACCGGCCATGACCAGTCGCTGATCTCCGGTTCGGAAGTCTTCTCGGCCCGCCGCTCTTCGATCGCCGCGAAGGGGTCATTGTCGTCGAACGACCAGCCGCGCACCGGGTCCGCCTTGGGCGTCGCCTCAGGCGCATGTTGGTCCGGCTCGGTAACCGGGTGCATCCCCAGGAGCTCGGGCGCGTTATCCGGTTCGTGGGCCTCGGCGGCACGCTCGTCGCTGAAGTGTTCGGCAACCGGGGCGACGGTCGAAGTCGGACCAACGGTCTCCCACTCGGGCAGGTCCCACTCCGAGAGTGCAGGCTTCTGCTCGGCGCTTGCCGCCGGCGCTTCCTCCCAGGCCGGCTCATGCGCGGCATGGTGCTGCGCCTCGACCGACGGGGAAGGCTCCGATGTGTCCTGCGTTTCTGCCACCGGCTCCGAATACTCGGGCACTTCGTAGGCTGGCGCGTCTTCGTGCGGCAGAGCCACGACGGGATTTTCGTCCAGCGGCGCCGCAACGGCTTCGGCAGGCTCAACGACCGGTTCGTATTCTACCGGCTCGACCGGACTTTCCTCGGCCAGTTCAGCATGAGGCTCGACGACATGCGTCGGTTCCTCATAAGCCTCGACATGGTGGTAGGGCTCGGCGGCGCTTTCCGGTTCCGCGGCCGGCTGTTCGACCTGTTCGGCAACGGCCACCGGTTCGCTTTCGGCAACCGGCGCAGACTGAGCTTCCGGTTCCGGTTCCGGTTCCGGTTCCGGTTCCGGTTCCGGTTCCGGTTCCGGTTCCGGTTCCGGAACGGGCTCGTCTACTGCAGCGTCCGAGGCAACCGGTTCGACGGTCTCCGCCTCGGCTACCTCCGGCTCGTCGAGCGCCGGCAGGGCCTCGGCATGTTCGCTGTCGACCTCGGCGATCGCATTTTCGAGCTTCGCCAGCTGGCGATTGATCATGTCGTCCGACGGACGCGGGTTCATGTTTTCGAGTTGGCGGCGCACGGCCGCGCGCGCCTTCTCGTATACCCTGTCCCGCATTTCAGGTGTGTTTTCCGACAGGCCGTCAACGGTCCTGCGAATAACTGCAACAAAGTCCGCCATTAGTACTTTCTCATACGCCCAGGTATGTCTTTGCGATCACGACGCAATGTCAGTTCGCCGACACTAGTCCTCAAAGGGGTCCGTCACAAGTATTGTGTCGTCCCGCTCCGGGCTGGTCGAAAGAAGAGCAACCGGTGCACCGATCAGTTCTTCCACCTGGCGGACATACTTGATCGCTTGCGCCGGAAGATCTGCCCAGCTGCGCGCGCCAACCGTCGATTCTTTCCATCCTTCAAGCGTAACATACACTGGCTTTGCCGAAGCTTGCTGCGCCTGGCTTGCCGGCAGATGGTCGATCTGCTGCCCATCCAGAGTATAGCCGATGCAGATCTTCAGTTCGTCGAGACCATCGAGAACGTCGAGCTTGGTAAGCGCGATGCCGGTGATGCCGTTGGCGGCGACCGACTGGCGCACCAGAGCCGCATCGAACCAGCCGCAGCGACGCTTGCGACCCGTGACCGTGCCGAATTCATGGCCCTTTTCACCGAGGAACTGGCCGATTTCATCGGTAAGCTCAGTCGGGAACGGACCTTCGCCGACACGCGTCGTATAGGCCTTGGTGATGCCGAGGATATAGCCGAGCGAACCCGGACCCATGCCCGAGCCGGCGGCAGCCTGGCCGGCGACCGTGTTCGACGAGGTGACGAACGGATAGGTGCCGTGGTCGATGTCGAGCAGCGTGCCCTGCGCGCCTTCGAACAGGATGCGGGCGCCCTTGCGGCGAGCCTTGTCGAGCAGCACCCAGACGGTGTCCATGAACGGCAGCACCTTGGCGGCGACCGACGAAAGCTCCTGCATGATCGCGTCATGGCTGATCTCGGCTTCGCCGAGGCCGCGGCGCAGCGCGTTGTGGTGCGTCAGCAGGCGATCGACCTTGGCCGGCAGCGTGTCGAGGTCGGCAAGATCCATGACGCGGATGGCGCGACGGCCGACCTTGTCTTCGTAAGCCGGACCGATGCCGCGGCGCGTGGTGCCGATCTTCGTACCGCTGTTGGAGGCGGCGTCCTCGCGGATGCCGTCGAGCTCGCGGTGCAGCGACAGGATCAGGGTGGCATTGTCGGCGATGCGCAGATTGTCCGGCGTGATCGCAATGCCCTGCTTGCCGAGCTTGTCGATTTCGGCGATCAGCGCGTGCGGATCGATCACGACGCCGTTGCCGATGACGGCAAGCTTGCCGGGACGCACGACGCCGGAGGGCAGGAGCGACAGCTTGTAGCTGACGCCGTCGATCACCAGGGTATGGCCGGCATTGTGACCGCCCTGAAAGCGCACGACGATATCCGCGCGCTCGGAGAGCCAATCCACAATCTTGCCTTTGCCTTCGTCACCCCATTGGGAGCCGACCACTACGACATTCGTCATAATTCTCTTCCTGTTCAGGCGCGCAACCGAGGCTGCGCTGTTCTCAAACCCGCGCATCTATACTGTGTTGTCATCTGGAAAGCGACCCCGTTATGTCGGGCGTTCCGCCCTTTTTGCATGACAAGGCCGGGATTTAGAGCCTATATCTTGCGCTCTCCCGCCATCGCGACAGCCGGTCGCCATCCCCATGCAGGTCTGAGCATCGTGAATTCCAGGGCCTACTTCTATCTGTGCATCACCGCTCTCTTCTGGGGCGGCAACTCCGTCGCCGGAAAGATGGCCGTTGGCCATGTGAGCCCAATGATGCTGACGACCCTGCGCTGGGTCTTCGCGCTCATCGTCATCCTGGTGCTGATGACGCCGCAGATCCGCCGCGACTGGGACAAGATCCGCAAGCACTGGCTGCAACTTCTTGCCTATGGCGCGATCGGCTTCACCACCTTCAATGCCCTGCTCTACTCGGCGCTCAAATATACGAGCGCCATCAATGCCGTCATTCTGCAGGCCGGCATCCCGATGCTGATCTTTCTCTTCAACTTCGTGCTCTTCCGCACCAAGGCGTCGATCGCCCAAGTGATCGGCTTTACCGTCACCCTCGTCGGCGTGCTGGTGACGGCGGCCCATGGCGACGTCACCAGCCTGCTGTCGCTCGAATTCAACTTCGGCGATGCGCTGATGATCGCGGCCTGCATCGTTTATGCCGGCTACACCGTGGCGCTGCGCTACAAGCCGACCATGCACTGGCAGAGCTTCATCGCCGCCCCCGCCTTCGGCGCGCTGTTGAGCGCCATCCCGCTGTTGTTCTGGGAGATCGGCACAGGCACGGCGATAGTCCCAGATACCACGGGCTGGGTCATCGTTCTCTATGCCGCGATCTTCCCGTCGCTGATGTCGCAGGTGCTTTATGTGCGCGGTGTCGAGATGATCGGCGCCAACCGCGCCGGCCTGTTCATCAACGCCATTCCCGTTTTCGGCACGCTGCTGTCGGTGATGCTGATCGGCGAGACCTTCCACCTCTTCCACCTCGTCGCCCTGCTCTTGGTGCTCGGCGGGATCGCGATCGCCGAAAAAGGTCGCCCGCGCTAGAGAAGTCTCGCGCCTGCCGGGCAAGTTTCGGGCGATGCAATCGCTAGAACTCGGGAGGCGACTTAAGGCTTGATTAGCAGATGGGTGTTTCTGTCGCCGCCAGGATTTTCCTTGGGGCTAAGGCAGTGAAAAATATTAGAATTTCGACACGTATCTACTTATTGACGGCGATGGCGCTGGTCTTCATGGCAGCCGCCATGGCCTACAAGACTCAAGTCGCCAACTCGGAAGTCAGCGACGAGCGCCGGCAGATGCTGCGCAACGTCACCGAAGCGGCGATCTCGACGATCGCAAGCTTCGAGGAGCAGGAGCGCAATGGCACGCTCTCGCATGAGGAAGCCCAGAGCCGCGCTATTTCCGCCGTTATGGCCATGCGCTTCGGCCAGGACGGCTACTTCTTCATCAACGGCTTCGACGGCATGATGATCGCCCACCCGCTCGCCAAGAAGCTCGTCGGCACCGACGTGCGCGGCCTCAAGGATACCAACGGCAAAGCCTTTAACGTCGAGCTCATCGCGTTGGCGCAGAACCCCGGCAGCGGCATCGTCAACTACTATTGGGACAAGCCCGGCCACGAGGAGCCGGTCGAGAAGTACTCCTACATTCAGGGCTTCAAACCCTGGGGTTGGGGCGTCGGCACCGGTGTCTATGCCGACGATCTCGCCGCCAAGTACAATGCGTCTCTGCTGATGACGATCATCACCACGGCGATCGCCGCGATCGCGACGCTTGCTGCCGCCATGGCGATCGGCCGCTCGATCAGCCGGCCGATCAACCGGCTGAAAGACGTGATGCTCGAAGTATCGAACAACGACACCCGTTCGGAAGTTCCGGATACCGACCGCCGCGACGAGATCGGCCACATGGCCGATGCCCTCGTCGTGCTGCGCGCCTCGGTGATCGAGCGCAACGCGCTCGAAGTTCGCCAGCGCGAACAGCAGGTGGCGCTCGACGGCGAGCGCAGCGCCAACGAGGAAATGCAGCAGGCGACCGCCCGCGTGCAAGCCCATGTCGTCAGCACGATCGGCGGTGCGCTCGAGCGGCTCGCGAGCGGCGACCTGACGACCCATGTCCCCGATCTCGGCGCCGACTACGAAAAGCTGCGCCAGGACTTCAACACCGCCGTCGCCGCACTTCGCTCGACGGTGAGCGCGATCGCCGATTCCACCTCAGTTGTCACCGGCAATGCCAATGAGATCAGCAGGGCAGCCAACGACCTGTCGCAGCGCACCGAGCAGCAGGCAGCGTCGCTCGAAGAAACCGCAGCCGCCCTCGACGAGATCACCTCAGCAGTTCAGAACTCCACCAACCGCGCCGAGGAGGCGACCCGCATGGTCGCGGAGGCCCGCAAGGGTGCGGCCACCTCGAGCGAGGTCGTTCGCGACGCAATCACCGCCATGGGCCGCATCGAAAACTCGTCTTCGAAGATCGGCGAGATCATCGGCGTCATCGACGACATCGCCTTCCAGACGAACCTCCTGGCGCTGAACGCCGGCGTCGAGGCGGCACGCGCCGGTGATGCCGGCAAGGGCTTTGCCGTTGTCGCGCAGGAGGTGCGGGAACTGGCGCAGCGTTCGGCAACGGCGGCCAAGGAGATCAAGGGGCTCATTACCGCGTCGGGTGTCGAGGTTTCGGCCGGCGTGCGTCTGGTCGAGGCGACCGGCTCGGCGCTCGGCGACATCGAGCGGCGGGTCAACGAGATCAACGACCGCATCGTCGCCATTGCGACGGCCGCCCGCGAACAGTCGGTCGGGCTGCGGGAGATCAACACCGCCGTCAACCAGATGGACCAGATGACCCAGCAAAACGCCGCCATGGTCGAGCAGACCTCGGCCGCAAGCCAGGCGCTCGCCGGCGAAAGCAACGTGCTATCCGGTCGGCTCGCCCAGTTTACCGTCGAGGAGAAGGTATGGCGGTCCGCTGCGCAGCGCGCAGCTTGATCCATCCCGAGACGAAAATGGCGCCAATCGGCGCCATTTTCGTTCAGACGAGATGCCGCTCCATATAGAGCGCATCATCGCCATAACTTGAAAGCTTCTGCACCAGCCGTTCGTCCATGCGAACCTCGAAGCCCTGTCGCTCCCAGAAGCGGCGGGATCCGTTGACGGAAACGAGCGACATCGACCGGAACCCTTCCGTCCGTGCAACATCGGCAAGCATCGGCAACACGCCGCCCCCTGCCCCGGAGCCACGCATTTCGGGCAGAAGGGCGAGGTCATGGATGTACCAGGTATCGGCAGCCTCAGGGATTTCGCCAAGCATGCTGTTCAGCGACGGCGGCGCACCGCGAAGCCAGGGGTGGCTCAACACATAGCCGCGCGACAGGCCCTTTGAGTCCAGCATGAAACAACCGGCAGGGCTGAGCGCGATGCGGTCGGCGAGCACGGCGTCATCCTCGGGAAAGGCCTGGTGAACCACGAGCTGGATCTCCGATACGGATGCGAGGTCGGGCAGGCTTGCCTCACGCCAGCGGAATGTCATTTCGGTCATATCTCGTCACATGCGTTCGAAACAGGAAAACGCACCGGCGGTCGGCCGGTGCGTCCTCGATATGTCCCGCGAGTGGGTCGGCAAAGTGGCAGACCGTGCTGCCACTTGCTGGGCTGGTATCAATCGATGTTGAAGACCAGCGGCTTTGCCTGGCGAATTGCCGGATTGGCACGCAGCTTGTCAAGCACGGCCTCGGAAACAGCGCCATCGACGTAGAGCAGCGCGATCGCGTCACCGGCTTCCTTCTCGCGGCCGAGCTGGAAGTTCGCGATGTTGACGCCCGCATCGCCGAGCGTCATGCCGATGAAGCCGATCATGCCGGGAACGTCGGTGTTGGTGATGTAGACCATGTGGTTGCCGACATCCGCATCGAGGTTGATGCCCTTGATCTGGATGAAACGCGGCTTGCCGTCCGAGAACACCGTGCCGGCGACCGACCGCGTCTGGTTCGCCGTCTTCACCGTCAGCTTGATGTAGCCGTCGAAGACGCCGGTCTTGTCGCGCTTGACCTCGGACAGGATGATGCCCTTTTCCTTGATCATGACCGGCGCCGAAACCATGTTGACGTCGGCGACCTGCGGCCGGATCAGACCGGCAAGCACAGCACTCGTCAGCGCCTTGGTGTTCATGCCGGCGGTCGAGCCGTCATAGAGGATCTCGATTTCCTTGATCGCGCTTTCGGTCACCTGACCGACGAAGGCGCCGAGAACATCGGCAAGCCGGATGAACGGCTTGAGGATCGGCGCTTCCTCAGCGGTGATCGACGGCATGTTGATGGCGTTGGAGACCGCACCCTTGACCAGGTAGTCCGACATCTGTTCGGCCACCTGCAGCGCGACGTTCTCCTGGGCTTCCGTGGTCGAAGCGCCGAGATGCGGCGTGCAGACGACGTTCGGCAGGCCGAAGAGCGGGCTTTCGGTTGCGGGTTCGACCTCGAAAACGTCGAAACCGGCGCCGGCGACATGGCCCGACTTGATCGCTTCTGCAAGCGCCTTCTCGTCGACGAGACCACCGCGGGCGCAGTTGACGATGCGCACGCCGGGCTTGGCCTTGGCAAGCGCTTCGGCGCTCAGGATGTTGCGGGTCTTGTCGGTCAGCGGCACGTGCAGGGTGATGAAGTCAGCCTGGGCGAGCAGTTCGTCGAGTTCGACCTTGGTGACGCCCATTTCCTCGGCGCGCTCCTTGGAGAGGAACGGGTCGTAGGCAAGCACATGCATCTTCAGGCCAATGGCGCGCGAGCAGACGATCGAGCCGATGTTGCCGGCGCCGATGACGCCGAGCGTCTTGCCGGTGATTTCGACACCCATGAAGCGGGACTTCTCCCACTTGCCTGCCTGCGTCGAGGTGTCGGCAGCCGGAAGCTGGCGGGCAACGGCAAAGAGCAGCGCAATCGCGTGTTCGGCGGTCGTGATCGAGTTGCCGAAGGGCGTGTTCATCACGATGATACCGCGGCGCGAAGCGGCCGGGATGTCGACATTGTCGACGCCGATGCCGGCGCGGCCGATGACCTTGAGGTTGGTCGCAGCGGCGATCAGCTTTTCCGTCGCCTTGGTGGCGGAACGGATGGCAAGACCGTCATAGTTACCGATGATTTCGGCGAGCTTGTCCTTGTCCTTGCCGAGCTTCGGCTGGAAATCGACTTCGACGCCGCGGTCGCGGAAGATCTGGACGGCGGTTTCCGACAGTTCGTCGGATACGAGAACACGAGGTGCCATGGGAGGCCTCCTTAAAGATCAGGTCTGAATGGGAATGCGGGTAGCCAGGCCTCGCTCCCATGGGGAGCGAAGCGGATCACTCAAATCAGTGTGAGATGCGGGCGAAGTTCATTGTCCTCACCCTTTGTCCGATCAGGCCGCGGCCTGTGCCAGCGTTGCCTTCTGGCTCTCGAAAGCCCAGGTTAGCCATGGCATCAGCGCCGTCATGTCGGCGGCCTCGATCGTGGCGCCGGCCCAGATGCGAAGACCGGACGGGGCATCGCGGTAATGGCCGATGTCGAAGGCGACGCCTTCCTTTTCGAGGAGCGCAACCACGCCCTTGGCAAAGGCCGCCTGTCCGTCGGCGTCGAGCGCGAGCACGTCCTTGTCGACGATCTTCAAGCAGACCGAGGTGTTGGAGCGGGTCTCGTCCTTGACCGCCAGGTTTGCGATCCAATCGTTGGCGGCGACGAAATCGAAGATTGCCTGCGCATTGGCATCAGCCCGGGCCATCAGGCCCTTGAGCCCGCCGACCTGCTGCGCCCAAAGCAGCGCATCGATGTAATCTTCGACGCAAAGCATCGACGGCGTGTTGATGGTTTCGCCGGTAAAGATGCCTTCAATCAGCTTTCCGCCCGAGGTCATGCGGAAGATCTTCGGCAGCGGCCAGGCCGGCACGTAGGTCAGCAGCCGTTCGACGGCGCGCGGCGACAGGATTATGACGCCATGGGCGCCCTCTCCGCCAAGAACCTTCTGCCAGGAGAAAGTGACGACGTCGAGCTTGGCGAAATCGAGGTTCTGCGCAAACGCGGCAGAGGTCGCATCGCAGATCGTCAGGCCCTTGCGGTCAGCCGGGATGAAGTCGCCGTTGGGCACACGCACGCCCGAGGTCGTGCCGTTCCAGGTGAAGACCACGTCGCGGTCGAAATCGACCTTCGAAAGGTCGGGAAGTTCGCCGTAACCGGCTTCGAACTTGCGTACGTCGGCGAGCTTCAGCTGCTTGACCACGTCGGTCACCCAGCCGGCGCCAAAGCTTTCCCAGGCGACCATGTCGACGCCGCGCGGACCGAGCAGCGACCAGAGCGCCATTTCGACGGCGCCGGTGTCGGAAGCGGGCACGATACCGATACGGTAGTCGGCCGGCACTTCAAGAATGTCACGGGTAAGATCGATGGCCTGCTTCAGCTTCGTCTTGCCGATCTTGGCGCGGTGCGAACGACCGAGCGGAGCATCGGAGAGAGCGTCGAGCGTCCAACCGGGGCGCTTCGAGCAAGGGCCAGAAGAGAAATGGGTATTGTTCGGACGGAGGTCCGGCTGTGCAGGCTTTGCCATGTGCTATCCTTCCAGATAGATAGCCCTTCGTTGGGGAAGGGTGTCCCGCCGTCGTCGATATTGGCGGCGGGATCGGAAGTCAAGCGCTTTGTCGCAATCGACAAAATTAATGGCGTCGCGGGCAACATATGAAAATACAGACAGCCACCGCCGAACGATTATTGCCAGGCAACGCCTTCATGTGGGCAACAGGTTGAATCACTTAGGGAAAGAACGCAGCGAACCTGCTCGACTTTCCCGCGGCCGATGGCGCTAGAACGAGAAGCGCAGGCCCGCTCGGATTTCGTGACGGGAAAGACCGTCGTCAAAGCCCTTGTCGCCACGTGCGCCCGCAAGCGCCTCAGTGCCGAAGCCGAACATCTCGCCGTCGGCGATATGGGAGTAGCGGTAGCCGACATCGAGCTTCAGCTGATCGCTGAGGTCGTAGGAAACGCCGGCCATCAGCGCATAGGTGAACCGCCAGCTGTCGCGCCCCTCGTAAGAGGTGGAGCCGGCCGCTCCGGCGCAGGCGCCGCCACCGGCAACGCAGGTGGCCCGTTCGACCGCCGTATCCCAATTGAGACGCGTCACGCCGAGACCGGCGCCAACGTAGGGGGTAAAGCCGGCGAGCGTGCCGAAGTCGACATAGGCGTTCGCCATCAGGCCGAGAGCGGAATAGTCGGCCCCGGTCGAAAACGCGCAGGATGTTCCCGCCCCTTGCCCCGCGCACGGGCTTGCCGATGAGGATGAACCGTTGAACCGGCCCTCGAAATACTCCGCCGTCAGGTCAGCGCGGAACGTGTCGGTAAACTGGTAGCCGACGCCAAGCGACCCGGAAAACGGCTTGTCGAAACGGGCGTTGTCGAAGGTGGTGCTGTCGTAGGTCGACGTGCCCGCATCGAAGGTCCGGTAATAGGGATCGCCTTCGCTACGCCAAGGCGCATAGCCGATATCGCCGCGCAGATAGATCGCACTCGCGCCAGCCGATTCTTTTTCGATGGTGATCTCCGGCGCATTCAGGAGATCCTCATCGGCAGCGAATGCCGCGCCGGAAAGGAGCAGGCCGGCACCAAAAGCGGCCCCGCAGAACCCGTTTCGCCAATCCATGCCCATGCCCTTTCACCACTGCTATCGGTGCGGGATGGCGCACTGCCGTCACCGCTTCGTTCAGCGTTAACTATTGGCAGCGACTGGTTAACCCCCGGTTAACCATGCCTGTTAGGAAACAAGCAAAGAATGGCGGCAACGAAAAAGGCCACCCGAAGGTGGCCTTTCGTATCATCTGGTCTGGCCGATCACTTGTAGACGATCGGCTCCGGCTCGTAGGGCACTTCGCAGACACTGCCGAACGAGTAGCGCAGACCAGCGCGCGCCTCGTGGATGTAGAAGCCTTCGTCGGAGCCCGGACCGCCACCGTTGGCGTAGCCGAACATGTCGCCATCGTCGACCTGGCGGAAGCGGTAGCCGACGTCGGCCTTGAGATTGCAGGTGAGGTCGATGGCAGTACCGGCCATCAGCGCATAGGTGAAGCGCCACTTGCTCTCGCCGTCATGACCGGTCGTCGGGTCGCATTGGCTGGGATCGGCGATGCTGCAGCTGGTGTTGCGCAGCTTGTCCCACTTGACGTGGGTGGCACCGATACCGGCACCGACGTAAGGCGTGAAGGCGCCGTAGGTGCCGATGTCGACATAGGCATTGGCCATCAGGCTCCAGGCGGAAACGGAGGTGACGTCACGCGACCGGCAAGGACCGACCACGCTGCCGCAGTTGCCCAAAGTCGAGCCAGTGAAGTCGGCGCCGCCCCAGTAGTCGGCCGTGATGTCGGCGCGCAGATAGTTGTTGAACTGGTAACCGACACCAACGCCGGCGACCCAGGAATCATCGATATCGGCGGTTTCGAAACTGGTGATGGAGCCGCCAGGCCCCCCTTGGTAGTAGTTCGCGCCGCGCAGATTGTTCCAGGCGTAGCCGACGTCGCCGCGTAGGTACCAGCCGCTGGTCTGGATGACCTCGACCGGCTGTTCCGGCACCGGCTCGATAGGCGGTTGATAGACATCCGCAGCAAAAGCTGCCGTGCCGCTGAGCAAGATCGCAACAACGCCACTCAAAATTCTCTTCATGGCCCACTCCAATAGATTCCGTTGCTTGGATCACCGTGAAAGCGGTGCCCAAATCCCGTTGTTGTTGTGGATAATGAGGAGCAAAGGTTAAGTTCCGATTAACTACAAACGTTTACCGCGTTTGTTAAGGAATCGGCATATTCTTGTAGTTGTCGTGCAGTTTACTGGCTGCTGCCCGAGATCACATAAGGTAGAGCTAAATAGAACGGCAGAACAACACTCTCTTTTGTCGTGATGGTTGCAGGTTCTGTTCCCCAGCGGAGTTCTAACGGGAAAATGGCCCGGACCGCGGCGACACTACCGGGCAAAAGCAACAGGCAACGGGAAAAAAGAGGCCGGCGCTTCGCACCGGCCCTGGAGGGAAGTCGATTGGTACCGGCTTAGGCGGCGTTGCGCACGCTGCCGATGACATTGACCAGTTCGTCGACGATGCGCTCGACCTGGCCGCGATCGTCGCCTTCCGCCATCACGCGGATAAGCGGCTCCGTGCCGGACGGGCGGATCAGCAGACGACCGGATTTCGCAAGCTCCGCTTCCGCATCCGCAATCGCCTGGCGCACGGTCGCGTCTTCAAGCGGCTTGCCGGCCGAAATGCGCACGTTCTTCAGCACCTGCGGCACTGGCTCGAAGCGGTGGCAGACCTCGCTCACCGCCTTGCCCTGACGCTTGATAACCGCAAGGATCTGCAAGGCCGCAACAAGACCGTCGCCGGTGGTGCCGAAATCGGAAAGCACGATATGCCCCGACTGTTCGCCGCCGACGTTCAGTCCGTCCTGGCGCATCTGCTCGACGACATAGCGGTCGCCGACCTTGGTGCGGCGCAGGTCGATGCCGCGCCCTTTAAGGTAACGCTCGAGACCGAGATTGGACATCACGGTCGCCGCAACGGCACCGCCGCGCAGCATGCCGTCCTCGGCCCAGCTGTCGGCAATGACGGCCATCAGTTGATCGCCATCGATGACGGTACCGTTCTCGTCGACGATCAGCACGCGGTCGGCGTCGCCGTCGAGCGCGATGCCGATATCGGCGCGCACTTCATGGACCTTCTTGGAAAGAGCAGCCGGATGCGTCGAGCCGCAGTCGAGATTGATGTTGAGGCCGTTCGGCTCCGTACCGATGGTAACGACTTCGGCACCCAGTTCCCAAAGGGCGGTCGGCGCCACCTTGTAGGCCGCGCCATTGGCGCAATCGACGGCGATCCTCAGGCCCTGCAGCGTGACATCGCGCGGCAGCGTGCGCTTGGCATGTTCGAGATAGCGATAGATGTCGCCATCGACGCGCTTCGCGCGGCCGATGTCTTCCGACTTCGCCAGCTGGCCCGAGAGATCCTGGTCGAGCAACGCCTCGATCTTCTGTTCGATGTCGTCGGAGAGCTTGTAGCCATCGGGGCCGAACAGCTTGATACCGTTGTCCTGGAAGGGATTGTGGGACGCCGAAATCATCACGCCGATATCGGCGCGCAGCGAGCGGGTGAGCATGGCCACACCCGGCGTCGGGATCGGCCCGAGCAGGAAGACGTCGAGACCGGCCGCGGTGAAGCCCGCCACCATCGCGTTTTCGAGCATGTAGCCGGAAAGACGCGTGTCCTTGCCGATCACCACCCGGTGGCGATGGGCGCCATTGCGAAAGATCGTACCGACGGCGATGCCGACCCGCATCGCCAGATCCGGTGTCATCGGAAACATATTGGACTGGCCGCGAATACCGTCGGTGCCGAAATACTTGCGCTTCATAAGAGCTCCATCGTTCTGCCGGGTCAGCGCTGGCTTTGCCAGTTTCGCCTGTCTGCGGGGTGCGCGACTGGGTTTCATTGACCGGACCTCATTTCATATCGGCGGTTGCCGTACGCCTCCGATCGTCGTGCCCACCAATGGCCATGCGATCGCGACACATGAGTCTTCTTTGACACAAAAGTGCAGCAAACGGCAGCGAGCCTAGCATCAGAAATCATTACATCCCGTTACCAAATGCCAGGTGCAAAATCGCCAACGAAAAACCGCCGCTCCACTCAAGGAACGGCGGCTTCAATACATGGCCGACAGGTGTCGGTTATTGCGGCTGCGGCTCGAACCCGCCTTCGGACTCTTCGCCCTTGCCCGCCGAGCCTTCCTTCTTGGCACCGGCCGAGGGAACGGCCGAGCCACGATGCGGCGGCGTGTCGTCGCCGAGATCACGTGCCGGCTTCTCCCCGCGGATCAGCGCCTTGATTTCTTCGCCAGTCAGCGTTTCGTATTCGAGCAACCCTTCGGCAAGCGCCACGAACTCGTGGTTCTTCTCCGTCAGGATTTTGCGGGCGGTCTCGTAGGCCTCATCGATCAGACGACGGATTTCGTTGTCGATCTTCTGGGCGGTCGCTTCCGACACGTTCTTCTGCTGAGCAACGGAGTGGCCGAGGAAGACTTCCTGCTGGTTCTCGCCATAGGAAACCTGGCCGAGCTGGTCGGAGAAGCCCCATTGCGTCACCATCGCACGGGCAAGCTTGGTGGCCTGCTCGATATCCGAGGATGCGCCCGAAGTGATGTTCTCCTTGCCGAAGGTCAGTTCTTCGGCGACGCGTCCACCCATCATGATGGCAAGACGCGAGACCATCCACTTGTAGCTCATCGAGTAGCGGTCGCCTTCCGGCAGCTGCATGACCATGCCGAGCGCGCGACCGCGCGGGATGATCGTCGCCTTGTGCAGCGGATCGGCCGAGGGAACGTTGAGCGCGAGGATCGCGTGACCGGCTTCGTGATAGGCGGTCAGCTTCTTCTCGGCCTCGGTCATCGCCGACGAACGACGCTCCGCGCCCATCATGATCTTGTCCTTGGCATCCTCGAACTCGAGCATGGTGACAAGACGCTTGTTGCGACGGGCGGCCATCAGGGCGGCCTCGTTGACGAGGTTCATGAGGTCGGCACCGGAGAAGCCGGGCGTACCACGTGCGAGCACCTTGAGGTCGACGTTCGGCGCCAGCGGCACGTTGCGCACATGAACCTTGAGGATGCGTTCGCGGCCGTTGATATCCGGGTTCGGCACGACGACCTGGCGGTCGAAGCGGCCCGGACGCAGCAGTGCCGGGTCGAGAACGTCAGGACGGTTGGTCGCCGCGATCAGGATGATGCCTTCGTTGGCTTCAAAGCCGTCCATCTCGACCAGCAACTGGTTGAGCGTCTGTTCGCGCTCGTCGTTGCCGCCGCCGAGACCGGCGCCGCGATGACGACCGACAGCGTCGATTTCGTCGATGAAGATGATGCAGGGCGCATTCTTCTTGGCCTGTTCGAACATGTCGCGCACACGGCTGGCGCCGACGCCGACGAACATTTCAACGAAGTCCGAACCGGAGATCGTGAAGAACGGCACGTTGGCTTCGCCGGCAACCGAGCGGGCCAGCAGCGTCTTACCGGTACCGGGAGGACCGACGAGCAGCACGCCGCGCGGAATGCGACCGCCGAGGCGCTGGAACTTCTGCGGGTCGCGCAGGAATTCGACGATTTCTTCCAGGTCCTGCTTGGCTTCGTCGACGCCGGCGACGTCGTCAAAGGTGACGCGGCCATGCGCTTCGGTCAGAAGCTTGGCCTTGGACTTGCCAAAACCCATCGCTCCACGCGAGCCGCCCTGCATCTGGCGCATGAAGAACAGCCAGACGCCGAGGATCAGAAGCATCGGAAGCAGGGTACCGATATAGCTGAGGAACCCGGACGAACCGTCGGTTTCCGGGCGAACCGTGACCGTCACGTCCTTGGCTTCGAGGCGCTCGGTCAGCGCCGTATCGACTGATGGCGCGTAGGTCTGGAAGGTTGCGCCGCTTTCGGAATAGCTGCCGATCACTTTCGAGCCGGTGATCACGACTTCCTTGACGCGGCTCGCATCCACGTCCTTGAGGAATTGCGAGAACGGAATCTCGCGCGAGCCGGTGCGCTCCGTCGGCTGTTGGAACATGCTGAACAGCGCGATCAGCAGAAGCGCTATGATTGCCCAAAGGGCAAGATTACGAAAATTAGGGTTCATCGAACTCCCCGGAACCTGTCACGACCCGCGCATTTCGCGAGCCGCTGTCTTGCTCCCTAACATAGGGTTCTGGTGACGTATTGCCAAGGCAAACCGCCGGCTACCGTTCCATTTCTGTCAATAGATCGTGAACCGGCGGCGGAGGATAAGGCCCTCGTCCGAACAATCCGGCGATCCGATCGGCCATGATCCGGTCGAAACCCGGCAAAAAGGTGTCGTAGAGCCCGATCCGCGGCTCGATTGTGATGGATGCGACACTTTCGCCGTTCTCAGACCGGACCCTCGGCGCCGTAAGCGATGCACGACCGGCAACGCCCGGTGGCAAGCCTGCGGCAATAAGTCTCTGCTGTTGTGGCCCGCCTCGGCCCTCTGCCGCGACGGAGATGGGCGCGCTTCCGCCATTTCGCACATGGAAGCGGCCATCCCATGTTGCGGTCTCGCCGCCTGCAAGCGTCAAAGTCGTCAGGCCCCGCGCCTCGCGATAGAGGTAAAGCCCGCTTGCGCGGCGGTCGAACACGCATCTTCCGGCCGTCATCCTACCGAGCGTTGTCTCTCGCAGAAACGCCGCCACCCGCTTCACCGTATCTGCGGCGGGGATATGCGCGCGGCCGCCGACCACGGCCACCAGCGCGAGCAGCGCCCGCTGCCAATCGACGTCGTCGCGGTGTTCGGCGAAAGCAAGCGGGATCTCCACCACCAGGCCTGCATGCACGCGCACATGGCGGGTGATTAAGGCGGCAGCCCTTGTCGACGACCGGGCCCTGGCTCCAGCATCCCATGCCCCCTCCTCCGCTCGCGGTGCATGCGCCAGTTCAGCCCGGACGCGGACCCGCTCGAAGGTCGTGTTGGCGTTGCTCGGATCATCGAACCAGGTCACGTCACGCGTCGCGAGAAAGGCGCGGATCGAGGTCCGATCAAGATTAAGGAACGGCCGCAGCACCCAGATCCGGCGGTCGTAAAGCGTGGCGCGCGCCATGCCGGAAGCGCCCGGCCCCGTCGCCCTTTGCATCCGCATCAGGATCGTTTCGCGCTGGTCGTCGCTGGTGTGGCCGGTGACGATACAGCCGGCATCAAACCGCTCGGCGGCATCCGCCAGCAGCCGATAGCGCGCCTCGCGCGCCGCCGCCTGAATACCGGTCAGCGGTTTGGGGCCATCCCAACGCTTGATGAGGTGCGGAACGCCGATGCTTGCGCAGAAGGCGGCAACGCCTTGCGCTTCCGCAGCCGATTCCGGCCGCAGGGCGTGATCGACCGTACATGCGGCCAGGGAAAATCTGTTGGGGTCGCTTGCCTCAATCGCCTCGTTCAGGGCGAGAAGCAAGCCCTTGGAATCGCTCCCGCCGGAGACGGCAACGAGGATACGCATCGGGCGAAGACAGGAGGCGAGAAATCGTTTTGCCGTTTCGACAACGGCTGTCGGCGCTGGAGCCTCAGCAGCCAAAGCGGCTCTGCTCGCTCGTCACCTTCGCCTTCACCGCAGGCGAGGCCTTGGGATAGCGCTTGTTGACCTCGCCCAGCGTCGCGCAGGCGGTTTCCTTGTTGTCGAGCGCACCGAGCGACATGCCGAGCTTCAACAGCATTTCGGGCGCCTTCGGCGATTTGCCGTGGGCCTGATGCGCGTTCAGGAAGGTCTTGGCGGCGTCGCTGTATTTGCCTTGCGAATATTGGGCTTCACCCAGCCAGAAGCTGGCATCGGCTGCCTTGTCGCCCTTCGGAAACGCGGCCAGGTAGTCGCCGAATTCCTGCTCGGCAGTGCTGTAGTCCCCCGAAAGGACATGACCGTAGGCCGACTGGTAGAGGTCGCCGGGATTGTCGAGCGATGCAGTCTGCTGGCTGCCGGGATTGCTGTTCAAGCCGCCGTCGGCCGGTGCGCCGGAATCGACGCCGGGAAGCGTGGCGTTTGCGCCCGGCCGCCCATCCGTCGTCGCTGCGACCGGATTGCCGTTCTCGTCGAACACGATCTGTCCGAGTGTCGACGGCGGGGCCGCGCCGTTGCCGCCCTGGCTTGCTCCGGGCGAAACGCCCGAAGACGCCATGTCGTTGCCGCCGGCTGCGGGCGCCATGGTCTGGCTATCCGTCACCCCCGGGGTGACGGACGCCTGATCGCTGGTTTTCGGCGTCTGCAGAGCGCCGCTCTTCTTGGGGGAGGCCTTGCCGCTTTCCAGATCCTGGAAGCGGAACTCGTTGTCCTCCTGGAACTTCCGGATCTGCTCCTGCATCTGCAAGAGCTGGAAGCTCATTTCCTCGATACGCCCGTTAAGCGAGCGGATCTGTTCTTCGAGCTGGCCAATCCGTGCGGTTTCGGCCGACTGCACCTTTACGACGGGCAGGTTCTGCGCGCCGCTGTTGGTCTCAGTCGTTCGGGCCAGCAGCCCTGAAAGAGGCATGGCGTTCGCCGTCTGGCCGAGACCCGCAAGGGTCGCAAGACCGATCAGGCCCGCCACGACAAATTTCTTCATTTCATTTGTCCTGTTCGAATACCGGTTGTCCCACCCTTGACCAGGGGCCCGCAATACATCTCGCCGAGTCATCTGGGTGATTGCCGCACAGTTTTCCAATTGCCCTGAAAAAGCAACGGAGTTCGGCCAAAGTGTGGTAAAAAAGCAAAGGGCGGCCAAGGGCCGCCCTTTTAATTTAGCGATCTGTGATCTCCGGAACACGCAACGCCTCCTGGGATCAAGTCGCGATTGCGGGCCACACAATGCGCGCGGCCGCGGCATCATTACATGCCGGCGCCACCGAGAACGGTAACGGCGCGGCGGTTCTGCGACCAGCAGGAAATGTCGTCGCAAACGGCGACCGGCTTTTCCTTGCCGTAGGAGATCGTCTTCATGCGGTTCGACGGAACGCCCTGGCTGATCAGGTAGTCGCGGGTCGAGGCCGCACGGCGGGCGCCGAGCGCCAGGTTGTACTCGCGCGTGCCGCGTTCGTCGGCATGGCCTTCGATGGTGATCGCGTAGTTCGGGTACTTGGCAAGCCACTGGGCCTGACGAGCGAGCGTCTGCTGCGCGTCGGCGCGGATCGAGGTGGAGTCGGTGTCAAAGAAGATGCGGTCGCCGACATTGACGGTGAAGTCCTGCTGCGAGCCCGGCGTTGCCGAACCGGCGCCACCGAGACCGAGTTCGCCAGCGCTGCCCGGCAGGTTCTTCTTCGATGCACAGCCAGCCAGGGCAAGCGTCATGACCAGGGCGATCATGACCGGGTTGCGAGCGATGGTCTGCATGCGGCCTGCGGCCGGGGTGTCAATTCGGCTCATACGCCGGTCTCCTTGAGAAGTGTCTGAATTCACGGTTGCCAGACTGTAACCGGAAGCGGTTAATCGCTATTCAACAGTTATGGTTAACAAATCGATAATTTCGGCTCGGGCCCTGCTAGACCAGCACTTTGCGGCGAGAAAGCGGCATCATTGCCACATTTTCCCGCCGCAAATCGGATCAGCCTGCAGCGGGATCAGGAAAAAAAGAGGCGGCTTTCCGCCGGCCTCCCGCCCTTAAGCGGACGAGAGGCGATCACGTTACTGGCTTTGGATCGGACGATCCAAAGCCACGTGAACTACTCGAGCAGCGGCGACCAGGCCGGGTCGGATGCGAAGCCCTGCGTCTGGATCAGCTGCTCGTTGTAACCCGACAGATCGATCGAATAGAGCTGCGGTCCGCCGGAACCGGCACCCTGGCGGAAGAACATCAGGACACGGCCATTCGGCGCCCAGGTCGGACCCTCGTTGTGGAAGCCGGTGGTCAGGATACGTTCGCCCGAACCGTCGGTCTTCATCACGCCGATCGAGAACTTGCCGCCCGACTGCTTGGTGAAGGCGATGAGGTCGCCACGCGGAGACCAGACCGGCGTCGAATAGGAGCCGTCGCCGAAGGAGATGCGGCGCTGGCCGGAACCGTCGGCACCCATGACGTAGATCTGCTGGCGGCCACCGCGGTCGCTTTCAAAGGCGATCTGGCTGCCATCCGGCGAATAGGACGGGGCGGTATCGATCGCGGCGGTGTTGGTCAGGCGCGTCGTGGTGCGCGAGCGCAGATCCATTGTGTAGATGTTGGCGTTGCCGTCCTGCTGCAGGCTCATGATGACCCGCTGGCCATCCGGCGAGAAGCGCGGCGAGAAGGTCATGCCGGGGAAGTTGCCGACGACCTCGCGCTGTCCGGTTTCCAGCTGCAGCAGGTAAACGCGCGGCTGCTGGTTTTCGAACGACATGTAGGTGACTTCCTGGCGGTTCGGCGAGAAGCGCGGCGTCAGAACGATGTCGTTGGAATTGGTGAGCGCACGGGCGTTGAAGCCGTCCTGGTCCATGATGGCGAGCTGACGCTTGCGTGCCGTCTTCGGGCCGCTTTCGGCGACATAGACGATGCGGGTGTCGAAATAGCCCTTTTCGCCGGTGACGCTCTGATAGATGGCGTCGGCGATGATGTGGGCCACGCGGCGCCAGTTTTCCGGCTGGGTGAAGAACTGCTGGCCGGTCATCTGCTTGTTACCGAACGTATCCCACAGGCGGAACTCGGCCTTCAGCCTGCCGTCGCCTTCCTGCGTCACGCGGCCGGTGACGAGCGCCTGCGCGTTGATGACCTTCCAGTCCTCGAAACGCGGCGTCGCATCCGGATTGCTGATCTTCTCGATGAACGCTCCCTTGTTGATCGGCGCGAACAGGCCCGAACGCTTCAGGTCCGCCGCAACCACGTCGGAAATCTTCTGGCCGAGTTCGCCCTGGAGAAAGTCCGTGACAGCGATCGGCAGCGGTTCGACGTTGCCCTTGTTGATGTTGATTTCAACTTCAGCATTTGCCGGTGTCACCGCCGCCACGACGGCGGCTAACATGCCCGCGGCCACCATCAGGGCGCGGAAAAGAGAGACCTTGATCATAGGGACAAGCCTTTCAGCTTCGTACGAAGGGTTTGCAGGGGTGGTTTGCTATCCGGCATGGGTTCCAATCCCGGCAGCTCTAGAGTGCGAATTCCGAGGGGTCGAAATTCAGCACGAGGGTATTCCATCCTTTTTCGCCCTCATATTTTTCAGGCGGGAGGTTCTGTAGCGGGGCCGAACGGCGGATCGCGCGCAAGGTGCTGCTTTCAACGGCACGGCGCGTACCTTCCGGACCGCCGGTTGCGGTAACCTCGGGTGTGCCGACGATATTGCCGGCGGGATCCAGCTGCACGCGCACCGTGACACGCACTTCCTCGACGCCGGTCAGGCCTGGCGTCAGCGACCAGTTGCCCTGGATCTGGCCCTTGACGCCATCGATCTCGTTGGCGCTCAAGCCCACACCAATGGTTTTCTTGCCGCCGAGCGCCGCTTCCTGTGTCGAGCGCTTGGCACCACCGGCGGAGGGATCCTGCCGGTTGAGAAGGGCGGCGATCTCGTCGGCGTTGAACTTGCTTTCCTCGGTGGAGGCAGCTTTCTTCTGTTCCTTCGGCGTCGCCTCGTTCTTGCGGTCTGGCGTCTTGGCGCTCTGGGCGGGCTTTTCGACCTTCGGCTTTGCCGCCGGCGTCGGCACCTTCTCAGGTAGCGCTTCGGCTTCCGGGTTCTCGGCCGGCTTTTCCTCGGCGGGTGCCGGCTCCGGCTTCGTCTCCGGCTTCACTTCCTGCTTCGGTTCGGGCAGAGCGGCAACTTCGGTCGCAGGTTCGGAGGCGGGCTTGGATTCCTCTACTTTCTTGATCTCTTGCTCGACCGGATCGGGCGTCGGCTCGGGCTTCTCGTTCTTTTCCGGAGAGGCCGTGGCTTCGCTCTTCGACGGCTTGGCGTTCGGCGTCGGCGGCGTCTTCAGGTCGGTATCGTTGTCGCCGATGTTTTCGGCAGGCTGGTTGGTCTCCGGCCGCTTGGTCGGAACCGGCGACGAGGTCTCCTTCTTCGGCGCCTTCTTGTCGCCCTGCTGAACCTGCGTCATCTCCGAATAGGGAACGATGTCGACAGGCAAAGCCTCGACGTCGGCGACCTGGAAGTCAGCCGGGCTGCCAAGCGACACCAGCGCCCAGGTCAAGACCATGGCGTGGAGGACAGCAGATGTAGCGAGACTGCCCTTCATCGTGGACGATCACTTTTCCTGTTCTTGCAGCGTGACGAGGCCGAGGTTCTTGAAACCGGCGGCCGAGATGCGGGCCATGACCTTCATGACCGTGCCGTAGTCGGCATTGGTGTCACCGCGCACATAGATGCGCTCGTTGTAGCCGGTGGTGGCGATCGCCTCGAGCTTCGGCACCACTTCGTCGATGGCGATCGCGGTTTCCTGCAGGTAGATCTCGCCTGCCGGGTTGACCGAGACAGTGATCGGCTGCGTATCGGAATTGAGCGCCTTTGCCTGCGTTTCCGGCAGATCGATCGGCACGCCGACCGTCATCATCGGTGCTGCCACCATGAAGATGATCAGGAGCACGAGCATGACGTCGACGAACGGCGTCACGTTGATCTCGCTCATCATGGCTTTCTTGCCGCCGCGGCGACGACGTCCGCCACCCGAACCCTTGGCTCCGCCAACCGACATACCCATCAGCGTGGTCTCCGTACTCTCTGGCGATTACTGCGCGGCCTGGCGCGGGTTCTGCAGCTTCTCGTCGATCTGCCGCGACAGGATGGCGGAGAATTCGTCGGCGAAAGCTTCCATGCGTGCCGACAGCTTGCCGGCGTCGGCCGAGAACTTGTTGTAGGCGATAACCGCGGGGATAGCGGCGAGCAGGCCGATCGCGGTGGCGAGCAGTGCTTCGGCGATACCGGGCGCCACGACCGCAAGGTTGGTCGACTTCGAACCGGCGATCGCCTGGAACGAGGTCATGATACCGACGACCGTACCGAAAAGGCCGATGAACGGGGCGGCCGAACCGATGGTCGCGAGCGAGCCGAGACGGGCTTCCAGCGATTCCGATTCCCGGGCGAGCGTCACGTCCATGGCGCGGTCGATACGCATCTGCAGGCCGATCGGCGAACGGGCGCCGCGCTCGAAGCTCTTCTTCCATTCGCGCATGGCGGACACGAAGATCGCACCCATGCCGGCCGTCTGGCGGTCGGCGAGCGTGCGGTAGAGTTCTTCCAGCGACTGGCCGGACCAGAACACCTGCTCGAAGCTGTCGAGCTGGCGGCGGACGCGGCCGTAGTTCAGCGTCTTGTCGACGACGATCGCCCAGGTCCAGACGGAGGCTGCGACCAGCCCCAGCATGACCAGCTTCACGACGAAGCCCGCTTGCATGAATAGCGACCAAAGGCTCACATCGTGTGTTGCCGCGGCCAATCCAACCTGTTCCATCGTCTTCAGTCCCCGAATCCAAACACCCGGCAAGAGCGGTTCATGCTCGTGACCGGGTAGCCCAAACGTCCTGTTTGCAAGAGTGCCCGGCACCGCCGCAGATCGCACCATCGCGACCTCAATTAGCTTTAGGTTGCCTTCTTGCCGTCAATTTTGGTCAAAGGATGACGTGCACTGCACAAATCCTGATGCGATGATTAAGACACCATTATGGTTAAGAGACCGTTACCGTCGTGTGTCTTTGCAGTATCACCCGGCGGTCGGAACTTAAGCGTTGCCGAGTACGTTCCTAGGGATGGCCCAACGAACGACAGGACAACGAAGCGAAGGAAAGTCCTCACCGGACCTTGATCCCCGGGACCGATTGATCCTCGCCCTTTGCGCCGAGCTCAAGGCCGAGCGGGAAACCCGCGCCGCCCTGGAGGACGCACTCCCACGGCGTCGTGTCGCTGGAAATCCTCCAGGCCATCATCTCCGATCCGGTTCCCGTGGTGACCGAGGAGGACATTGTTCGCATCGAACGGGTCCTCGCCCTCGATGCGGCCCGGTCCGCAATTCTGGCTAAGGACGCGCCGACCGTCCGGGGTCTCCGTGGAGGCGGGTGATGGCGTCCCTTCGCAGCCCGCTTGCCGAATACAACAAACGCCGCAACTTCGGCGAGACGCGCGAACCAAAGGGCAAGCTTGGTCGCGGCCGGTCCGGCCGCATGCGCTTTCTCGTGCAGAAGCATGACGCCACCCGGCTCCACTACGACTTGCGGCTGGAATGGGACGGTGTCTTGAAGAGCTGGGCGGTCACCCGCGGACCAAGCCTCAATCCGGAAGACAAGCGACTAGCTGTCAGAACCGAGGATCATCCGCTGGCCTATGGCGATTTCGAAGGCACAATCCCCGAAAAGCAATATGGCGGCGGCACCGTCATGTTGTGGGACAGCGGCTGGTGGGAGCCGGAAAACGATCCGGACGAGGGCTTGCGCGAGGGCAAGCTGACATTCCATCTTCACGGTCAGCGGATGCAAGGCGGGTGGGCATTGGTGCGGATGCGGTCACGCCCCGGTGAAAAGCGCGAGAACTGGCTGCTGATCAAGGAGGGTGACGAAATTGCCGCCGAGGATGGCAACGTTCTGCTGGAGAACCATCTGACGAGCGTCAGCACCGGCCGCACCATGGCCGAGATTGCCGATGGGAAGGGCGAACGCAAGAAGCATGTCTGGACCTCAAAGGGGGAGGACAAGGAGGCGAAGGCCGTGACAGTCAAAACATCCAAAACCGCAACGAAGCCCAAGGACAAAGCAGCAAAGCCGGCAAAGGCGAAGCAAGCCATATCGGACGAAACCGTGCTTGGGGTGCGCATCACTCATCCGGATCGCGTCCTGTTTGCTGACCAGGGCATCAGCAAGCTCGATCTCGCCCGCTACTACGCCGTCGTCGCCGATCGCATATTGCCCCATGCCGCCGAGCGTCTCCTGTCGCTCGTGCGTGCGCCGCAGGGCGTGAAGGGTCCGCGCTTCTACCAGAAACATGCGAGCGACGGTTTTCCCGACGAGATCAAGGAAGTCCCCGTCGAGGAAAGCTCCGGCGAAACGGAAAACTACATGTATGTGCGCGACGCCAAGGGGCTGGTCGCTGCGGTCCAGATGGGCACGCTGGAGTTCCATATCTGGGGATCGCATGTCGACAAGCTGGAGATCCCCGATCGACTGGTCTTCGACCTTGATCCTGACGAGGGTCTCGACTTCGAGATGGTCAAGGGTGCGGCCGTGGCCTTGCGCGATGCGCTCGATGAGATCGGGCTGAAATCGGCTCCGATGGTCACGGGCGGCAAGGGCGTCCATGTCATCGTGCCGCTGACGGCCCGCGCCAGCTGGCCGGAAGCCAAGGCCTTCGCCAAGACCTTTGCGCAAGGTTTCGCCGATCGCGAACCGGACCGGTTCATCGCCACCATGTCGAAGGAAAAGCGCAAAGGACGCATCTTCATCGACTGGCTGAGGAATGAGCGCGGCGCGACCGCCATTGCCCCCTACTCGACCCGGGCGCGCGCTGACGGACCGGTGGCGACGCCCATCAACTGGGATGAACTTGCCGATCTCAAGTCGGCCAACAGCTTCCACATCCCGGACATCCTCGAGCGGATCGAAAATGGCGCAGACCCCTGGCAGGATGTGTCCAAGATCAGGCAATCCCTGACCAAGACGATCCTGGGCAAGATCGGCGTGAACGAGGCGGACTAGGCCGCCGACGCCCCGCGCAATCCCTCGATCCACGAACGTAATGCCGTCCCGATCGCGTGCGGATGATCCTCCTGCAGGTAGTGCGCGCCCGCGCCGAGTTTCACCAGGCGGCAATTCGCAAGCTCGTCGGCATAAGCTTCCGCCTCCGCCGGTGAGATGAGCGCACCAGGGTCGCCCGAGAACAATAGCTTGGGATATCCTGAGGCGCGAAGCGTGGCGTGATCTGCCGTACTGATAGCGTAGAACTCAGAAGGCGCGCCCTCGATCGGCAGTTCACGCGGCAGGCGCAGCACGGGGCGGCGGGAAGATGGATCCGGAAACGGTGCCCGATAAGCAGCCATTTCCTCGTCGTTCAGTTGACGCAGGATCGCGTTCGGTACGACCCGTTCGATGAAGACGTTTTCCTCCAGGATCAGCCGCTCGCCGACGCCTTCAGTTCGGAACGCCCTGAACAGTTCGCGGGCCTGAGGCTTTTGATGAAACGCCTCATAAGTTTCAGCCGGCCGGATATATTCCATGAAGGCGAGGCCGAGCACCTTCTCCCGATTGAGTGCGGCAAAGTGGAAGGCAAGCGCCGTTCCCCAATCCTGCGCGACCAGGAAAAGTGGACCGGGAGCGACCTTTTCGATGAAGGCTTCGAGATAGCGGAACTGGTCGAGGAAGGTGTAGTCGATGTCGGGCTTGTCGGATTGGCCATAGCCGATCAGATCCGGTGCAACGCAGCGCCCGACCGGTGTCACATGCGGCAAGATGTTCCGCCAGATATAGGACGACGTCGGGTTGCCGTGGAGAAACAGGACCGTCGGTCCCGTGCCTTTTTCGATATAGGCCATCGACGATCCGAAAATGTCGACGAATGACTTGCCCGCTGCGAATGCCTCTTCACGCATGCTTCCCTCCATCAAACACGGTTGAAAAAACGATCGTCCTGAACGTTGCAAGCGGCGCCGGGCTGCGATCGACCTTCATGCGCAGCATGGCCCCCTGCCAGGCGCTGAGCAGGAAGTCGGCAAGCTCGGCCGCCGAGCCGAGCGGAGCGATTTCGCCCTTCTCCAGCCCTTCGGCGATGCAGGCCTCGAAGGGACCGCGCCAGGTCGCAAAGAGTTTCGACAGATGCGCCCTGAGCCGTTCATTGTCGAAGGAGGCTTCGAGGCTGAGATTGCCGATCATGCAGCCGCGGCTGTAGTCGGCGTCAGCCAGCTTGCCGGTGATGAGGTCGATGTAGCGACGCAACCGGTCGACGGAGCGCACGCTTCTGTCGCCAAGCGCCTCTTCCACGAGGCCCGAGACATAGGCGAAGTAGCGATCGAGCACCTCGATGACGAAGTCTTCCTTGGACGTGAAGTGATTGGTGAAGGACCCAGGACGGGCGCCCGCAGCCTCGACGATGTCGCGTACGCCGGTCCCGGCGTAGCCTGTGTTCCATACGAGCTGATCGCCCGCCTTCAGAAGATTTTCGCGTATCGATTTTCTGGACATGGCGAAATAATACGTACGTACGTATTATTGTCAATGCACTGAATCGAATGCAGTGAAAACGCGCGTCCACCAACGAAAAACGCCCCTGGAAGGGGCGCCGTGTCTCCGTTCGACTGAAGGAGAGCTCTAGCCCGCGCTCTCCTTCGCATGATGGAATTTGTAGGCGAGCGCCTCGGGCAGCCGCCGTGGCCGACCCTGGCCGTTGATCACGGCGATGATCACCTTGGCGGCGATCAGCAACTGCTCGCCGCGGCGGATCTCCTGCTGCAGCACCATCTTGGCGCCGCCGGCCTTCTCGGTGACGGTGGTAATCGTCAGGATGTCATCCATGCGCGCCGGCAGCTTGAAGTCGATCTCCATGCGATGGACGACGAAGACGAGGCCTTCGCTGTCGCCCTCGATCGCCAGCGTTGCCTGCTCGACGCCGAGCAGCCGCAGGAAATCGGTGCGGGCGCGCTCCATGAAATGCAGGTAGCGGGCGTGATAGACGACGCCGGAAAAGTCGGTGTCTTCGTAATAGACGCGCTGGATCAGCTGATGGCCGTTTTCGGTCAGTTCGCCTGCGAGCGAAATCAGGGACATACTTTTCTCCGAAAGAATTTCCCGTTTCCTGTGCAGGAACAAAAAGCCGTTTGCAAGCATTGCAGCCTTGTCACAATCCTATCCTATCACGTGACGGACTTCCTTTGCGATCAGGAGAACGTGCATGAAGATTGCGATTCTCGGCGGCGACGGTTTCGTCGGTTGGCCCACGGCCCTTCATTTGTCCGATGCCGGTCACGACGTTCATATCCTCGACAATCTCTCCCGCCGATGGATCGATACGGAACTGGGCGTGCAATCGCTGACGCCGATGGATTCGATCCAGGAACGCACGCGTATCTGGCATGCCGAAACCGGCCGGCGCATCCATTTCAACCTGATCGATCTCGCCCGCGACTACGAACTCCTGAAGAACTGGCTCGCCGACCATCGCCCTGACGCCATCGTGCATTTTGCCGAACAGCGTGCCGCGCCCTATTCGATGAAGAGCGACCGCCACAAGAACTACACGGTCAACAACAACGTCAACGCCACGCACAATCTTCTGAACGCGCTGGTCGAACTCAGCCTCGACGCCCACCTCGTGCATCTCGGCACCATGGGCGTCTACGGCTACTCCACCATCGGCGCGGCGATCCCCGAGGGCTATCTGCCTGTCGGCATCGAAACGATGGGCGGCGAGACCGTCAGCCAGGAGATCCTCTACCCCTCCAATCCCGGCTCGATCTACCACATGACCAAGTGCCTGGATCAGTTGCTCTTCCAGTTCTATGCCAAGAACGACGGGCTTCGGATCACCGACCTGCACCAGGGCATCGTCTGGGGTACGCATACCGAGCAGACGCGCCGCCACGCCCAGCTCATCAACCGCTTCGACTATGACGGCGACTATGGCACCGTGCTCAATCGTTTCCTCATCCAGGCGGCAATCGGTTATCCGCTGACCGTGCACGGCACCGGCGGCCAGACCCGCGCCTTCATTCACATCCAGGATTCGGTGCGATGCATCGAGCTGGCGCTCACGAACCCACCGGCGCGCGGCAGCCGTGTCGAGATCTTCAACCAGATGACCGAGACCCACCGGGTGCGCGATCTCGCCGAAATGATCGCCTCGATATCGGGGGCCGAGATCGCCCGGTTGCCGAACCCGCGCAAGGAAGCTGCCGAGAACGAACTCGTCGTGCACAACGAGAAATTCCTGAGCCTCGGTCTCAACCCGACGCGGCTGCAGGACGGATTGCTTTCGGAAATCGTCGATGTCGCCAAGAAATTCGCCTATCGTGTCGACAGAACGCGCGTGCCCGCCGTCTCCGCCTGGACCAAGGACATCGCGCCGCTGATCAACCACGACCCAGAGGGCAAGCGGCTGAAATCCGTTTCATGACATCGAACGATCCTTCGGAGGGGCTCCGCCCCTCCTCGCCTCCCCAAGCCGACCATGCCTATGTGACGCTCGTCACCAATGCCGATTATGCGCTTGGCGCCCGCGCACTGGCGCGCTCCATAACACGCACGGGCACGAGGGCCGATATCGTCGTGCTGCACACGGGCGGCGTTTCTGTCGATGTACTGGCGCCGCTTGCCGAATTCGGCTGCCGGCTGGTGGAGACCAACCTTCTGCCGCTTTCCGACGCCTTCAACGCGCGCCACCAGCGCCGGAACGTGCATGATAAGGCGCCCTTCACGAAAGGCCGAAAGCCCGACTTCCACTCGCCGCTCGACAACTTCTGCAAGCTCCGGCTCTGGCAGCTTACCGAATATCGGCGCTGCGTCTTCATCGACGCCGATGCGGTCGTGCTCCGGAACATCGACCGGCTGTTTGCCTATCCGGAATTCTCCGCTGCCCCCAATGTCTACGAAAGCCTTGCGGACTTTCATCGGCTGAATTCCGGCGTCTTCGTCGCCGAACCGTCAATGGCGACCTTCGACAGGATGATCACCCAGCTTGATGCGCCGGACGCCTTCTGGCCGCGCACCGACCAGACCTTCCTGCAAGCCTTCTTCCCGGACTGGCACGGTCTGCCAGTGACGATGAACATGCTGCAATATGTCTGGTTCAACCTGCCCGAACTCTGGGACTGGGGCTCAATCGGCGTGCTGCACTACCAGTATGAAAAGCCCTGGGAGACGGATCATCCGCGCAGGGAGGCCCTGCAGCCGCTTATCGATCTCTGGCATGGCTACCTGACAGGAGACGATATTCCGGACATCGCATCGCTCACCAACCCGGTCCGCCGATGACCCGCGTGCTTGTCTCCGGCGGCACGGGCTTCGTCGGCCGCTTCATCGTCGAGCATCTGCTGCAGGCGGGGTACGAGGTTGTGATCGGCGGTCGCACGCGGGGCCCAAACACCTTCTTCAGCGGGCCTGTTGGTTTCGTGCCCCTGTCGCTCGATCCGACGAGCGATCACAGCGCGGCCTTTGGCAATGTCCAGTGTTTCGTCCATGCCGCCTTCCAGCACATCCCTGGCCGATATCGAGGCGGCGAAGGCGATGATCCCGAGAGCTTCCGCCGCGCCAATCTCGATGGTTCGGTCCGGCTTTTCGAAACGGCACGCGAACAGGGCGTAGGTCGCTGCATCTTCCTGTCGAGCCGCGCCGTCTACGGAACGCACCCAGCAGGCGCCGTGCTGTCGGAGGGATCGACCTGCCATCCCGAGAGCCTCTATGGCGCGCTCAAGCTTGCGGCGGAGCGGCAACTAGAACTGCTGGGCACGGACGACTTCAGGACAGCAAGCCTACGCGTCACCGGCGTCTACGGAGCACCGGGCAACGGGGCGTCGCACAAATGGCAGGCCCTGTTCGACGACTATCTGCAGGGCCGCCCGGTTGCACCGCGGGCCGGCACGGAAGTGCATGGCGACGATGTCGCAGCCGCCGTGCGCCTCGTGCTCGAAGCGGAAACGCGCCGCTTGCCGGTTTCGGTCTTCAACGTCTCCGATATCCTCGTCGACAACAGCATCATTCTGGAAATCGTTCGCCAAATCACCGGTTGTATGAACGACCTGCCCGAACCGGCCGCATTGACCGAATTCAACGCGATGGACTGTGGCCGTCTGCGCGCGCTCGGCTGGACGCCGGGCGGGCTCCCGCGGCTGCACGAGACGATCGAAAAGCTGCTCGGCTGAGACCCTGCGTAGAGCCGTTCTGTGTCGATCAAGGACTCCTTTAAGGAGTATTAATTTACAATTTAATACCCCAGGTTGCCGCCGAAAATCCGAGCTATCTTGGCTGCGCGGAACGGTTCCGGTCCGTGCAAAAAGCTCAACCCTCCCGTCGATCGACGGCGCTTCGAAGGAAATCAATCATGCCTATCGAGACGTTGAATCCTGAAGTCTGGAAGCTTGTCGGCACTTTGAACGGTGAATGGAAAACGAATGGCGGCAAGGATTTCGGCTGGGGCACGGTCAAGACCTCATCGCAAACCTTGACTGCAAACGCCTTGCTTTCGGTCTACAAGCTGATGCGCGGCAACCAGAATCTGACGCGCGACTACTACCTCGTCGTCGGGGATGTCTATCACGGCATCCAGGGTTCGCCGTCCACTCCGTCGTCCAACTGGGTATCGGTCGGCTTTTACGCCAATCACATGAAGCTGCGCCTCGAGACGAACTCGCAGCAGGCGCGGCTCGTAACGTTCGGGCCGAACAGCACCGTCGAGCAAGCGACGATCAGTTTCTCGATCGGCGGCGAACTCAGCGCCGAATACAGCAAGGAAGGCCCGAAGGGCGGCGCCTCGCTCAGCGCCAATGTCGGTGTCAGCTTCACGGCCTCCGAGGTTTCGTTTGCGGCACGCCCCGCAACGCAATCGATCGAGTGGCAGGCGAGATTGCCCCATGTCGGCTGGGTTTCGGCGGGAGTGCCGGCAAATCCCGGTCGCCCGTCCTATGCCGGTTACATCTGGAATGCGGCCGCGATCATCGAGGTCCCGCAAGGCGCGACGCCCAACTTCAAAGGGCGCTTCGAAGTGGACTTCGAGTTCAATTGGACGCGCGGCATTCGCAAGCGGTCGTTCACGCCCGAGATCGATCTCGTCTACCAGTCCCTTACCAGGACGGGCACCAGCGACATCGAGGTTATTCCGCCGCTGCCGACGATACTGGAGACATTGCGCTCCCTCGCCTCTTCGACCGGTCGGGACGGCAAGACCGACACCTTCCTGGCAGCGCTGGAAAACTCTCGTGTGATCGATGCGCTCGGCGACAGCAATCTTGACCAGATCGTCATCGCGCCAACCAACCTGGCCGTCCAGACTTACTTCGACCAGCACCCGCAAATCGCGCTTGAGGCCGTTTCGCCGGCAAACCAGGCCTGGCTCGATAGCTGGGTCGCCGAACGGATCATCAGCACACCGCCCGGCTCTGTTGAACTGGCAACACTCAGTGCGTCGGTAAAGAGCATGAGCGAGGGGGAATGGTACCAGTGCGCGGACGGCCTGCTGCTGGTCACCGACACCTATGAGGTGGCGTCCGGCCTGCGGGGCGCAGTGCGAAGCGGAGCCATCAGGGCCGCCTGACGCACCGTGACAAACGGGCGCCCTGCTCGGCTCAACAGAGCGGGCGGGCGGAAGCAAACAGGCCTGGCGTCGTCTTGATGCCAGGCTCTTTCAGCGCAAGACCGAACGAACCTGGAATTTGTCGCTCAGCCGAGATCGATCACCACGATCTCCGGCGGCATGCCGAAGCGAACCGGCGCAAGCGAGCAGCCGAGACCGCCGGAAACGATCAGATTGCAATCGTTCTCGGTCACATGGCCGTAGGCGTAACGCTCGCCGAAACGCGAGGGCACGACCGGCGCATAGCCGAGAAACCGCACCTGGCCGCCATGGGTATGGCCCGACAGTGTCAGCGCGACACGCGACGGAACACGCGGGAACACATCCGGCTCATGCGCCATGAGGATGACCGGATCGGTATCGCTCACCTGGGCGAGCGTACCATCGAGATCGTCGAGACCGCTCATGCGCTTGCGTTGCCACTTCTTGCCGGGCACCAAGGCAAGCTGATCTTCGAGGCCAGCGATCCAGAAGCCCTGCCCCTCCTTCTCCAGTCTCACCGCCCGGTTGCTATAGACGTTGATGCCGACGTCCTGCAGCGCCTTGTGCCCGAAGGTCGGCCCGCCGCCGTTCTTCTGCGCGGTCCGGTCTTCCCACCAGTCATGATTGCCCATGACCGCGTGGACGCCGAGCGGCGCCTCGAGTGTGGCCAGCGCCTTCGACCATTCGCTGGAATGCACATAGCTGGTGACGAGGTTCATGCCGGCCACATAGTCGCCGAGCAGCAGCGTGATATCGCCGCCAAGGCTGTTGGCCTGCCGGCAGATCGAAGCGATACGGCTTGCCGGCATCCAGGGCTCGCACGCGTGGATGTCGGTGAGCACGACGGCGCGCAGCTTGAGGCCTGGTGTCCAATTGGGTGGCGTCAGTTTGTATCGGGTGACGTTCAGCCGGGCCAGAGGTTCGACGGCAAAGGCGTAGCCGCCCAGTGCCGCCATGCTGACGATACCGCCGCCGATCAGTTTCAACAATCCGCGGCGGCTGATCATCTAGTCGTCGTCCTCTAATGTCAGGCGAAACTGGGTCGCCTCCATCTCCTTGGGGGGATTAAGGCCGATATGTTTCCAGGCATTGGCGGTCAAAATACGGCCGCGCGGCGTGCGTTGGATGAAGCCCTGCTGGATCAGATAGGGCTCGATGATGTCTTCGATCGCATCACGCGGCTCCGAAAGGCCCGCAGCGATGGTCTCGATGCCGACGGGACCGCCGCCAAAGTTCTGCGCGATCATGAAGAGGTAGCGCCGGTCGAGCTGGTCGAGGCCCATATTGTCGACGAGCAGCCGCGTCAGCGCCTCGTCCGCGAGCTCCTTGGTCACGGCTTCGGCACGCGCCACTTCGGCGAAGTCGCGCACCCGGCGCAACAGCCGGCCGGCGATGCGCGGCGTACCGCGGGCGCGGCGGGCGATCTCGCGGGCGCCGTCGTCGGTCATGCCGAGGCCCATCAGCCGGGCGCCACGCCGGACGATCGATTCCAGCTCTTCGACCGTGTAGAAATTGAGCCGCACCGGAATGCCGAAACGGTCGCGAAGCGGCGTCGTCAGAAGCCCGAGGCGGGTGGTTGCCGCCACCAGCGTGAACTTCGACAGGTCGATCTTCACCGACCGCGCCGCCGGGCCTTCGCCGATGATGAGGTCGAGCTGGAAGTCCTCCATCGCAGGATAGAGGATTTCCTCGACGGCCGGATTGAGCCGGTGAATTTCGTCGATGAAGAGCACGTCGCGCTCTTCGAGATTGGTGAGCAGGGCTGCGAGATCGCCGGCCTTGGCGATCACAGGGCCGGAGGTCGAGCGGAAATTGACGCCGAGCTCCTTGGCCATGATCTGCGCCAGCGTCGTCTTGCCGAGCCCGGGAGGGCCGACGAAGAGCACGTGGTCCAGCGCCTCGCCGCGATTTTTTGCCGCCTCGATGAAGATCTTCAGGTTGGCGCGCGCTTCCGCCTGGCCGGTGAAGTCATCCAGCGTCTGCGGGCGCATGGTCGCATCGAGGTCTTCACCGCGCTTTTCCGGCGTTATCAGGCGTGCGGCGTCAGTCATGCGTTCGTTCCATTCGGTCGGGCAGCTCAGCGCTGCAACCCGTCATCATGCCGGGCACGATGCGTTCTGCCTTCTGTGCCCGGCCAAGGCAAGCGTTCATCGCGCCAGCTCTTTCAGGCCAAGGCGAATGAGCTTGGCGCTGTCGCCGCCTTCGCCGCCGTTCTTCAAGGCCGCAGCAACGGCATTGGCCGCCTGGTCGCGCGAGTAGCCGAGATTGGTGAGCGCCGAAACCGCATCGGAAACCGGCGCGGAGGCGACGCCTTCGCCAAGCTCCTGCTTGAGGCCGATCGAGGCCGACATCTCGCCGGCGAAGGACGGCGCCTTGTTCTTCAGTTCCGTGACGATGCGCACCGCCACCTTGGGCCCGACACCGGGCGCACGGGAGACGGAGGTCTTGTCCTGCAGCGCGATCGCATTGGCCAATTCCCCCGGCGTCAGGGTGGAAAGCACGGCCAGCGCCACTTTCGAGCCGACCCCCTGCACGCTCTGCAACAGCCGGAACCATTCCCGCTCCAGCGCCGTCAGGAAGCCGAACAGCTTCAACTGGTCTTCGCGCACATACGTCTCGATGAAGAGCACCGCCGCCTCGCCCGCCGATCCGAGCCTGGACAGCGTGCGCGCCGAACAAAAGGCAACGTAGCCGACGCCATGCACATCGAGCACGACGTGATCCTCGGCGATCTCGTCGATGGTACCCTTCAATTTGCCGATCATGTGGCGTCTCTCGCGGTGGGTTCTGGATGGTCACCGGACCATCGGAAATTATCGTGTCGGGCGCAACTACGCCATCAATGCGGCAAGCCGGCTCGTCACCGATTGCCGGTTGTGGGCATGGCAGATAGCGATCGCCAGTGCGTCCGCCGCATCGTTGCCCTTGAACTCGGCCTTCGGCATCAGAACCTTCAGCATCATGTGGATCTGCTGCTTCTCGCCATGACCGACGCCGATCACCGCCTTCTTGACCGCGTTCGGCGCATATTCGGCGACCCTGAGGCCTGCTCGTGCCGGCACCAGCATGGCGATGCCGCGCGCCTGGCCGAGTTTCAGCGTCGCTGTCGCGTCCTTGTTGACGAAGGTCTGCTCCACCGCCGCCTCGTGTGGCTGATAGCTGTGCACCACCTCGGCAAGGCCGTCATGCAGCTGGCAAAGTCTGGAGGCGAGGTCCATGTCGCCATCCGACGTCACCGTGCCCGAGGCGACGAAACGCAACGAATTGCCGAGCGTCTCGATGATGCCCCAGCCGGTACGACGGAGCCCCGGATCGATGCCGATGATGCGAATCGTGGTCTGCATGAATTTCACCCTATGATGTCAGTCCGGACGCTGCCAGCAAAAAGTGAACAAAACAAAAACATACGCACAGTGGAGGCGCGGCCCCAGGTTTTCTTCGGCACCGCCCTTGGATTGAGGAAAATTGAGCTTACATAGCCTTGCATCAATTTCTCTCAATAAAGGCCTTTGCCATGGCGACTTTCTCCGTCCTCGATCTTTCCCCGATCACTGAAGGCGGCAGCGTCGCCCAATCGCTGGAGAATTCGCGCCGTCTGGCCCAGGCGGCCGAGGAGAACGGCTACACCCGCTTCTGGCTGGCCGAACATCACGGCATGAAGGGCATCGCCAGTGCGGCGACCTCGATCGTGATCTCGCACGTGGCGGCAGCGACGAAGACGATCCGTGTCGGCTCCGGCGGCATCATGCTGCCGAACCACTCGCCGCTTGTCATCGCCGAACAGTTCGGAACGCTCGCCGCCCTCTACCCCGGCCGCATCGACCTCGGCCTCGGCCGTGCGCCCGGAACCGACATGCGCACCGCCCAGGCCCTCCGACGCAACATGGAGGCGAGCGGCAACAACTTCCCGAACGACGTCGTCGAACTGCAGGCACTGCTCGGCCCCGTCGCCGAGGACCAGAAGATCATCGCCGTGCCCGGCGCCGACACCAATGTGCCGATCTGGCTGCTCGGCTCAAGCCATTTCAGCGCCCATCTCGCCGGCATGCTCGGCCTGCCCTTCGCCTTCGCCTCGCATTTCGCGCCGGACATGCTGCTCTCGGCGCTGGAGATCTACCGCGAGCGCTTCACCCCCTCCGAGACCCTTGCCAAGCCGCAGGTGATGGTCGGCGTCATGGGGGTTGCCGCCGATACGGACGAGGAGGCGAACTACCTCTTCACCTCCATGCAGCAATCCTTCGTGGCCCTGCGCCGCAACGCGCGCGGGCAGTTTCCGCCGCCGGTCCAGTCGATGGATGGGCTTTGGAGCTATGACGAGAAGATCTTCGTCGACCATTCGATGATGTATGCGGTGGTCGGAGGGCCAGAGACGATCCGGCGCAAGATCGGGGCGTTCCTCGAGCAGACAAAGGCCGACGAACTGATCATCTCCATGCCGATCTTCCACATGCAGGCGCGGCTGAATTCGCTTCGCCTCTTCGCCGACGCCCAGCGCGATCTCGCCAAGGCGGCGTAAAGCCGGCCGATCAGATCGCCCCGAAAGCGGGTGCGATCTCTTCCAGATTGGCAAAGAACCGATCCGGCCCGAGCCCTTGCAGGAAGACCGGGTCGGCATAGCCCCAGGCAACCGCACCGGCCGCCACGCCCGCCTTTCGCGCCGCATCGATATCGCGCGCCTCGTCGCCGATCGCCAGGATGCGAGCCGCATCGAGGCCGGAGTGCCGGATCGCACGCTTGAAGTGCTGTGCCTTGCCGAAAAGCGCGGCACCGCATTCGAAGAGGTCAATCGTCGCTGCCGCTTCGCCGAGTGCGGCGCGAATACCCTGCTCCGCGTTCGAACTCACGATCGCAATGCCGATGCCCGCCGCCTTCAATTTCCAGAGAAGCTCAGCGGCGCCCGGAAACAGCCGGACGCTTGCCGCTTCAGTCGCCATGGCACGGCGCATGAAGGTGGCGATCTGCGGCAGTTTCCAAACGGGCACGCCGAGATGCGCGATGATCTCGCGGCTGCCCATGGTGCGCAACGACTGGAACTCCTCGACCGAGAGTTCGCGGAAGCCGTAGCGCCGTGCAGCCGCGTTGCACGCCGTCATGAAACTCGCCGCCGTATCGGCAAGCGTGCCGTCGAAATCGAAGATCGCGAATTCATAGGTCATCGGGCCATCCAAAGAAAAACCCGCGGCCTTTCGGACGCGGGTGAAAATTCTGCGAGCGACGGTCGTCCCAATCAGGCCGACAGCTTCGCCAGGATCTCGTCCGAGACTTCGAAGTTCGAATAGACGCTCTGGACGTCGTCGTCGTCTTCAAGGATGTCGATGAGCTTCATCAGCGACTGCGCCTTTTCTTCATCGACCGGAACGGTGTTCTGTGCCTTCCAGATCGCCTTGACCGTTTCGGCTTCGCCGAGCGTGTCTTCGAGCGCCTTGGACACTTCGCCGATCGCTTCGAAACCGCAGATGATCGTGTGGCCGTCCTCGTCGGTGGTGACGTCGTCGGCACCCGCTTCGATCGCCGCATCCATCACCTTGTCGGCGTCACCGACGGAGAGCTTGTAGGTGATCTCGCCGACGCGATCGAAGGAGAAGGAAACCGAGCCGGTTTCGCCGAGCGCGCCGCCGGCCTTGGTGAAGGTCGAGCGCACGTTCGAGGCGGTGCGGTTGCGGTTGTCGGTCAAGGCTTCGACGATAACGGCAACGCCGCCCGGGCCATAACCCTCGTAGCGGACTTCTTCGTAGTTCTCCGCGTCGCCGCCGGAGGCCTTCTTGATCGCCCGTTCGATGTTGTCCTTCGGCATCGACTGCGCCTTGGCGTTCTGGATCGCCAGGCGCAGGCGCGCGTTCATCGCGGGATCGGGCATGCCCGACTTGGCGGCAACCGTGATTTCGCGCGCGAGCTTGGAAAACATTTTCGAGCGCACCGCATCCTGACGGCCCTTGCGGTGCATGATGTTCTTGAACTGTGAATGGCCAGCCATGGCACCCTCTGCATGCATTAATTTGAATGGAATGGGGCGCCTTATAGTTTTATTGCCGCTTTCCGTCCAGCCGGGGGGCGGTTTTTCAGTTGGCAGAGACCTGCGCGCGGCTCAAGAGGAAGCTGTGTCCGTCGTCACGGCGGCAGGAAAGGCCAGTGCGTTCCGACACGCAGGAGAACGGCCGTCGCGACCAGCTTTGCCCATAGTCGAGCACAGTCCCAGTCGAACAGCAGCTGGGATCGCCGACGGCGTGATTGAGCGTGGCGGCTCCCGCCCGGCCAAGGGTCGCCCTGACATAACGCGGCGCGACGATATCGCAGGCCAGCTCCGGACCGCCATCGGCGGGCTGATAGACGGACGTGCCGCCAGCCGGCGTGTAGATACAGCCGATATTGCCCGAGGGCATCGCGAAGATCTCCGGCTCACCCGCCGGTCGGACCGTGGTCTCCGGCTGGCTTTGCGGCTGTTGCCCCTCGGGAGACGGCATGCGCGGCGGCGGCGCGCCACCGGCCTCGGCAAGAGTCGAGAAGGAGAGAAAGAACGATACGCCAACCACGAGCAACTTCATCGGGCGATCCCAGGATGTTCAAACGCCCTTGAGGATATAAATCAGTGGTTTGCTTGGCAAGGAACGCAGGGATACTTTGATACTGGCGCTGTCGGCGTAACGCTTGTCGTAGTCGTCGCCGAACATGTCCAGAAAGGCGTCGATCGGCGGGCCACGGCGGTGCATCGGCAGGATCAGCGAGGCGCGCAGCCGGCTGACCACCCGGCTCATGCTCTCGGCACCCATGGTCAGGCCGCCATCGACAGGCACCATGAGCACGTCCAGCCGGCCGATCTGGCTGTAGTGGCTGTCGTCGAGTTCATGGTGCAGATGGCCCAGATGCCCGATGCAGAGATCCGCCACCTCGAAGATGAAAATCGAGTTCCCGTCGTGCTCCATGGCGCCGCCGCCGGCGCGGATGTCGGTCGTCACGTTGCGGATGTAGGCGTCGCCGACCACGAGATCGTGGCGCGCCGGTTGGCCGCTATCGCTCCAGCCGTGCAGCACGGTCTTGATCGCCGGATCCGGCGTCAGCGTGTAGTGGCTCGAATGCGCCTTGTTCATGGTCGCGACCGTCGGCGGCATCGACGGTGCATACCAGCCGCTATAGTCGGTTGCGATCAAGACGCCGCCGGGCGTCTCGATCAGGAAGGTGGAATGGCCGAGATAGCTGATTGTCACCTCGCCGGCCGTCGTCTGCCCCTTGGTGGCAGCCGCGGGCGTGAAACTGGCAAAAGTCGCCTGGGGGAGCGTTTCGGCGATCGCCTGGCATTGGCTGACAGGGCGCGGCTGTTGCTGCGCATGGGCGACCGATGGCCAGAACGCGTGGATGAACCATATGGCGGCGAATGTGTAGACAAAGTACCGGAGCATCAGCCTTCACCTCTCTCACTTGCCGCCTGACCTCGGGCCTTGGGGGCACGCGGCGGGCAGGTATTGAACAGCGAATGGAAGCCTTTGCCTTCGCTCGACCGAACGGTGGCGTCACGGGGCGCGGAAAGAATTGTTCAAGGGCCCGGCCACGTCCAGTTACAAACGGCAGGCGGTGCTCACGTTTACGTCACCGGCCCTAAGGCCGATAAGGCAACGATAGCCTCGTCAAAGCCAAATGCCCCGGAATTGCTGCCGGGGCATTCGTCAGGTTATCGTCGGGCCTGCCCTATTCGGCCGGGTGCGGCGCCGGTTCGCTCACCGCCGCCTTGCGTCGCCGGAACGACCGGAGCGCGACGTAGAACACCGGCGTCAGGAACAGGCCGAGGAACGTTACCCCGAGCATGCCCGAAAACACCGCCGTGCCGAGCGACTGGCGCATTTCGGCACCCGGGCCGGTCGCGATCATCAGCGGCACCACGCCGAGGATGAAGGCAAAGGCGGTCATCAGGATCGGGCGCAGGCGCAGCTGGCTCGCTTCCACAGCCGCCTCGATCGGCGTCTTGCCCTCGTCTTCGCCCTGCCGCGCGAACTCGACGATCAGGATCGCGTTCTTGGCTGCAAGACCGATCAGAACGATGAGCCCGATCTGGGTCAGTACGTTGTTGTCGAGCCCGCGGATGAACACCCCGACCAATGCGGCCAGCACGCCGAGCGGCACGATCAGGATGATCGCCAGCGGCAGAACCCAGCTTTCGTACTGGGCCGACAGCGCCAGGAACACGAAGACGACCGACAGTGCGAAGATGAACACCGCGGTGTTGCCTGTCTGGCGCTCCTGGTAGGCGAGTTCCGTCCACTCGAAGGTCGTGCCCTGCGGCAGGATCTGGGCGGCGAGCGCCTCCATCTTGTCGAGAGCCGTACCCGTCGAGACCCCGACCGCAGGGTTACCCTGGATCGGCACCGAGACGTACATGTTGTAGCGCTGCACCAGCGTCGGACCGGCCGTATCCTGGATCTCGACAAGCGTACCCATCGGCACCAGCGCACCGGTTGCCGAGCGCACCTTCAGCGCCAGGATGTTGTCGCGCTCGACGCGGTACTGCTGGTCGGCCTGCGCCCGCACCTGGTACACGCGGCCGAAGGCGTTGAAGTCGTTGACGTAGGACGTACCGAGGTTGATCGACAGCGCCTCGAAGATGTTGGGGATCGGCACGTTGAGTGTGCGCGCCTTGTCGCGGTCGATCGCCAGGAAGTATTGCGGACTGGAGGCCGAGAAGGTGGTGAAGACCCCGGTCAACCCTTCCGTCTGGTTGGCAGCGCCCATTATCTGGTAGGCAAGCCCGAGCGCGCGGCGCATGTCGGAGCTCTGCCGGTCCATGATCTGCATCTTGAAGCCGCCGGAGTTACCGATGCCGCGCACCGAGGGCGGCGGCACGGCGATGATGAAGGCTTCCTGGATGCTCTGCAGGCTGCCATAGAGCTGGCCGATGATCTGGTTGGCCCCCTGCCCGTTCTTCAGCCGCTCTTCGAAGCTTTCGAAGGAGGCGAAGACCACGCCCGAATTGGACGCGTTGGTAAAGGTCGCACCGTTGAAGCCGGCAAAGGCGACAGCACTTTTCACGCCCGGCACGTCCTGGATGATCTTCGAGGCCCGCTTGACGACGGCGTCCGTCCGGTCGAGCGAGGCGCCGTCCGGCAGCTGGATGACGACGATCGCATAGCCCTGGTCCATGGTCGGCACGAAGCCGCGCGGCACGATCTGCGCCATGTACCAGGTGGCCCCCAGCAGCCCGACGAAGACGAGAAGGGCCGCGGCCAGCGCCACCTTCGTCGAGACGAGCTTGCGCACGACCCATGCATAGCCCGACGCCATCCGGTCGAAACCGTTGTTGAAGCCGTTCGCCAAGGCCTTGCCGAAGCGCGTCAGCGGATTGCGGCTTTCATGATGGCCGTTCTCGTGCGGCTTCAACAAGATAGCCGCCAGCGCCGGTGACAGTGTCAGCGAGTTGAAGGCGGAAATCACCGTTGCGACCGAGATCGTCACGGCGAACTGCAGGTAGAACTGGCCGGCGATGCCGGGGATGAAGGCCGTCGGCACGAACACCGCGGTCAACACCAGCGAGATCGCGATGACGGCCGCCCCCACCTCGTCCATGGTCACATGCGACGCCTCGCGCGGGGTCATCCCTCGCGCGAGATTTCGCTCGACATTCTCGACCACCACGATCGCATCGTCGACGACGATACCGATCGCCAGCACCAGGCCGAACAGCGTCAGCATGTTCAGCGAGAAACCGAAGGCATAGAGGAAGGCGAAGGTGCCGACGAGTGACACGGGGATGGCGACGATCGGGATGATCGCCGTGCGCCACGATTGCAGGAAGACGAGAACGACGATGGCAACGAGAATGGCCGCCTCGGCGATCGTCTTGTAGACCTCGTTGATCGATTCCGAGATGAACTCTGTCGGGTTGTAGACGATGCGGTATTCGAGCCCGTCAGGGAAGTCCTTGGAAACGTCGGTCATCACCTTCTGGATCTGCTCGGCGGCGTCGAGCGCATTGGTGCCCGGCCGCGAGAAGATGCCGAGCGCCACCGCCGGGCTGCCGTCGAGATAGCTGTTGTTGACGTATTCGCGAGCACCGAGCTCGACACGCGCGACGTCCTGCAGCTGCACGAGGCGACCGCTTTCCGTCGCCTTGACGATGACATAGCGGAACTGCCGCGCGTCGCTGAAGCGGCCGTCCGTCGTGACCGTGTACTGGAACGCGCTGTCGCCCGGCGCCGGCGGACCACCGATCGAACCGCCGGAGACCTGCACGTTCTGCTCGCGCAAAGCCTGCACCACGTCACCGGCCGTCATGCCATAGGCCGACAGCTTCTCCGGATCGAGCCAGACACGCAGCGCATATTCGCGCTCGCCGAACAGGATGACGTCGCCGACGCCATCGAGCCGGACGAGCAGGTCGCGAATGCGGGTGCGCGCATAGTTCGAGACGTAGAGTTGGTCATAGCGTTCGGTCGGCGACAAGAGATGCACGACCATCATCAGGTCGGGCGAACTCTTGGCCGTGGTGATGCCGATCCGCCGGACTTCTTCCGGCAGCCGCGGCTCCGCGATCGACACGCGGTTCTGTACCAGCACTTGTGCCTGGTCGAGGTCGGTGCCGAGCTTGAAGGTGATCGTCAGCGCCATCGAGCCGTCGGCGGTCGAATAGGAGGACATATAGAGCATGTTCTCGACGCCGTTGATTTCCTGTTCGAGCGGCGTCGCGACGGTGTTGGCAACGGTATCGGCGTCAGCACCCGGATAGGCAGCGCGAACGACGATGGTCGGCGGGGCGATTTCCGGGTACTGCGCCACGGGAAGCTGAAAATAGGCGATACTGCCGACGATCAGCAGCACGATCGACAGCACCGACGCGAAGATCGGCCGGTCGACGAAGAAGTGAGCAAACCTCATTGCGCCGCCCCCGCTGCTTGCGCTTCGGGGGGAAGCTGCACCGTCTCGGGCTTCACCTTGGTGCCGGGCCGCGCCCGCATCAGACCGTTGACGACAATGGTCTCGTCGCCGGTCATGCCGGAGCGGATGACGCGGTAGCCATGCAGCTTCGGGCCGAGACGCACGGGCTTGGTCACCACCGTTCCATCCCCGGTCACCTCATAGACGATGCGCTCGTTCTGGTCGGCGCCGATCGCTTCGTCCGGAATGAGGACGGCCTTGTAGGTGTTCGAGCCTTCGATCTGCACACGGCCGAAGAGACCGGGCTGCAGCACGAGGCTCGGGTTATCGAGACGGGCGCGCACGCGCATCGTGCCGCTCTGCGGATCCACGCGGTTTTCGGCGAAGTCGAGCTTGCCCTTGAACGGCTCCTCTTGCGAGTCGGCGATGGTGACCAGCACTTCGAGCGAGCCGCCGCCTTCCTGCAGCGCGCTGCCGCGCTCGCGCGCGACCCGTGCATAGGAAAGCAGCCGCCGTTCGTCGACGTCGAAGTAGAAATCGATCGGGTCGAGCGACACGATCGTCGTCAGCACCGTCTGGTCAGCCTGGACGAGATTGCCCGTCGACAGCAGGCGCCGGTCGACGCGGCCGCTGAGCGGCGCGGTGATGGTGGTGTAGTCAAGGTCGAGCTTGGCACGCTCGACCGCCGCTTCCGCGCCGCGCACCAGCGCCTGCGCCGACAGGAGTTCGCGGCGATGATCGTCGAGCGTCGAGACCGAAAGCGTGCCGGTGCCCGTCAGCGATTGCGTCCGCTTGAACTGGGCCTCGGCGAATTCCAGCGACGAGCGCGCCGATTCCAGCGTCGATTCGGCCTGAGAGAGAGCCGTACGATAGGGCCGCTGGTCGATGACGAAGAGCTTGTCGCCCTTCTTCACCAGGGCGCCATCGGTGAAATTGACCTCGTCGAGATAGCCGCCGATGCGGGCGCGAACCTGCACCTCGTCGACGGGCTCGAAACGGCCGATGAACTCGTCGCTGTCGATGACGTCCCGCACGACCGGCTTGGCGACGGTCACCACGGGCAGTTGCGCGTCCTGCGCCTGGGCACCGATTGCGGATAGAAGGGAAAGAGAAGCGCCGACGATCATCGGCAAATGCCACTGAGACAACATGCATGCCCTCCGAATGCACTTGGATCACGAGGGGCAGCCAATCGACCAGACCACCGCGATCGCTTTGAATATTTCAGAGCGGGGCCTGTGCGCAAAACAGCCGCATTACCCGTCCCGCTCCGCACAAATCCTCGGATCGGCAGCGATCCGAGAGGCAAAGTCACACAAGCAATCAAATGATACAGCAGCCTTGCGCCCTTCGGCCCGCGAACGCTGTCAGGTCAAATTCGCTGGGCAGCGAGCAATTGCCCGTGGCGCAGCGACAACAGCACATGCCCGCAATCCAGGACTGCGCACACCATTCATTCTGCAAAAACCCACGAATACATCACGCCCCGGCCCGGCGTGATTTCGCGATAACCTGCCATCATTTGATGGGGTTGTCACCTTGAAAAAAATCAATTCCAATAAGGCGATACGGGACAACCAAAGGTGCCCGCGCGCAGCTTCGCGCTGCGTTCAGAATGCCGCCTGACTTGGCCTTAAGACCAGAAATCCGGGATCGTTTCCGCCAGTCTCGGCCCAAGTCGCAGCGGCGCGATCTTCTCGGCGAGCCCGGTGCGATCGGAGATCTCGACCCCGAGACCGCAGATGGTGGCCGGACCCGAGGCCGCCTCGAAGCGCCCCTTCGGCATCTTCGAGATGAAGCGGTTGAGCGGCTCTTCCTTGTCCATGCCGAGCGAGGAATCGTAGTCGCCACACATGCCGGCATCGCTCATATAAGCGGTGCCGCCGTTGAGGATCTGGTGATCGGCAGTCGGCACGTGCGTATGCGTTCCGACGACGAGGCTGGCGCGACCGTCGACGAAATGGCCGAAGCACTGCTTCTCGCTGGTCGCCTCCGCATGGAAGTCGAACACGATCGCATCCGCCTGCTCGCCGAGCGGGCAGGCATCGAGGATGGCCTCGGCCGATTTGAAGGGGTCGTCGAGTTCGGGATGCATGAAGACGCGGCCCATGACGTTGGCGACCAGCACGCGCGCGCCATTGCGGGCAAAGAACAGGTTGGATCCGCGGCCGGGCGTGCCGGCCGGATAGTTGGCCGGGCGCAGGAACTGGTCGTGCCGCTCGCAGAAGACCACCGCTTCCTTCTGATCCCAGACGTGGTTGCCGGTGGTCACCACGTCGGCGCCGGCGTTGATCGTCTCGAGGAAGATGTCTTCGGTGATCCCGAAGCCGCCCGCGGCGTTCTCGCCGTTGACGATGACGAAATCGAGCTTGAGGTCGCCGATCAGTCCCGGAAGCCGCTCCCAGACCGCCGTGCGGCCCGTCTTGCCCACCATATCTCCCAGAAACAGAAGCCTCATGCTCGCTCAAATCCCACCAGGGCAGTTCCGGCGGAAGCGCGTCAGCGGTTGTGGCGGCCGGACCTGCGTAAAACAAAGAGGTAGAGCGTCTACACGATCCTGGGCCGACAGGAAACGCCCAAGATCGATTCCGCGTGGGATCGCGAACCAATCTTCCGCCTCGGCCCGCGCGATTTCAAAGCGCCGGGCCGTCGCTCGGCTTCGTCAATGACCTAGAAATGCCGGAATCCGCTCTCGGTGAGAACGGCATCCAGCGCCACATCGTGCGGTTCGGCCGGCACGGCAGCCACCTCCTGGCAGTCGAACGCGATGCCGATCAGTTTCGGCAGATGCCCCTTGTTGCGCAACCGGTCGATGGCCCGGTCGTAATAACCGGCACCGTAGCCGATCCGGTGACCGGTCGCGTCAAAGGCAGAAAGCGGCACGAGCATGATATCCGGGTCGAGCACCGGAGCATCCGGGCCAGGGCCCGTCGTGCCGAAGCCGGTTGAGATGATGTCGACGCCATCGAGCAGTTCGCGAAAGACGATCGTCTTCTTGTCCATGATCACAGGCAGGCAGAGCCGGGCGCCACGGCTCTTCAGCCGCGCCATCAGCGGCCGGATATCGACCTCGGAGCGGATGGGCCAGAAGCCGGAAACGATGTGGCCCGGATCGAGCGCAATGACGTCGCCGGCATGGTCGGCCATGGTCAGGCTCGCCTCGATCCGTATCTCCGCGGGCATCGCATCGCGCAATGCCAGCCGCTCGTTGCGCAGCGCCGCCTTCAGGTCTTTCGGTGACATCGTGCCCTCTCCTGCCTCATGCCATCGTCGCGGACGAATTCTCCTCCCGAAATGGCACAACCCGTCACTTTCTCGCCGATTCCCGGCTCAATCACCAGCCTATATACCCGATGTCGCCCGTGCACATTCACCCGCATCGCCGCTTTTGCCGCGGTTTGCGACAGCACTGCCAGCGCCTTCCCGGTTCGGCACAGCATTAGCGTTCCGTTCATCATGGACGACGGTTCCGCTTTCGCGCATTGGCGAGCGCATGCAAATAAAGACGCGATTTCAAATAATTAGCAGGAACTAATGCCCGTGTTCGATGTATGGACGCGCTCCTGCAGGCAGCAGTGGAAAAGCCGACGTCCATGAAGGACCAGATGAAAGAACTCGAACCGTTGGAACTGCGTTGCCTGACGCTTGCAGCCCGCGGCCGCACGCGCCAGGACATGATGCGCGAAACCGACATTCCGCTCGACCGGATCGACCGCGCGCTGGAAGACGCCATGCGCAAGCTGCAGGCCGGCAATCTGGCCGAAGCCGTCTTTCGTGCCGCAAGGCTCGATCTCATCTCGTAAGGATTGGCGCGGGGACGGGCTAGAGCATCCAGTGCGACCGATAGACCGCCTGCCCCAAGATCCGCTCCCGCTGCCGAAGGTCGGGGTCGCCTGCCGAGATCCCGACGTCACGCAGCAGCAACGGCTTGTCTGCCGGCACCTCGACGGGCGCCTCGACAAACAGCAAATCGACAGTCCATTGCCTTGCCCTGCGTCGGGCGGTAACGAACGTTTCAGAAAAGGCGAGAACGGCAAGCACGCTCATGGCAAGGACTCGGGCGCAAGATGATCTGACGGGACGATCTTCGTCCTCGCATTGACATCTGACAAACGAATTGCAAGCATGACTGTCATCAGAAAATCTGATGGTTGAAGCCATGCCCCTTCCCCTCGATAGCGATCTGCTCAGAACCTTTCTTGCGGTTGTCGATACCAGCAGCGTCACGCGCGCCGCAGACATCGTCGGGCGCACCCAGTCGGCGGTCAGCATGCAGATCAGGAAGCTCGAGGATGTGCTCGGCGACGCCCTGTTCGAGCGCCATTCGCGCGGTGTGGTGCTGACGCCGCAGGGACTGCGGCTCGTCGATAATGCCAGGCGCATCGTTACCCTGCTCGACGACACGGCCGCCGCGCTCCGCCAACCCGCGCTCGACGGCGCGGTCCGGATCGGATTGCCGGAGGAATACATCAACTCGACCTTGCCGAAGGCGCTTGGCAGTTTCGCCGCCATCCACCCGGGCGTCGAAGTGACCGTGCAGCAGGGCGCGTCGATGACCAATGTCGCAGCGCTGGAAGCGGGCGAGATCGACCTTGCCGTCGTCTTCGAGCCCGGCGGAAAGACGAGAAACGAAGTGCTGATGATGGATCCGACCGTCTGGGTGACGTCGGAGCAGCACCGGACCGACGAGCGCCGCCCGGTACCGATCGCGACCTATACCTATCTCGAAGGCGGTTGGTGCGACGACCTCGCTCAGCGCAACTTGAGGAAATGCCGCATCGACAACCGCGTCGCCTATGTCAGCCGCACCAGCGGCGGCCTGATGGCGGCGGTGGTATCCGGCCTCGCCATCGCGCCGCTTGCCCGCAGCAGCATTCCGGCCGGCTGCCGCGAACTGACCGCCGATGACGGCTACACCGTGATCGATCACTCGAATGTCGTGCTGCGGATTTCAAAGGCCGGAAACGGCAAGGACCGGATCGTCGAGGCCATGGCCGACGCCATCCGCCGGGCCTTTGCCGGGGAGTGAATGAGCAACGGAAAGAGGGAGAAGTGCGATCCACACAACCGATGGATATTTTACGATCCCGGGTGCCTACAAAGTAGGTGGGCGCCATGTGTCCGAACCCACGGGTCCGGACAGGGACAGCTCCCTTAGGATCGAGTATGGCCCCGGGGATTGTGGTTCCTGTCGGGGAGCGCAGACCGCATTCGATATATAAAGTGTCTCGGTGCTTCGCGCCAGTGGCTCGCCGACGAAACCTTGTCAGCTCGACGGCGTCGTGGGGCGGCCGTTCAGCTTGGCGGCGATACCGTGGATCTGCTGGGTCACTTCGCTGAGTGCCGAGGCCAGCGCCTCCTCGTTCTTCAGCTGATCCGAAAGCGCGGCGTCGCGCCCGTTGGTCAGGTTGCCGACCTCGGCTTCGAGGTTCTTCAGCCGGCGATTGACCTCGCTGAGCTCGTCCATGACCATGATGCCGGCCATGACGGTCAGGCGCAGATCGCCGATCTCGCCAAACTGGGTCTTGAGGTGTCCGACATACTGATCGAAATTGGTGGCAAGCTCGATCAGATGATCTTCCTGCCCTTCCTCGCAGGCCATGCGATAGGCCTTGCCATCGATCGAAACTGTCACCTGCGCCATGTCGCTTGTTCCTAGCGGTCGAGCACCGCCCGAATGGTTTCCATCGCCGTCACGAGGCGACGGGAAACCTCACGGTTGACCTCCTCGAGCCGGTTTGCCCGGAACTGCGACTGATCGAGTTCCTGCGCCAGCCGCGACCGGTCGGTGTTGACGCGTCGCACCTCGCCCTCGAACTCGCTGAAGTCCCGCTCCCTGTCAAACCGACCGTCGATCGCATTCTCCAGGGATTGCACTGCGTTTCGCAGTTCGTCGATCGCCGCTTTGACAGTCTTTGCCGGCATGTGTTCCGAATACCTCGCCCATGAGGCCGAATCGCCCGAATCCCGTCCGCCGCTTCGGCTCGATCTTTTTTAAACCTATTACGTAAGTCTCAACAATGCCAAGTACAGCAAACAACAGCGGAAGCTGTGGATGGATTGCGTAGCCGGCTTTCTTCAACGGCAGTGCAGCAGGCTTATTGCATTGCGGAACAAGCACTCGGGCAGGGACCGAAGCAAGCTGCCGTCAAATGGCCGCGGAAGCCCCGTATTTATTGACTCGCACGGCGCACCTGCTATGTGTCAGCCGCTTCTTGCGCGGTCTTTGGAGGATAGAGACCGTTCCCTGACCACCGAACGCAAACGGAACAGTCATGATCTCTCGCGAAAAACACGACCGGATGGCAAATGCGATCCGTTTCCTCTCCATGGATGCCGTCGAGAAGGCAAATTCCGGCCACCCTGGCCTGCCCATGGGTGCAGCCGACATAGCGACAGTCCTCTTCACGCGCTATCTGAGCTTTGACCCCAAGAACCCCTCCTGGCCGAACCGCGACCGCTTCGTGCTGTCGGCCGGCCACGGCTCGATGCTGCTCTACTCGCTGCTCTATTTGACGGGCTACGAAGACATCTCCATCGACGAGATCAAGAACTTCCGCCAGCTCGGCGCCCGCACCGCCGGCCACCCGGAATACGGCCACGCCGCCGGCATCGAGACGACCACCGGTCCGCTCGGCCAGGGCATTGCCAATGCCGTCGGCATGGCGATCGCCGAGCGCAAGCTGCGCGACGAATTCGGCTCCGACCTGATGGAGCACTATACCTACGTGCTCGCCGGTGACGGCTGCCTCATGGAAGGCATCAGCCAGGAAGCGATTTCGCTCGCCGGCCACCTGAAGCTCAACAAGCTGGTCGTCTTCTGGGACGACAACAACATCTCGATCGACGGCCCGATCTCGATCGCCGACTCGACCGACCAGCACGCCCGCTTCCGCGCCTCCAACTGGAACACCATTGCCGTCGACGGCCATGATCCGGACGCGATCGCCGCTGCGATCGACCAGGCGCAGAAGTCCGACAAGCCGACGATGATCGCCTGCAAGACGACGATCGGCTTCGGCGCCCCGAACAAGGCCGGCACCCACAAGGTCCACGGCTCGCCGCTCGGCGCCGAGGAAATCGCCGCCACCCGCAAGGCACTCGGCTGGGAAGCCGAAGCTTTCGTCGTTCCCTCGGACGTGCTCGACGCCTGGCGTCTGGCCGGCCTGCGCTCGACCAAGGCGCGCAAGGAGTGGGAAGACCGTCTTGAAAAGAGCGAGGCCGAGAAGAAGGCCCAGTTCGTTCGCCGCTTCTCCGGCGAGCTCGAGGGCCGTCTGTCCTCCGCCATCGACGACTACAAGAAGAAGCTCGCCGAAACCAAGCCGTCGCCGGCAACCCGCAAGGCTTCCGAAGACGCGCTCGAAGTCATCAACGGCGTTCTGGCCGAAACCATCGGCGGCTCGGCCGACCTGACCGGCTCGAACAACACCAAGACGAGCCAGACCAAGTCGATCACCCCTGACGACTTCTCCGGCCGCTACATCCATTGGGGCGTTCGCGAGCACGGCATGGCCGCTGCCATGAACGGCATGGCGCTGCATGGCGGCGTCATCCCCTATTCCGGCGGCTTCCTGATCTTCTCGGACTATTGCCGTCCGTCGATCCGCCTTGCCGCTCTGATGGGCATCCGCGTCATCCACGTGCTGACACACGATTCCATCGGCCTTGGCGAAGACGGCCCGACGCACCAGCCGGTCGAGCACATGGCAGCGCTGCGCGCCATTCCGAACCTCCTGATGTTCCGCCCGGCCGACGCCACGGAAACGGCCGAGTGCTGGCAGCTGGCGCTCGAAAGCCACAACCGTCCGTCCGGCATCGCGCTGACCCGCCAGAACCTGATGGCCGTTCGCACCGAGTATGAGGAAGAAAACCTCTGCGCCCGCGGCGCCTATGACCTGATCTCGGCCGCCGACGCCAAGGTCACGATCTTCGCCACTGGCTCGGAAGTCGAAATCGCCGTCAAGGCCTGCCAGACGCTGACCGCCAAGGGCATCTCGACCCGCGTCGTCTCCGTTCCCTGCTTCGAGCTTTTCGCCGAGCAGAGCGAAGACTACCAGCAGGCGATCATCGGCAACTCGCCGGTCAAGATCGCCGTCGAAGCCGGCATCCGTCAGGGCTGGGATCACTTCATCGGCAGCGATGGCACCTTCATCGGCATGTCGAGCTTCGGCGCTTCCGGCCCCTACAAGGAGCTTTACAAGCACTTCGGCATCACGCCCGAGGCGGTGGTCGCCGCCGCGGAAACGAAGCTCGCCTGATCAATCTGCGGGGCGCGCCGAAAGGTGCGCCCCGCTTTTTTTCGTACCACGTCAGTCAGACAGGGAGAGACCCATGACAGTGAAAGTCGCCATCAACGGTTTTGGCCGCATCGGCCGCAACGTGCTCCGCGCGATCGTCGAATCCGGCCGCACCGACATCGAAGTCGTTGCGATCAACGACCTTGGCCCCGTTGAGACCAACGCTCACCTGCTGCGCTATGACTCGATCCACGGTCGTTTCCCGGCCGAGGTCAAGGTCGAAGGCGACACGATCACCATCAACGGCGGCAAGCCGATCAAGGTGACCGCGATCAAGGATCCGGCAACGCTGCCGCACAAGGAACTCGGTATCGACATCGCGATGGAGTGCACCGGCATCTTCACCGCCCGCGACAAGGCTGCAGCCCACCTGACTGCCGGCGCCAAGCGCGTCATCGTCTCGGCTCCGGCCGACGGCGCCGACCTGACGGTCGTCTACGGCGTCAACCACGACCAGCTGACCAAGGACCACCTGGTCATCTCCAACGCATCCTGCACGACGAACTGCCTGGTTCCGGTCGTCAAGGTCCTGAACGATACCATCGGCATCAGCCACGGCTTCATGACCACGATCCACTCCTACACCAACGACCAGCCGTCGCTCGACCAGATGCACAAGGATCTGTACCGCGCCCGCGCTGCCGCTCTGTCGATGATCCCGACCTCGACCGGTGCCGCCAAGGCCGTTGGCCTGGTTCTGCCGGAACTGAAGGGCAAGCTCGACGGCACGTCGATCCGCGTCCCGACCCCGAACGTCTCCGTCGTCGACTTCAAGTTCGTCGCCAAGCGCAACACCTCGGTCGAGGAAATCACCAACGCCATCAAGGCCGCCTCCAATGGCGCGCTCAAGGGGGTTCTGGGCTACACGGAAGAGCCGCTCGTTTCGCGCGACTTCAACCATGACAGCCACTCCTCGATCTTCGCGATCGACCAGACCAAGGTCGTCGAAGGCAACTTCGTGCGTATCCTCACCTGGTACGACAACGAGTGGGGCTTCTCGAACCGCATGGCCGACACGGCGGTCGCGTTCGCCAAGCTCATCTAAGACAGATGTTTCGCGCCCTCTCCTCAACGACGGTCCGCTGGCGTCCGCTGGAAGGGGAAGGGCTCGAACACCTGACGCTGACAAAAATCGACACCACCGACGGCGCGGTCATCCGCGCCGTCGGCGTTCTGATCGGAAGCCGCGGCGGCACGCCCTATGGCGCGCGCTACCGGATCGACTGCGACGACAGCTGGCACGTTCGCAAATTGATGGTCGACACCACCGATGGCCGCAGCCTGCATATGCGCTCGGACGTTCCGGGCGAATGGGCGACGGCACGCGGCACGCCCCTCCCCGAATTCGACGGCTGTATCGATATCGACCTCGCGGGAACGCCCTTCACCAACACGCTGCCGATCCGCCGCCTCGGCCTTGTGAGCCAGTCCGGCACCGCCAGACTGAAGATGCTCTACGTGCCGTTCGACACGTTTCAGCCTGTTGTGGACGGCCAGCACTACACCTGCCTCGATGATTTCAGGCTCTATCGCTACGAGGCCGAGGACCGCAGTTTTGCCGCGGAACTGCCCGTAGACGAGGACGGCCTCGTCATCGACTACCCCACCCTTTTCCAAAGACTATCACCGGAGACTATCTGATGACTTTCAAGACCCTCGACGATCTGACCGACATCGCCGGCAAGCGCGTTCTGGTGCGCGTCGATCTCAACGTGCCGGTCAAGGACGGCGTGGTCACCGACGCGACCCGCATCGAGCGCGTCGCGCCGACCATCCGCGAATTGTCCGAGAAGGGCGCCAAGGTCATCCTGCTCGCCCATTTCGGCCGTCCGAAGGGTGAGCCGGTCGCCGACATGTCGCTGAAGACGATCGCTCCGGCCGTCGAAGACGTGCTCGACCAGCGCGTTCATTTCGGCGCCGACTGCATCGGCGACAAGGCCAAGAACGCGATCGCCGAAATGAGCGACGGCGACGTGCTGCTCTTGGAAAACACCCGCTTCCACAAGGGCGAGGAAAAGAACGAGGCCGAATTCGTCAAGGCGCTCGCCGCCAATGGCGACATCTACGTCAACGACGCCTTCTCGGCAGCGCACCGCGCCCATGCTTCGACGGAAGGCCTTGCCCATCACCTGCCGGCCTATGCCGGCCGCACCATGCAGGCCGAACTCGAAGCGCTCGAAAAGGGTCTCGGCCAGCCGAAGCGCCCGGTCGTCGCCATCGTCGGCGGCGCCAAGGTCTCGACCAAGATCGACCTGTTGCAGAACCTCGTGACCAAGGTCGATGCGCTCGTTATCGGCGGCGGCATGGCCAACACCTTCATCGCTGCCAAGGGCATCAATGTCGGCAAGTCGCTGTGCGAGCATGACCTCGCCGACACCGCCAAGGCGATCATCGCCGCTGCCGACAAGGCCGGCTGCGCCATCGTGCTGCCGGAAGACGGCGTGATCGCCCGTGAGTTCAAGGCCGGCGCCGACAACGAAGTCGTCGACATCAACGCCATTCCCGCCGATGCCATGGTTCTCGACGTCGGCCCGAAGTCGATCGCGGCCGTCAATGACTGGATCTCCAAGGCCGAAACGCTGGTCTGGAACGGTCCGCTCGGCGCCTTCGAAATCGCGCCTTTCGACAAGGCCACCGTTGCCGTTGCCAAGCATGCGGCTGCCCGCACCCGTCAGGGCTCGCTGGTCTCGGTTGCCGGCGGTGGTGATACCGTCGCGGCGCTGAACCATGCCGAAGTCGCCGACGATTTCAGCTACGTCTCGACCGCCGGCGGCGCATTCCTGGAGTGGATGGAAGGCAAGCCGCTTCCGGGCGTCGACATCCTGAAGCAGAAGTAAGTCATACAACCGGCGCGTGGGAAGCACTCTCACGCGCCGGCCATCAAGAAAAAACATCATTTATTCAAACGATTAAAAAATTTTAAATCGTTTCAGTCGATTTTCCCGCCATTTTCCTGGACAATTTCACCTGTTACTCGCGCTCCTGTTGGGAGCGTGGCGGTTGCCCCGTGCACCGTCGGCCCTGCAACTGTTTCAGTGTTCGCCTGATCCTGATGATCGGCGCTGTCTAGGGAGAGAAAAAGCATGACGGAAAAACTGGAAGACATCGCCGTCGCCATGGTCGCCAATGGCCGCGGACTGCTTGCCGCTGACGAGTCCACGGCAACGATCAAGAAGCGCTTCGATACGATCGGTCTCGAATCCACCGAAACCTCCAGGCGCGATTACCGCGAGATGCTGCTGCGCGCCGAAAAGGCGATGCGCAAATACATCTCCGGCGTCATCCTCTACGAAGAAACCCTGTTCCAGCATGCGGTCGACGGCACCCAGCTCGTCGACATCATCCGGGCGGCCGGCTCGATCCCCGGCATCAAGGTCGATGCGGGCGCCAAGCCGATGACGAACTTCCCGGCCGAGACAATCACCGAAGGCCTCGACGGCCTTGCCCAGCGGCTGGCGAGATATCACGAGGCCGGCGCACGCTTTGCCAAGTGGCGCGGCGTGATCTCCATCTCCGATACGCTGCCCACCGCCGGTGCGGTTCGCGCCAATGCCCATGCGCTCGCCCGCTACGCCGCCCTATGCCAGGACGCCGGCATCGTCCCGATCGTCGAGCCGGAAGTGCTGATGGACGGCGCGCCGGGCGATCACTCGATCGATCGCTCCGAACAGGTGACCGAGTGGACGCTGCGGACAACCTTCGAAGAATTGGCGGCCATGCGCGTCAAGCTCGAAGGCATGATCCTGAAACCGAGCATGGTGATCGACGGCAAGAAGGCCCGCAATGCCTCCGTCGCCGAAGTGGCCGAGCGCACCATCCGGGTGCTGAAGCGCACGGTGCCTTCGGCGGTACCGGGCATCGCCTTCCTCTCGGGCGGCCAGTCGACCGAGGAAGCGACCGCCCACCTCTCGGCAATGAATGCCAGCCACGACCTGCCCTGGAAGCTCACCTTCTCCTATGGCCGCGCGCTGCAGCAGGAGGCGCTCAATGCTTGGCACGGCAAGGCCGACAACATCGGCGCCGGCCAGCGCGCCTTCTCGCATCGCGCCGAGATGTGCAGCCTTGCCGCCAAGGGTACGTGGAAGAAGGAACTCGAGAAGGCTGCCTAAGCCAGGTCTACCGGATGAGAAGGGGCCGTCCGCCGGCCCCTTTTTTTTTGCCAAAGGGTTGGCGCGCCTGCGAGGTGACGGCTTCGTCGTCGTCGGGGAACTTGTCACCCGGACAAGTTCGCGTCTTTGTGCGGTGTGTCGGCTGCCTTAAGCCTTGGCTTCAGAGCCGACACGATGAGCGCCAACGGCGCCCAACCAGCGAAAGCCAGGACCATGACCTCTGACACCGCGCCGAAATCCGTTGCCTATGTCACCGTCGACGTCTTCACCGACGAGCGCTTCGCCGGCAACCAGTTGGCTGTCATGTCCGACGCTCGCGGCTTGAGCGATCGTCAGATGCAGGCGATCGCGACCGAGTTCGGCTATTCGGAAGCGACCTTCGTGCTGCCGCCCCGCGACCCGGCCAACACCGCCGAGGTCCGGATCTTCACGCCGACGACCGAAATTCCCTTTGCCGGTCATCCCAATGTCGGCACGGCCTTCGTGCTCGGCGGGCAAAAGGAAATCTTCGGCCGCGCGCCCGGTGAAATCCTGCGGTTCGAGGAAAAGGCCGGCCTTGTCGAGGCCACATTGCTGCGGGAAGGCGGTGTAGTGGTGGGCGCCACCATCGTCGTACCGCGCAGCCTGACCGTCGGCCCCGAAATCGACGCCGACACCATCGCCGCCTGCGCGTCGCTCGCGCCTGAAGCCGTCAGCAGACGCGTGCATGCGCCGACCCGGCTTTCCGTCGGGCTGCCCTTCGCCGTCGCCGAAATCAAGGATGTCGCGACGCTGTCGTCCGCCCAACCCAATGTCACCGCCTTCCAGGCGGCCAACGCGCGCTACAAACCCGAGGAAGACAGTTTCAGCCTGTTCCTCTACGCTCGCTCGGCAGAGGCGCCATGGCAGATCCGGGCGCGCATGTTCGCGCCGCTCGACAATGTCAACGAGGACCCGGCAACCGGCAGCGCCTCGGCAGCACTTTCCGCCCATCTCGTCTCGCTCGTCCCGGAGCAGGATATCGATGTCGAGATCATCATCGAGCAGGGTGTGGAGATGGGGCGCCGCAGCCTCATCGGCGCGCATGTCCGAAAGCAGGGTGGTGTCGTTCGCAAGGTCAGCCTTTCCGGCCAGTGCGTCAGCGCCATGCGCGGGCTGATCGACCTCTAGAGCGTCCTTCCTCGCCCTCAGGCGCGGTCGCGCTCCGGCAGAAGCTTCAAGATATCGGCAAACATATCCTGCCATTCGGCGTCGTCCATCTCGAGGAAGCCGAAGCCGCGCAGCAGGAAGACGCCTTCGGTCGCGAGAAACACCATTCGCGCCCTACGCCCCTCCTCCGTCGAGAGGTCGAGACCATCGAGGCGGGTGCGGTACCAGGCGCGATTCTTCGCCATGTGCTCTTCCCGCTGCAGCAGCGCCGCCATCATGCCGGATGTGCGGGCATTGTCGGCCGTGTTCATCCGGGCGGTCACCGATGCATGGGCACGCATCGCCTTGATCGGATCAGGATCGTCGCCACCCTCCGCCGCTACCGCGGTATCGAACTCGTCGAACCAACGCTGCATCATCGCGTCGATCAGTCCGTCCTTGTTGCCGAAGCAATATTGCACGCCGCCCTTGGTGATGCCGGAAGCCTTGGCGACGGCATCGATCGTCAGGCCGGCCGCGCCGACGGAATTCACCACCGCCTCCGCCGCGTCCAGAACCTTGTCCCGATCGATTGTTCGTCGCCGTCCCATCTTGACTTCCTATTTCAAATCCATACGTACGTATTCAAATAACCAACGACCCTGATTTAAACAAGGCCCAGCCCCCATTTCCCAGTGGCGGCCACCGAGGTGTACCATGCTTCCGCAAAATCGCTGGCTCATTCTGGCCACAGTATCGAGCGCGCTCTTTCTGATCGTCGTCGACATGACGGTGCTCTATACCGCCCTGCCCCGCCTGACCCATGATCTCGGCGCCACCGCGTCGGAGAAGCTCTGGATCGTCAACGCCTATGCTCTCGTCGTCGCTGGTCTTCTACCCGGCCTCGGCACGCTCGGCGACCGGCTCGGCCACAAAAAGCCCTTCATCGTCGGCCTTGCCGTCTTCGGCATCGCCTCGCTGATCGCCGCCTATGCACCGACACCGGCGATCCTGATCGGTGGTCGCGTCCTGCTCGCCGTCGGCGCTGCCCTCATGATGCCGGCGACGCTGTCGATCATCCGGCTCACTTTCACCGACGAACGCGAACGCGCGCTGGCGATCGGCGTTTGGGCAGCGATCGCTTCGGGCGGTGCCGCGATCGGCCCGGTGCTCGGCGGTTTCCTGCTCGAATACTTCTGGTGGGGCTCGGTCTTCCTCATCAACGTGCCGGTCGTCGCGATGGCCCTCGTGCTCGGCTTCGTCGTGCTGCCGAACAACGCCGGCAATCCGAAACACCCTTGGGACGCGATCGGTTCACTGCAGATCATGGTCGGCCTCATCGGCCTTGCCTATGCCGTCAAGGAAACGAGCAAGCGCGAGCCGTCGCTGGAAGCGGGTCTCGCTGCGGCCGTGATCGGCGCATTCGCGCTCTTTCTCTTCGTGCGCCGCCAGCGCCGCAGCCCGCATCCGCTGATCGACTTCAGCCTCTTCCGCAATGCTGTGTTTTCCTCCGGCGTTGCCGCAGCGCTCGTGGCATCCGCCTCGATCGTCGGCATCGAACTGGTGCTGAGCCAGCAGCTGCAGCTGGTCGAGGACTTTTCGCCGCTCGAGGCGGGTGTCTTCATTCTGCCGATCCCGCTTGCAGCTTTCGTCGCCGGCCCGCTGACCGGCACCCTGCTGCCGCGCCTGGGCGCCGAAGTGGTGCTGCGCTCGGGCCTCATCCTGGCGGCTCTCGGTCTTGGCGGCTATCTGCTCGTCCATGAAACCGGCGCGCTCGCCCAGATCGTCACCCTCGTCGTCCTCGGCCTCGGCATCGGTGCCTCCATGACGGCCGCCTCCAGCGCCATCATGTTCAACGCCCCGCCGGAACGGGCCGGCATGGCAGCATCGATCGAGGAGGTCTCGTTCGAGCTTGGCGGCGCGATCGGCATTGCCGTGCTCGGCACCGTCATGTCGGTCGTCTACACCGCCTTCCTCGTCCTGCCGGAGGGGGCTGCAATCCCGCCGATGGCGCGCGACAGCCTCGATGAAGCCTTGCTCCTCGCCGAGAAGCTGCCGGCGGATGTGGCGAGCGAACTGGTGAGCCGTGCCCGCCTCGCCTTCGAAGGAGCGTTTACCGCGGTCGTGATGGTGGCAACAGCAATGCTGTTCGTGACCGGGGCGGCCATTTGGTGGCTGACGGCCGGGCGCGTCAGCGCCCCTCAGGGATCCCGCCAGGCGGGCCACCACTAGCGGCAAGCTTCGAGCCGCCGGATGGAAACGACGGTCCGGCGGTCAGCGCAATCCGGCTTCGCATTTCGCGATCGCCTCGACCATCGCCTGGAAGCGAACATGGTGGCGCACCGCGTCGAGGTCGGAATCCTGCTTGAACCAGAGCAACTGGTAGCAGGAGCTCTGCGGCAGCAATGTTTCGAGAAGATCGAGGGCCGCGTCGATATCGCCAAGGATGCAAAAGACGCAGGCCGTGTTGTAGCGGGCGACCACGTCATCGGGATCGATTGCCAGCGCCCGCGCTGCCCATTCGCGCGCACGGTCGGCCTCGCCCATATGGGCAAGCGCCAGCGCGCCGCGGTGGGCCGGGCCCGAGTTTTCCGGGTTGAGCTCCAGCGCCCGCTCTGCCCGGGCGATGCCGATGCGCGCCCACTGCTTGCGTTCAGTATCCCGGCCGAGCGTGCGATAGGCGCTCATCAGGTGGATCGGTGACAGGTAGTCGTCCGGCCGGATATCGGCGGCACGCTTGAAGAACTGAATCGCCATTTCGAACGCGCCCTGCATGAACAGGAAGCGGCCATAGTGGAAATTCGCCTCGTAGAGCCCGGCATCCAGCGCAAGCGCCTGCTCGAAGGCGGCGACGGCTTCGTCGCATTGGCCGTCCTGGTGCAGCACGAGACCGCGAGACGCATGGGCCTCCGCGAGGTCTGGGTCGAGCGCCAGCGCCTTGTCGGTCATGGACAGGATGCCTTGCAGCGGAAATTCATCCTCGTGCCAATCGCGAAGCGCCGACTCGCAGTCGGCAATGCCGGCATAGGCGCGGGCAAAATCCGGATCGAGCTCCACCGCCTTCATGAACATGCGCCGCGCGAGCAGGAGATAGGAGCGCGTCCAGGCGTGGGAAAACTGCCGGCCACGCAGATAGTAGGTATAGGCCTCGACGCTTGTCGTCGGGTCGCTTTCGATCGCCCGCCTCTCCGCTGGCAGCAGCTTGATCTTCAACTGGTCGACGATCGCATGGGTGATTTCGTCCTGGATCGCGAAGATATCAGTCAGGTCCCGGTCGTAGCGGTCGGCCCAGAGATGCGTGCCGGTCAGCGCATCGATCAACTGGCCGGTGATGCGCACCCGCGCGCCCGCCTTGCGCACGCTGCCCTCGAGGATGTAGCGGACGCCCAATTCCTGGGCCACCTGCTTCACCTTCACCGACCGCCCCTTGTAGGTGAACACGGTGTTGCGGGCGACGACGTGCAGCTTCGAGATCTTCGAGAGATCGGTGATGATGTCTTCGGTGATGCCGTCGGAGAAGTATTCCTGCTCCGGATCGTGGCTCATATTGGTGAAAGGAAGCACGCCGACCGAGAGCCCGTAGCCATCGTCGAGCACCACCGGGCACGATCCGTTCGGTGCCGACGCGACCTTCGTCGGGGCGCCGAGCGCCACCGAATAGACGTGAACGCCGGCGGCGATGTTCTTCAGCGTGTGTTCGCCCTTGTCGACGAAGCCGACATCCAGGCGCGACCCTACATGATCGCGCACGGAAGCCGAGACGGCGATGCCCGACGGCTCTGCGAGGCCTTCGAGACGCGCCGCGACATTGACGCCGTCCCCGAAGATGTCGCCATCCTCGACGATGATGTCGCCGAGGTGCACGCCGATCCTGAGCTCGATGCGCTTCAGCGGCGACACGCTTTCGTTGCGCAGCAGCATGCCGCGCTGGATATCGACGGCGCAGGCGACCGCGTGCACGACGCTTGCGAACTCGACCAGGATGCCGTCGCCGGTGAGCTTGACGATGCGTCCCTTGTGACGGGTGATCTTCGGATCGACGAGTTCGCTCTTGTGCCGTTTCATGGCGGCCAGCGTGCCGGTTTCGTCAGCGCCGATCAGGCGACTGTACCCCACGACATCGGCAGCGAGAATGGCAGCAAGCCGGCGTTCCAAGAAACCCTCGAAGTCATCTCCCGAATGAGGTTCGCACTTTAGCGCTTTCTTTCCCATCTGTCCTGCGCCCTTTTCTGGTTGAAACGACAGGTTTCGCAACCAAGGTAGCGGCGAGCCGGAGGGGATGGAGTTCCAAAGGTAACGGGGAGTTGCGGCGGGGCGGCCGGGTCAGGGACGGATCAACACCGTCACCATCATCATCACGATGGCGAAGACCGCGATCTTCCAGAAATCGCGACGGCGGCGCAGCCCCGGAATGCCGATCGGCCAGAGGAGCTGAATGGCCATGATCAGAAGCAGAAAAAGGGCGATCGCCTTCTGCATGTTGCCCTCGTCTACCGGGAGGCTGCCTCAACCGGTGAAGCCTTCGCAACACCGGCACTCTTCGTCGCACGCAGCACCGCCTCCCCCGAGGACTAGCGATACGTTGCGCTTGGCAAAAAGGGCTAGTGTTTCCGCGGGCGATTTGCAATGACCGGCCGCCGCATGTTGCGTCATTCGTCTCCCATCGAAGGACAAAACCTGCGGCACTGCCAGACGCTGCAATCAGAAACCGGCTGGCAATTCACCAGGCACCGCCCTAACTTGCTGACGGCAGAACGAATTTCGGATGAATGATGAGAAAGAACCTGCTCCCGGTCGCCGCCCTCCTGCTCGGCACGCTGTTTCTCTTTCTGGGCAATGGTCTGCAGGGGCTTCTTCTTCCCGTGCGCGGCACCGCTGAAGGTTATCCCACCACCATCCTCGGGCTGATCGGCACATCCTGGGCTGCTGGCTTCGTTCTCGGCTGCTTTTTTGCGCCCACGGTCGTCAAGCGCATCGGCCACGTGCGCGCCTTCAGCGTCTTTGCCTCGCTCATCGCCATCGTCGCGCTAATGACCGGCATCCTGATCGATCCGACCTGGTGGCTGATCCTCAGGGCGCTGACAGGCTTCTCCACTGCCGGCACCTCGATGATCATCGAAAGCTGGCTGAACGAGCGCGCCACCAACGAGAGCCGCGGCGTCATCTTCTCGCTCTATATTGCCATCACGCTCTTCGGCGTCGTCGGCGGCCAGATGATGATCCCCTTCGGCGATACTTCCACCACCATCTTATTCATGATCTGCGGCATCCTCTACTGCGTCGCCATGCTGCCGACGCTTCTGTCCAAGGCTGCCTCGCCGCAACCGCTGAAGAAGGTGAGCCTCGACCTGCGCGGCCTTTACCGCAACTCGCCGGTTTCCTTCCTCGGCATCCTGCTCGTCGGTATTGCCAACGGCGCGTTCGGCACGCTCGGCGCCGTCTTTGGCCGCCAGGCGGGACTTTCCGACAGCACCGTCGCCGCCATGATGAGCGTGGCGATCTTTGCCGGCGCCGTCATGCAGTTGCCGGCCGGGCGGCTGTCCGACCGGATCGACCGGCGCTACGTCCTGGCAGCACTTGCCGGGGTCGGCGCTCTCGCAGGCTTGCTGATCTTCCTGGTCGAGCCGACCCAGGTCTGGATCGTGCTGACGCTGATTGCGATCTACGGTGCGGCGGCCAACGCGCTCTATCCGATCGCCGTGTCGCACGCCAACGACTTCGCGACGGCCGAGGACTTCGTCAAGGTCTCCGGCGGCCTGCTGCTGCTCTACGGCATCGGCACCATCATCGGCCCGACGATCGGCGGCCCGGTCATGACGGCGGCGGGCCCCTACGGCCTGTTCATGATTACGGCCTGCGCCCACATCCTGATCACCGCCTATGCCATCATCCGCAGCCGGATGCGCGCGCCCGTGCCGGTATCCGACCGCGACGCCTTCTCGCCGGTCAACGCCGGCACGCCGACGACGCCGGAAAGCCTGCAGCTTTCGCCGCGCGCGGCCCCGTTTGACGAAACACGCAACGAGCCAGACAAAGGTCCGGAATGGGAGGATCAGTCCGATGAGCCTGTTTGACGACGATCGGCCGCAAAAGAAGGTGGCCCATGAAATTGGCAGCGATCTCGCGCTGCTGTCGGTTGACGAGTTGACGCAACGCATCACCCTTCTGACCGAGGAGATTGCACGGCTGGAGGCGGAGCGGACACGCAAGTCCGCCAGCCGCTCGGCCGCCGAGAACCTGTTTCGCTGATCCGGCGGCGTAAGGTCGCACCGCAGCAAAACGAAGCGCGTTTAACGCGGCATTAAGCATTATCTGCGATTGTCAGGGCATCCGGAGCTTTCCGGTTTCAGACAATTTCACCGACTGGCGAATGGGTCTGATTTTTCTCCCTGTTTTACCTTGAGAGCCGCTTTCCGCGGCTCTTTTTTTGTTTTGGCATAGGTTTATCCAAAGAACTGTGGAGATTAACCCTTTCTTAAGAATGCCCTTGCGCGAAATGCGCTATCGGATCATTCTTCAAGCATAGAGACGGGCAAGGATTTATTTCCCATAACCGTCCACTACCTGACTGTCGTGATGCGTTTGAACCAGGGAAAACAGGTCATGTCCGAGAGAGGATTGAATACGGTCAGTTTCGCAGGACACGCGGCGTCCTCGGCACAATTCAAGACCCTCTATTCGGAAGGCATGGGACTGGTCGAGGAAACGGCCACCTATCTCGACGGACCGGGCCGCGCCGCTTCCAAGGTCCTGCCGCGCATGGCATCGGTTCTCTATGCAGCCGAATCCATGCGGCTCACCACCCGCCTGATGCAGATGGCTTCCTGGCTGCTCCTGCAGCGCGCCGTCAACAACGGCGAGATGAGCCGCGATCAGGTGATGTCGGAAAAGAGCAAGGTTCGCCTCGACAGCTTCAACGTCGACAAGGCGGCTCCCGGCTGGGCCGAACTGCCGGAATCCTTTCGCGACCTGATCGAGCGCTCGTTGCGCCTGCAGAACCGCGTCGCCCTGCTCGACCGCGAGATCTATCGCCCGAACGAAGCGGCCGCGATCGTCCCGGACAACCAGAACGGCGTCAAGGCGCAGATCAAGCTGCTGCAGACGGCCTTCGGAACCAACTGACGCCGCGCAGAAAATAGACCTGAGAAATCAAACCCGCCGCAACAGCATTTGCCGGCGGGTTTTTCGTTGCGACCGGCAGCACATGGCGGCGCTGGCGCGCCTTGGCCTCGACTGCGAAAATTCCTGGAGAAACCTCACCGAGGGCGCCTATCCGATTGACGCCACACAAGGGCATCTCGATCTCCTGACGGAAGAGGCGTTACCGCTTGCGAAAAGCGCCGGCTGGTCGGGTCAGGAACCGCGACATAACGCCGTCATCCTGCTCCTTGCCTGGAACAGCGACGGAGCGCCAGTGGCCACAACGCGTCCATGGCACGGCGCCATGTCACCGCCTCGCCCGGCCTATCCCCCAGAACCAAGACAGAAAAAAGCCCGGGCCAAATGACCCGGGCTTTTTGAATCTGCCGAAGAGGCGCTCGATTAGAGGCCGAGGCCTTCGAAGCGCTTCTTGAACTTGGAGACGCGGCCGCCGCGGTCCATGAGCTGCTGGTTGCCGCCGGTCCAGGCCGGGTGCGACTTGGGGTCGATTTCCAGGTTCATGGTGGCGCCTTCAGAACCCCAGGTCGAGCGGGTTTCGTATTCGGTGCCGTCGGTCATGACTACCTTGATGACGTGGTAATCGGGATGGATGTCTGCCTTCATAACGATCTTCCTAGAGTTCCAGGGTCCAATTGTCGCAAGGCATTGCGACTTCGAGACCGAACACGTAAATGAAGCCGCGCACCGGCTGAACGGCCACGGCTTCCCAATTCGATGCCGTGCCTATACATCAAGGTCTGCGCGATAACAAGTGCCGCACGGAAGACTCATGGGCAATCCCTTCCTCCGTGTCTGGCGAAAGGGGTCAAGTGTCGTCAAGAGAAAACCAGGCGCCTGCGCGCAAGTCCATCCGTCCGCTCGCCACGCTCCTCCCCTATCTCGCCCGCTACCGCCATCTGGTCGTCGGCGCCGGCATTTCGCTGATCCTCGCTGCCGTGACCACGCTGGCGCTGCCGCTCGCTGTTAGGCGGATGGTCGACAACGGTTTCTCCAGTCCCGACAGCGGCTTCATCAACACCTACTTCTCGATGCTGATGATGCTCGCCATCGTGCTCGCGCTGGCGAGTGCGGCGCGCTACTACTTCGTCATCACGCTCGGCGAGCGCATCGTTGCCGACTTGAGGCGCAATGTCTTCGATCGCGTCACCCGCCTTTCCGCCTCCTTCTTCGACGTCAACCAGTCCGGCGAGATCGTCTCGCGGCTGACCGCCGACACGACGCAGGTAAAATCCGCGGTCGGCGCCACCGCCTCGGTCGCGCTGCGCAACCTGATCCTGTGTCTCGGCGCCATCGGCATGATGGTCTATACCAGCCCCAAGCTGTCGAGCCTGGTGCTGATCGCCATTCCGATCATCGTCTTCCCGCTCGTCGGCTTCGGCCGTTCCGTCCGCCGCCGCTCGCGCCAGGCGCAGGACACGCTCGCTGCCGCCTCGGCCTATGCCGGCGAGGCGATTGCCGCATCACGCACAGTCCAGGCCTTCAATGGCGAAGGACTTGCCAACAGCCACTTCGGAGCCGCCGTCGAGGATGCCTATGGCGCGGCGCGCGCCGCGATCAAGGCGCGCTCGGTGCTGACCGCTTTCGCCATTACCATGGTGTTCGGCAGCGTCGTCGCCGTGCTCTGGTTTGGCGCGCACGACGTACTGTCAGGTAATCTCTCCGCCGGCACGCTCAGCCAGTTCCTGCTCTATTCGGTCTTTGCCGCGGGCAGCCTCGGTTCGCTCTCGGAAGTCTGGGGCGAACTCTCGCAGGCAGCGGGTGCTGCCGAGCGACTGAACGAGCTTCTGACCGAAATTCCCGAGATCCAGGCTCCGGAAAATCCCGTCGCCATGCCGGTCCCGGCGACCGGCGCCATCGCCTTCGACGACGTTCATTTCGCCTACCCGTCGCGACCCGACTACAAGAGCCTCAACGGCCTCAGCTTCAACATCGCGCCCGGCGAGACCGTTGCGATCGTCGGACCGTCCGGCGCCGGCAAGAGCACTGTGTTCTCCATGCTGCTTCGCTTCTACGACCCTGCCAAGGGCGCCGTGCGCGTTGATGGCGTCGACATTCGCACCGTCGATCCGAAGGATCTGCGCGACCGCATTGCGATCGTGCCGCAGGATGTGACGATGTTCGCCTCGTCCGTGCATGACAACATCGCCTTCGGCATGCCGAATGCCAGCCGCGAGGCGGTGCGTGCCGCCGCCGTCGCCGCGCAGGCGGACGAGTTCATCAACAGGCTCGACAAGGGTTACGACACCTATGTCGGCGAACGTGGCGTTACACTTTCCGGCGGCCAGCGCCAGCGCATCGCCATCGCCCGCGCCATCCTCAAGAACGCGCCGGTGCTGCTTCTCGACGAAGCAACCTCGGCCCTCGACGCCGAGAGCGAGACGCTGGTCCAGAAGGCGCTCGACGGCCTGCTGCACGAGCGCTCGACCATCATCATCGCCCATCGGCTGGCGACCGTGCTGAAGGCCGATCGTATCCTGGTGCTCGATCATGGCCGCATCGTCGAGGAAGGAACCCACGCCTCCCTGATCCGTCAGGGCGGACTCTACGCCAAGCTTGCGCGGCTGCAGTTCAACCATGGCGCAGAGGCCCTGTTCGTCAACGTGCAGAGCTAAACGCACCGCACGGCGCGAAAAGCGTCCTCCGATTTGCCGTAAAGCGGTTGCCGACGGGAGGCCGAGCCCTATTGTTAGGGGGCCGGCCGAGGAGGCCGGTATCGCTTTCTGCTGAATTGATCGGGAGGACTACCGCATGGCATTTTCGCACCTGACCCGGCGTGCCACTCTGGCGCTGGGCCTGATGGCGCTGACGGCGCTGCCCCTTGGCTCGACGGCACTGGCCCAGGACTTCCCCGACCGGCCGATAACGCTCGTCGTTCCCTTTGCCGCCGGCGGTTCCACCGACGTGGTTGCCCGCATCGTCGCGCAAAAAATGTCGGAGGACCTCGGCCAACAGGTGATCGTCCAGAACGTTGCCGGCGCCGGTGGCAATCTCGGCGCAGACAATGTCGCCCGCGCCGATCCGGACGGCTATACGATCCTGATGGGCACGGTCGCCACCCACGCGCTCAATCCGCTGATCCTGAAGACCAAGCCCTACGATCCCGAAAAGGATTTCGCGCCGATCTCCCTGCTCGTCGTCGTGCCCAACGTGCTCGTCGTCAATCCGGAACTCCCGGCCAAGGACGTTGCGGAACTGCTGGCACTCCTGAAGGCCAAGCCCGACGAGTACAGCTATGCGTCTTCCGGCAACGGCACTCCGCTGCACCTCTCCGGCGAACTCTTCAAGAAGATGGCCGGCGTCAGTATGCAGCACATCCCCTACAAGGGCGCAGGCCCGGCGCTGAACGATGTCATCGGCAACCAGGTGCCGATCATGTTCGACAACCTCCCCTCCTCCTCCAGCCACATCAAGGCGGGAACGCTGAGGGCGCTTGCGGTGACCACGGCGGAACGGGCACCGTCCTTCCCGGATGTGCCGACAGTCGCCGAGGCCGGCATTCCGGGCTACGAGACCTACACCTGGAACGCGCTCTTCGCCCCGGCCAACACGCCTCAGCCGGTCGTCGCCCGCCTCAACGAGGCGGCCAACAAGGCGCTGAAGGATCCCGCTGTCGTCGAGCGCATGAAGGAATTCAGCGCCACGATTGTCGGCTCGACGCCGGAAGAGCTGGAAGCCCATGTGAAAGCCGAATTGGCGAAGTGGACGCCGGTCGTTCGTGACGCCAATGTGCAGATGGATTGACGATCAGAACGAGCGGGGCCCCTCATCCGACTGCCGCCACCTTCTCCCCGCAGGCGGGGAGAAGGGACTTGTGGCGCGGTCCGTGCGTATGCGCCAGCACATACGATGTTACTCGGTTGCCTGAACCTCGATGTACCGCGCCGCCTCGGCGGCGATTACACGTGAGGGTATCGTTGCACAATCGACCGTCACCTCCCCGCTTGACGAGAAGAGGGCTAGGATGAGGGGCAAATACGCGGCAAGGAGCCATCACACCCCGGCAGCACCCCGCCCCGCGGCCCGGCCGGAAAAGATGCAGCCGCCGAGGAACGTGCCTTCGAGTGCGTTGTAGCCATGCATGCCGCCCCCGCCGAAGCCGGCGACTTCGCCGGCAGCGTAGAGACCGGGCACCGGCTCGCCCGATTGCTCCAACACCTGGCCTGACAGGTTGGTTTGAAGCCCGCCCAGCGTCTTGCGCGTCAGGATATGCAGCCGAACGGCAATCAGTGGGCCGGCCTTGGGATCGAGCAGCCGATGCGGTTTGGCCGTGCGCAGCAGCCGGTCGCCGCGATAGGCGCGCGCACCGCGGATCGCGGTCACCTGCGCGTCCTTGGAGAATGCGTTGGTAATTTCCCGGTCGCGCGCCACGATCTGCTGCCGCAAGTGCTCCAGCGACAGCCGGTTCTCACCGGTCAGCGCATTCATCGCCGGCACCAGGTCTTCGAGACGGTCGCGCACGATGAAATCCTCGCCCTTGTCCATGAACGCCTGGACCGGCCCCGGCGGGTTCTTGCCGAGCCGCTTTAACAGAAGGGCGATGCTCTTGCCGGTGAGATCGGGATTCTGCTCCGAACCGGAAAGCGCGAACTCCTTTTTGATGATCGCCCGCGTCAGCACGAACCAGCTGTAATCATGACCGCTGTCGCGGATCGCCTTCAACGTGCCGAGCGTATCGAAGCCGGGCATGGCCGGCGCCGGAAAACGGTTGCCGTCGGCGTCGCACCAGAAGGACGAAGGGCCCGGAAGGATGCGGATGCCATGGTCCGGCCAGATCGGATCGAAGTTCTTCAACCCCTCCGTATAGTGCCACATGCGATCCGCATTGATGACCGCGCCGCGCGCCTGGCTGGCGATCTCCAGCATGCGCCCGTCGACATGGTGGGGCACGCCCGCAACCATCGTCGCCGGCGGCTGGCCGAGCCGCTTGCGCGGCCAGTTGCGGCGCACCAGATCATGGTTTCCGCCGATACCGCCTGACGTGACGACGATCGCGCCCGCCGAAATCTCGAAATCGCCGACGATGTCGCGGGAGCTGCGCTCACCGCGCCCGACCGGATCGTCCTTGAGCAGCGCACCGCGCGCACCCGTCACGCGGCCGTCGGTGGTCACAAGTTCATCCACCCGATGGCGGAAGCGGAAGCGCACGAGACCACGACTTTCCGCCTCGCGCGTCAACCGGATGAACGGTTCGAGCACCGCCGGGCCGGTACCCCACGTGACGTGAAAGCGCGGCACCGAATTGCCGTGCCCGTGGGCGAGCCCACCGCCGCGCTCCGCCCAGCCGACCACGGGAAACCAGCGCATGCCGAGCGAGTGCAGCCAGGAGCGCTTCTCGCCCGCGGCAAAGTCGAGATAGGCTTCGGCCCAGAGCCGTGGCCAGTGATCCTCCGGACGGTCGAACTGCGAGGAGCCCACCCAGTCCTGCCCGGCAAGCTCGCGGGTGTCGCGGATGCCCATGCGGCGCTGTTCGGGGCTGTCGACAAAGAACAGGCCGCCAAGCGACCAGAAGGCCTGTCCGCCAAGATTCTGTTCCCCTTCCTGGTCGAGCACGATGACCCTGCGGCCGAGTGCCGCCGCCTCCGCTGCGGCGACAAGGCCGGCAAGCCCCGCGCCGATAACCAAAACGTCGCAATCCATGAAATGCTCTCCCCCTCGCATCCCATCCGGCCCCCCACGCTCTGACACGCAAAGGCCGCCGCAGCCATCTGAATGGCTGCAGAATTGTTACGCGTACGTCAAGGTCAATTCAAGCGCCAGGCTGCGTCGCCCGACGACGGGATACGCGGAGAGCGAAGTCTATTTCTCGGTCAGCTTGAGCTCGATGCGGCGGTTCTGCGCCCGCGCCTCAGGGGTTTCACCCGGTGCAATCGGCTGGTACTCGCCAAAGCCCGCGGCCACTAGCCGATCTGCTGGCACGCCCTTCGAGATCAGGAACTTGACCACGGAGGTCGCACGCGCCGACGAAAGCTCCCAGTTGTCGGCGAAGCGCCCGGCGCCTGAAAGCTGCACATTGTCCGTGTGGCCGTCGACGCGCAGCACCCAGTTGATTTCGGCGGGGATTTCCTTGGCGAGGTCGAGCAGCGCGGTGGCGAGCTTGGCCATTTCCGCCTGCCCTTCCGGATTGAGGTCGTTGCCACCAGAGGGAAACAGCACCTCCGACTGGAAGACGAAGCGGTCGCCGACGATGCGGATGTTTTCACGGTCGGAAAGAATTTCCCGGAGGCGTCCGAAGAAGTCCGAGCGGTAGCGGTTGAGTTCCTGCACCCGCTGGGCAAGCGCCACGTTCAGCCGGCGTCCGAGATCGGCGATCTTGGTCTGCGACTGCTGGTCCTTGGCTTCCGACGCCTGAAGCGCGACTTCGATGGCGGCGATCTGGCTGCGGAGCGCGGCGATCTGCTGGTTCAGCAGCTCGATCTGGCTCATGGCCCGGGCGCTGACTTCACGCTCGGTCTCAAGCTCAGAGCCGAGACGGCCGATCTTCTGGTTGGCGGCGTCCGTGCTCCCGGCGCCCTGGTCGAGCAGGGCCTGCAGCCGTGAGCGTTCGCCTTCGGACGTGGCGAGCGACGCCTGCAGATTGGCAAGCGAATCCTCGAGATCCTGCTTGCCGCTCTTTTCGAGCGCCAGAAGCTGGGTGAGTTCGTTGATCTGGCTGTTCAGCCGCGTCAGCACCTCGTCCTTGCCGCTGATTTCGCGACTGAGCAGAAACTGTGCAAGGACGAAGACGGTCAGCAGGAACATGATCGACAGCAGCAGCGTCGACAGTGCGTCGACGAAGCCCGGCCAATAGTCGATCGTGCGCTGAGAGCGGCCTTTTCGGGCAAGCGCCATGGATTACTCTCCTCCGGCCTCTTCCACGCGCGCCTTGGCCGACACGGCCGGCTTGTCATGCGCAGGCGACCGGTCGGAGATGCCGACCCGCGATGCCAGCTTGTCGAGCGTCTTGCGCATCGCCTTGGCTTCGTCCTGCTGAGCCTCGATCCAATCCCGCAGCATCTGCTGTTCGCCGCGCATGTTCTTGACCAGCCCTTGAATGCCTTCGGCGAGGCTTGCCATGGCCGCGGTCGTGCGCTGGTTCGCGCCGCCCTCATGGTTGAGGCGGACGAGCTGGTCGGTGAGCCTCTTCAGCTCCTCGACCGGCGCGCCGGCGGGCAGATCGAGCGCCGGCGAAAGTTCCGAGCCGACGTCCGTCACGGAGGAGAGCCAGTTTTCAAGCTCGGTGTAGAAGCGGTTCTGCGCGCGCCCGGCCTGCAGATCGAGAAAGCCGAGGATCAGCGAACCGGAAAGGCCGAAAAGCGACGTCGAAAACGCCGTGCCCATGCCGGTGAGCGGTGCCGACAGGCCATTCTTCAGCGCCGAGAGGATGTCTTCCGTCGTTCCCGATCCGGCATCCAGAGACTGGATGACCGTGTTGATCGAGCCGATCGTTCCAAGAAGGCCCCAGAATGTGCCGAGCAGGCCGAGAAACACCAGAAGCCCGGTCAGGTAACGCGAAATGTCGCGCGATTCGTCGAGGCGGGTGGCGATGGAATCGAGGATCGACCGGAGGGCCGTCGTCGAGATCGCCGTCTGGCGGCCGCCGATCAGCGCCCGCATCGGCGCCAGCAGCACCGGGTCCCGCCCGACCTTGTCCGCACTGCCTGCGGCGCGGAACGAATTGAACCAGCGCACTTCAGGGCGCAAGCCCAGTACATGATTGAACACGAGCAGGATGCCGATCAGGAGCACCCCGAGGATCAGCCCGTTCAGGCCGGGATTGGCGAGAAAGGCGTTCTGTGCCTGGCGAAAGAGGATCGCACCGACAAATCCGACGATGATCAGAAAGACCACCATCGTCCAGAAATAGTGCATGGGGCTCGACAGCTTGTGCGGGTTGTAGCCGTCTTCCATGCCTTCCCGACCGTTCCAACCGGACAGATGCAGTTTCGTCATGGGTATGAGTATCTCCCGCTTCACTTGACGGAACGGCGCCGCGCCGGCCCGGAGCCTATCGCATAATTCCTGAAACCGAAATCGATTCAAGGGCCAATTTGTGTATGCAGCCAGGATCGCGCCACGGCCTGCAGGTCGCCAGTTAGGCACAGGCCTGTGGCGGTGTCGTGTTGCACCGCCCAGCTTCGTGCCAAAAACAAAGCCTCCGATGCGGGGTGCGCATCGGAGGCTTCGGAACGAACGGGATTGCGACTTACTTCGTCGGCACCGTGCGATGAACGACTTCCGTCAGCGCCTTGACGATGTACTCGTTGCCGCAGATGACCGAACCGTCATCGACCGGGCGGGCGCCGCCGTTGATATCGTGCGTCCAACCACCGGCTTCGCGAATGAGAAGCACACCGGCGGCAATATCCCAAGCGGCAAGGTCGCGCTCCCAGTAGCCGTCGAAACGGCCGGCAGCGACATAGGCAAGATCGAGCGCAGCCGAGCCCATGCGGCGGATACCTGCAACTTCGCCCATCACATGGCGCAGTTCGATCAGGTACTTGCCGTGGTTGCCGCGGCCAAGATGCGGCGTGCCGGTGGCGATGACGGCATCGGAAAGATGCTTGCGTGCAGCGACGCGCAAACGACGGTCGTTGAGGAAGGCGCCACCGCCGCGCTCGGCCGTGTAGAGTTCATCGGTTGCCGGGTTGAAGACGACAGCGCCGACGATCTCGCCCTGGCGCTCCAGTGCGATCGAAACGGCGAAATGCGGAATGCCGTGCAGGAAGTTGGTGGTGCCGTCGAGCGGATCGACGATCCAGCGGTGCGCACCGTCGGTGCCGATGATCTCTTCGCCTTCCTCGCCGAGGAAGCCATAGGTCGGGCGAGCCTTCAGGAGTTCTTCGCGAATGAGCTTTTCGGCCTTACGATCGGCCTGCGAAACATAGTCGCCCGGTCCCTTGAGCGACACCTGCAGGTTCTGGACTTCGCCGAAATCGCGGGACAACGACTTGCCCGCCTTGAAGGCGGCCTGAACCATGACATTGAGAAGTGCTGAACGGGCCATCTGGCGATCCCTTGAAAAACGAAGGCCGATCGAACGCGTTCGATCGGACGTTGAACCTGCTTGACGAAACATAGGCGCATTACTGGCCTCAAGGGCAAGCTGCAAACCGTGCTCCGTCGTCAAAAAACCGAGTGAAGTCTCACTCCGCTCGCGCATTGCTGCCACTGTCATGGCGCCACGAGCAAAACCGCGGCCTCAGAACCACAAAAGCCCCGCGAGTTCAAGCGAAATAGCATTTTTGCCGGCCGGCGGCGACGGGATTCCGCCTCGCTCAGCTCCGGCGATACCTGTTGGCCGCACTCAGCGCCTGCTTCTGCTGCTCTTCATTAAGACCGAGGTAGAAGTCCTCGAGCGCATCGTCCTTGAGACCGGCACGGCGTGACAGCACATACCATTTCGCCGCCTCGACCGGGTTGGGCCTCGTGCCGATGGCATTGACATAGAGATGCGAGAGACGGTTCTGCGCCACCACGTTGCCGCCCTCGGCCGCCCGGCGCATCCAGCCGAAGCCGTCCTCCAGGTTCCGATCACCGGCAATGCCTTCGATCATCCAGATCGCGATGTCCAACTGGGCGGTATCGAAGCCCGCCCGCGCCGCACGGATCAGCCATTCGCGGGCACGCGCCCGCTTGCTTTCCTCGATGCCGTCGACATTGACCAGGATCTGCGACAACGCATATTGCGCGTCGGCAATGCCCTGTTCGGCCGACTTCTCGTAATAGGGCATCGCCAGCTTCAATCCCTTCGGTCCGGGATTGTCGGCAACGAGCGTCTGGCCGTAATTGAACTGTGCCGAGCCATTGCCGAGATCGGCCGCCTTCTTCATCAGCTCTTCGGACTTTTTCCGGTCACGCTTGGCGTAGCGCCCCTCCATCAGGATCAGGGCATATTTGAACATCGCCGCCGGGTCGCCTTTTTCCGCCGCCTGGCCATACCAGAAGGCAGCCTGCTGCGGGTTGCGCACGACGCCAAGCCCCTGCTGCAAGATTTCGGCAATCAGCGTCTGTGCCGCAGGATCGCCGAGCTGCGCCCGTGGCAGCGCCAGATCCATCGCGGTCAGGTAATAGCCGCGCTGAAACGCGCCGTAGGCGTCGTCGACCTTGCCGGCGAAGGGTTTTTCGGCCGGCAGCGCCGGCAATTCGGCGCCCATGCGATCAAAGACACCCACGCCTCCAGATGGCGCCGTGCCGTCCGCCGGCTTCTTGTCCGAAGCCGCGTTCGACTTGTCGCCAGTCTCGGCTCCTTCGGGCATCGCAGCGCCGTTGAAGGGCGTGATGCGGCCACGCTTTTCGACGCCGGCATCGTCGCTTGCGGACGGCTTCTCCTGCGCATGCGCCGGCAGCGCCAGGGCAACGGCCAGGGCGACAAGGGAAAGACCTCGACTCAATCTGGAAGACGGACGGTTCAACATCGAAACGTCTTAATCTTCAAACCGTGGCGCTTTTTCGTCAAGCAACGCGTTGACCGCGGCAACGACGGAGGGCGCCTGTCCTGGCTCACCGAAGACGGCCAGACGAAGCGCCACGAACTCGGCACCGGTCTCCGCCACTGCAAGCGCCGATTGCGGATCGGTGCCGCCCATGACGATGCACGGGATCTCGATCATCGACGCCCACCATTCGGCAAGCGCGAGGTTCTTCGAATGCGCCTCCGGCTTGATGTCGCCGTCGGTCCTGCCGAAGAACACGTAGTCCGGGCGCACTTCGCCGATCTCCAGCGCATGGTGGCGGTCGGCCGCGTTGCCGCCGCCGACGATCAGCTTCGGCGTGTGCTTCTCGACCGCCTCACCGAGCACTTCGGCATTGCCGGCAACATGCAGGCCATCCGCCTTGGCGCGACCGGCAACGCGCGAGTCACCCGCGATCAGTGCTGCGGCGCCCGCCTCCTGGATGACCGGCACCAGGCGCTCGGCATGCTTCTGGAACTCGCTATCGTCGAGCCCGTATTGCGGCACGATCACCGAGGCGACGTCGCCACCCTTGAGCGCGTCGGCGAGCACCTTGGCACGTTCCGCCGCATCGGGCATGTCGGGCGCGATCAGCACCAGGCGGCAGCGTTCTGTTGTCATGCTCAGATATCCATTTCCGGCTGTGCCGCGTAAGCCGCGAAACCAGCGCTCGATTTCATTTCCGAAAACCGATAGACGGAGACTGCAAAAGGATCAACAGCCACCCATGCTTCCGGATCTCGACTTCTACCTTATCGCCATCCCGGCCGTTCTGCTTGTCGGCCTCAGCAAGGGCGGCATGGGGGAAGCACTTTCGCTCATGGGTGTACCGATATTGTCGATGGCGGTGTCGCCCGTCCAGGCCGCCGCCCTTCTCCTGCCGATCCTGATCGCGATGGATCTTGTATCGCTCTGGATGTGGCGCAAGCATGGCGACCGCAAGACCCTTTTCATGCTTTTGCCCGGCGCCATTGCCGGCATCGTCATCGGCTGGGCAACCTCCGCCTATGTCTCGCGTGACCTGCTCCGCCTGATCATCGGCCTGATCACCGTGCTCTTCGTGCTTCGCTACGTCTACAACATCTGGCGCATGCGCCTCGGCATCACCATCGCGCCGAAGACGCAGCGGGCCGGGCCGGCGGCGCTTTGGGGCTCGTTCGCCGGCTATGGCAGCTTCGTTGCGCATGCCGGCGGCCCGCCCTTCCAGATCTACGCGCTGCCACTGCAGCTCGACCCGCGCGAATATACCGGCACGATCGTGCGCTTCTTCGCGATCCTGAACGCGGTGAAGCTCATTCCCTATTTCGCGCTCGGGCAACTCGACCTCAGCAACCTGAAAATCTCGGCGACACTCTTTCCGCTGGCGATCGTCGCGACCGTGTGCGGCGCCTTTATCGTTCGCCGCATGAAGCCGCAGATCTTCTACCCCTTCATGTATAGCATGGCCTTCATCGCGGGCTCGAAGCTGCTCTGGGACGGTATCGTCGGCCTCGCTGCGGGCGGCTGAGCCGCCACCCAAGTATTACGGAAATATTGCAAAGCAAAATTAGCGTTTCGCACCGCACAAAATTCTTGCTGCCTTGCAAAAATTCGCCTAACGTCCGCCCATGACGATCGCGGACCCTTTCGATGCCATTGCGGACCCGAACCGGCGCCACCTGCTGGAGGAATTGCGGCGCGCGCCGAAAACCGTGAACGAGCTGGCCGAAGGCTTGCCGATCAGCCGTCCGGCCGTATCGCAGCACCTGAAAGCCTTGCTGGACTGCAATTTGGTCTCGGTCTCGGCGAGCGGCACGCGGCGGATCTATGCGATCAACCGGCCGGGGTTTGACCGCCTCAACCTCTGGCTCGACCAGTTCTGGTCTTGAGCTTGGAAGCGACGACCCGGAAAACAAGAGGACCGGGCGTCAAGCCCGGCCCGAAATTCCGTATATTCCACTGTGGGGGATTGGTTCTAAACCTTGTTGCGCCTACTCAGAGGGGAGATGGCGCTTCCCGATGGTTCTGGGAAATACCGTTGATAATCAGTGAGTCGAGGAGCGAAGCCTTTCGATTTCGTCCTTGATGCGCAGCTTCCTTCGCTTGATATCGGTAATCAGTTCGTCTTCCACGGACGGCTGATTCATCGCTACGTGGAGCTCCTGCTCCAGGGCGCCATGTTTTTTCTCAAGCGTTGCAAGATGAGCCTCAACAGTCATTTGGCAGTCCCTTCCTTTTGCTTGCATCCGGCACGCAAATGCCGGATGTTTCATGGTTGTAACCTTACTACTGTGCCATGCCATTTTTCATTTGTCGAAGGCGAAATGATGACGAGGGATAACTTCCCGTTACCGCCCAAGATGTGATAGAGCGGCGCATGAAATTCCGGTTCGAGGAGGACTTCGCAACCGGGCTGATGGGGATCGCTTTGCATGCCGGACCAGGACCAGGCCGAACTCAGACTGACCGCCGCGCGGCTGAGGCAGGAACATGAAGACTATGATGCTGCCATCAACGCCATGATCGAGACCGGCTGCGACGCGCTCAGAGTGCAGCGCATGAAGAAGAAGAAGCTGGCGATCAAGGACAAGATCAGCAAGATCGAAGACCAGATCATTCCCGATATCATCGCCTGAACGCGGAACAGGACAGACGTGATCGACACCACGACCCCACCCGTCGCCATCATCATGGGAAGCCAGTCGGACTGGGAGACGATGAAGAACGCCGCCGATACGCTCGACGCGCTCGACATTCCCTATGAGGCACGCATCGTTTCGGCCCATCGCACGCCCGATCGGCTGGTCAGCTTCGCCAAGGGCGCCCGCGACGAGGGCTTCAAGGTCATCATCGCCGGTGCCGGAGGTGCAGCGCATCTGCCCGGCATGTGTGCCTCGATGACGCCGCTGCCGGTCTTCGGCGTCCCCGTGCAGTCGAAGGCGCTTTCCGGCCAGGACAGCCTGCTGTCGATTGTCCAGATGCCGGCCGGCATCCCGGTCGGAACGCTGGCGATCGGCCGCGCCGGTGCCGTCAACGCAGCCCTCCTTGCCGCAGCCGTCCTTGCGCTTGGCGACGAGGACCTCGCCGACCGGCTCGACGACTGGCGCGAACAGCAGACCATTGCCGTTGCCGAGTATCCGGTGGACGAGGCATGACCACCATCGGCATTATCGGCGGCGGCCAGCTCGGCCGCATGCTGGCGATGGCAGCCGCCCGACTGAACTTCCGCACGGTCATCCTCGAGCCGCAGGTCGACTGTCCGGCTGCCCAGGTCGCAAACGACCAGATCATCGCTGCCTATGACGACGAAGCCGCGCTCGGAAAGCTTGCTGAAGTCAGCGACATCATCACCTACGAATTCGAGAACGTTCCGGTCGCGGCTGCCGAGCGACTGGCGGCAAAACGCCCCGTCTTCCCGCCACCGAAAGCGCTGGAAGTCGCGCAGGACCGCCTCACCGAGAAACGCTTCATCAACGGCTGCGGCATTGCCACGGCGCGCTTCCATGCCGTCGACAGCCAGGCCGACCTTGAAGCGGCCCTTGCGGATTTCGGCGGGACCGGCGTGCTGAAAACCCGTCGCCTCGGCTATGACGGCAAGGGACAGCGCGTCTTCCGCTCGACGGCAGACGGCCCGGCGGGCGCTTTCGCAGCACTCGGCGGCGTACCGCTGATCCTCGAAAGCTTCGTGCCCTTCGAGCGCGAAATCTCGATCATCGCAGCCCGCGCGCCCGATGGCGCCGTTGCCTGTTTCGATCCGGCGGAAAACGTGCATCGCAACGGCATCCTCCATACCTCGACGGTCCCGGCAGAGATCGGTGCTGCGGCCGGCGAAGCGGCACGGGTTGCCGCCAAGGCGATCCTCGATGCGCTCGGCTATGTCGGCGTCATCGGCGTCGAGTTCTTCGTGCTCGCCGACGGCAGCCTGATCGTCAACGAGATGGCGCCCCGCGTGCACAATTCCGGCCACTGGACGGAAGCTGCCTGCGTCGTCTCGCAGTTCGAGCAGCATATCCGTGCCGTCGCCGGACTGCCGCTCGGCAATCCGCGTCGCCATTCGGACTGCGTCATGCAGAACCTGATCGGCGACGACCTCGACACGGTCCCCGCATGGCTTGCCGAGGATGACGTGCTGGTGCACCTCTACGGCAAGACCGAGGCCCGCGCCGGCCGCAAGATGGGCCACGTCACGCGGCTCGTCCGCGGCTGAGGACCATAGAAATGCGGGGCAAGACACCAAAATGGGGCGTCTTGTGGTTGACACACCAGGGGTGACACGGTATTTGCCATCCCACCTTAAAGGAGCGCGCTCACGGGCGCGCTTTTGATTGTTAGAGATACCGGGCGAATTTTCATTCCCCGAAACCTGCGGATCAGGAAAATGAAGATCAAGAATTCGCTCAAGTCGCTCAAGACCCGCCACCGCGAAAACCGTCTGGTTCGTCGCAAGGGCCGCATCTACATCATCAACAAGTCCAACCCGCGCTTCAAGGCTCGTCAGGGCTGAGACCCGACAGGGGACTTGGGGACAGCGCTCAAGCGATGTCCCAGAATTGATTTTGAAGTTATTCCGTGGCGAGCTAACATGCTCGCCATGCGAGTTTTTATACCCTTGATTCTGGCGTGTTCCGCCCTGCTCGCCACCTCCACGGGAGCTGGCAATGTTTCCTTCGCGGCGGAAGCCTCGACCCAACCGGAAGCAACCAGCCTCACCACCCCGAAGCAGCGCCTCGACACCCTGTTCGCCGACCTGAAAAAGGAGCGCGACCCCGACAAGGCACGCGAGCTCTCCAACCAGATCCGCATCGAGTGGCAGGATTCCGGCAGCGCCACCGTCAACCTGCTGATGCAATGGGCCGACAAGGCGATCACCGACAACAAGCAGCCGGCCGCTCTCGATATCCTCGACCAGGTTATCGCCCTTGCACCCAATTATGTCGAAGGCTGGAACCGCCGCGCGACACTGCATTACGCGATGGGCAACTACCGGAAATCCATGTCGGACATCAATCGCGTGCTGTCGATCGAGCCCCGCCACTTTGGCGCACTTGCCGGCATGGCGGCAATCCTCGGCGCCTCCGGCAAGGATGAGCTTGCCATGCGTGCGTGGGAACAGTTCCTGGACATTTATCCCGCCGATCGCAAGGCGCAGGAACAACTGGGCGAACTTGCCGAGAAACTTGCCGGCAGCAAGACCTGACAACGCGCGTTCCAGTCGATTGCCAAGCCCGCCACCGCCCATCCTCTCCGACAGGACATCGCTTCTGAAGATCGCGACAGCCGCGCGCCATTTCATCGAACCGATCTGGATTGAATGGCATCGTCACGCCGGCGCGGACCGCCCCACGATCGCCTCGCAAGGCACCTGCGGCCGCACGAGCCTGTTCCTGCAGCGCGTCTTGAGCACCCAAGGCTTCAGCGCCGACTGGGTCTGCGGAACGCCGCGCAGCGGGCCGTTGGAGCCTGAAATCGGACCGTTCGGCTTCAACTGCGGGAAGAGCTGGCAAAGCCATGCCTGGGTCGAATGCGGCGATTTCATCGTCGACATCACAGCCGATCAATTCGGCGCGCCTCCAGTCCTCGTTGTCGATCGCACGGACAACCGCTACAACAAAGGCAACCGGGATGGGGCGCTGCCAGAGTTCGTACTGGCCCGCCGGCGCGCCGTGGACGACATCTGGCCGCAATGGCAAAGGATAAGTGCCGGTGGCCCCAAGGGTTCGCTTACGCCTTGAAAGCCGGGCGCCGGAAGACAAATAGAGACGATGTTCCCAGTTGCGCTCCTGTTCCTTGCACTGATACTCGCCGGCGTCGCCTACAGCCTCTGGCACGCGCGTAGCTTCGCCCGGCGCTTTCCCAATGTCGGCGAACTGATCGACATCGGCGGCTACCGCATGAACAGCGTACACCTGCCCGCCGGCGGACAAGCCGACCTCTTGCCCGTCGTCTTCATCCATGGCGCCAGCGGCAACCTGCTCGACCAGCTGCATGCCTTCGCACCGGCCCTTGACGGCCGCGCCGAGATGCTGTTCGTCGATCGCCCGGGCCACGGCTACTCGGAGCGCGGCGGGCCGGAAAACGACTTGCCGGACGGTCAGGCGGATGCGACCGCAAAGCTGATGGACAAGCGCGGCATCCGTCGCGCCGTGATCGTCGGCCACTCCTTCGGCGGCGCGATTGCAGCGAGCTTCGCCCTCAACCACCCGGACAAGACCGCCGGCCTCGTCCTGCTGGCGCCGGCGACCCATCCCTGGCCCGGCGGCATCGACTGGTATTACCGCCTGACGGCCCTGCCCTTCGTCGGCTGGCTCTTCGCCCACACGCTGGTGACGCCGCTTGGGCAGCGGCGCATCGAGGGCGGCACGCACTCGATCTTTTCGCCCAATCCACGGCCGGCCGACTACATCGACAAGACCGGCCCGCATCTCGTGCTGCGTCCCTCGACCTTCCTCAGCAATGCCCGCGACATCGCCAACCTGCACGCCTATCTGACCGCGACCGCGCCGCGCTACCGGGAGATCGCCGCACCGACGGTGATCATCACCGGCGACAGCGATGGCATCGTGCTGGCCGATATCCACTCACGCGGGCTGGCGCGCGATATCCCCGGCGCCGAGTTGCTCTGGATCGGCAATCTCGGCCATAAGCCCGACTATGTGGTCACTGATGTCATCGTCGCCGCGGTGGAGAAGCTGGCCGGCAAGCCCGGGGATCTGGATGCGGCAGTAAAGCGCGCCGAAGAAAGGCTTGCCGCCGCCAAGACACCCTGATCGTGCCAGGCCATCCGTTGGGGCCGCACCTCATCTGGCAGCCTTTCTCGGCGCGCCCGTTATCCCGCTAGCTGCCATCATCAACAAAACACGAAACCCCAGGAGCGGATCAGCGCTCCGGGGGTTTCGTTGCAGTCCGAAAAAGAGAGCGGGCGTCAGACGCCGCTCATGCCGTCCGAGCCGATATAGGCGATACGCAGCATGTTGGTCGCGCCAGGGGTACCGAGCGGCACGCCGGCCGAAATGATGATGCGTTCGCCCGGCTTGCCGAAGCCTTCCGAGGCAACGATGCGGCAAGCGCGGTTGACCATGTCGTCGAGGTCTGTCGCATCCTCGGTGACGACGCAATGTAGGCCCCAGACGACCGAAAGGCGGCGCGCCGTCTGCACGATCGGCGACAGCGCGATGATCGGCACCTGCGGCCGCTCGCGGGCGGCGCGCAGACCCGTCGTACCCGACGAGGTGTAGCAGACGATGGCAGAGAGCCGCAGCGTCTCGGCGATCTGGTGGGCCGCAAGCGAAATCGCGTCGGCACCGGTGGCTTCCGGCGGCGTGCGCTGCGCGTAGATGATGCTGGAATAATGCGGGTCGCGCTCGACGTTGCTGGCGATCGACGCCATGGTCGAAACGGCTTCCACCGGATATTCGCCCGAGGCCGATTCTGCCGAAAGCATGACGGCGTCCGCACCTTCGAAGACGGCTGTCGCGACGTCGGAGACTTCGGCGCGCGTCGGGACCGGAGCCGAAATCATCGATTCCAGCATCTGGGTGGCGACCACTACCGGCTTGCCGGCGCGGCGACATGCACGCGTCAGCTGCTTCTGCAGGCCCGGCACCGATTCCAGCGGCATCTCGACGCCGAGGTCACCGCGGGCAACCATCAGTGCGTCGGAGAGCTCGATGATCTCGTCGATGCGGTCGAGCGCCTGCGGCTTTTCGATCTTCGACATCAGGCCGACGCGGCCGCGGGCGATCTTGCGAACCTCTGCCAGATCTTCCGGACGCTGCACGAAGGAGAGCGCCACCCAGTCGAATTCGCCGGTCGCCAGAACGGCGTCGAGGTCGGCACGATCCTTGTCGGTCAGTACGCCGACGGCAAGCAGCGTATCGGGCAGGCTGACGCCCTTGCGGTCGGAGATCTTCGTGCCGGCGACGACCGTCGTGACGATGCTCTTGCCATCGGTCTTTTCAGCCTTCAGGTGCAGCTTGCCGTCGTCGATCAGCAGGCGATGGCCGGGCTTGACCGCTTCGAGGATCTCCGGATGGGGCAGATAGACGCGGGTGTTGTCGCCAGGCACGTCCTTGTTGTCGAGCGTGAAGGTCTGGCCGACCTTCAGGTCCACCTTGCCTTCCGCGAACTTGCCGACGCGCAGCTTCGGTCCCTGCAGGTCGCCGAGGATGCCGATCGGCCGGCCACAGCGCGCCTCGACTGCGCGGATGCGCTGCACCAGCGTGCGCATCACGTCGTGGCTCGCATGGCTCATGTTGATGCGGAACAGATCGGCCCCGGCCTCGTGCAGCTTCTGGATCATCTGCTCGTCCGAAGACGCCGGTCCGAGCGTTGCGAGGATTTTGACTTTTCTGTTCCGCTTCATCAATTCTGGCTTTCCTGCGTGCCGGACGGATCCGAAAGCTGAACCATCCAGCTTCCCTGCCGTCCCGTGTCGTACTCTTTGAATCCCATGCGCTGGAAGCCGCGGGCGAAGCAGTCCTGCACGCCCGTGATTTTGAATTCGTTCTCGGCAACGCACATGTTGACGTCACCGGTCCAGCGGCCGCCACGGGCCGCATCTTCCGCGTAAAGATAATAATATCGTGACTGTAGCTCGCCCTCGATCAGGGTCGCGCAGGTGTTGGCAGGCACCTGCCACCAGCCTTCCGTCATCCAGCCGTCCTTGGCCCGGTAGCCGATGGCCACACCAACCAGTGTCTGGGTGCCGTTGCACACGCGGAAGTCGGCGCGTGCGTCGCTGGCGAAAAGAAATGAGCTTGATGTTGCCAGGAGAAACAGGAGGATGCCTCCCAGTGTCGTCAGCCCCGGCTTCGCTTTGGAAAAAGGATATCTGGACACGGTTTCCGATGGAACTCCGTTTTGATTTGCGTGGCACTTTTTGCGACGGGCAGCCCCGAAAGTCAACGTAACTCTAATCGATTACAATCGGTAAATTGCTTTCGGATTTCGATAAACAGTTGCGTTTTTCTTGCGATTGACGCCCTCGCGTGCGATCAGCGAGACGGGGCGCTGAAACGGACTGGAACGGCATGCAACACTATTCTCCCTATGAGATTATCGAAGCCAAGCCCACAACCGGGCTCGTGCTCCTTGCCGATCACGCGATGAACCGGCTGCCTGCCGAGTATGGCAGTCTCGGCCTTCCCGCCGCGGCCTTCGAGCGGCACATCGCCTATGATATCGGTGTCGAAGCGCTCGTGCGGCGCGTGTCTGCGATGCTCGATGCGCCGGCCGTTCTCGGCTGCTTCTCGCGCTTGCTGATCGATCCCAATCGCGGCGAGGACGACCCGACGCTGATCATGCGGATTTCCGACGGAGCGATCATTCCGGGAAACCATCCCATCACCGAGCAGGAGTGGGAAAACCGGCTGAACCGGTTCCATCGTCCCTATCACCGCGCCGTCTCCGAGACGATCGGCCGAAGCGCCGAGGCGCATGGCGCAGCACCGCTGGTCATCTCCATCCATTCCTACACGCCGGCCTGGAAGGGCGTCGCCCGTCCCTGGCACGCCGCCGTCCTCTGGGACAGCGACGGCCGCGCCGTTCGGCCACTGATCGACAGGCTCGAGGCACCGGGCGATATCGTCGTCGGCAACAATGAACCCTATGACGGCGCGTTGCGCGGCGATACCATGTTCCGGCACTGCATGGTGCCGGGCATTTCGCATGCCCTGATCGAGGTGCGGCAGGATCTGATCGCCGACGCTGAAGGCGTTGCCGCCTGGGCCGAGCGGCTGGCGCCGATCCTCGCAAGCCTGAACGCCATGCCCGAACTGCATCGGTACGAGCGGCACATCTCGCGCACCGGCGCCTATGATGAAGAGGACGAGCGACCATGACCGAACTGACCCCGGAGCAACAGATCGCCTTCGAAGCCGCCGCCTTTCGCCGGCTGGTCAACCATCTGCGCGAGCGCAGCGATGTCCAGAACATCGACCTGATGAACCTCGCCGGCTTCTGCCGCAACTGCCTGTCCAATTGGTATCGCGAAGCCGCCGAACAGGCGGGCGTTCCGCTTGCCAAGGAGGAATCGCGCGAGATCATCTACGGCATGCCCTACGAGGAATGGCGCGAGCGCAACCAGAGGGAAGCATCCGCAGAACAAAAGGCGGCGTTCGAGCTCAACCGGCCCAAAGCTGAGTGAGGAAAGGCGTGTGCGGGTTTCCGCGGCATTCCACTCTAACTCGTAAGCCGCTTGAAAATGATGGCTGGATCGAGCCGACGCAAACCGTCGTGATCAAAGGAATAAGGGTCGTTTCGCCCGCCTCTGCCACGGAAATGACCGCGTTGTTGCGCAATCACCCTTGACCTTGGCGGCCGTTCGCGGCACGTCACGGCACCCAAGAAATTCCATTCCCCCTATCAAGGAGAAGACCATGTCGGATGCTCACGGCGTCGCACGCGATCAGCTTCGTGCTTTCATCGAACGGATCGAACGCCTGGAAGAAGAAAAGAAGACCATCGCCGACGACATCAAGGACGTCTATGGCGAAGCCAAGTCCACAGGTTTCGACGCCAAGATCCTGCGCAAGGTCATTTCGATCCGCAAGCAGGACCACGACGAGCGCATGGAACAGGAAGCGATCCTCGACACCTACCTCCAGGCGCTCGGCATGGTGCCGGCAGCCGACGAGGAATAAGCAAGCCTTTTTGAAGGCCGCCTGTCGGCGGCCTTCGCCTTCCGCGCGTGAACGCCGGCAGCAGAGGCTCTCAATGCAGCCGGGAGCCGACATAAGGCGAAGACAGAATGCAGATACGAAAAAGCCCGCCAGGTCGGCGGGCTTTTTCGTGTCTATGGTTTGGTGGAAGCTCAGTTGGTGCTGAACTTCTTCACTTCCATGAAGTTGACGGCATTGCCGCTGAACCGGGCCGTGTCGACGTTTGGTCCGGCGCTGCTGGAGAAGCCGGCGGCATAGACTGTCGTCGGAGCAGTACGCAGAGACTTGCTGACGAAGCGCGGCGCCTTCACCGGCTTGGAAAGCGTTGCGACGCGGCCGGTCGAAAGCGCCCATTCGGAAATGATCTTCTGGGTCAGCTTCGGCTCGGCGCGCACCGATGAGCGGGTCGCGGCATCGGCGTCGTTCTTCTTCGGTCGGCCGCCCTTGGCCGGAGCTTCCGCCTGCGTGTCGAAGGCGCTGTCGAAGATCGCGGCGCGCGCATTTGTACCCGACTGCGGCGCATAGGCTGCCATCTCGATCGGCTGCGGCTGGGCAACCGGCTGACGTTCAGCTGGCGTCGGCTGGGCAAGCGCGACACGGGTCTTGGCTTCAGCCGCCACGTCGCGCGGCGGTTCGGCGGATGCCACGACCGGGCGCTCCGCGAAGGAGGGGATCACGACCTGTGCATCGGCAACGGCGGCAAGCGCCGCGTCACCCGCGGGCCGCACGGCCGGAACCGGCACGAAACCGAGCGCCTGCATGTCCGGCTCGGCATCGGCGGATGCGACGAGCGTGTTCATGTCGCGGCGGTCAAGCATTTGCGGCACAGGAACCTTCATCGAGCCGAGGTCGGCAAATTCGCTCGGCATTTCCGAGGTTGGCGGCAGGGCGGCAGCAAGGGCTTCCTGCGCCGGGTTCTTCTCCGGCGCCACCAGGGCGACGGCTACGCCACCATCGGCAGGCGCTTGCTTGAAGGCAGGCCGCACCGCCGGGACCGGCGCATTGATGTTCTGTTCGGCAGCAACCGTCGGCTCGGCGGCGACAGAACCGGCGACGCCGGGCAGCGCTTCCTGAGCGGCGGGCGCGGCAGCCGTCTGCACCTTGGCAGCAGGAGCTGCGCCACCTTCATCGTCGGCACCGGGGCCGGCTGCGATTGCCGAGGGTTCTTCATCCTCGTCACCGCCGCCGCCAAAGAGCATGGCGAACAGGTTGCCGCGGCGCTTGCCGCTCGCCGTATCGCCCGGGCCCGTATCGCCGCCACCGGCGACCTGGATCGCCGACGCGCCGACGCGACGCTTGTAGTCGGCAACCGCCTGGTCATAACCCGGAAGCGGCTTGCCGTCGGACGGCAGATGCATGGTCTTGCCGTCGGGGAAGAGGCGCGCCAATTCGGCACGGCTCATGCGCGGCCAGGCGCGAACGCCACCGACATCCATATGGACGAAAGGCGAGCCGGAAGTCGGGTAGTAACCGACGCCGCCCACCTGGAATTTCACGCCGATTTCACGCAGCGTCTTCAGCTTCACATCCGGCAGATAGAAGTCCATCGCCTTACCGAGCATGTGCTGGCTCTTCTTGGCGACGCCCTTCGAACGCGAACGCAGCATGCCGTTGGTCGCCGGCGAACGATAGGCCGAAACGACGTGGATGTAATCGCGCGATCCGCTCTTCTGGTAGACTTCCCAGACGAGATCGAGCAGGCGCGGGTCCATCTTCGTCGGCTCGTTGCGACGCCAGTCGCGCAGGAAACGGTTGATTTCCTGCAGACCCTTGGCGTCGTAGCGGCCATTGCGCTTGAAGGTGATCTGCGCCTTTTCCTGAGTATGAATGAAATAGAGCTTCAGTGTCCGGGTCTGGCCTGCGGCCTCCACGGGAGGAGCAAAACCAGGCGTAACGAGGGCAGCCGCAAGAGCAACGGATGTCAGAACCTGCGGCACCCGGCGGGTAACCGCCGCGCAGACTCTCGCTAAGGAGCCGAGCGGCTTCTTAAAACCGAACAAATTTGGCATTCAATCCCCGTCCGACGGACAACCGTGCTTCGCTGTCTCAGATGACTGTCAAATAAGGTGACAGCATGGCAAATTTGCCACAGTCGTCACCGCCCCTTATAATATAGTGAATACTTCACTAACAAGGTCTAAACGGCGGTGACTGAATAGCACGGCTAATGAATCGTGAATGCGTCGATTTTATGCCGCCTCTCTCAAAGGGTTATCGGGATCGATGCCATAATCCTTCAGCTTGCGGTAGAGGGTAGACCGGCCGATACCGAGCTTTCGGGCCACCTGACTCATCTGGCCGCGGTAGAATTTCAGCGCAAAACGAATCAATTCCTCCTCGACTTCGGCAAGCTTGCGCACGTCTCCGCCCTCGTCGACGCTGGCGATCGCATTCTCCATGCGCGGGTCGCTGGAGGCTTCCGCCTCCATGGATTTCGCCGCACTCGCGAAGTCTGGATAGACGCTTGATGCCGTCTCGCCGCCAGCCGGCGCCCGCTCCGGTCCGCCCTCGCCCCAGGAGAAGCCCGAACGATCGGAAACCACGTAGCCGGGTATCTGAGTGGCGATCTGCGGGAAATCCTTCACCGTCAGTTCGTTGCCCTCGGCAAGCACGACGGCGCGGAAGATCGCGTTCTCGAGCTGGCGAATGTTGCCCGGCCAATCATAGGCGGTCAGAAGCGCGAGCGCGCCGCTCGATACCGTCAGCGGCTGGTTCAGCCGCTGCTCGGCGGCGAAGCGCTCGACGAAGGAGCGCACCAGCACCGGGATATCTTCCTTGCGTCGGCGAAGCGCCGGAATGGTGATCGGGAAAACATTGAGGCGGTAGTAGAGATCCTCGCGGAACCGCCCTTCGCGCACTTCGTTGATCAGGTCCTTATTGGTGGCCGAGATCAGCCGCACGTTCACCTTCTGCGGATGGCGCGCGCCGATCGTCTCGACCTCGCCCTGCTGAACCGCGCGCAGCAGCTTCACCTGAACCTCGAGCGGCAAGTCGCCAATCTCGTCGAGGAACAGGGTTCCTCCGTCCGCATCGACGAACTTGCCGGTGTGCTTTTCGGTCGCGCCGGTAAAGGCACCCTTTTCGTGACCGAAGAGAATGCTCTCGACCAGATTGTGCGGGATGGCGCCACAGTTGACGGTGATGAAGGGCTTGCCGACCCTGTCGCTTGCCGACTGGATGGCGCGCGCCACCATTTCCTTGCCGACGCCGGATTCGCCCTCGAGCACGATCGGGATGTTGGACTGCGCGGCGCGGCGTGCAAGGTCGATCACCCGGATCATCGCCGGGCTTGCCGAGACGATATCATCGAAGCCGACGGCGCCACCGCGCGGACGGCGCGAGGTTTTGACCTTGCCGTCACGGCTTGCCATTTTCAGCGCATTGCTGATGGCCACGGACAGCCGTTCCGGAGAGACCGGCTTGACCAGGAAGTCGAAGGCGCCGGCCTGCATCGCGTGCACCACGGTCTCGATGCCGCCCTGTCCGGTCTGGACGATGACCGGCGTGTCGACGCCGCGCTCGGCCAGCGCTTCGAGGAAGCCGTGGCCGTTCATTTCCGGCATCAGGAGATCGAGAAGGATGACATTGATCATGCCGCCCTTGCGCTCCAGCAGTTCCAGACCGCTGCGGCCGTTATCGGCGAGATGCGCCACATGACCGAGACGCTCGATCATGTTCGTCAGCAACCGGCGCTGCACCGGATCGTCATCAATGACCAGAATGTGTGATGTCACGGAAGCCTCCTGCTCTGGACACGCGGTACTCTTTGGCCAACCTCATGTGCCAAATCACGTCAGGCATCTGTGCCATAAAGGGCTGAACATCATGTTTTGAGAAATGCTTGCATTTTATCCATTGCCGGCGATAGCAATGGGGCCCATATCGCTGCCTCTTCCTGTCACGAACGAGAGAAATCCGACGATGACCTTCCGCCCCTTCGCCCCCGAGCAATTTGTTGTCCGCGCCGCCGCCGGCCAGAGCCATGGCGCCGCTGCCGACCTCGGTGACCTGCCCTCCTGGCGGCTGGAGGATCTTTATGCCTCCGCTTCCTCGGATGCGTTTCGCAACGATATGACGAAGGCCGATGCCGACGCGATCGCCTTCGAGACCAAGTGGAAGGGCAAGCTGGCCGAAGCGGCGACGAAGAGCGGCGAAGCCGGCATCGGCGCCGCCGTGCGGGAATTCGAAGCGCTCGAAGACATCATGGGCCGCATCGCGTCGTTTGCGGGCCTCACCTATTTTTCGGACACGTCCAAGCCGGAGAATGGCAAGCTTTACGGCGATGTGCAGTCGAAGCTCACCGACATGTCGGCGCATCTCCTGTTCTTCTCCCTGGAGCTGAACCGGATCGACGACGCGATCCTCGACAAGGCACTCGAAACAGACGCGCTCGCCGCCCATTACAAGCCCTGGCTGACCGACCTGCGCATGGACAAGCCCTATCAGCTCGACGACAAGCTGGAGCAGCTTTTCCTGGAAAAATCGATGACCGGTGCCGCCGCCTTCAACCGGCTGTTCGACGAGACTATGGCAAGCCTCACCTTCACTGTCGACGGTGAAGCGCTGCCGCTCGAGGTCACCCTGAACCTGCTGCAGGACCCGTCGAGCGACGTTCGCAAGAAGGCGGCGATGGCGCTGGCGGAAACCTTCAAGGCCAATATCCGCACCTTCACGCTGATCACCAACACGCTCGCCAAGGACAAGGAAATCTCCGACCGCTGGCGCGGCTTCAAGGATATTGCCGACAGCCGGCATCTGGCCAACCGCGTCGAGCGCGAGGTCGTCGATGCGCTCGCCGAAGCGGTCAAGTCCGCCTATCCGCGCCTGTCGCACCGCTACTATTCGCTGAAGGCAAAGTGGCTCGGCATGGAGCAGATGGATTTCTGGGACCGCAACGCGCCGCTGCCGGAAACGCCGAACGCGCTGATCTCCTGGGACGAGGCCAAGGACACGGTGCTCTCCGCGTATAATGCCTTCGCGCCGGAAATGGCTGATATCGCCCGCCGTTTCTTCGATGAGCGCTGGATCGACGCGCCGGTGCGGCCCGGCAAGGCGCCGGGCGCCTTCGCCCACCCGACGGTGCCGTCGGCTCACCCCTATGTGCTCGTCAACTACATGGGCAAGCCGCGCGACGTGATGACGCTCGCCCACGAGCTCGGCCACGGCGTGCACCAGGTGCTTGCCGGCGGACAGGGCGCGTTGATGGCCTCGACGCCGCTGACGCTCGCCGAAACCGCGTCTGTCTTCGGCGAGATGCTGACCTTCCGCGCGCTTCTCGACCAGACGAAGGACAAGCGCGAGCGCAAGGCCATGCTCTCCCAGAAGGTCGAGGACATGATCAACACGGTCGTGCGCCAGATCGCCTTCTACGAGTTCGAGCGCAAGGTGCACACCGCGCGGAAGGAAGGCGAGCTGACGGCCGACGATATCGGTAAGCTGTGGCTGTCGGTGCAGAACGAGAGCCTTGGCCCGGCCATCCGGATTTCCGAAGGCTACGAGACCTACTGGGCCTATATCCCGCACTTCATCCATTCGCCCTTCTACGTCTATGCCTATGCCTTCGGCGACTGCCTGGTGAACTCGCTCTACGCGGTCTACCAGAACGCCGAACAGGGCTTCCAGGACAAGTACTTCGAGCTTCTGAAGGCCGGCGGCACCAAGCACCATTCCGAACTGCTCGCCCCCTTCGGCCTCGATGCCACCGATCCGTCGTTCTGGGCACAGGGACTGTCGATGATCGAAGGGCTCATCGACGAACTCGAAGCGCTTGATAAGGCCTGATCCGGACAAGGGTCCGGATCGCGGCGCGATCGACAAGACGACTTTATGAGCGACACTGCACCCTATGTGCTGTTCCGGGACGACAGCGAAAGCCGCACCACGGTTTTCGCATCGCCTTCGCGCGTCATAACGGCCCGCACGAAGGCCGATTTTGTCCGCGGCCTTGCCGAGCTTGAACGCGCGCACAAATCAGGCAAATGGATTGCCGGCTTCATGTCCTATGAGGCCGGCCATCTCTTCGAGGAGAAGCTCGAAGGCTTTGCCGAGGAAAATCGCAAGACGCCGCTGATGTCATTCGGCATCTTCGATGCGCCGAGCGAGGATCATCCCCTCTCCGAGCCGCAGCGGCGAACCGAGAACGAACCCTTCTTGAGCGAACCGCGCGCCAGCTGGGATTTCGATACCTACCGCGAACGTTTCGACCGCCTGCACCTGCATCTGCGAAAGGGCGATTGTTACCAGGCAAACCTGACGATGCCGATCCATGCCCGCTGGTCCGGCGACCCGCGCGCAGCCTTCTGGTCGCTGATCGACCGACAGCCGGTCAAGTACGGCGCGCTCGTCGCGCTCGACGGGCCAGTGCTCCTGTCGCGCTCGCCGGAGCTTTTCTTCCGAGTCGATGCGGACGGCTGGATCGAGACCCACCCGATGAAGGGCACGGCCAAGCGCGGCGCGTCGGCGCCGGAAGACGCCGAGATCATCGCCGCCATGCGCGCCGACGAAAAGACCCAGGCCGAAAACCGGATGATCGTCGATCTCCTGCGCAATGACATCTCGCGCATCAGCGAGGTCGGCACGCTTGATGTCCCGAAACTCTTCGACATCGAGACCTATCCGACCGTGCACCAGATGGTGAGCCACGTCCGAGCGAAGCTCCTGCCCGAGATCAGCCTCAAGGATATTTTCACGGCGCTCTTCCCCTGCGGCTCGATCACCGGGGCGCCGAAGATGCGCGCCATGGAAATCCTGCACGACCTGGAAGACGGTCCCCGCGACGCCTATTGCGGCGCCATCGGTTTCATCGCCCCGAACGGCGTGATGCGCTTCAGCGTCGCGATCCGGACGATATCGCTCTTCGAAAATGGCGATGCCGTCTTTAATGTCGGCGGCGGCATCGTCTTCGACAGCACCGCCCAGTCCGAATACGAAGAGTGCCTCCTGAAGGCCCGCTTTGCCGTTGGCGACGACAGGATCGCGCTCGGCGAAGGCGATGTCGCGCCCGCCGACGACGCGGTCGTCCGATGACGGATTTCTCGTTGATCGAAACCCTGCGCTACGAGCCCGAAGCCGGTTTCATCCGCCTGCGTCTGCACCTCGCCCGGCTGGTCCGATCCGCCCGTCGTCTCGGCATTTCGGGCGCCGATGGCGCGCAGGCCGCGCTGCTTGCAGCGGTCAAGGCCGGCGATGGCGGCGCCGCGCTTCGCGTTCGCCTCGAGCTCTTCCCGGACGGCCATATCGAGGTGAAGACCGCCCCCTTCGCGCCGCTCCCCCAAGATACGGTCTGGCGGGTACGGGTTGCCGGCACCCGGCTGAAGTCGGGCGATCCGCTGCTGCGCTACAAGACCAGTCGCCGCGCCGCCTATGAGGCAGCCCGCGGCGAGTTCGGCCCGAGCGAGGCCGACGAAGTTCTGCTTCTGAACGAGAAGGATGAGGTCTGCGAAGGCACGATCACCTCCGTCTTCCTCGACGACGGCAGCGGCATCCTCAAGACGCCACCGATCGCCTGCGGCCTGCTTGCCGGCGTGCTGCGTACCGAGCTCATCTGCCAGCGCCGCGCGCGAGTTGCGCGGCTTTCACTTAACGACCTCGCCCGCGGCGACCTTTATCTCGGCAACTCGTTACGGGGCCTGATCCGGGTGAACCTCCTGGTCTGAGCCGGGAAGCGTGTGGCGCCTGACCTGGTCCCGCCCATCGCGCTTGGCGAGATAGAGCGCCTGATCGGCGCGTGCATAGAGGTCGCTGACCGTGTCCCCGTCGCGATACTCCGCAACCCCGACCGAACAGGTGTAGAAGAACTCCGGGATGTTCTCGAGCGGGCGGGAATTGCGCACCCGTTCGAGCAGACGATCGAGAATGCGGTGGCCCTCGCTGATGGTGGTATCAGGCAGGATGAGCATGAATTCCTCGCCGCCAATCCGGCCGAAGCAGTCCGAACGGCGCACGAACTCCTGCATCTGGCGCGCAAAGTCGAGTAAAACCTCGTCGCCGCGCTGGTGGCCGTGGCGGTCATTGATCGCCTTGAAGTAATCGATATCGATGATCGCGACACAGCCCCACATATGCGGGTTCTCGGCGCAGTTGGCGATGAACTCGGTGAGACGCCCCATCGTGTAGCGGCGGTTGGGCACGCTCGTCAGCTCGTCGACCTGGGCGGCCCGAAGCGCAAAGTCGCGGTCCTGGCGCAGTTCCCGTTCTTCGGCATGGATCGTCGTGACGTCGACGGCGATGCACAGCATGCAGCCATCCGCATCCACCGTCTCCGTCATCCACAGCCAGCGACCGTCGTGCAGGTCTGTTTCCATGGCGCGGAACGGCACCTTGCCGCGCCGGTGCAATGTCGAGGCGATCCAGGCATCGATGTCTTCCGACTTCAGGATGGTGCCCTGTCCGGCGGCATGGTTCCGACGCATGATCTCTTCCCAGGTCGGGCTCTCGTCCGGACCGACATGGTAGGCCGCGCGAAACGCCGGATTGGCGAAGCGCAGTCGATCGTGCTGATCATAAAGTGCGATCAGCACGGGTGTTTTACTCTGTAGGGCCGCAAGAGCCTTGAGATGACTACCGGTCACGGTCTGTCACGCCTCCGGGAACTAATCAATTATGGCGCGAAGCGGATGCTTCTACCGTAGCTATAGCACGAACCGCTTGTGACAAGCGTTTCACCGTGCGAAACGATAGGGAATATGGTTAAATCGCAACCTAGACCGGTCGCTCCGCATGAAGCATACGCCTTACGACGGTTCTTCAAAACCTTTCACCATCGGCCTTGCCCAGCTCGACCCCGATCGCTGGATTGAGCCGGACGACCAGCTGCAGCACTATCTCTCCGAAAAGAAGCTGCTGCTTGCGCAAGCGCGCGGTACCGTGTTTGCCGCAGCCGACGGTACGCAGGACGCCCAGCGCGAACTGCTCGGCATTCTGGTCGACTACCTGCCGGCCGCCTACCCAGAGATCTACCGCCGCGACGGCGACAGCATGATCGTCGGCGGCGAGCCCGTGCCACTCGACGGCGATGATCCACTGGCCGTTTCAGGATCGCTTGTCCAGGACGATCTCGCCATCATGCAAAAGACCGACGACGGCTGGCGTCTCAACGCTGCCTATGTCGCCTTTCCCTCGTCCTGGTCGCTCGCCGAAAAATACGGCCGCACCATGAACGAGATCCATGGCCCCGTCCCGGGTTTCGAGCATGGCACCCGCAATGCCGAACTGATTGCCCGCATGTTCGACAACCTGCCGCCGGGTCGCTTCGTCGAGCGCTTCAACTGGGCGGTCAATGTCGACGGCGCGCTGCACCTGCCGAAATCGAAATCCGAAGGCATCGCCGCCGGTGCGATCGAGATGACCGAGGAGCGGACCTTCATCCGCATCGAACGGCAGACGCTGCGCAAGCTGCCTGAGACCGGTGCGCTCGTCTTCACTATCCGCATCTATTCGGACCCGCTGACGATGCTGCGCAAGCGGCCGGATGCCGCAGCCCTGGCCGCGTCCTTCGTCGAGCAGCTGCGCGCCCTGACCTTGCCGCAGGCCGCCTACAAGGGGCTTGTCAGCAAGCGGGACGGGCTGATTGAAGCACTTCTCACGATCGCCGGTTAAGCACAGACGCAAATAGCGGTTGACCCGCCGGCTCTTTATTGTGACAGCAATCTATGCTCTACAGCGCCGCGTGCCCCACGGGCATCGCGGCCGTCGGCACATTCATACGAGCCAGAACAGCGGCCACAGCCGCTTCCTCATGCTTAGTCACCCACCGCCACAGGGAAAGTTTTCTCAGGAGTAAGACAAAAATGGCAGATACCACCTATCCGGTTTATGGCGAGATCACCGGTCCGATCGTGATGATCGGTTTCGGTTCGATCGGTCGCGGCACCTTGCCGCTGATCGAGCGCCACTTCAAATACGACAAGAACCGGTTGATCGTGGTCGAGCCCCGTGAGGATGCTGCCGACAACGAGATCTTCGAACGCCATGGCGTTCGTCACGTTCGCGCGCATGTGACCAAGGACAACTACAAGGAACTGCTGAAGCCGCTTCTGACCGAAGGCGAAGGCCAGGGCTTCTGCGTCAACCTGTCGGTCGACACCGGCTCGCTCGACCTGATGAAGATGTGCCGCAAGCTCGACGTGCTCTACGTCGACACGGTCGTCGAGCCGTGGCTCGGCTTCTACTTCGACGCCGAAATGGACAATTCCGAGCGCACCAACTATGCGCTGCGCGAAACCGTGCGCAAGGAAAAGGAAAAGAACCCGGGCGGCACGACCGCGGTTTCCACCTGCGGCGCCAACCCCGGCATGGTCTCCTGGTTCGTCAAGCAGGGCCTCCTCAACCTCGCCAACGACCTTGGCGTGAAGTTCGAAGAGCCGCATCAGGACGACCGCGAAGGCTGGGCCAAGCTGATGAAGAAGGTCGGCGTCAAGGGCGTGCACATCGCCGAGCGCGACACCCAGCGCACCAAGAACCCGAAGCCGTTCAACACCTTCTGGAACACCTGGTCGGTCGAAGGCTTCATCTCGGAAGGCCTGCAGCCGGCCGAACTCGGCTGGGGCACCCATGAAAACTGGATGCCGAAGAACGCCAAGAAGCACAAGAAGGGTTGCAAGGCAGCGATCTATCTGGAGCAGCCGGGCGCCAACACCCGCGTGCGCAGCTGGTGCCCGACCCCCGGCCCGCAGTATGGCTTCCTCGTGACCCACAACGAGGCGATCTCGATCGCCGACTTCTTCACGGTTCGCGACAAGGAAGGCGAAGTCACCTATCGCCCGACCTGCCACTACGCCTACCATCCGGCCAACGACGCCGTTCTGTCGCTGCACGAAATGTTCGGCAACGGCGGCAACGCCCAGCCGGTGCACCACGTCCTTGACGAAAAGGAACTGGTCGACGGCGTCGACGAACTCGGCGTGCTGCTCTACGGCCACGACAAGAACGCCTACTGGTTCGGCTCGCGCCTGTCGCTCGAAGAAACCCGCCGCATCGCGCCTTACCAGAACGCGACCGGTCTGCAGGTCACTTCGGCTGTTCTTGCCGGCATGGTCTGGGCTCTCGAGAACCCGAAGGCCGGCATCGTCGAAGCCGACGAGATGGACTACAAGCGTTGCCTCGAAGTCCAACTGCCCTACCTCGGCCCGGTCGAAGGTCACTACACCGACTGGACCCCGCTCGACGGTCGCCCGGGCCTGTTCCCGGAAGACATCGACACCAAGGATCCGTGGCAGTTCAAGAACATCCTCGTTCGCTAAGCTGCTGAGACGTAAGCGCATCCGGCCCGGGACACGAACGTGCCCCGGGCCTTTTCATCTCTGGCGGAAAAGCCCGAGGCCGCGGCCTGCCGCTCTTGCTTTCAACTCATGATCGCGGCATGGTCTGCCGGAATGAAACAATCCGCTCGACCCAAACGCGGGGGAAATCGCCTATGAAGCCATTCGCCGTTCTGACCCTAATCGCAACCGCGGCCGCGCTTGCCTCCTGCCAGTCGTCGCCACGGATCATCGATGAGGGTGGGCAGCCGGCACGCCAGGCTTCGGGCGTCGAGGGCTCCTGGGTAGACCCGAACGGTATCGTCTCGACATTTGCCGGTGGTACCTTCTCCACGCGCACGACCGACACCAACCAGTTGCTCGCCTCGGGCAACTACGTCAAGACGAGCCCGACGCTTGTCGAGATCAATATGACCTCGCTGGTGCGCAACACCCAGTCGAAGGTCGCTTGCGCTCTGGTCACGCAGAACCAGCTCAACTGCACCACCGACGCCGGGGCACAGTTCTCGCTCGCGCGTCGCGGCTAAAACAGAAAACACGAAATTGCAAAAGCCTCCGTCCGGAGGCTTTTTTCGTTTGCGGGCCACGACTTAACCTTAACGGTAAACCCGACAACCAGGGCATGGTTTTAGCGCTTGAAGTCGCCTTCAAGTGATGAAAACATCCGGCCCGGCAAAGCCACCCCGACCGTGGGGACCGGATCCGTTTCGGCGGACCGGATGCGGTCGGGCGACAACCGGCAAAACAGGAGAACATCATGATCAGACACGTGCGGACCGGCCTGATGACCGCGTCCATTCTTGCCCTCTCCTCGGGCGCAGCCTTCGCCGATTATGAATTGAACATCCTGCATATCAACGACCTCCATTCCCGCATCGAATCGATCAACAAGTTCGATTCCACCTGCTCGGCGGAAGAGGAGGGCAAGAACGAGTGCTTCGGCGGCGTCGCGCGCCTCAAGGCCTTGATCGACCAGAAGCGCCAGGACCTCTCGGGCAAGAACGTGCTGCTGCTCAACGCCGGCGACAACTTCCAGGGTTCGCTGTTCTTCACCACCTACAAGGGCCTCGCGGAAGCCGAATTCCTCAACCTGATGAAGTTCGACGCGATGACCGTCGGCAACCATGAGTTCGACGAGAGCGAGGACGGCCTTGCCGGCTTCCTCGACAAGATCGCCTTCCCGGTCGTCACCGCCAACGTGCTGCCGAGCCAGAAGTCGAAGATCGGCGACCGCATCAAACCGTCGATCGTGCTCGATGTCGGTGGCCAGAAGGTCGGCATCGTCGGCGCGGTTGCCAACGACACGCCGGAGCTCTCTTCCCCCGGCCCGGACATCCTGATCGGCGACGACGTCGCCACCACCACGGCAGCCGTCGAGGAGCTGAAGAAGCAGGGCGTCGACAAGATCATAGCGCTCACCCATGTCGGCTATCCGCGCGACCTCGCGGCCATCGCCAAGATCCCGGATGTCGACGTCGTCGTCGGTGGCCACTCGCACAGCCTGCTGTCCAACACCGATGCAAAAGCCGAGGGTCCTTACCCGACGATGGTCGATAACCCAGGCGGCTACAAGGTTCCGGTCGTCCAGGCCGGCTCCTACACCAAATATCTTGGCGACCTCGTCGTTACCTTCGACGACAAGGGCGTGGTCAAGGCTGCCAAGGGCGATCCGATCCTGGTCGACAGCTCGGTCAAGCCGGATGAGGCCGTGCTCGCCCGCGTCGCCGAACTCGGCAAGCCGATCGAAGAGCTGCGCTCGAAGATCATCGCCAAGACCGAAGCACCGATCGACGGCTCGCGCGAGAATTGCCGCACCAAAGAGTGCGAAATGGGCAGCCTGCTCACCGACGCCATGCTCGACCGCGTCAAGGGCCAGGGTGTGACCATCGCCATCACCAACGGCGGCGGCCTGCGCGCCTCCATCGATGCCGGCGACGTTTCGATGGGCGAAGCCATTACGGTCCTGCCGTTCCAGAACACGGTTGCGACCTTCCAGATGAAGGGCGACGGCATTCGTGAAGCCCTGGAAAACGGTCTCAGCAAGCTCGAAGAAGGCGGCGGCCGTTTCCCGCAGGTGGCCGGCATGAAGTTCTCCTTCGACAAGTCGAAGCCGGTCGGCAGCCGCGTCGTCTCGGTCGAGGTGAAGGAAGGCGAGGCCTACGTCCCGCTCGATCCGGCCAAGACCTATTCGCTCGTCACCAACAACTACATGCGCAATGGCGGCGACGGCTACGACGTCTTCAAGGAGAAGGGTGAAAACGCCTACGACTACGGTCCGGGCCTCGAAACCGTGCTTGCCGACTACCTTGCCGCCCACCAGCCGTTCAAGCCCTATACCGACGGCCGCATCACCGAGGTCGCTTCGGCGGCCGGTGCGGCAACGGCCGAGCCGGCGGCGGACGCAAAGCCTGCTGCCGACGCCACGGCAGCCCAGCCGGCGGCAACGGCCGGCGGCACGGCGGCAGCGAGCGGCCCGCAGAAGCACGTGATCACCAAGGGCGACACGCTCTGGGATCTCGCCAAGGCCTTCTACGGCGAAGGCGCGCTCTGGAAGAAGATCTCCGACGCCAACGGCAAGCCGGCGCCGCGCCACCTGCATGTCGGCAAGGAACTGGAGATTCCGGCAAAGTAAGACAATTTGCCTCTACTTTCAGAGCCGGCGCGGCTTCCCCGCGCCGGCTTTTCTTTTTAGAAGGACTGGAAACCGAAGGAACGAAAGCGGCGTCCCGATACGGGGACCCGACGAGGATGAAGATGACCGATCAGCTTGCCGTGACCACCCCTGCCAACCACCCGTCCGTCAAATCCGGAAAGGTCGGTATCCTGCTGGTCAATCTCGGCACGCCTGATGGCACCGACTACACCTCGATGCGCCGCTACCTGAAGGAGTTTCTGACCGACCGCCGGGTGATCGAGTGGTCGCGACTGTTCTGGTACCCGATCCTGTTCGGCATCGTGCTCAACACCCGCCCCGGCAAGGTCGGCAAGGCCTATGAGACGATCTGGAACAGGGACTTGAACGAAAGCTACCTCCGGACCTACACCCGCAACCAGTCCGAACTGATGGCGAAGTCCTTCGCCGACCAGCCTAACGTCATCGTCGACTGGGGCATGCGCTACGGCCAGCCGTCGATCGCCTCGCGCATGGACGCACTGCAGAAGGCCGGCTGTGAACGCATTCTCGTCTTCCCGCTCTATCCGCAATATGCCGCCGCCACCACCGCCACCGTTAATGACAAGGCCTTCGAGGCGCTTCTGAAGATGCGCTG
>NZ_LMEG01000004.1:2993-184888 GCF_001426275.1 Ensifer sp. Root423 | reverse complement strand
CACAGGGATTTGCGCTGGACGCGGGGTGGAGCAGCCCGGTAGCTCGTCAGGCTCATAACCTGAAGGCCGCAGGTTCAAATCCTGCCCCCGCAACCAAATCAAAAAAAAGCCCGCACGGAGAAATCCGGCGGGCTTTTTGACGTTTAAACGGCGCGCACACAGGGGCGACCTGCTGTCCTGCTGTGACCCCAGCCACTCATCCGCTTGCGGCTGCAATGGGGTAAGCATCCGGCCAGGGCCGCAGTCTGAAGGGCTTTCAGGTTTTTCGGCGTGATTTGCGGGCCCACTTTGCTGCCAGATCGTCGACGGCTTTGTTGAGCTCGGCGAAGTTGGCCTTGTCCGGATCGTAGTCCTCGCTGCCCCACCATTCGACGAGCTCGGCATGCCGCTCGTGGGCAGGATCGGCGAGGGCCTCGCGGAACTCCTGATAGCCCCACGGACCGCCGATGTCCTCGGGAGGGCAGTGGCCGGTTGCTTCGAGGAGCATGGGCTCCGCAAGGCCGATGACGGGGAATGTGCGCTCGATCTTGATGCTGTGCGTCCAGCCGTCGCCGAAGTCATAAAGGTACTTGAACGATTTCGCGCCGATATCTTCGATTGCCGCCAGCAGCGAGATCTTGCGCGCATCGAGCGGTCCATCTCCCCAGTCCTGATCAGCCAGACCAAAGCCGACGTCACGGATGCGGAATTCGTAAAGGTGGCTGTTGGTCCAGCCCATCGCCGCCTGCAGCACCTCGTGAAGGCGATGGAGCTTGATGCGGAACGGCACAACGACGCGCCGCATTACCGTCGGTTCGACGTGGTCGAGGGTGACCTTCAGACGGACCAGGGAAGCCGGCATCTTTAGGCCGCCAGCATGTGCGCCGCCGGCGTCGTGCTCTTCCAATTCCAGGGCAAGAGCTCATCGATCCGGTGCGTGGGATAACCGGCGATGCGGTGAAGTACGTCGGCGAGCCAGGCTTGCGGATCGACGTCATTCATCTTGGCCGAGACAATCAAGCTGTACATGGCGGCGGCGCGCTGGCCGCCGCGGTCCGATCCGGCGAATAACCATGATTTCCTGCCCAAAGCTATGCCGCGCAGGGCGCGTTCGGCGGCATTGTTCGAGAGGCAAACACGCCCATCGTCGAGGAAGAAGGTGAAGGCAGGCCAGCGGTTCAGCAGGTAATCGAAGGCCTTGGCGAGATCATGATCGCGTGACAGCTTGGCTCGCTGACCCTTCATCCACGCTTCCAGCTCCAGGACCAAGGGTTTGCTGCGCTCCTGACGAACGGCCTTTCGCACCTCCGCGCTTTGACCGTTGATGTCGCGCTCGACCTCGAACAGGGCGTCGATCCTCTGCACCATCTCCAGCGCGATCGGCGATATGACGGCCGGCGTCTTGCCCTGCGCTCGTCGGCGCGCATTCGCCTCGACGTCGGCCATCGCATAAAAGGGCCGCCTCGCATGGGCCCAGCAGGCTGCTTCCGTTATCGGGCCGGGCCGTCGATCCGGAAGATAGAGCTTGGTGTAGCCGCTATAGGCATCCGCCTGCAGAATGCCGCTATAGCCGGCGAGATGCGCCTGCGGGTGCTCGCCCGCGCGATCACGGGAATAGTAGAACATCGCCGATGGTGCGACCGTGCCGCCGAACGGTCGATCGTTGCGAACATAGACCCAACTTCGGGCGGTATCGGTCTTTCCTGCGGCCAGGACAGGAACCGTCGTGTCGTCGCCGTGTAACCGCTCCGCCGCAAACGTATGGGCTTCGATCCGTTTGAGGATCGGATCGAGTACGGCACAGCAAGCGCCGATGCTGTCGGCCACCGTCGACAGGCTGAGCGGAACGCCTTCGCGTTCGAAGCGCTCGACCTGCCGGTTGAGCGGCAGATGCTGGCCGAACTTGTCGAACAGGATCATCGCCAGGAGATTGGGGCCGGCCCATCCACGCGGGATGGCATGGAAAGGGGCCGGCGCCTGGCTGATCTTTTCGCAATCGCGGCAGGTGAACTTCTCGCGCACCGTCTGGATCACCTTCCATTGGCGCGGAATGACCTCGAGGGTCTCGGTGATATCCTCGCCCAGCTTGCGCAGTCGGTCGCCACCACAGCACTGGCAGCTCACCGGACCGGGCACGACGACGCGTTCGCGCGGAAGATGCTCGGGCAAAGGCTTCTTCACCGGCCGGCTGCGGATAAAGCCGGCGACATTGACGGTGGCCGCCACCGCCATTTCGGCTGCGAGTTCGTCCTCGGTCGCCGCCATCTCCAGCTCTTCCAGTTGGAACTCCATCTGGTCGATCAGCCGGGCACGGCGCTCCGCCTTCGGGCCATAGAGCTGTCGCTCGAGTTTTTCGATGCGCAACTTTTGCCGGGCAATGACGGCAAGATCCTCGGACGCCTTGGCCTTGGCGACGGCAAGTTCAGCCTCGATCTGGGCGCCCTTGGCGCGTGCCGCGATGAGCTCTGCCCGCAGGGCAGCAACATCGTCGGGAAGCAGATCAGGGCTGTTTTCCATGTCCGAAGTGAATCACAGAAGCCCTGATTTGCCTAGAGTTTCAAAGGACTTGTCCCGGAATATTCGGCTCCGGACGGCTCACCCGGCGCTGGTCGGCCGCCAGGTCTGCTGCGGATTTCGCCAATCAATCCCCTCCAGCAGATAGGACATCTGACCGGCGGTCAGCGCGATCGCGCCACTCTCCGTCGCCGGCCAGATGAAGCGGCCGCGCTCGAGCCGTTTCGCATACAACGATAGGCCGACCCCATCATGCCAAAGGGCTTTTATCAGCCGGCCGCTACGACCACGAAAGACAAAGACATCGCCCTTGAATGGATCGCGGCCGAGGCCCTCCTGCACCAGCAGCGCCAGACCCTGCATGCCCTTGCGCATATCGCAGTGACCGCTCGCGATCCACACCCGCACCCCGGAACTGATCGGGATCATTTGAGCGCTCGCATGATCGCGGCCGCCAGCTCGGATGGCGCTGCTGCGCCAATCCTCACCTTCACGCCACTCGGGAAGTCCACGCACAGGGCCGGTTCGACCGCATCGCTGCTGGCAGGACCAACGAGCTTGGCCGGCAGAAAGGCGGGCTCGGCCTCCCGTGCCAAAGATAATCGCCGCCAAGTATAGATCAGGCCAGTCGAAATCTCGAAACGGCGTGCAACTTCGGAGACCACCGCGTCTGGCGCGAAAGCCTCCGCCAGTATTTGCGTGCGATCTTCCAACGACCATCGCCGACGCCGCTCCGGCCCTGTCAGCAAAACTGCATGTCCCATGAATTGCTCGATGCGCTCTTAAGTCCACTCTTAAGAGCGCAGACTCACGGGAGACGCGGAACTTCGCAAGGCGGTCCCCGCCGGAGGGGTACGCAATGGGCGGGACGGGCGGCGTATCGTATCCATCCGAGCAGGGCCGCAGGATTTTGAGCGCCGCGCGTGGTAAGGTGGGTTCATGGAGATCGACGAGGACAGGATCGACGATGCCGTTTTGGCGCTGTTATGGCTGACTGAACTGCATAACGAGCGGTGCGCCTGGAAGGGATTCGACTGGGCAGCAACGGATCGGCTTTACAAGAAGGGCATGATCCGCGAGCCGGTCAACAAGTCGAAGTCTTTGATCCTCACCGATGAAGGCTTGGAACATTCAGAAGCGCTGTTCCGGAAGTTGTTTACGCGGCCGCCGCAATAGCCGTCCCTTGCGGTGGCACTGACTGTCCTTATTGACGTCAATAAGGACAGTGCGGATGACCGTGCGTGATCGAGGCCGAAAAACAGTGTCTCGTTCAGGAGCTCGTCCCTCATCTTTGAATTAAAGGCTTCACAGATGCCGTTTTGCATGGGCTTGCCCGCCTTTCTCTTCGCTCCAGGCCAGCATGGCGTTCGAGGTGAACTCCGTGCCATGATCACTGATCACAGCCGCGCGCGAGGGCGTAGCGAAATAACCTACGCGCGCCCGAACCGATGGTCGGTCGTGTCGACGCCGCTGTTTCGTGATCGCTCAACATGGGGATGACACTATTGTATTGCTAATTACAATACATTCTCCTATCTTCCCTTCAAAGGAGACGACTCATGGCCACCACAGCGGAACGCAAGGAACACCCCATCTCGATGCGACTGCCGGAAGCGGATGTCGCGATGATCGATCGTGCGGCGACGCTGCGCGGCCGCTCGCGCACCGACTTCGTGCGCGATGCCGCCGTGCGCGCGGCCGAGGAGGTGGTGATGGAGCAAAGCCTGATCCGTATGAGCCCGGAAGGCTTCGATGCGTTCATGGAGGTTCTCGCCGCCCCGGCAGCGCCTGCTCCCGAAATGGTCGAGTTGGCGAAACGGCCGGCACCATGGGAAGCCGGCTACGAGCCGAAGCGGTAAGTCGTGGCGTTATCCACTCCCGAACCGCTTACCGCCGCGCATGATGTGTCTGAATTCTCTTGCGGCAAGCCGACGCTCGATCACTGGCTGAAGACGCGCGCGCTTTCCAATCAGCAGAAGGGCTTCACCGCCATTTTGGTCGTCCATGAGGCGGCGCGCGTCGTCGCCTATTATGGTCTGGCGCCGACGGCCGTGGTGCCGTCGGTCATGCCGCGCTCGATTCGCACAGGCCAGCCGTCCAATCCGGTTCCGTGCCTTCTTCTTGGCCAGCTTGCCACCGATACCGGATGGGCGGGGCAGGGGATTGGGACGGGTCTCGTCAAACACGCGCTGCAGCGTTGCGTCCAGGCGGCCGGTCTGGTGGGCGGGCGAGCGCTGATGGTCAATGCCGTGGATGATGAAGCTGCCGGTTTCTGGCAACGGCGTGGCTTCTTGCCGTCGAAGGACGATCCACTTGTCCTCTTCCGCTCGATTGCCGATGTCGCGGCGTCGCTGGCCGAGGCGTGAGCCAAGCAGAATAGAATATCGATGAATCAAGAAGAGGAATATCTCACCGCGAAGGATCAATTAGATGACTTCCGCAGCAAACACACGCACCGCTTCATATCGCGGGTCGAGCTTGGGATCACCCAGCCGGTGAAACGTCTTCTTATGAAAGGTAAGGATAAGCCGGTTGGTTTCCACGCGGAACTGAGCTTTTCGCCTCTTTTCTGTGCGGCGGCGGCCGACCTAGCCTTGAAGCGAAGCTGTCGTTTTGCGGCTTCCATGATATGGCGACGGTGGTCAGGCGGGCGAGCAAAGCGGTTATCTTGGCGTCACCGAAGACCGTGGCCCATTCGCTGAAGCTGAGGTTGGTGGACTCCGTTGCCCTCGTCGCTCTCCGCGTTGAGGGAAGGTTCACATGGCTCAATCCTCAATGGAAATTAGGCGCCTAACCGGCTCAGTTCCGCGTGAAGGCCAACAGGTATGGCCGTTGCCACCTATTCCCTTCTTGGGCAAGGTTGCCGAATTGAACGGGCGCTTATCTGCCCTTCAAAGCGATTGCACGTCAACAGAAGTCCACCGGCGCATGAGCGAAATCTACGGCGAGCGCGAAGGCACCTGTCGAATGACCAATTTAGTCATCCTAGCGGGGGGTGCCGTGGAGCGGGTTGAAAAGGGCAAACGTATCCTCCGTCTGGCTCCCTGACAGTGTGGACAACGACCAACTTACGGTGTGGCTAATCGAGGCAGCCGCGCGGAACGCAGGCCGGCCGTTGACAATTGCCAGTCTGCAATCGCCGCCCGTGCATTTCCCGTTCCATCTGATGCGCCGTTGGCCTACCTTGGGTCGAACAACGACCACTTGGCTGTGAGAAGTGAGGGACCCAATAATCAGTTCATGGCCATGCGTGATTGGATTCGACGATCAGGCTCATCATAAATGCCTACACAGCTGCTCGGAATAAGCCTGAGAGAAAACTGCATCCTTCGGGAGCCGCTTCCTGCGCATGTGTTGCCACGTCGACACGCAAATGTCCGCCACCACTCGATCGCCAGTAACGATGGTTGTGCCCTCCCGCCACCATCTTTGCTGGCGTCGATTGCAAGTTATGATTGACGTCGGCTTCACTTGCTCGGGAGCAAGTGAAGATTAGATCCTGCCCCCGCAACCAAATCACATAGCCAAAAGCCCACGTGGAGAAATCCGGCGGGCTTTTTGGCGTTTAATCCGCCAGGAAAAGATAACGCAGATCAGGCAAGGGCAAAAGAGCCGGTCACGCCCGCAAGGATGGCATTCAGCGCCGACGGCCGCTCCAGTGGAACGTAGTGGCCGCAAGCCGGAATGACGTGCACACGGCCGTCGATGGCGCTTGCCGCCTGAAAGGCGCTCCTCACTCCGGCGGCTGCAGGCGGTCCTTGGGGACGATCAGTCGTATGATCAGGCCTTCCGAGTGCCACTGGCGGAGAATTTCGCCACCGAACTGCCTTTCGATCGTCAGCTTGGCGAGCTTGGTGCCGAAGCCCTCGGTCTCGGTCTGGGTTACCTGAGGCCCGCCCTGTTCGGTCCATTTGAGTTCCAGGGTCTCGCCGCGATCGATGCATTCGATGTCGAGGGAACCGGTGGCGGTCGAGAGGGCGCCGTACTTAGCGGCGTTGGTGGCGAACTCGTGCACGACCAGCGAAAAGCCGGTAATCGCAGCGCGCGAGATGCCAAAATCGCAGCCTCGCGCCGTGACCCGGCGAAGTCCCTGTGGCGTTTCGCCGTCATAGGGCGAAAGCAATGTCGAAAGCAGCGCCTGCAGGTTCGCTCGGCCTTCGCTTGCGCCATCACGATCGGGCGTCGGCAAGGTGAGCACGTGTGCGCGCGCCAGCGACCCTAACCGCGCGACGACGGCAGACGCCAGCTCTTCGGCGGATGCGGCGGCCTTGGCACTCAGCGACACGACGCTACTCGAAACCATGAACAGGTTCTTCACCCGGTGCGCCATCTCCTGGATCAGCAGGTCCTTCTGCTGCTCGGCCTGCCGGCGCTCGCTGATGTCGCGGGCAATCTTCGACGCGCCGATGACCTCGCCGGCATTGTCGCGGATCGGCGAGATCCGCAGCGATATCGGGATGAGCCCGCCATCCTTGCGCTGCCTGAAGGTTTCGAAGTGGTCGACGCGCTGGCCGGCACGAACCTTTGACAGGATCTCCAGTTCTTCGCCGAGGCGTTCCTCCGGGATCAACAGCGTGACCGGGCTGCCGACCGCTTCTTCTACCGTGTAGCCGTAAAGGCGCTCGGCGCCGATGTTCCAACTGGTGATGATGCCGTCCAGATCTATCGACAGGATCGCATCTTCCGAGGATTCGACGATCGCCGCCAGTTGCTGGGCCGCGCGTTCCGTCGCGCGGCGGATCGCCAGCTCATGTTCCGCTGCCTTGAGCAGATGGGCGTTGTCGATGGCGATCGCGGCATGTGCGGCGATCGAGGTAACCGTCGCCTCGGTCTCGGCGGTAAAGACACCAGGGAGATCATGGCCAAAGAAGAGCCCGCCGTGAACATCACCGGACCGTGAAACCACGGGAACCGCGAGGTAGCTTGCCACTGGCAGGTGCCCCTCCGGCATGCCGAAATGCGGTGCGGACTGTCCGTAGCGCGGGTCGGTTCGGATGTCGTCGGAGCGTACGATGCCGAGGCCGCGAAAGGTAGGCTCGAATACCGCGGTGTTGCGGGGCAACTGGAAATTTTCGAAGGCCGCGCGCGGTACGCCTGAGAGGGTATAAAGCGTGTAACGCTCGCCGTCCGGGTCTGCGAAATTGTAGAAGAATGCGCCGAACTTTGCGCCCGTCAGCTCAGTGGCGGCATCAGTCACCGTCTGAACGATATGATCGAGATCGAGGTTGCTGGCGATTGCCTTGGCTATCCGGTCGACCGCCCGCAAGCGACGCTCGGCGGCTTTGCGCTGGGAAATATCGAGGATGCTGACATAGGTGCGTTCGCAGCGTGCGCCTTCAAACGTGACGGTGAAGACCACATCCAGCCGCCGCCCGCGTAGCGTTTGTACGACGGCTTCACTGCCGAAGCGCCTCTGGCCCTGCCAGAGCGCCATCAGTTCTTCCAGGAAGATCGGCGCCGTTTCCGGCAGAAAAACGTTCGAGAGCGAACGCAGCAACTCGTCCTTCTCTTTGGCCTCGAACAGTTCAACGGTGAAAGGATTGACGTCGACGATCCGCACCTGCGCGATCGCTTCATTCAGGCGGTTGGGGTGAGCCTTCAGGTGGGCGCGCAGATCCTCGACGCCCTCCGAGCGAAGCTGATCCAGCAGATCGCAAACTCCGGAGAAGTCTTGCTCCCACACCGCGACGCCGGCATTTTCGAAGATCTCGCGGAACCGCGCCTCGCTCTCGCGATAGGGCTGTTTGGAGGTGTTCGCGCTACAATTGTCGACCAGCATATTGACCGCTCCCACGAACCCGAAGTGGAACCGCATCGGTGATGGCCACACGTTGCGAAACGCCGCTGCTTTGCGCGGCGCTCTGAAAAGCTACCGCAAGCGAGCCAAAATGCAACGGTGTCCGAAGGGAAGAAAACTTGATCAAGCGCGCTCCCTCAGTGCCGGAAACGAAGTGTGGACTTGGGCTCGGTGACGAGCAGGGCCGCGGCCTCGAGCAATTGTCGAGGGTTGAACGGCTTTGCCAGCAGAGCGGTGTCGGCAAAGCCCGGGGGCAGTGCCTCGCGACCGTAGCCGGATACGAAGACGAAGGGGACCTTCTTGTCGGCCAATGCAGTGGCGATCGCGTCAACCGGCTGGCCGCGCAAATTGGCGTCGAGCAGGGCGGCATCCAGCGCCATCTCGTCGATCAGGCGTAGCGCATCGCCGGGTGTCGCGGCCGGGCCGGCGACCTCAGCATCCTCTTCCTCGAGAATCGCGGCAATTTCGAAGGCGATCAGCGCTTCATCCTCAACCACCAATATTCGCTTTCCCTTCAGTTTCGTCGACGCGGCCGGGGCGTTGGCCGCCGGCGCTTCTCTCACAGGCTCCTCCAAGTCGGACAGGGTACTCGGCGGAACATGGGCCTCGAGCGGCAGCCGCACTTCCCAGCGCATGCCATCTGCCTCGGTCGTCAGGTGGGCGCTTCCGCCGCCTCCCGTCGCGACCTTCTCGATCAGGCTGGTGCCGAAGCCTGGACCGAGCGGCATCTTGAGTGGTGGTCCGCCCTGTTCTGTCCAGTTGAGACAAAGTGCATCGCCGCTTACGCTCCATTCGATCGACACCGTCCCATCGCTTAAGGAAAGCGCACCGTGTTTTACTGCGTTGGTTCCGAGTTCGTGCAGGACCATCGCCACATGCGTTGCCGTCTGCGCATCGAATCGCACCGGTGGTCCGGAGGTCGTGACCCGGCGCGCGTCGGCAGTTCCCCACAAGAGCTGATCGCGAATGATGTCGCCGAGGTCAGCCCCTTCCCAAGCCGTTCGGGTCAGAAGCGAGTGCATGCGCGACATTGACTGCAGGCGTCCGCTGAAGCTTGCGGCAAAGTCGGCGGGGTTCTTGGCCGAGCGCAACGTATGCTGGGCGATCGCCTGGACCGACGCGAGCATGTTCTTCACCCGATGGCTGAGCTCGCTGAGCAGACGGTTCCGGGTCTCTTCAGCCCGCTTGCGGTCGGTGATGTCACGCGCCGCACCGAACCACTCGACTATGTCCCCGTTGATGTCGAGCATCGGTATGGCGCGCGAATGGGTCCATCCAAGGCCGCCGTCGCGGCGAATGACCCGGTGCTCCATTTCGAAAGCGGCCTTGTTGTCGATGGCATCGCCGATGCGCGCGAGCATCAGCGTCTGGTCTTCAGGCGGAATGTAAGTTTCGAGCCAACTGTCACTTGGCTCGTCCGTGTCGGCAACGAAGTCCTTGCCTTGCAGAAACCGCATCTCGTGCCAGTCGGGACCCATGCGGTAGACGATATCCGAACTCGCGGTGACCAGAGCACGGAAACGCTCTTCGCTCGCGCGCAGGGTCTCCGCGGCTTCCATGCGATACTGCGACATCTTCAGGTGCGCCTCGATCCGGGCCAAAAGCTCGCGTGCGCTGAAGGGCTTGATCAAGTAGTCGTCCGCGCCCGCCTGCATGCCCTCGATACGGCTCTCCTCACCGGCTCGCGCCGACAAAACGATTACCGGCACGGTGTTGGTACGCGCGTCCGTGCGCAGGCGCCTGAGCAGTTCGATCCCATCGAAGCCTGGCATCATGATGTCCGTGAGGATCAGGTCCGGCTTTTGCGACCCGACGGCGGCGAGTGCCTCTTCGCCGTTGCCGACGATCTTGAGATCGTATTGCGCGCTGAGAAGGCGGCGTAGATAGTCGCGCATATCGGCGTTGTCATCGACGACCAGCAGGGTTCGGCGGCTGCCATTTCGTTTTTCCGGCGAATGCGGCGCCGGGTCGACCTCCGGCAGACCCGCATCCGAGGACGGATGATCCGGCAGCCATCGCAGCGCCTCCTCCACGAACGGCGCTGCGCCGACGGTCGTCGATGAGCGATCCTCGCCATTGCCGTTGCGGTGCTGCGCAGGAGCGCGACTACCTTTGGGGATTGCCACGCTAATGGTCGTGCCTTCGTCGAGGCGACTTTCGGCCGAGACCGTTCCACCATGAAGTTTCACCAATTCCTGGACGAAGGCGAGCCCGATGCCTGAGCCCTCCTGGCTGCGACCCCTTGCGCCTTCGACGCGATGGAAGCGCTCAAAAAGGCGGGGCATCTCGTTGGCAGGAATGCCGATGCCGGTATCGCGGACCGTCAGGACGAAATTGTCGCCATCGTCCGCGAGTTTGACGGCGACATCGCCCCTGAGCGTGAATTTGAGGGCATTGGAGAGGAGGTTGAGGACGATTTTCTCCCACATCTCGCGATCGACATAGGCCGGTTCTGGCAGCGGCGGCGTATCGACGGTCAGGTTCAGCCCAGCCATTTCCATCGCCGAGCGAAAGGCGCTGGCAAGCTCTGCCGTCGTCGTCGCAAGGTTCGTCGGCTCGAAGCGTGCTTGCAGGCGCCCGGCTTCGATGCGCGAGAATTCAAGCAACATGTTGACCAGCTTGAGCAGGCGCAGCGAGTTGCGATGGGCAATGAGCAGACGGTCGTGATCGTCCGGACGCTCTCCGTTACGGGCCAGCAGGTCCTCGATGTGACCGAGCATCAGCGTGATCGGCGTGCGGAACTCATGGCTGACATTGGAGAAGAAGACGGTTTTCGCCCGGTCTATCTCCGCGAGTGCTTCGGAACGTTTACGCTCGTCCTCATAGGACTGGGCGTTGGCGATGGCGCTGGCGATCTGCGCTCGCATGAGATGCAAGAAATCGTGGTAGTGCTCGTCAAGCTTCAGGCGAGGATTGATGCCGACCACGAGAAAACCGGCGGCATCGCGGGCGTTGGCCGCGGGCAACGGAAGCACGGCTGCCGTATGTGGTAGATTGGGATGGTTTTTGCTCGCGGACGGCGGGAAACGGCGTCCGAGATCATCGACAAGCATGGGTTTCAGGTCGGCACCGAAATACCAGCCTGCGGAACTGTCCTTTAGCGCCAACTCCACCTCTGCCGGGCACAGCGCGTGATTCGGTTCAAGGCCTGCCCATCCGGAAAGCCGGGCTCGTTTGCGGCCGGGCTCCACGAGGTAGAGAAGGGCGAAGGGCACGTCTCGCTCGTGCGTCTTGAATGTTTCCGCTGCGATCACGCAGGCCTCGTGGGGCGATCGTGCATCGCCCGAGCGAAAAGCAAGATCCCGAAGGACGACGATACGGCGCTCGCCGATCACCTTATCGGTAATTTCGGACACAGTGGCGAGCACGCCGCCGATCCCGTTTTCTGCGGTCTCGTCCGGCACGGGGCTGTAGGCGATGGTGAAATGGGTTTCTTCCAGGAAGCCGTGTCTATTGATTTCGAGCTCGATGTCATCGTTCCAGGTGGCAGGGCCGCCATGGAAGGGCGTATCGATCAGCGGCTTCAGGACATGCCAGATCTCGCTCCAGCATTGGCTGACCGGTTTGCCGAGTGCCCAGGGGTGTTTGGCGCCGAGCACAGGGCGATAGGCCTCGTTGTAGATCGAGACATATTGCGGCCCCCACCACAGCAGGAGAGGAAACCGGTTGCGCAGGAGGAACGGGATCATAATCTTCAGCGTCGGCGACCACTTTTCCATCGGTCCGAGCGGGGTCTGCGCCCAGTCAAAGTCATCGATCAGGGCCCGCATCTCGTCGTGAGATGCGGGCCACACATTTCGCTTGGCTACTACATCGCTGTCGGACGTATTTTCGGCGTCTGACATGGCGTTGATCCCCGATATGACGCTCAAGCAACCTAAACGCCCGGTTTGGGGAAGGGTTCCGTAGGGTCGGCGAGAGTGATGTCGAGACGTCTGGCGAAGCGGAGGAGGGCTGGCGGGCCAAGAGCATGACCGCCTGCCGCCGAGGGCGGCCATGCGCAGTGCGGGTGGTGGCGAACTAGCCGTTCAGCATCGCGCCGCCTTGTGGACCTGCGGGTTCCGTCATCAACCAGAACAGTAGGGTTATGAGGCTGAGTGCCGCGCCCATCAGGCAGACGCCATGCCATCCGCCATAGGCATAGGCGATGGTAGAAAAGGACGATCCGAGCCCACTGCCGAGCGAATAAAAGAGCATGTAGGCGGCTGTGAGCCGGTTCTGAGCTTCCGGACGGACGCGATAGATAAGTGCCTGGTTCGTCACGTGCACGGCCTGAAGGCCGAAGTCGAGGACGAGGACGCCGGCAACGAGCCACAGGAGCGATTGGTCCAGCAGCGAAATCGGCAACCACGCAGCGAGCATCAACGCCAGCGAGATGCCGGTCGTGCGCTGACCAAATCCGAGATCGGCCCAGTGTCCGGCGCGAGAGGCCGCAAGTGCTCCGGCAATCCCTGCCAGCCCAAAGAGACCGACCTGGGTATGCGACAGTGAAAAGGGCGGCACGCTCAGCGGCAGGACAAGCGGGGTGAGCAGCGTCGTCACATTGGCGAAGATCAGCATGGCGATGATGCCACGGACACGCAGAACCGGCTCCTGGGCGATTAGCGTGAAGGTGGAGGCTACCAGGCGGAGATAGCTGAGCTTGCTCGTTTCCCGCTGCTGATCCGGCAGCAGCTTGTAAAGCAACAGAGTGATCAAAAAGGTGAGCACAGAGGATACAATATAGACCGCCCGCCAGCCGGCCAGATCGGTCAGAAACCCAGCGACGGCGCGAGCCGAAAGAATGCCGATGACGATGCCGCTGGTGACAAATCCGACCACCCGACCCCGTTCCGCCTGATGAGAGAGGCTGGCCGCATAGGCCACCAGCGCCTGCGTGAGGACAGCAAGCATGCCAACTGCGGCGATGGAGACCATGAGCATTTCGACGGTGGCTGAAAGGGCGACGAAGCCAAGGGCTGCGACCGACAGCAGCGACTGAAAGATGATGATCTTGCGGCGATCGAAAAGGTCTCCGAGGGGGACAAGCAGGATCAGGCCGAGCGCGTAGCCGAGCTGGGTCGCCCCGACGATCAGGCCGGCGCGTGTTTCCGACAGATCGAGGTCGGCGGCCATCACGTCGAGCAAGGGGTGGGCGAAATAGGCGTTGGCGACCGCGAGGCCGGCGGCGAAGGCAAAGAGCGTCATCATCGGACGCGTCAGCCGCGATGCCGGGCGGGCGCTGGCGACCGGGCACGGGACATCGTTCGCAGCGCCGGCCGGCGCCGCAGCAATTTTACCATCCATTGGACGTATTCCTTGTTATGGTTTAATAATGAAACCAAGGAATGGATATCATTTTGGTTTCATAATGCAACCAAAAATCCAAATGGAGATCATGCATGGTGGCCCGCAGACGGCTGAAGGAAGACTATTGCCCCAGCGCGCGATCACTGGATGCGATCGGTGACTGGTGGTCGCTGCTGATCGTGCGCGATGCGTTCGATGACGTCCGCCGCTTCAGCGACTTTCAAAAGAGCCTCGGCATTGCCAAGAACATCCTGACGGACCGCCTGAGAACGCTTGTCGAGCGCGGCATTCTCGAAACGGTTCCGGCGGGCGAGGCGAAAGTGAGGGTCGAATACCAGTTGACGGCGATGGGCCGCGACCTCTTTCCGGTCATGGTCGCCTTGCGACAGTTCGGCGAAAGGCACTTGTTCCAGCCCGGTGAGGAACATTCTTTGCTCGTTGAGAAGGAAACGGGCCTGCCGGTTAAGCTCGATATCCGAACGCAGGATGGCAGGCCGATCGATGCGGCAGGGACAGTGCTGATCAAGGTTCCAGAGGCGTGATGTCGCTTCAGGCCGGCCCGCGCGCCCCAGGGCAGTGAACCGTTCTAACTTTAGACGAATATTCAGCTTTTTCGTCCTTCCGCGCACAGGCTTAATCGTCGGCCCCGTCTTGGCGCTAGGCTTGGCGACTATGGCTTGCGGCTGCCCTTCATGGCGGCGATGCCGAACACCTGAAATCTGCCGCCGGCATATTCGCTCTGACGGAATCGAACGTTCCCAGGAAGTCGGCCCGGCAGCGCTCAATCCTCTCCGTCCGCTCGGTTGGGCCTTCTCGAAAAAGGGTTTGCTGCCGATCATCGTCCTGTTTATCACACTCAGCTCGACCGCCGAGGCTTACACCTGCTAGGCTCTGTGGGGCAGCGACGCCTTTCATTGGAACGGTCCTGGAGTGGTCTATAGCTGCGCTTTCGGCGTCCGCCAGACACTCGCCAAGCGTTCCTTCCCCGTCCTGCGGTAAAATGGTTCGGCGAGCGCGCGAAGATCCTGGCCGGCGTCGCCTGCGACTGCGCCGGCTAGAGTCAAGGCATTCGCGACCGAGTGGATGAACTTCGCCGTCATGCCAGTTTTCGTACTTGGCGCGCCGGCCCTGGAGTCTCTGGCGCCCCGGCTGGTGGATGACAGCCAAGGAGGGCGATTTCAGAGTGTGGTGGCGTCGGCTGCGCGGCGGTGAGCTGGTATCGGTCGCTGGCCCAGTTGTGTTTTCGAGCTTCTATTTTGTCGTCAGGCAGCAATGGCAAGACGCAATCTGGCTATGGGTCGTCGCCGTCCACCTGGTGGCGGTGCCGCTCATTCTCGAGCTGCGGTTTGCGAGGGTTGCCGAAGACTAGATACCGAACGTCGGGCCGCAGGCCGAGCGCCGGCGGCAGCTCAGCCAGGACATGTTTGTGGAAAGCCCGTATCATATTTATCGATGAGAGTGTGCTGCAGAGGCGCGGAAGGAGTTCAGTATGAACTAACCCCGTAACGTGAAGCTGCGTGAATGATGGAGGATGGCCCTCCCGGATCGGCTTTCCGGAGAGGGTCCCAAACCAGTCCGAGCTGCTGCGGTAAAGAGCCGTGGTGGTGAGCGTCGGATGAAACGTTCGGACGAGATCCGAGCAGGTGCATGTCCAAAGACGAACGAAAGTGAACCCTCCGAGGACGCGTCGTTATGAACTAAAGTGTCGTCGAAACCAGGACCGTTTCGTCATCCTGGGACAAGTCCGTCGGGCGCCTGATGACCGGGCGGGCGGCGACCGGCGTAGAAGGGGCGTGAGTTGGACATAGGCTTTCACGCGGAACTGCAGGAACCAGGCTCCTGATACAAAGGGAGAAGCTCAAGCGGAGCAAACCGCAAGGCGAGAGTACCGATATGCAGGAGACTGGGGCGGACCGGCCCGTATGAGCGTTGAGGACCTTGTAATGGGGTCGGAGCAAAGGGGGCGGATCAGGTGGTCGTATTGCTTGGAACAACTGGGAACAGGATGACTTCGATAGGTGCGACAGACAAGCCGTTTCGAATTGAGAAACGGCGAGTGTACGAAGCTTACAAAGCGGTCAAATCCAACCATGGTGCAGCCGGGGTGGATGGGCAGACCCTGGAGATGTTTGAGAAAGACCTTGCGGGAAATCTCTACAAGATCTGGAATCGGATATCCTCTAGGACTTACTTTCCGCCGCCGCTGCGCGACGTCCTTCAAAAGCTTGAACATTCCGCGGCAAACGTCGGGGACGCTGACTGAAATAGCCAAGCAGCTCAATCCCCTCCTTCGCGGGTGGATAGCATACTGCGGCCGGTTCAGTCGTTCGGCACTGTCCACGCTGGTTGACTACGTCAATCGGAAGCTCAGGGCTTGGGTCATGCGAAAGTTCAAGCGCTTTCAGTCTCATAAGACCCGAGCCAACCTCTTTTAAGAAAACTGGCGCGGGAAAATCCGAGGCTGTTCGTGCACTGGCAAGTATTTGGAACGAATACGTTTCCCTGATGGGAGCGGTGTGAATCGAGAGGTTCACACGTCCTGCGAGAGGGGTTGGGGTCCAAAGGGCAAGCGTCTACGGGCCTTCGCGGCACACAACGTTTGCTGACACTCGCCGCATTTTCCATCGTCACCATTTGAATACTTCCCGGACAGGTCTGACCACGTCAAGGAGGACCTGTGCTAGCTTGGGTGCGCACTTTCCACTCGATTGCAGTAGGACTACGACCCTCGAGTCAATCGCCGTCGATACGCGATGGCCATCTGAACGAACCATGTGCTTGACATCACAATATGTGCCACATTTGCACCCAGCGCACCAATCTTAGGAAGCAGCATGAGGGCCGTGACAAGAAAAAGGATGCCAGACAGAAGAATGCTCTGTAGAGCGGCCTTTTCATGTCCCATGGCGAGCAAGGCGGAAAACAAAGTTCTGCTGCACAACAACATGATGACGGCTCCGAACTGGGTTACGACAAGAGGTGCGGCGGCGACGAACTCCGACCCGGCCGTCATGCGAAGGATCCACTCGATCGATAACTGGGCCGTAAATAAAGCAAAAAGCCCGAAACCAAACAGGAGCCAGCCGGTTTGGTTGACTGTCTTTCTGAATTCGGTAATTTCTTGCGTAGCCCAGGCACGGGCTAGATCGGGGTAGAGAACCGCCTGGACCTGTTCCCCTGCCTGCTGCGCGATCTTGGCCACACGTTTGGCAATGTGATAGAGACCCGCCGATACCGGGTCGGCGAGATAGCCGACAAGTAGCGTATCGAACTCAAAGGCGCAGGCCTGAATGATGGGCGCCACGTTGGACTGAAAAGAAAAGCTCCAGAAGCCGGGGAACCGGCTTCTAATGTCGCCCAGCGGTACGCGCATTACATCGTGTAAGCCCTGCCGCCGAATTTCGCGAAAGGCCCAGAGGTTTCTGTTGATGCTGCCGCAGATTTGTGAGGCCATCCATAGAACGAGGAACTCGAATAGCCCCCATCCGAGATACACGCCGGCGATGCATAGCAAAGTCCGTAGGCTGCTCGCTGCCACCTGCCCGTAGGCGAGGATCTTAAATCGACCATAAAGCCGCATGACGGCAGTTGGCATACCCGTCACTTGGAGCGGCAGGACCGCGCAGTAGATGAGAACCAAGCGGCTCATTTCGTCGGAGATGCCGAAAAGCGGGCCGGCCAGCAGTACGATCAGGACCGCAAGCCCCCATCCCAAAAAAGCTGTCGCCAAATCTATGAGCAAACCGAGCTTGAAGAGAGCCTTAAGTCTCTCGGAGTCGCCGGTCTCCAGCGCGAGGGCGCCATACTTTATCAGTGGCTGCCAGGAACGGAAGCTGACGAACCGCTCTATCCCTCGCACATAGGCAAACGATAGCGCTAAGAGACCATAGTCGGCGGGCCCGAGCGCGCGCGCTGTAAGCGCGAAACCGACTAGACCGATGAAGGCGCTCGCGAAGTTGCCGGTCAACAAGTGGGTAATGTTCTTTAACCGCCCACGTAGCGTCGATTCGGCATGCCATCCAGAACGAACCTTTTTTATTTTTTTTCGCAATATGTTCAGTAACTTCACAAAATTACACCCTGCCTTGAGGTTGCAATCAATTCTATTTTATGAAATGATAAATGATCAATTGCTTAAAGTTCTATTTTTGCGCAGATGTTGGAGTGAAATCTTCTTTGTAGCGTAAAATCAAATATGAGAAGAAATTAATAGCTTTATTTCTTTCGATTGCAAATGCCCGTCATGAGCCCATATAGAATAAATAGGCTGTGGCGACATTTTTTTGGCGTTGTGTCTTACTATTTATGGTTTTGAACCAAGTAATTCGTTAGTTGTTTCAGTCCGTTTCATTCATTGTTCAGAGGGAATCATGAGGTTTCCGGCTCAATCAATGCTTCAATTCGCGAGACACCTTTTTTCAATCCTGCTCGCCGCATTTGCCTTGGCAATACCGACCTTCGCAGTTGGAGCAATGGCGCAGGCGGGTTCGGCGGGGTATCAGCTTTCCCCCGGGGATGTGTTGTCGTTCGACATCCTTGACGACGCAGAGCTGCCAGTCTCGCTGACGATTGGCGCCGATGGAGCGGCGGCTTTTCCTTTTATCGGTGCCGTGAAGATCGAGGGACAAACGATCTCTGGAGCGATCAAGACGCTCCACGACGAGTTCTTGGCGCGTCAGGTCCTTAAGAATCCGAAACTTTCGCTAAGCGTAGCAACCTATCGTCCGGTTTTTGTTGTCGGCGTGGTCAGGGCCCCGGGCTCATTCCCGTACTATCCGGGTCTGATAGTCGAACAGGCCGTTGGCCTTGCCGGCGGTGCGCAATCCGCCGCCACAAATCCTGCGGACCGGATCATAGCACTAGCCAAGCTGCGCGGAAGTCTTGACGAAACGGATGTCGAGATCGTGCGCGAGGGGATCTATACAGCGCGCCTCTATGCACAGTTGCGTGGCTCGGATAAGGTCGACCTCACCGATTTGCCTCAAAGCGTTAAGAAATACATTGACAACGCGGCGATCGCTTCAATCATCTCGCTCGAAGAGAAAATCCTGAAGACGGATTTGGTGTCGACGATGAACCAGAGTGAAATCCTCAAGCAGGGGGTGACGCAAACCGAGGCAAGCCTCGTAATTCTGGGTAAGCTCAAGGAACAGCAGGAGGAGGTGGTCGCTCTTAATGAGCAGGAGGTGGTACGTACCATCACGCTCAGAAAACGCGAACTGAACACGGAGTCGCAGCTTTCTCGCGTAAAGACCGCAACCTCCAATGAGAAGTCGAGACTGCTTGAAATCTATGCGGAAATCGGTCGCCAGAACCGCGAACTCGGAAATCTCAAACTGCAGCTCGCGACTCTACAGGCCAACCGCGAGAAGGAAATCCTGACGTTGCTTCAAGAAAGGGAAGCGACGCTCAAGAAGTTGGAGACCGTTCGACGGACTACCGAGGAGCAGTATTTGCTCCTGGCCGCAGCAGACACCGATACGCAAAAGCAGAATGAGATTTCATTCGTCTACGAGATCCGCCGCGGTCCGGTCAAGGCGCGAACGAGTATCAAGGCGAGCGCTCTCACCGACGTGTTGCCAGGCGATGTGATCGTCGTTTCGATCGCGGGAATGTAATCGCAGCGCCCGCCATACCTCGTATCGTGAACAGGAGAGTAGTTTGAGGCGTAGAATTGAAGGCGGATGGCAGCCAGGAAACACCGCCTCGGCTTGTAATGTAAGGCAGTCGAAGGTGGCGAAGTCACACCTGAGCGCTGTGACGACCAAGGCCGTAAGATGAGCCTGATGGAGACGCTCGGACGAACGCTAGTCATCGCACCGCATCCCGACGACGAGGTTCTGGGCGCCGGCGGAACGATGGCGCGGCTGGCGGCGCAAGGAAGCGACGTCTTCGTGGCTGTTGTCACGGAGGGAAAACCACCGGCCTATGATCGCGCCTCGGTGGAAGCCGTTCAGGCCGAAGCCCATGAGGCGCATCGGATTCTCGGGGTCAAGGAAACGCGCTGGCTGGGCTTTCCCGCCGCAGCCCTTTCCGAAACCTCCCATTCGGCTCTTAACGCCGCGCTGTTTGAGCTGGTGCGCTCCATCGCGCCGCAGACGCTGATCATCCCCTTTGTCGGTGACATGCATGTCGATCATCAATTGATCTTCCTGTCGTCGATGGTGGCCTCAAGGCCGCATCAGCCCGGTTATCCCAAGGTGATCCTGGCTTACGAGACGCTGTCGGAAACCAACTGGAACGCGCCTTATGTGACGCCGGGCTTCGCACCGAATGTGTTTGTCGACATCAGCGACCATATCGCTCGAAAGCTTGCGGCGATGAAGGCGTTCAAGTCCCAGGTTCGGGCGCCGCCGCATGAGCGCAGCCTCGAGACCTTGAACGCGCTCGCCACATTGCGCGGCGCAACCGTGCTGAAATCGGCCGCCGAGGCCTTCGTGATGGTGCGGCAGGTCATCTGATATTTCCGGAGTTTTCAGTCGAGCGAGGGAGCAAGCTGTGGCGACGTGGCCGGTATATGACGAGGAACAGATTGCGGATGTTGCCGCGGTCCTGAGGTCGGGCAAGGTGAATGCCTGGACCGGGCCGCACGTCGCAGCCTTCGAGGAAGCCTATGCCCGTGCACTTGGGCGCAAGCACGCCATCGCGCTTGCAAACGGTACACTTGCGCTGGAGCTGGCGCTTTTCGCGCTCGGTCTCGAATCCGGCGACGAGGTGATCGTGACACCGCGCAGCTTCGTCGCCTCAGCGTCGTGTGTTTCGTTTTGCGGCGGCGTTCCCGTCTTTGCCGATGTCGACGAGAATAGCCAGAACATCAGCGCCGCAACGATCGCACCGAAGATCACCAGCCGGACAAAGGGCATCATCGCGGTCCACCTGGCCGGGTTTCCCTGCGACATGCCGGAAATCATGGCCCTTGCCAGACAGGCGGGACTATGGGTGATCGAGGATTGCGCGCAGGCCCACGGAGCGGAGATTGACGGCAAGCCGGTCGGAAGTTTCGGCGATATCGCCGCATTCTCCTTTTGCCAGGACAAGATCATCACGACCGGCGGCGAGGGTGGCCTCATCGCTCTTGACGACGAGGCACTATGGAAGAAGGCCTGGAGCCGTAAGGACCACGGCAAATCCTATGACGCAGCATTCCTCAGAGAGCACCCGCCGGGTTTCCGCTGGCTGCATGAAACGATCGGCACGAACTGGCGGATGACATCGCTTTCGGCCGTTCTCGGCTCGAGGCAATTGGTGCGCCTTCCGGGATGGCACGCGACAAGGTCTCGCAACGCTGCGATCCTCGACGAGGTGGCCCTAGAGCTTGTAGCGTTGCGCGTGCCGACGTTGCCGAAGGGATATCACCACGCCTATTACCGCTACTACGCTTTCGTTCGCCCGGAGGCATTGAAGCCCGGACACGACCGCGACTGGATCGTCGCGGCGATGAATACGGCGGGCGTGCCGTGTTTTTCCGGAAGCTGCTCGGAGGTCTACCGGGAGAAGTGCTTTACCGATCTTGGGCTTTCGCCCTCCGAGCGGCTCCCGGTCGCACGCCGGCTGGGCGAAACCAGTATCGCGCTTCTCGTTGATCCGGCGCAGAGCGAAGAGGCGATGACTAAGGCCGCCCGCATTTTGCATGCCGTCGTCACCGAAGCGTCTCTTCCCGCTCTAGGTCAACGCGCGCTGGTGATTAAAATGGAAGCGCGGGCATAAAGCCGCGATTTCGGAAAAGGTCGAGTAGCCGGGACGCGGTTGCCCGGCTATGTGCCGACCCGTGCATGGGAGTTGCAGATGAAGCGGTGCTTTGACATCGTCTTTGCGTTGATCGCGGGCCTATTGAGCCTGCCGATCATGCTGGTGGTCGGGATTGCGGTCGCCATCTGGCTCGGGCGGCCCGTGTTGTTTTACCAGACCCGGGCGGGGCTCGACCGGCGCCCGTTTCGCATGATGAAGTTTCGGTCGATGTCGGATGCACGGGACGCCGAAGGGCGTCTCCTCAGCGACGCCGAGCGCACAGGGCGGTTCGGGCTTCTGCTTCGCCGGACGCGTCTGGACGAGTTGCCCGAGTTCTGGAACATCCTGATCGGCGATATGAGTCTCATCGGCCCGCGGCCGATTCTTCCGGAGACGATCGATGCGCTGGGTGAGCGCGGGGTTCGTCGCTGCAGCGTCCGTCCGGGGCTCACCGGCTGGGCCCAGATCAGCGGCAATGCCATTCTTTCGAACGACGACAAGCTCGATCTCGATCTCTGGTACATTGCCAACCGATCCTTCTGGCTTGACCTCAAGATCACTGTTGAAACGGTTCTGGTAATGGTTTTGGGCGATCGGATCAGCGAGCGACGATTGTGGGCCGCACGACAGAGTACACCTAAAGTGTAGCGGCATTCGATGCGGAAGACGTTGTTGAGGCAAGCAGAAGGTCGCCGTTTTGCAAGTTAACGCCGGGCGATGGTTCAGAGAATGTATTCGGATGAGAACCTGTTTAATTCATTTGCTGATTGACGATAAGTGTCATAATATCTGTAGTATATTTTATAAGATATTTAGTTTATTATTTGTTGAGGGGAGGGCGTCGTGCGTGTCCAAATGAAGGTGTCAGCGCAAAGTTCCAATAATTCCTCCCGCAAGATTATAATCGCTTTTCCTTTTGGCGGTGACAAATTGGGGGGGAGCCATATTTCTGCTGTAGGTCTAATCGCTGGGCTCGACAGGGAGAAATTCGAGCCGATTGTCGTGGTTCACCGAAGCGGTCTCGTTCTTGAGGAATACTTGAGGAAGTGCGGGCTTTCGCCGATCTTGGCGCCAGATGTCAGTCTTTTGCCGACCGCAAGAGGCGGGGGCCTGGCGGCCGGTTTGGCGGGCGCGAGGGCGCTAGTTCGCACCACCGCGCTTCTTGTTCGGTTCTTGCGTGCCAACTCGATAGACATCGTGCACACCAATGACGGCCAGATGCACGCGACCTGGGCGCTGGCAACAAGGCTTTCCGGCAGCAAACTCGTGTGGCATCACCGCGGAGATCCGAAGGCCCAGGGCGTCAGGACCGTCGCGCCACTTCTGGCCAATCATATCGTGGGCGTCTCAAGGTTTGTTCAGCCTGCGAAACCGCTACTTCCCGTCGCGCACAAGTTTACCGTGCTGCACAGTCCGTTTGAGCACCCTCCGACCTTACCGGATAGAGAGGTCTGCCGGAAGGGTTTCATCGACGAACTCCACCTCGCTCCGGAGACCCGCTTCGTCGGATATGTCGGTGGGTTGGTGGATCGCAAACGGCCCGTTCGTTTCGTGGAAGCAGTGCATGCCTTCCTAGAGCGTCATCCAGACTTCCCGCTTGCCGGCCTGCTTTTCGGAGGCGCTTTACCCGAACACCCTGATATGGACGAGAGGGTTCGTCAACGCGCGCACGCGCTTGGTATCTCTGACCGAATCCATTTGATGGGTTTTAGGACCCCGGTCGCGCCCTGTATGAGCGCCTTGGACGCGCTGCTGGTGCCGGCTGTGAACGAGCCTTTCGGGCGGACACTGATCGAAGCCATGCTGCTGGAAACCCCCGTAATCGCGACTGATCATGGAGGAAATCCGGAGGCGATTGAAGATGGCTTCACCGGTTATCTGGTAGAGCCGGAAAATCCCAAGGCGTTCGTTGTGCCGATGGAACGCCTGTTGCTGGACAAAGAGCATTGGCGCGAGATCAGCGCCAAAGCAAGAACATCTTCTTTGAACAAATATAGCAAGAAAACTCACATAGATGGCATAAGTCAATTGTATTGCACACTACTGCATAATCATTAATTGTGGTACACGTGGCTATGCAACGTATCTGGTCCAGCTCACGACGATAAAGTGAGAGCCTCGTTAAAGGAAGGCTTCCATCTATGGGAACTCAACCAATTCGCGTTGTTTATATTGCCGGCTATGGCCGCAGCGGATCAACAATACTCGATATAGCGCTTGGACAACATGAGGATATTGTCGGTGCGGGCGAAATATCGGCACTGACACGGCATGTTTGGGCTCACAACGAGTATTGTGCTTGCGGAAATCCCATTTGCGATTGCTCTTTCTGGAGCGCGGTCTGCCAGGAATGGTCGGACGATGACGATACCAGGATGTTGGCCGAATACCGCGCCCTTCAGAAAAAGTTCGAGGGGCTTTCGGTTCTGATAAAACTAGTCTGCAACATCGGCCTGGGCAGATCATTCGAGCAATATTCGGTTCGAACTAAGCGCTTGTTTGAAATAATGGCGTCGTGTTCCAGCCAGAAATTGATCGTAGATTCTTCGAAGCTGCCGGGTAGAGCGATGGCGCTCGCGCAAATACCTGGGATTGACATGCGCGTTATTCACCTTGTGCGTGATGGGCGTGGTGTCGCTTGGTCATTGTCGAGAAGCTACGGTCGAGATGCAAAGTCCGGGTTTCAGAAGGAAATCCGTGCCAAATCGGTTCTCAGGACGGCGCTGCGATGGAGCGTGGTCAACCTGGCGGTCGAGTATTTGTCCCGCAAGCTTGGTACCGAGCGAATTCTGCGCGTGAGATATGAGGACTTTGCATCAAACCCTGCTGCCGTGATGCAGCAAATTGGATCATTTCTCGACCTGGATTTGCACCAGATTGGATTATCCCTTGGAGCCGGAGAGCCTTTGGATCCGGAGCATCAGGTTGCCGGGAATCGATTGCGGATGAATGCAGGCATTACTTTGCAAAAAGATGAGTCTTGGAGAACACGGATGCCTGTCGGTCAACAGCTCTCGTTTCAACGTTTGGGTGGGTGGATGCTGAAGCGGTACGGATATCTTTAAGCAAGGTCTACGGGTGCCCGAGGTCCAGCGATTCGTCGACGTAGAGGGCCTGCCGGCATCAGATTCTATGTTGTAACGGTCCATGGATATTTTTTGATGAAAAGGCTGGCAGGCGATTTTGGCGAGTTTCGTTTTAGGTTCACTGAGTGGCTCTTGTATGTTGGCATCTTTGTCGCATCGTGGGGTCTGCCACCAGCGGCAATGGCCCAGGAAAGTAGCGCGATGCGTGAGCCATTGCCGCCCAAGCTGTCAGATAGTCGCCAGCGCGCCTTTCCAACGGCTGAAGGTTTCGGTGCGGGCGCCGTTGGAGGACGAGGCGGCCGGGCGATATTCGTAACGAACACCGAGGAGGCGGGGCCGGGCTCTCTGCGGGAGTGTATAGATGCCGTCGGTCCGCGCACCTGCATTTTTCGAACCGGTGGGACGATCACCCTGCGGCGGAAATCGCTGGTCGTTCGCAACCCCTTCCTGACAATCGCTGGAGAGACGGCGCCAGGAGGCGGGATTGCCGTGCGCAACGGCGAGAAACAAATCCGGCCCTCGATTGAAATTCTGACGAATGATGTGATCATCAGGCACCTTCGCCTACGACCCGGTCCCCACGCGGTCTATTCCTGCTGCTCAGGAGCGCTCGGAATGTATTCAGAGGGGGCAAAGAACATTATGCTCGACCATATCTCGGTAAGTTGGGGTTCGGATGAGATAGTCGATTCAGAAGACGCCACCAACTTCACGTGGCAGTGGGGAATTGCGAGCGAGCCACTGTTGCAAGGAGGCCCGCAGAAAGAGAACCGGGCTCGGAATATGCTGTTCACCAAGGGGGGCAATGTCACCGTACATCACACTCTTTTCGCCTTTGGCAAATTCAGGAATCCGCAGATAAAGATGAAAATTCCCGGTGCTGTGGCGGATGTGGTGAACAACGTGTTTTATTCGCCAGAATGGCAGTATGTCGTGAGTTTTGGCGACGAGTGGGCTCGAACACGGGCCAATGTTGTCGGCAACTACAAGATCGGCGGAAGAAAATTAAGAGATGACCACATGGTGCATCTCTTTGACGAAAGTGGCCTTGGGCACTCGATTTACCTGAAGGATAACTATGACGAGCCTTACCGCGTAGATGCCGGACAACCCGAAAATCTCGTAATTGCGGAGCAGCACAGGGGGAACGTAGCAACCAAACCATTTAATGCGCCTCCTGTTCGCGCCTCCCCATCGTCGACAGCTTATGACGAGGTTCTTGAAAACGCCGGCGCAACGAAACCACGACGCGACGCCGTTGATCAGCGTATCATTGAACAGGTCCGCAAGCGGGAGGGGCATCTGCTGGAGACAGACCCAAGCGACGTCGGCGGCTGGCCGGAACTTGCAGCGGGCGTGCCTTACGACGATAACGACAGGGACGGCATCGCTGATGACTGGGAGATTGCAAACCAGCTAAATCCATCCGTGACCGAGGACGGCAAACAGGATGCCGATGGCGACGGATGGACAAATTTGGAGGAGTTTCTTCATTACCTAGCCGGCGATCTGGAGTCTCCAAAGGATTGATTTCCGAATAACTTTCCCGAATTGGATCGTATCCATCCGAGGGGGCCGCATGATTTTGAGCGCCGCGCGTGGTAACGTCGGTTCAGGGAGATCGATGAGGACACAAGATCGACCATGCCGTTTTGGCGCTGTTATGGCTGACGCTGCATAACGAGCGTTGGGCCTGGGCGGGCTTCGACTGGGCACTCGATATCCCAGGTCGCCGCGCCGTCGTCGCACACAAGCCGGGTTCCGAATAGCTCACAGAGACGAACTGCAGATTGTCGCCGAGAGGTTCGCAGTTATATGAATGGCGCCGGCTCGCACGAGCGTGGCAACTGGATGTTGCGTCGTCGCTGAAGCGTCGCCGCCGGCCGCTATCGATAATCTCAAGCCGTTCCATTCCGCACTATCCTTATTGACGTCAATAAGGACAGTCAGTGCCAAATCCGACACCTCTGACAAGGCGGCCCACCTCGGATGAGTACGTTGAATCATGGCCATGCCGTTTTATCCCGCGATGTGATGAACGTATGGGCACTCCCTCACCGGGTTGAAATCAACTCCGATTGTTGTTCGCGCTCGATATTCCTCAGCCGAAGCGTCAAGCATCGATTGGGGCCTGTCTCTGTTCGGGAGAAGGTTTGAACGCTGCCTGCGGTGGGAGTGGGTTTCCGGTCCATTTGCGTACTGGCGTTGGTCTCCAGTTTCGAGCAGCGGGGACACGGTTGGATGTCAGCACCACCCCCCCGTACTGATGGCTGAGGTGAATCCGGGGATCCACTTGATGGATAACCGTTCCGATCAATTGGGCATGATTCAAGCGCAGTTGGACCACGGCATCCAGTAGCTGCTGTTCAGTCGTTTCGCCCCAGCTCAACATCAAGACGACACCATCGACGAAGGGAGAGAGCCAATTGGCATCGCCAGACGTTAGCGCCGGTGGGGCATGAATTATGATCAGGTCAAAACCGTTCTGTTTGAGATCTGCTATCAGGTCGCGGAGCTTGTTCGAGTCCAAAGATCTGACTGGACCCGCCCTTGACGGTGTCAAATCGATGAACCCAAAGCCAGGCAAGGTCGAGACGGTCTGGACAACCTCCGACAACAACGCTTCGTTCCTGAGGTACCGTTCGATCGGTCGCAGAGAGGACTCCGTACCTTGTGGAGGTCCGATGTCCGGCCGCGAGTCCAGATTCAAGAATGCGGTGGAGCGGCCGTCGGCGGCGGCCGCCGTTGCGACGCCCCAAGCCGTCGAGGCGTTGGCTGAGTTATCGTGGCACGAAGTCATCATCAGGACGCGGTGAGATTGTTTTGCGTCCGAAAAGCGGCAGGTCATGTAGACGGACCGTTCTGCTTCCGCGGATGAGAACCTGGTCCAGTCCGCAATTGAGGAAGGCCGCTGAACACCCTGCGATAGTTGCTTCGATCCTTTTGGAACATAGCCGAGGTTGGGGGCCCCAAGGAGCTCCGCAACGCGTCGTCCGCTGCGGATCCGGGTATCCGTGATTTCGACCAAGAGCGCCAGCAAAAGGCTTAGAAGGGTGGAGCCAACTAGTGCAGCTGGAATGATCACGCCCGGTCGAGGAAATGACGGTGAGTTTGGTGTTTCAGCCATCGACACGATTCGTGCACTAGGCTTTAGCGATTCTGCTTCAAGGTCCGACAGAATCCGCTGGACTTCGTCTTCGATCATCGTGCGGACACCCGCAATTCGTGCGTCCGCATCCACCATTTGCGGATGGCTCTTTCCCAGCTTAGATGCAAGTTCGGCCCTTTCTTGCTGCAAACGGGCCTCTTCGTTGCGCAGCGTAATCAAAAGCGGTTGCGTCATGCTTTGGCGGAGGAATGCTACAGCGCCTCCGGTGTTAAGGGCCCGTTGCGTATCTGCTATGCGTTCGTTCTGCTTAAATTCGAGCGAGGTTTGCACATAAAGAGACGCGATGGTGTTTGCAATTTCTTCAGCCTGCTTTGGATCCGGATTGACCACCGTAATGCGCACGGCGAGGCTTTCCCCAGTGCGGCTCACATTGAACTGAGAAAGCAGCGCAGATATAGCACGATCGCGCTGTTCTTTAAGACCGGGAACAACCTTGGCGCCATCCGTTGGAAGCAGAACGAGGCCCGTGGCGCTCTCGAGGGATCTGAGAAACCGCTCGCTCGTGCTCGGCGGCTTTTCCTTATAAAGGGCATAGGCATTGAATTTCGGGTCCTTGACGAGATTCAATCGATCAACGATGCGTCCAGCGAACTGGCGCGATTGTAGAACGTCCATTTCGGTTTCCGCCGCCGAGCGGTCACGGTCGATCGATGTCAAGGCCGCATCTGTCGCGTATGGCCGTACATCCTTCCGCTCCAAGACAACCTGCGAGCTCGCCGTGTAACTCTTCGGCAGAGTAAAGGACGCAATCGCTGCCAGCATCGTGCAACCGATTATGACGGAGGCAATGAGCCAGCGGCGTCGTTTTAGCAGGGCCCGCGCATCAGAGATGCCCATAGTTTGGCCGTCTCGATGGATGGCAGACTCCACACTTTCGCGATAGCGGGCGCGACCAGTTCCGCTGTCATCAAGAACGAACGTTGTCATTGGCCCAACTCCGTTTATGAACTCAATTTAATGGATAAAAGTATGGCTACGAAATCCTTGATCTTAACATGCTTCTTGGTAAAGAAGTATTTGAAAGAGTTAGGGATTAAGAAGCCCTTTACCTTGAGGCTGTCTGCCGGGGCTTGTCAAAGCAGTCTCGCCCGTCGCCATCCAAATACTCCTGTCGGGCCGGGGATGGGTGCGCTTAAGGCGCACCAATGCCAGACCAAATGTTAAAAATACCGGGATAGTCCAATATCTTGCATACATGTGCGGGTTGGACAGAGCGATCGTGAGCAGCGCAGCGATGGTGGTCAGCACGGCGGCGGCGGCATACTTATCTCCGCCCCCGCGCTTCACTGCCAGCCATAGGAGGAAGCCTACCGCGGCAAACATCAACCAGCCGAAGAGCGCAACCAGACCACCCTCAGCCCAAAGAAGGAGGTAAAGATTATGGACAGGAGCATCCTGCACGCTTCTCTCACGGAACTGATCCGCCCCAATGCCAACCAACCAGATCTTGTCGTCGGAAACGATTTGAAGCGCTTCTTGCATAAGCTCAGCTCTTGAGGCGAAGGTTCCCGCTTCGGCGATGTCACCTGAGGAAAGAGCGCCCAACACACGCTTCTGAAATGTTTGCGGCAACATATCTTTACTGCCGAAGATTGCTAGCGCCGCAACGACCAGGACCGTTGTTAGCGACAATCGCATAACCAGCCGACGAGTCGAGATCAGCGCGACAAAGACAATTAGCGATATTGCAGTTACGAATAGACCGCTGTTGGAGCTTGTCAAAACAACGGTTCCGACTACGAGCACAACGGCCGGGACGGCAATCCAATACCTCAGGCGTCCGGAAGACCAGAAATAAAGAAGAATTGGAAGCGTCAACGCATTTATCGCAGCTGCAAGATTGGGATTTCGAAGCATGGTCGCGAGGCGCTTTCCTCCAGTTACCACTCCCTTTCCATCGCTGGGAACGTAACCCACGGTGTAGAACGTGATTATTCCATGAAGATCGATCAGCAGCACGCTGAAAAGAAAGATTGCAGCTAGGCGGTAGGTTTCTCGAGTGTCACTTCGGATGAGGACGAGCATTAAGATAAGATAGGCGAAGAAATACTGCGCCATAACGACTATTCCACGATCGGGCCGACCGTGGACCAAGCTGCCGACCATCATCCCAATCAATAGAAGCATGAACGCGAAAATCCAAGGACCCGTCAAATTGTCGAGGGGTCTTTTGCTGATCTTACGCAGAATGATGAGCAAAAATAAGCTTACGCAGAACAAAAGGTCGCTGACAGTAAAAAAGAGATCGGAAATCCGTAAGGTTGCATAAGGCGCAAGAAAGACGGCCAAGTACACGACGCCGCGCTCGATCGCGGACAGGTGGATGTCCAAGGTACGAGCGCGTCTAGGGAAACAGGGATGAGGCGCCGTGCAATGATTGGATTCTGTCATTCTCGCCTCACTCGCGAAAATGCAGCGAAGCTATGCAATTGACAACGCAGTTGTATGAGTTCTGCGAGTGTTCCATCCTCTCAGCATCCTTCTTTTTTCGCCAATGCAAACGGCGCATAAAGCAACCAGTCACCGTCGGCGTTGTTCGGTTATATGTGGTCACGTCTGATCGCTTCGCCTCTCAGCCACCCTGTCAAATCTCGTCCCACGAGCGCGCTTAGGTTTTCCGTCTCTCTGGCGTAGTACTCAGTCATTCTTTCGCGTAAATCGTCACTCAGCGGCGTATACTGGACTTCGCCCGCTATGAATGAGCGCAACTTCTTAAAGCCCCTGGTTTGCCGCAACGGAGCGACGATTGGTTTCAACGAGTTCAACATGCGGCGCAGGCGCGGGCTGACGACCGGCTCCGACTTGTCCTTGACTTTCCGCGTCAGCGGGTAAGGTGGCAGTTCGTTCGAAAGGTTGAGGAAGTTGCGGACCCGACTGAGTTGCGCGCCAGCATCGGTCTTCAGATCTTCGTAAAAGAGTACAAGAAGCTTCTCCTTGGAATATCTTTCCAGATAGTTTTGCAATTGCCCGAAATAGAGACCGCCATTGAGGAAGCGTCCACCGGCCGCCTGTCTTGGGTCCAGGTACTTCGCGATATCGCGGTCCACTTCGGCGCGACGATAGAGCATGCAATAGTCAGAATAGGCGCGATCCACCGGGTTGCGCAATTGCGCGATCAGACGAGCGTGTGGCATCTTTTCCTTTATGCGCTCCGCCGCCTGCGGCACGTCCAGATACGAGTTGGACTTCTCGCCGCGCAACTGCCTATGACCTTGCCCATTGAAATTTGACAGATACCAATCGTCACCGCGGTCGTAGTTTCGGCTGAAATAGTGCAGTTCAGGATCCGGCATGTAGACGCTGGGATCCTGCTGCAACGATCGCTGGAGCCAGGTGGTCGCACTCTTGGTGGCGCCAATGATCAGAAAGTCGATGTACGAAAAGTCAACGCTACGGGCCTTGACCGATCCGCCGGCGTCAGTCGGCCGGACGGAGGCAGGATCTTTCGGTGTGCTGTCCGAAACCGACAGATCAATGGTCGCACTCATGGCTGGCAGTCTCCTTCAACCGATACGTTATGAATGCAGCAGATAACATGTTTGCGGCGGTCGCCTCTAGGATCCGACTGCCGCCAGGCCTTCACCCAGAGGGGGGCGATCTGCTTCCGCGAAGAACGGACGGCAATCATGTCCCCAAACGATGAAGCCGGGGTTTGCAAAGTCGCAATCGTTGGGCTGGCGTGTCTTTCCGTAAAGAAATGGTTGACCGTCGATTGTGGTTACGCGGCCGCCGGCCGCTCGCAATACTGCGTCACCTGCCGCCGTATCCCACTCCATCGTGCGGCCAAATCGCGGATATACGTCGGCCAGCCCTTCGGCGACGAGGCAGAATTTCAACGATGACCCGACAGACGTGCAGTCGATGATCGCGTTCTTCTTGAGGAAATCGGTTGTTTGGCTGCAGGCGTGGGAACGGCTTGCAACAGCCGTCAGAGTTTCAGGTCTTTCCCGGCAGCGGATCTCCTTGATCTCCGTGACGACGAAGTCATCGGCCACATGGAATTTGGTCGCCTTGCCGCCTTCGGCGGTATACCCGACCTTGCGCGCCGGAGCGAAGACGATTCCACTCACGGGCTCGCCTTCGCGGATCAGTGCGATGTTGACGGTAAAATCGCTCCTTCGATTGATGAACTCCTTTGTGCCATCAAGCGGATCGACCAGAAAGAACTGCCCGCCAATATCGGGCACTTCGCCAGCGGCCACGGACTCTTCGGCGATGACCGGAATTTCGGGAAAGGCACGCCCCAGTATGGCAAGGATGATCTCCTCGGCACGTCGATCGGCTTCGGTAACCGGAGAGCTATCGGCTTTTTCATCGACATCAAAATCGCGACTATAGACGTCGAGAATGGCCTTGCCCGCCTCAATGGCGGCTGCTGTCAGCGTATCGATCATTCCCGCCCTCCCACTGTTCTCTCTCGCCACGCGCCCGGCGCCATGAGAGGCGACGTTATTGTTGCTGCAGATAGACCTCGATCTCTCCCGCCAGTATCTCGACGTCTTGACCGAGGGTCTGAAGGTGGATCTCCGGTGCCTCCGGCCGCTCATAAGGCGAACTGATGCCGGTGAAATTCTTGATTTCGCCAGCGAGAGCCTTCTTGTAGAGCCCCTTGGGGTCGCGTCGAGCACATTCCTCGATGGGGGTGTCGACAAAGATCTCGATGAATTCACCGGGCTCGAACAGCTCCCGCGCCATGCGCCGTTCCGAGCGGAAGGGCGAAATGAACGAGACGAGCACGATCAGGCCCGCTTCCGTCATCAGCTTAGCGACCTCGGCGACGCGACGAATGTTCTCGACGCGGTCCTCTTCGGTAAAGCCCAAGTCGCGGTTGAGGCCATGCCGCACGTTGTCCCCGTCGAGAAGGAAGGTGTGCTGTCCCTTGGCGTGCAGCATCTTTTCCACGATGTTGGCGATCGTCGATTTGCCGGAGCCTGAAAAGCCCGTGAACCAGAGAACGCGCGGTTGCTGTTCGTTGAGGGCTGCACGCGCGCGCTTGTTGATATCCAGTGCCTGCCAATGCACGTTTAGCGCACGGCGAAGCGGAAAGTCGATCATTCCGGCGCCGACGGTTGCATTGGTGAAACGATCGATCAGCACGAAATTGCCCGTGGTCCTGTTGGACCGGTAGCTGTCGAAGACGATCGGCGTCTGGGTTGACAGATTGCACACGCCGATCTCGTTCATGCCGAGCGACTTCGCAGCTTCTTCGGCGAACGTGTTGACGTCGATCTGGTGCTTCAGGCTGGTGACTGTCGTACTGACGCTGTCCACTTCGGTCCGCAGGACGTAGCTGCGCCCGGGAAGCATCGGGTCCGGATGTAGCCAAATGACATGGGCCATAAACTGATCGGCAACGTGGGGACGTTCCTCGGGTCGCACCAGCATGTTGCCGCGTGAGACCTCTAGTTCGTCCTCCAGCACGAGCGTTACGGATTGGCCTTCGACGGCGCGCCCGAGCTTGCCGTCATATGTTACGATCTCCTTTATCTTCGAGCACTGGCCGGATTTCGCCACCACGATGGGATCGCCGACATCGATGCTGCCTGATGCGACCTGGCCGGCAAAGCCGCGGAAGTCGAGATTGGGGCGCATAACGAGCTGTACGGGAAAGCGAAACGGCGTTTCTTCTTCTCCCTCGTCGTCATCTATCGCAACCGTTTCGAGATGATTGAGCAGAGTGACGCCGTTGTACCAGGGCATGTTCGGTGACAGGCTCGTCATGTTGTCGCCAAAGCGGGCCGAGATCGGGATGGCCGTCACTGTCGCAAAGCCGAGATTTTGCGCGAATGCCGTGTAGTCAGCCACGATCGTTTCGAACACCCGCTGATCGTGGCCCATGAGGTCCATCTTGTTAACGGCAAGCACGATGTGCCGGACGCCGAGCAATGAGGCGATGAAAGAATGACGGCGCGTCTGGCGTAGGATACCCTTTCGGCTGTCTACGAGCACGACGGCCAACGTTGCCGTCGAGGCGGCCGTGACCATGTTGCGCGTGTATTCCTCATGTCCGGGAGCATCGGCGACGATGAATTTGCGCCGCGCCGTGGCGAAGAACCGATAGGCGACGTCGATGGTGATGCCTTGCTCCTGCTCGGCCTCGAGCCCGTCGATCAAAGAGGCAAAGTCGATGTCGATGCGGCTGGCGACGCGGCCATGGGCATCACGCTTGAGTGCGGCGAGCTGATCGTCGAAGAGCAACTTGCTGTCGTAGAGCAGCCGCCCGATGAGCGTCGACTTGCCATCGTCCACCGAGCCGCAGGTCATAAAACGCAAGAGCGACTTCTTCTCCTGCTTGGCCAGATACTCGGCGACATTGTTGGGGGTTGCGCGTGCGCTGAAGGCTGTCATCAGAAGTATCCTTCCCGCTTTTTGCGTTCCATCGACGCTGTTTCGTCAGAATCGATCAGCCGGCCCTGCCGCTCCGATGTCCGGGCGGTCAACATTTCGCCGACGATGTCCTCAAGGGTTGCGGCGGTCGATTCGATTGCTGCCGTGAGCGGGTAACAACCGAGTGTGCGGAAACGAACCGTTCGCCGTTCGATCTTCTCGCCCTCGCCCAGCGGCATGCGGTCGTCGTCGACCATGATGAGCGCTCCGTCGCGTTCGACAACCGGGCGCCGCGCCGCAAAATAAAGCGGAACGATCGGGATCTTTTCCCTGAGGATGTATTGCCAGATGTCGAGCTCGGTCCAGTTCGACAGGGGAAAGACCCGGATAGACTCGTTCGGTCCGATGCGGGTGTTATAGCTCCTCCACATTTCCGGCCGCTGGTTCTTGGGATCCCACGCGTGTTGGCTGTTGCGGAAGGAGAAGATGCGCTCTTTCGCGCGGCTTTTCTCTTCGTCCCTCCGGGCTCCGCCGAAGGCGGCGTCAAAGCCATACTTGTCGAGTGCCTGACGAAGTGCCAGCGTCTTCATCACGTGCGTATGCACGTTTGAGCCATGGCTGAAAGGACCAATGCCACGCTCCACGCCGTCGCGATTGATGTGAACGATGAGGTCGATGCCGAGCTCCGCTGCAATCCAATCGCGGAACGCGATCATTTCGCGAAACTTCCAGGTCGTATCGACGTGCAGGAAGGGAAAGGGCGGCTTTGCAGGATAGAATGCCTTCATCGCCAGATGCAGCATTACAGAGGAATCCTTGCCGATCGAATAGAGCATGACCGGCTTGCTGAAAGTCGCCGCGACTTCACGGATTATGTGAATCGCCTCTGCTTCAAGGCGCTGCAAATGAGTTAGCGACATGAAATTGTTACTCCGAAATTTATTTACGAAAACTTCTACGATTTAACTATTTTACCCTTATTAGTATTTCCAAGTTCATGCATACGGAAGATTATAAAGATTGTATTTGTGAAATAAAAAATCGCAAAATTGTAATTATATTTATATTTCGTTTGCAGACTATCTTTTCGCTGCACCGCAGAAAAGCTTGTTTACTACCAGCACTCTTTATATTCTAAATTTCGTATATAGTAAATATCGCCGTGGCTTTATTTGACGACAATCGGTTCATGCCGGGCTAGGGTGCGACTTCCCCCGATGCATGACGAAATACCCACAGCCGCGCCGTCAGGTAGTTCCACAAGAAGACGACGGGGATACTGACAAACTTGGCTATGGGGGCAGGAATGAGCATTGCCAGGCTGGCGACAAATACTGTCGAGATTGCAAGGCCGGCCAGCGTCGCGACAACGAATTTTACCGCCTGCACGTAGTTATGGGCAGCACGGAAGGTAAACGTGCGGTTAAGGACGTAGCTGAGCGCAATGCCGCAGGAATAGGATAGCAGGTTGGAGGGCGAAGGCGGTGCACCCAGGAAAAAGAGGGTGTTGAACAACGCCAGATCGAGCAGCGTCGTCACGGCCCCGACGGCTGCGAAGCGTGCCAGCGTTGCGTGAGCGCGAGGGCCCCTCTCACTGCCGTTGGCTGTCGGTCGCGACATTCGCGCGCCTCCATTCCGGTACGGCCGTCGGCGGCTGACGATGTATTTCAGCGTTCAACGAGGCCTCGATGATCGGTGTGGGGCGATGTTTCGACTGCATGAAGATGCGACCCACATATTCGCCCATGATGCCGAGGAAGATCGCATTCAGGGTGATCGAAATCAGCAGCAGGATCGTCGTCGTCGCAAAGCCCGCCGGCCAATCCTGGCCGAAGAGAAGCTTGCCGATGAGATAGCCGAGAAGCATCAGCAGCGTGGCCGTGCCCATGACGAGGCTCGCCACTGAGGCGAGCCTCAACGGTGTCAGCGAATGATTTAGTATGCCGTCGACCGCGAGCGACAGCATGGCACGGAAGGGAAACTTGCTCTCGCCGGCAACACGGGCCTGGCGGTCGTATTCGAAGCCGACCTGCTTAAATCCCATCGCGCTGATCAGTCCGCGCAGATAAGGAGACGTATCGTCGACCTTGCGCAACTCGTCGAGAATGCGCCGATCGACGAGCCGGAATTCGCCGGCATTGAGCGGCAGGTCGTCTTCGCTGAGCGCATTGATGCACCAGTAGAATGCGCGACGAATGCGCGTCGTCAACCACCCGTCCTTCAAGGTCCGGCGGATGCCATAGACCACCTGATGTCCCTGAAGCCACAGGTCGACCATGCCCGGAATGAGGTCCGGAGGGTCCTGGAGATCGCAGTCGATCTGAACAGAGCAATCCCCTGTCGCATTCTTATATGCGACCAGCAGCGACCTCTGATAGCCAACGTTGCGGCTGAAGCGGATGACCTTGACCGTCGGGTCCTCGCGCGAGATCTCCGAAAGAATATCGAAGGTCCGGTCGGTGGAGTGGTTGTCGGTGAAGATCACCTCGCGGTCGTATCCCGGCAACCTTTGGAACACGTCGACGATTGCCTCATGAGCGCGTCGGACATTGGCCTCTTCGTTGAAGGCAGGCACCAGGATCGAGATTTTCGGTCTCTTGTTCATTGCGAGGCCACCACCTTTAGGCCGTCTTTTGCTGTCGCGGCACTGCTTGCGCTGGGCGGCGCGACCGCTTGCCTCTGCCATTCGACGGTACGGGAAATCCCCTGCGGCAGCGGGATGCGCGCGCTCCAGCCGAAGAGGTCCTTGGCGCGCGCGACCGAAGCCCGCAATTCCCGCCTGCCCGTCGACGGCCTTCCCTCCCGGAGTTCGATGAGGTTGGGATCGGCGCCGGTCCGCTCGACGATCAGCGCTGCGACCTCGCGCATGGTCGGAGCGATGCCGCTTGCAATGTTGACGATACGCGTGCTGATCGGAGCGTCGGCAATGCGCAGCAGGGCGTCGACGACGTCGCCAACATGCAGCAGGTCACGGCGGTCGTCCGGTTGGTGAACGATGCAAGGCTGACCGGCGAGGCAGCGCTCGATGAACAGGGGGACCATGAATTCGGTCGATTGCGTAGGACCGTAGACCAGTGCCAAACGGGCGGTGATGACGGGGAAGGGCAGGCGCCGCTGCAGCCCGCCGACCAGATGGGTCGCAGCGGCAAGCTCTGCGCCATAGGCCGTGACCGGCATTTCCCTGACATCTTCGTCATAGGGCGTGGCTGCGATACCATACTCGGCGATGGATCCGGTCCTGATGATCTTCTGTGGCGGACGAGCGACGCTGCTTGCAGCGCCAAGCAAGTTCAACAGGGCGCTGAGATGTTCGCTGGTCCCGGCCTTTACATCGGCGAGTTCCGCTTCCTCGCGCCGCCTCGGTTTGGCGGCGAGATGGAAGACCATGTCCGGCGTCACCTCCGAGAGGCAGCGCTTCATCGCGTCTTCGGACTGAAGGTCGAAGTCGTGCCGGATGATCGAAGCTTCGAGGCCATCGAGTCGGCTGTCGTCCGAACCCGGCCGCACCACGACGTGAACTTCGTGGCCGGCATCCCGCGAGCCCCGCGCCATATGCGAGCCGATGAAACCAGCCGCGCCGGTGATCAGTACTCTCGACATGCGCCTTTTCCTATCTGCGCCTGATCGGATTGGAGCGATCGGTGTGCCCGCGCCCGACGGCACGGGCACACCGGTTGCGAACGTTTAGTTGACTATAGTCGGATAGGGCAGCGGCACGAGGAACCGGCCGCCATGGGCGGCGAAGTCCGTCTGCTGCAACCGGATCTCGTCGAAGAAATTCCAGGCGAGCACCAGCAACACGTCCGGCGCGTTCTCCTTCAATATCTCGGGAGAGCGGATTGGGATCTTCATGCCCGGCGAATATAGGCCCTGCTTCAGTGTGTTGCGGTCGACGAGATAATCGAGTCTATCCGGACCGATGCCGAAATAGTTGAGCAAGGTGTTTCCCTTGGCCGGGGCGCCGTAGCCTGCGACGGTGACGCCGTCTTTCTTAAGCTGGTCCAGCATGGCGATGAGATCGACGCCGATCCTTCGGATGCGCTCGGCAAAGGCAAGATAGGTATCCGCCTCGAGCATCCCTGCATCGAGCTCTTCCGCAAGCATCTCGCTGACGATCGCCGTCGGGGGCGTGGCCGTGGCAGCGTGTTTGAGGAAAACCCGCATCGAGCCTCCATGCACGCCGAGACGATGAACATCGACGACGTCGAGATCGAAGTACTCGCCGAGCTTGACGAGCGAGAGGAGGCTGAATTCGGATACATGCTCATGATAGATCGTGTCGAACTCGTTGTTTTCGAGAAGATTTTTCGCCCAGGGCACTTCGATGACGAAGACACCATCGTCGGCCAGCCAGCCCTTGACGCCAGCCATGAAGTCATGAAGATCGCCGATATGATTGAACGTGTTCGTGGTGACGATCGCTTTTGCCGAACCGTACTCACTGATCAGTCGGGCCGTTCCGCTGTGGGTAAAGTAGCCGACGTCGACGTTGACACCGCGCGAGCGGGCGATCTCGGCCAGGTTTGCCGCCGGGTCGACGCCGAGCGTCTTTCCGCCCGCCTTATTGCACGCCGAAAGCAGGAGGCCGTCATTGCAGCCGATGTCGACGATCAGCCCATCGCCGGCGGCCTTCTTCAAGATCCCGGCCAGCCCTGCAAAATGGTCATGCATGGATGTGGCGCTCGATGGGACGTAGAGATAGTGCTCAAAGAATCCGTCGGGAACCTGGTCGGAAACCTGGATCAGTCCGCAGGTCAGGCAGGCCTGCGAGTCTAGCGGATACATGGGCTGTTTCTCGGGCACATCTTCCGGGCGCACAAAGCTGTTTGCCGGCGGGTGATCGCCCATGCAGAGAAACGTCAGCGGGTCGGCTGCAAGGCAGGCGCGGCATCTCATAAGGCGTGTCATTTTCAAGCTCCAGGTTGCTCAAAGGAGGCTGCTTGCTGCTGGCGGCGCTTGCTGGCGCCCGAGCTCGCGAATTGCGTGGCGAAATCGCGGAACGACTGGTGGATATGGTCCAGGTGCGCCTGCGTCAGGCCATGGTGGCAGGCGAGCAGGATGCCGCCACGCATCACGTCGTCGGCGACCGGATAGCCGCGCGGCTCGACCTTGCTATGAACGCCAATCATCGCCGGTTGGCGCAGGATGTTTCCGGTAAACACCGGACGGGTCTGGATGTCGCGCTGTTCGAGGAAGATCTGCATCTCCCGGCGGGTGAACGGCGCATCGGCACGCACGGTCATCGGGAACGCCAGCCATCCGGTTCGCGAAAGCGGCAGTTGCTCCGGCAGGACGAACCAGTCCTCGTAGGTCTCGAAGAAGGCGCGCTGCTTGGCGAAGTTGCGCTCGCGCGCATCGATGTTCTGCTGCAGCCGATCGAGCTGGACAAGCCCGAACGCTGCGCCCATTTCGGACGGTTCGATGTTGAAGCCCAACACTTCGAACACGAACTTCGCATCGTAATCGAAGCCGTCGAGGTCGATGTTGAACCGGTTCTCGATGGTCTCGGATTCGACAAAGAGCGAGGATGTGCGGCCCCAGGAGCGATAGAGCATCGCCTTTCGCGCCAGTTCGTCGTCGTTGACGCAAACCATACCGCCGTTGCCCGCCGCGGTGATGACATGCGAGCCGTAGAAGCTGGTCGTGCTAATGTCGGACCGTGCGCCGGTGCTGGTGTCCCTGATCGTCGCGCCCAACGTGTCGGCGCTGTCTTCGATCACCAGCAGTTTGTGCGCGTCTGCGATGGCGCGAATGCGATCCCAATCGGGCAGGTTGCCGATCAGAGACGGGATCATCACCGCCTTCGTTTTCCTGGTAATCATCCGCTCGATCGCATCGACGTCGATATTGTAGGTGCCTTCGACGACGTCGACGAATGCCGGGATAAGACCGGCGCGCACGATCGGGGCAACGGTCGTCGCAAAGGTCAATGCGGGCGTGATGACCTCGGATCCCTTCGGAAGGTCGGCGATTTCGATGGCGAGATGGTTCGCGGACGAACCGGAGTTCACCATGATGCCATGCCGTTTCGCAAAGAGCATCGCGACACGTTCCTGCATTGTCCTGACGGCCGTGCCCATCTGTGTCGATGAGCGCAGGACTGCCACGACGGCATCGATCTCTTCCTGACCGTAAACGGACTGTCCGTAATTAACTCGCATCTTTCCAATCTCCGATGTCGCGCAATGGCAATGGTTTTGGTTCGTGTTCGGCTTCCTGTTTCCAGGCGGCGGCGTATTGCTCGATCTGATGCTCCGAGAACGACCGGATGTTTCTCGGATCCTCCCTGTACTTGCGGTACCAGGCGACGGTCATGGCCACGGTGTCGCGCAGGCGCAGCACCGGCTTCCAGCCTAGTTCCGTGCGGGCCTTGGTGCTGTCGAGGCGCAGGATGGTCGATTCCGCCGGCGCATCCACCCGAGGCTCGACGATGTATTTCGGTGGTGCATCGCCCCATTGGTCGACGACCATGTCGGCAAGCGTTCCGACATTGACGGTCGCTTCCTGGTCGGGGCCAAAGTTCCAGCCCCCGGCAAAGCTTGTTCTGCCGTGAAGCAGGTGCGCCGCCAGCATCATGTAACCGCGAAGCGGCTCGAAGACGTGCTGCCATGGCCGGACGCTCGACGGATTGCGCAGCCGCGCGGGGCTGCCGCCTTCCACCGACCGGACCAGATCGGGCACGAGCCTGTCAGCGCCCCAGTCGCCACCGCCGATGACGTTGCCGGCGCGCACGCTGACGAGTTGTGGGCCTTTGGGATCGTTGAAGAACGATGATCGATAGGCCGATGCGACGAGTTCAGCGCAGCCCTTCGATGAGCTGTAGGGATCGCGCCCGCCCATCGGGTCGTTTTCCCGATAGCCCCAGACCCATTCGCGGTTCTCGTAGCACTTGTCGCTAGTGACAACGATCACGCCCTTCAGCGACTTCATGCGCCTTGCCGCATCGAGCACGATGGCGGTGCCGACGACATTGGTCGCATAGGTGTCGACCGGGTTCTCGAACGACGCCCGCACGACGGCCTGCGCGGCCATGTGAATGACGAGATCGAAATCCTGTCCGTCGATTGCCCGCGCCACGTCGGCGGCAGACTGGATGTCGCCCTCACGGCCGTCGACGAAGTCGCCAAGGTCGGTCGCCAGGTAGAAGGACGGTATCGACGGTGGCAGCGAGAGGCCGACAACCGATGCACCCAGTCGCCTTAGCCAGAGCGAGAGCCAGCCTCCCTTGAAGCCGGTGTGTCCCGTGATCAGGATCTTTCGACCACGGATCGCCTCGGCAAGGTCAACCTCGCTGGTGATCAAAGCCATGTCCTACATCCGTACGTGATGGGTGGAGGGTGCGGCTGTCGCCGCGGCCAGATGATCGCGTTCAAAGTGCAGCCACGGAGGATCTTCGCTTTCGCAAAGCCCGTTCAGGTAATCGCGATCGCGGATCGTATCCATCGGATGCCAGAAGCCGTGATGCTTGTAGGCAAACAGCTGACCGTCCCTGGCGAGATTGGTCAGCGGCGACATTTCGAGCGGTTCGGAAAGGCTCGGGATGTAGTCGAGGACGCCGGGTTCAAAGACGAAGAAGCCGCCGTTGATCCAGGTTTCCTTCTTCTGCACCTTCTCGGTGAACTCGACGACCTGGTCGCCCTCGATCTCGAGGTTGCCGAAGCGGGCCGGCGGCTGCACGGCGGTGACCGTTGCAAGGCGCCCGTGCGAGCGGTGAAACGCCAGTAGGGCCTCGATGTCGATGTTTCCCACGCCGTCCGAATAGGTCACCATGAAGGGCTCGTTGTCGAGCCATTCGCGCAGTCGAAGGAGCCGCCCTCCGGTCATCGTCGACAGGCCCGTGTCCACCACAGAGACATTCCAGTCGAGCGGATGATTGGGGTGCAGCACCATTGAGCCGCTTCCCAGCGCGACGGTAAAGTCCGCGGTCGACAGATGGAAGTTATGGAAGAAGCTTTTGATAGACATGCATTTATAGCCGCCGGCAACGACGAAGTCGCGGTGCCCCCAGTGGCTGTAAATATCCATGACGTGAAGAATGATGGGCTTGCCACCAACCTCGACCATTGGCTTGGGAATACGCGTGGTTTCCTCGGCCAGGCGCGAGCCAAGCCCTCCCGCAAAGAGAACGACTTTCATAGCGGTCTCCAAGAATATATGTTTGGGATAGTGTTTGACGTCTCAGGTTTTATTCATGAGCAATCGCGATCCAATGCGCGACTTGAGTGTTTTCAATAACTGATAAAAATGCACGACAATAAAGGCAGGAGGTTACCTGCGGGCTACGGAATATGTCTGGATAAGTCCCAGGGTTTCCGTTATGTTAAGTAACTAATATACAAGAAATACCTTATATTCTGCTTGGCCGCAAGCCTTTTTATGTGTCAGGTTTATCCTTGCACGCTTGTCGGGGTTGTCCCGCTAGGCCATGCGTCGCTGCGCATTACGATCCTGTGTGATGCATTTGAAGCCATGTGCGACTGCATCGTTCCCGTCGCGAGCCTGTGTTTTATACTTCGTCTAAGTTTGTTCGGAGTTTTTGAATGACCTATCCAGTAAGTGTTTCTTCCGAAAGGCAGGACTCGGTGGAAGGAAAATCAGTCGGGATTTTCTATCAAGTTGCCGTGGCCCTGTTCTTCCTGTTCGTTTTCTATTTTCTGTTTCTTCGGATCATGAATTTCGACTTACGGCGAGACGAGCAGCTCTATGTCCCGCCGGCCAGGCTCTTGAGCGAAAATGCGCTCTACGCCGACTTCTTCTACAATCATCCGCCGGCCTCCGCGTGGTACTTCTACGGCATCAGCAAGCTGACCGGGTCGAGCGACCTGCTCTTAAGCGGTCGCCTCGGTGTTTTCCTAGCCTGGGTCCTCCTGACTGTTGCTGTCGGTGGCGTGGTGTACGTGTTGACGCGCTCGGCTTGGGCAACTGTCTGTGTCGGCATCCTGTCGCTGGTGAACGAGTTGTTCCTGACGCAGACGGGTGTTACCGCCACCAACAATTTTCTGCCGTGGCCGCTGGCCTTTCTCGGCCTCAGTCTTTTTCTTCTCGCCCTGCGTAATGAACAGCGCCGTTCGTTGTTGGTGGCGCTGGCCGGGTTTCTGCTGGCTTTGGCCGTGTGTTTCAAGCTGAGCGCCATCGCCTTCATCCCGGCCGTGGCCGTGACCGCATTCCTTTTGCCGCGATCGCTGGCGCTGAAGGATCGTATCGTAAAGGTCGCGACGCCGCTTTTGGTCGGCGGACTTGTCGGCGGGGCGCCGATCCTTTTCTATCTCGTCAGGGATCCCCAGCTCTTCCTGGCGCATGTGGTGCGCTACCATACCGGTCCGCATCCGCAGTATTGGCGGCTGATGAGCGGCGACGGGGAGGGCGGTGCGATGTCGCTCGCCCAGAAGCTGGTCATGGCGCAGGATATATGGCTTGCGCCGGCCGTGGCCGTGGCGCTTGCGGCGCTCGTCGCCATCGCGTTCATCGTTCTTGCCCGGCGCCCCGACAATGTGACAGCCGAACCAAAGCTGCGCATGGGGGAGTTGCTGGTGCTTGCGGGCGTGCTCTTCTGCAGCATTGTGCTGAGCTTCGTTCCAACGCCCGGGTTCCCGCAGTATTTTGCACCACCGCTCGTCTGCCTTCCGCTGGCATTCGGTCTCTTGCTCGAGGCACTCGGGCCGCGCGCGCTCCCCATGGTGCGGCCAATCCTGCTCTCGGCCGTACTTGTCGTCCTTGCGGTCAACGCGCCGCGCCTTGGTCAATACCTCGGCAACGCGACCCATCCGCAGCAGTGGACGACAATGCGCGTGCATGAGGCAGGAGTGACGATTGCTGAGAGGATGCAGGCTGCCGGCGTCACCGGCAAGGTTGCGACGCTCGCGCCTATCTATCCGATGGAAGGCGGCCTCGATGTCTATGCCGAGTTGGCGACTGGGCCGTTTGCCTACCGCACCGCCGACATGACGAGCCCCGAGCTGGCGAAGTACTATAAGATGACATCGCCATCGACGATTGAAGCTCTGTTCGAGAAAGACCCGCCGGCAGCGTTTCTACTTGGCTTTGAAGAAGAATTGGAAAAGCCGATGCGTGCCTTTGCGGAAAGCCACGGCTACGTGCAGTCCGCCTCTCTCGGCTTTAAGGACAGATATGGGGTTCCGACCCTCTATCTGAAGCCAGCAACGACGCCCGGATCGTGATCGGGGATCCGGCCTCGCCTTCTTAAGGCGGTGCCGTATCAGGTCGAGACGCGCGCTGCCGGGTAAAGCGTCTGGGTCTCTTCAGGCGCTGCAATGACATTGTCCCATTGCTGAAGGACCGACTGGATGGCGTAGCGCGCGGCAACCGCGCGTGCGCCCATGGCGCCGATCTGGTGCCGGAGTATCGCGTCGGCCGCCAGGCGGGCTATCGCGTCTGCCAGCCGGCGAGTGTCTTCCTTCGGAACGAGCATGCCAACCGCCGGCGTGTCGATGATTTCCGACGGCCCCCAGGGACAATCAAACGCAATGCTGGCAAGGCCCGCGGACATCGCCTCCAGCAGCACATTTGGGAAGCCTTCGAAGCGCGAACTGAGGACGAAGATATCGCCGGCGTTGATCCATTCGACCGGTGATTTGGTCGTGCCCGGCATACGAACGCGGTTCGAAAGGCCGAGGCGTCGGACCTGTTCCTCGAGCACGGGCCGTTCCGGGCCTTCGCCGTAGATGGTCAACGTCACGTTCGGCGTGCGCCCCGCGATATCGGCAAAGGCGTCTATCAGCAGATCGAAGCCCTTCTGCCTGTCAAGGCGGCCGACGGCTAGCACCCGGGTGTTGGTACCTGACTGTTTGTCACGCACATGCTGAAGCGTGATCGGGTTGGGGATGATCACCGCCTTGGATTTGAGGGCCGGCGGCAGCGAATTGACCGCTTCCGTCGTCTGCATCACCAGCCGCTCCGCCAGGCGAGCCGCCAGCGGCCGCGCCAATCGCCACAGCTTGTTCATGTCCTGCGTTTTAAAGTTGTTTCGCTCAGAAAGGACGAGCCGCAGGCGGAGGCCGCGGCTGGCAAGTACGACCATGATGTTGACCTTCGTAAGAAAAGAAATGACGAGGTCGGGTGACAGGGCGCGCAGGCGCGCGCGCAATCGGGCGACACGCTCGGCCGTCCTGAAGACAGGCACCGACGAGCCGCCGCCGAGCGCTTCCACACGGACGGACCTGTCATAGGCAAAGTAGGTCTCCGGGGTTTCAGCATTGAGCGCGAGCACGTGCACGTCGTCACCGCGGGCAGAGCGATGGCGCGCAAGAATGTTGACGACCTTTTCAGCGCCGCCCGCACCAAGCCCCGAAAGCACAAACACAATTCGCAATGGCGGCTCCTGTCTCGATTGAGGCAGGCGGACGTCCCGCCTGCGCCCGACCCGCCCACGGCCTAGACGGCGCTCATCCAGCCGTGGGTCAAGGCGAAATGGACAATCTGCGCCCGCGTGTGGAGTTGCAGCTTCTCCGTCGCGCGGGCCTTGTATGTTTCGATCGATTTGACGCTGACATTGGCGCGCGCGCCAATTTCCTTGTTGGAGTACCCAAGGGCGACGAGGCGTAGAACGTCCTGCTCGCGACGGGTCAGCCCCGGCACACCGGCTGTCTTCATCGCGCGCGACCCTGGATTTGGTGCCAAGCGGGTCAGTTCCTGGGCAGTTGGCGGATCGAGATAGAGCCCACCATGCGTCACGGAGCGAACTGCAAGCAGCAGGTGCTCGGGCCCAGAGCACTTCTGGATGAAGCCCTTCACGCCGATCTGAAGCGCCTGCTGCGCGTAGGAGCGCTCCGGGTAAATCGTCATCACCACCACATAGGCCGAAAGCTGCTGCTGGAGGATTTGCTCCGCGAGCGTAAGGCCGCTCATGTCGGGAAGGGCAATATCGATGACCGAAACCTCCGGCCCGGTCTCCTTGATCAGTGCCAGAGCATCCGCACCCGTTCCGGCCGAGCCGACGCAGACAATATCGTTGGTCGTCTCAATCGTCGTGCGGGCGCCGACGATGACGAGCGGATGGTCGTCGATGATGACTGCGCGTATTGGCGTCGTCATGATGCCCGCCTGACTGTCGGCGCCAAGTCCGCCGGCATTCGCGTAGGTCGAGTCCTCTTTTTGTTCTGGTTCACGTGTCGGTCCCCCTTCTCCGAATTCTCGTTCCGCAGCTTTAGCCGTGCGGTGGCTGCTAGAAGTTCCTCAGGTAGTTGGAGTAGCGCCGTTCGATGTGGTGCAGCGTGTATTCGCTTTCGATACGATCTCGGGCAAGATGCGCGTAGCGGGCATATTCCTCCGGCGATAGGTCGAGCACCTTGCGCATGGCGTCGGCAAAGGCCTCGGGATTACGGGCGGGCACGACGATCCCGGCATTGCCGGCAACCTCCGCTGCGTCTCCGACGTCCGTTGCCACCACCATTTTTGCGTAGCTCATCGCCTCGGCAACGACGTTTGGAAAGCCTTCGGTTCTGGAGGACAGAGCGAGGATGTCGATACTTCGGTAGAAATCCTCCATGTCCGCGACTTCGCCCCTAAGGTCGATGGCCTCGCTTGGCAATCCGGCGTCGGCAATCAGCCGCACGACTTCGGGATTGTCCCAGGCCAACCCCCGTCCGGCGGCAAGAAAGCGCGTGTCGGGATGGGTGCGCAACACCGAAGCGGCGGCGCGAAAGAACGTGGCGTGGTCCTTCTGCGGGTGGAAACGCGCGACGATTCCGATCCGTCGGGGCGATGCTTCATGGCCTGCCGAAACCGCCGGAATTTCAAAGCCATTCGGGATGACGACCGAATTCAGGTTGCGGTAGCCATAGGCGCGGTGCATTTCGCAGGCGCGCGACGAATTGTAGATAATGCCGGAGGCCGAGCCGGAGAGCGCCCGGGCAGCGGCGATCGCCATATACGAGCTTCGCGACAGCGAGGCGACATCATCCAGCGACTGGCGCACATTCCAGATGACCGGCGTTGCGCGACGCGCAAGTTTAGCAGCCACCGTGCCGACCACCATGGCGTGGTACATCCAGCAGAGCATGACACTCGGCTTTTCCTGGCGGATGATGCTGGCAAGCCGCATCGTGCCCTGCAAAATGGCCGGGAGCGAGTGCGCGCCGAGCGCCACATACTCGACGCGCGGATTGTCCGCAAGGTCACGGTTTCGCGCCGAGACATCGAGCAGCGATACGACCATGACGCGTTCGTCAGATGACGCCTTGAGCAGGCGCGCGAGCATCGTCTCAGCTCCGGCGCTTGCGCTGAAATTGGTGATCAAATGCAATATCATACCGTGGATCCGAAGTTGCGCCGCCGCTTGGGCCTTCCTCCGCATTCCCTGAGCCTGACGACAGGGCACACTGGTGTGCGTCCCGGCGCTGGTCACAAGCATTAAATTCCTGGGCGTCGCAGTGCACGCCAAGAAATCAACTTCCTATTGCCTCGATTAGACACGTCGGACGCGATTATTCTGAAATAGGTTCGTACTCTAAATTGGCCTTCCAGGGCGCACCCCAGAAAAGCAGTGGTTTCAAGATACAACGGCAGACACTGTCATGCAATTATTCTCTTGCAGTATAGCCCGGCTCTGAAATAGCATCCCGTCATATCATACTTGAAATACATTAATATCGCCCGGATGGGTTATTTCTTCCCTTGGTTGTGATCCGAGTTGTATATTACGCTCTGACACATTGTGCATTTGAGAACCAAAATGCGTTTTGCTCTGGTTGGTGCCGTCGAAGGATCCCTGATCGCGCTCAATGCCCTGCTGGCGAAGGGGATGCTGCCGTCCCTGGTGGTTACGTTGCCGCCGGAGGCTGCGGATCGCCATTCCGATTTCGCGGACTTGACGACGCCGGCGCGCGCGGCAGCCAGCGCGGTCTGCCATACGACAAACGTGAACGCCGAAGAGACGCTTGCAGCCATCCGCGCGAGCGCCCCGGACCTCATCCTGGTCCTCGGCTGGTCGCAGATCTGCCGTCAGGCCTTTCGTGCCATCCCGCGCCTGGGCGTGATCGGGTTTCACCCGTCGGCGCTGCCACGTCTGAGAGGCAGGGGTGTTATCCCCTGGACCATCCTGCTTGATGAAAAGACGACGGGTTCGTCGCTCTTCTGGATAGACGAGGGCACGGATTCCGGCCCCATCATCCTGCAGCGCCTTTTTTCCGTCGCGCCGGATGAGACGGCGCGTAGTCTCTACGGCAAGCATGTGTGCAATCTGGCGGAGATGGTGCCGGAGGCCGTTGAATTGGCCGCAGCCGGCAAGGCGCCGCGGGTCGAGCAGGACCACAGCCTGGCGAACTATTGTGCAAAGCGTGTCGCGGAGGACGGCCTGATCAATTGGCAGCGCCCAGCGGTGGAGGTGCTGCGACTGATCAGGGCGGTCGGCGAGCCCTATCCCGGCGCTTTTTCGCGCCAGGACGGAAAGGTCATCCATATCGATGCGGCGCGGGTCTTCGCGGAGTCCTTCCGCTACATCGGCCTTGCCGCGCAAGTTCAGACCCATACGGCGAATGGTTTTACCGTGATGTGTGGAGACCTTGAGTGCATCGAGGTAACCGCGTGGCGCACGGCCGACGGCCGGCGCCCCCCGGTGCACAGCAAGTTGGGCGCGTAGTCGCGCGGGCATTGGCAAAGGGTTCAGTCAGGCGGGGCCACGGCGATTGCTTTTGCCCGTCGGCCTAACAGTCAAGGAGAAGGCGTGTATGGCGTACCGATCGTTCAAGATCCTCTTTTCTTCCGCAGGAAGACGTGTTGGCCTGATCGAGTGTTTTCGCCGGGCAGCGCGCGCGCTTGATATCGATATCCAGATTCTGGCGTGCGACCTTGATCCTGACCTGAGCGCGGCCTGTGCCGTTGCAGACCGGGCTTTCGCGGTACCGGCCTACAATCACCCGGAGTTCACGGGCCGCCTGGCGGAGATCGCGCGGGCGCATGATGTGCGCCTGCTCGTACCAACGATCGATCCCGAACTGGTGCCGCTTGCGGCAGCGGCGGGGGATTTCGACCGCTTCGATTGCCGCGTGCATGTGAGCACTCCGCCGGTCATCGACGTTGTGCGCGACAAGCTCGAAACCATGCGCGTGCTCGACGCGGCCGGGGTGCCGGTCCCGCGAACCGGCATGCTGGAGGAGGTTCGCGGCGAGCTCTCCCGCTGGGACTGGCCGCTGTTCCTCAAGCCCAATGCAGGGAGCGCAAGCCGCTCGATCAGCATGGTGCGCTCAATGGCCGATCTGCCTGAAACGACCGCAGAGCCGATGATCCTGCAGCAATATCTCGACGGTCCGGAGCATACGGTCAATGCGTTCGTCGATGACGGCGGCACATTGCAGTCGGTCATTTCGCATCGGCGCTTGCGTGTAAGGGCGGGCGAGGTTGAAAAGGGCGTCACCGAGCGCCATTCGCCGCATCGGGCTATGGCTGAGGGTATTTTACGAGCGTTGCCGGACTTGCGCGGCGCGTTCTGTTTCCAGGTCATCGACGATCGGCTCAGCGGCCCGCGGGTGATCGAAATCAACGCCCGCTTCGGCGGAGGCTATCCGCTTCTGGATCATGCCGGCGCGACCTTTGCCCAATGGCTGCTGGAGGAAGTGGCGGGCCTACCGAGAACGGCGCACGACGATTGGCGAGAAGGTGTGCTGATGCTGCGATACGACGCGGCGGTCTTCAGGGGATAGGCGGATGGGCGAGCAGGTGCTTGTCTTCGATCTCGACGACACGCTTTATCTGGAGCGGGATTTTGCCTTGAGCGGCTTCAAGGCCGCCGATGCTTGGCTGGCGAACCATATCGGCGCGGAAGGCTTTGCCGGGTTTTGCGAGGCAGCTGCTGCGAGCGGGCAAAGTGGACGCGTTTTCGATACAGCTCTGGCAGCGATGGGCATTGCCGTTAACGAGGTGTTGGTAACCCAGTTGGTCGGCGTCTATCGCGGACACCGGCCGGAAATAGCCCTCGCCGACGATGCTCGCCGCTATCTGGAGCGTGCGCGCGCCGGCCGAAGGGCGATCATCACAGACGGGCCAGCGGCCACGCAACAGGCTAAGGTCAAAGCGCTGGGGCTCGAAGCCCTGGTGGACCGAGTAATCTTCACTGATCTTTGGGGGAGAGAATTCTGGAAGCCGCATGCACGCGCCTATGAGGCGATCGAGGCCTGGGCGGAGCTCACACCCGACAATCTCGTCTACGTCGCCGACAATCCGGTGAAAGATTTCGTCACGCCGCGCCGGCGCGGGTGGAAAACTGTGATGGTGGCGCGCGAAGAGCGGGTTCACCGCATAGCGGCGCCGCACGAGGCGCACCAAGCCGACAGGCGGATCAGCGATCTCGACGAACTGGACGACGCATTGCGATCACTCGCCGCTGGTGAAGCGGTCTCTCGGTGAGCTTGTCGCGAGAAGGACTGCCAACATGGGCGGGAACGGGTGGGAGTGGCGGCCGCGGAGCGCGTATTCAAACTCGCGGCCGCCGGTATTTTACGCGAAGGTGAAGTCCGCCGCGCTGAAGTTGGCCGCAGACAGGGTACCGTACGGATCGTCGACGACGATTTGGAAGGCGTGGCCGGCCGAATCGTGCGCCTTCAGGATCACGTCGCCGCTCGGGTCGTCATACGCATAGACCGTGCCGGGGCCACCGGTGTTGGCGTAGCGGGTGATGCCGAGCTTCTCGAGCACGATCCGATCGAGGCCATCCTGATAGTCCATGATGGCGTCACGACCACCATCGATCGCGCCGGCGCCTTTGAAGACGAAGCGGTCGGCATCAGCACCGCCCCAAAGCGTGTCAGAGCCGGACTCGCCGATGAGCGTGTCCTTGCCTGCGTCACCGCGGACGGTATCGTTGCCGAGGCCGGCATAGAAGAAATCGTCGCCGTCGCCGCCGTTGAGAACATCGGAGCCGTCTTCGCCGCTGATGCTGTCGTTTCCGCCGTCGCCGTAGACGAGGTCGTCACCCGCGCCGACAGCGATCTTGTCGGCACCGCTCCCGCCATGCGCCTCGTCCCGGCCGTTCTCGGAATCGAGAATGTCGTTGCCGTCGCCGCCGTCGAGATAGTTGTCGCCGTCGCCGCCGTCGACCCGGTCATCGCCGATGCCGCCATAGACGTGGTCGTTCCCCGACTGGCCCTTCAGCGCATCGTTGCCGCCTTCGCCATAGATGTAGTCGTTGCCGGCGCCACCGCTGACGGCCTGTGTGGTCACCTTGCCGGTTGCGGGATCGACGCGATTGACGAAGCCATCGTTGCCGTCACCGGCATGAATGATATCGTTCCCGTACCCGCCGTCGATGTATTCCTCGCCGGCGCCGCCATAGAATGTGTCATTTCCGCCACCGCCGAGCATGTGATCATGGCCATCTCCGCCGTCGAGGATGTCGTCGCCATCTTCACCGTCGAAGATGTCGTTGCCCAGGCCACCCACGAAGCGGTCGTTGCCAAGGCCGCCATCGAAGGAGTCGTTGCCGACGCCGCCTTCAGCATAATCGTCGCCTGGACCGGCCTTGAAGAAGTCGTTGCCGTCGCCTCCATACATCCGGTCGTTGCCGTCGCCACCGTCGAGATAGTCGTCTCCGGCATAGCCCCAAAGGCTATCGTCGCCGCCATATCCATAAATTGTGTCAGCTACGTTCGTGCCATAAAGCGTGTCAGCTACGGGTCTTCCCTTAACGATCATGTTTCCATCCTTTATTAGTGGGGCAGAATACGCGCCGTTGCTTTTACCGACCGCTGCGCAAAGACAGCAAGCGACCTCAGCGTGTGAAAACTGTGATCTGTCGCGTTAAATGGTGGGGGCTTAAAATAGCATCTATAAGCAACCCCTACAACAGATGTATAGTACCTACTCAACCCCCGGCATGTTGACATCGCGGAACATTTCCATCGATACGGCCCCACTTAAATTCCTAGAAACGGCGTCGTTGCAGCATGGTAGACAAAAGAATCACAAGCGGCAGTTTACGCTCTGCGTTCCTGCGCAGCGTCATTGATCTCGGCTTGTTCTCGACGGTCGTCAACGTGTTGGCCCTGACCTCGCCGCTGTTCCTGATCCAGGTTTATGATCGGGTTTTGCCCTCTTCGAGCATCGAAACGCTCGTCTATCTCACGATTATCGCGTTCCTTGCCTTCGCATTCCTCGGCCTGCTCGATGTGATTCGGACGATCTATGCGGTGCGCATGGCGGCCAAACTCGACAGCGAGCTCGGGGCGACCGCCTTTGCGAACGTGGTCACGGCAACGGGGCGGGAGCCAGGTGACATCCAGCCCTTGCGCGATCTTGCGACCATCAGAGGCTTTGTCGCTTCACGCGGCACGCCGGTCCTCTTTGATCTGCCGTTCTCGCCGGTGTTCGCCGCACTCCTTTATCTCCTTCATCCGCTGCTCTTCTTGATGACGACGATCGGCGGGATCGTGATCTTGCTCTTGGTTTTCCTCAATCAGTACATGAACAAGAAGGCGTCGCAGTTCGCACAGGAGCGTATAACCAGCGCCAATCTGACGGCGCAGATGTTCAGCCGCAATGCCGAGACCGTGCGTGCGATGGGCATGACGAACAATGTCAGCGAGGTTTGGGGCCGACAGTTTGCTGCCGCGACCGCGGCAGCGGACGGAAGCCTCGTCGTCAACGCCATCTTCGGCGGCATATCGCGATCGATCAGAATGATCCTGCAGATGGCGATCCTCGCTGTTGGCGCGACCCTTGTCTTAAAGGGGCAGATGACTGCCGGCATGATTTTCGCGTCGTCGATCCTATCGGGCCGCGCGCTGCAGCCGCTCGATCAGCTGGTCGGGATCTGGAAGCAGGCAATGGATGCGCGCAGCGCCTGGTCGCGGTTCGAAAAGGTGATCGAGGCCGGCAGTGTCGATAGCCGCAAGCTTCTGCTGCCGAACCCCGCCGGCGATATCGCCGTGCGTGATTTGCTCTATGTTTCGCCCGACGCCGGAGCCGACCCTGAGCCGATCCTGAAACGGCTGAATTTCACGATCGCTGCTGGTGAGAGCGTTGCTGTGGTCGGACCGAGCCGGGCGGGCAAATCGACGCTCGCGCGGCTTCTGACCGGCGCCGTTATCCCGACGGCGGGCTCGATCACCATCGACGGTGCGGATCTGAGAACCTGGGACGCGACGCAGCTCGGCAGTCTGATCGGCTATCTCGCACAGGACGTGCAGCTGCTGCCGGGCACGATCGCTGCCAACATCTCCCGCTTCGAGCCGGATGCAGCCGACGAGGCGGTGGTTGCGGCCGCGCGTGCGGCTCATGCCAATGATCTCATCCTGTCGCAGACGAAGGGCTATCAGACCCCGATTGGGCCGGGTTCCAACAATCTCTCCGGCGGCGAGCGGCAGCGCATCGGGCTTGCGCGCGCCTTCTACGGCTCCCCGCGGCTCCTTGTTCTCGACGAGCCGAACGCCAACCTCGACGGCGAAGGGGAAGCGGCACTCGGACGGGCGCTGCGAGACGCGAAAGCGCGCGGCGTCACCGTCGTGATCGTCACGCACCGCATTTCGATCGCAACCACCTGCGACCGCATCCTGGTGATGAAGAATGGGCGGATCGACGACTTCGGCCCGACAGACGAGGTGGCGCGTCGGGCGCAGTCCGAAAGGGCTGACCGGGCCGCGAAGGCCGCGGCTGTCAAGCGACAGGCGAACCCTCCGCCGACAAACATTTCCGCCTTCCTGCCTGGCAGAACCGGGGATCGCCCATGACGGCGGCGGGTACTCGGCGCTCCTGGCGGGAGACAATCGTGACCGATACCGGGCTGGTCGCCCGGCTCGGCTATGGGACGCTTGTTCTCATCCTTGCCGGTTTCGGCTATTGGTCGGCAACGGCGCCGCTCTCCGGTGCTGCGGTCGCTTCCGGCACGATCACGGCCACGGGCCGTAATGTTCTCGTGCAGCATCTGGAAGGCGGGATCGTCAGCGAAATCGCGGTTCGCGAGGGCGATGCGGTCGCAAGGGGGCAGACGCTCGTGGTCCTCGACGACACCGTCGCCCGCACGCAGCTCAACCGCCTTGCCAAGCAATGGGTGGCGCTAAAAGCGCGGGAGGCGCGCCTTGCCGCCGAACGGGACGGCCGGCGGGACCTGACGATCGCGATCGGCAACGCGCCGGCCACGATGTCCTCCGCAAGCCGTGACCTTACGGAAGAGCAGGTAAAGGAGTTCCAGACCCGGCTTGCCCGCTTCACCTCCGAGACCGTTATTCTGCAGCAACGGGTCGAAAGCCTCAACGATGCGCTCGATGGCTTGGGCGCGCAGAAGGCGGCGGTCGAGAAGCAGACGCAGATCGTGCGCGGTGAAGCCGAGCGAAAGTTCAATCTCCTGGAAAAGGGGCTGACGAACCGCACGGAGTACACGCAGCTTCTTCGCGTCGAAGCGGACCTGCTCGGCCAGGTCGGCATGCTGCAGGCGGAAGCCTCGTCGAGCCGCACGCAGGTCGCAGAAGCGCGTGAGCAGATCGAACGGCTGAAGACCCAGCGCGTCGAGCAGGCGGTGACCGCGATGAACGAGGTGAAGGCCGGGCTTGCCGACATCGAAGAACAAGTCGAGGCCGCGCGCCGTGTGCTCGAGCGCACCGTCGTCAAAGCGCCGGTGGACGGCGTTGTCGTCGCCTCGGTCTACAATGCCGTCGGCAGTGTCGTCGGTCCCGGCGAGAAGATCATGGAGATCCTGCCGACAGGGGACCTGGTCGTCGACGCGCGTATTCATCCGCAGGACATCGACGTCGTCCATATCGGTCAGCCGGCGAGGGTCCGCCTCTCGGCGCTCAACACCAGCTTGGCGCCGGAGGTCTCTGCGACGGTTGCCCATGTCTCGGCCGACCGCCTGACCGATCCGGCGACGCGCGAGCCCTATTACAGGGCCGTGTTGCGCCTGGATACGCCGCTGCCGCCCGGCGTGCGCATGGAGCAGCTGCATCCGGGGATGCCGATAGACGCCTTTATCGAACTCGGCGACCGCACCTTCCTTGAGTATCTGATCCGGCCGATTTCTGACTCCTATCGACGCGCCTTTGCGGGGGAATGATCCCACAAGGCCCTTCCAGCGCAGGATTGCACTGGCCGAGGTATACTCCGATGTTCCAGGGACGCGCTCCGGGGCCTGGTTGGCGGGTCCGTTTCCGGTGGTTAAGGAGCACTTGTCGGCGTCCCTCGATCCTTAACCGAGAGCGTTCCAGCGCGCGGGAGGGTATTGAAGCGCCGTTTCCAGCCGCGCTAAGATTTATCTGATGTATATCTTCGGTTATTATTTCGGTTGTTCTATCGGTTATTTTACATGCGAAAAATAACGACCGTTTAATGTAAAAATATCGGATTTGCGTTCAGTTTTTATGTTTTAGTTCTTTGTTTTGAACGGCGCGTTCTGTCATCCGTGTGGTGGAATGGTCGCTAGTTAATCCTAAAGTATTACGGATTAGTTTGCAGTGATACTATTGAGTTCTAATATAATTAGGTAAATTTCTTCCAATAAAACGAAAAGATAATTTACACGCGGTTCTTGGTGTGCGAGAGTTTCGGCGAAGTTGGCGTATTTTATTGCGAAGACCAAAACTTGTATCAGTGCATAGATAAAATAGATTTCAGGTAAATTTGTATGATCTGATCGGTATCAGAAGTTTATTCCAAACACATTCAACGAGACATGACGTCTCAAGGCGCATCACTCGTCCGTCCGTTATCGGCGCGGCGATTGAATGGCGTTCTATCGATCGAAGGGTGTCGCATGCATCGCAACGAGGCCGCTGCCCAGCCAACGCAAGCCGTCGCTCCGTCTCCGCCGTCTGTGGCGAGATACTGGGCAAGGTTCCTCACCATACTCGCCTGGTTTGCCGCCGTCGGACGTGCGCTTCTGCGCTTGGCGGCAAGAACCGCCGTATCGTCGGTCAAGCAGGTTCGTCGATCGCGCGTGCTCTATGCGATGGACATCGCGTCTGCAGCCCTGGCGCTCGTGGCCGCCTTTTTTCTGCGCTATGGCTTCGACGCCATGTCGACGCGACCGGAGCTTATCTGGGCGCTGCTAACGACCGGACCGCAATATCTTCTGGCCTGTGCGCTCGCTTTTCCGATTGCGGGATTGTACGCTCGCGACTGGCGCTACTGCTCCGTCTCGGACCTGCGCTCAATCCTTCAGGCCGTCTTGATCAGTTCGGCGGCGCTGGTGTTGATGTCGTTCTTTGCGAACCGGCTCCAGGATATGCCGCGAAGCGTTGTGCCGCTCGAGGCGCTGCTCTTGACCGCATTCCTTTCGGCTTCGCGACTGAGCTTCCGGCTCGACGAACTGGCGCTGCGCCCAACGCGGCGGCAGCCGATCGCCGAGGACAATGCCGACCGCATCCCGACCTTGCTCGTCGGCAGCGGCCATGCGGCAGATCTCTATCTGAGAGCGCTCCGCCGCGATCCACATTGCAGCCATAAGCCGGTCGGCTGCTTGGAAGTGACGCCGGAGCATACGGACATGACCTTGCGCGGCATTCCGATCCTTGGCGCGCTCAGCGATTTCGAAACTGTGGTCTGCGCGCTCGCAGAAAATGGACAGCTGCCGCGCCATGTCGTCTTTACCGAATCGCTTTCGGCGTTCGGCGAAGCCGCTGAGGATGTGATGCGGCGCGCCGAAGCGCGTGGCATGACCGTATCGCGCCTGACGCAGATCACGGAACTCAAGAGCGCCAAGCAGGAAAGCCGTTTCGAACTACGCTCGATCGAGCTGACGGATCTTCTGGAGCGCCCGCAGGCAGCCCTCGACAACGAGGCAATTCTTCGCCTCGTCCGCGGTCGGCGCGTCCTGATCACCGGCGCCGGTGGTTCGATCGGCAGCGAACTCACCTTGCAGGTGGCGGCGCGTGAACCGGCCGAACTCATCCTGGTCGAGAACTGCGAATACAATCTCTATGCGATCGACATGGAACTCGGCGAGCGCTATCCGGCCGTCAAGCGGACCGCAAACCTTTGCAACGTACGCCGGGCCAATCGCGTCAACGACGTCTTTGCCAAGTACCGGCCGGAGTTGGTCTTCCATGCCGCCGCGCTCAAGCATGTGCCGATGGTGGAGCTTAACCCTTGCGAGGGTGTACTGACCAATGTGATCGGCACGATGAACGTCGCGAACGCCGCCCGCCGCTTCAAGGTGCAGGCGATGGTGCAGGTGTCGACCGACAAGGTCGTCAATCCGACCAGCGTGATGGGCGGGACCAAACGGCTGGCCGAACTCTATTGCCAGGCGCTCGACCTTCATTGCCTGAAGAAGGGTTCCGGCCCGCGCTTCATGACTGTTCGCTTCGGCAACGTGCTCGGATCGAGCGGCTCGCTGATCCCGTTGTTTAAGCGGCAGATCGCCAAGGGTGGCCCGCTCACTGTTACCGATCCGCGCATGACGCGCTTCTTCATGACCATTCGCGAAGCCGTCGAACTGACACTGCAGGCTTCGGCCTATGGTCTGGAAGGCGAAATCGGCAAGGGCGAGATTTTCGTTCTGGACATGAATGAGCCGATCAAGATCATCGACATCGCCAAGCGGATGATCCGGCTTGCCGGCCTGACGCCGGGCAAGGACATCGATATCGATATCATCGGTCTCAGGCCCGGCGAAAAGCTCTATGAGGAGTTGTTCGACAGTGGCGAGCAACGCATAAGTTCACCTATTCCAGGTGTGCTCGGCGCGATCCCGAATGCCGTGCCCCTGGCGACGCTCAAGGAGATGTTCGCGCGCTTGAAGCTATTTGCCGAACTCGGTGATCAGGCGATGGTCTTTGCGATCATGAACAGCCTCATTCCGGGCTTCGACAAACACCCGGCTGAAGGCGCGGCTGCTGCCTCGTCGGACGACGGGGAGGATGGGGCCGCTGACGCCGATGCCGCGCATCCCACCGACGATGTCCTGCAAGCAGCGCTGTCGAACCTTAGGCGGGGGCCGCCTTCGACGCCGATGCCGATGTGACCAGTGCGATCTTTCTAACGCTCGTATGGAGCTTCCCGCATGTTGATTGACGCGAGCGACTATTCTGCGGTCAGGCTGCCGCCACAGCGGGCGGCTGCCGCCGCGGGATCGGCGGTTGCCAGCGTAGTTCCGAAACAGCGTATCGCGGTACTTTCGAGCTACAGTCGCTCTCTCACCAATTTTCGCCTGGAGTTGCTGCGACGCTTGGTGGAGGCCGGCCATTCGGTCCTGGCCGTCGGGCCGGAGCAGGACGAGGACGTCGTCCGGCAGCTTGCCGCGATCGGTGTAGAGTTCGTCCGCTCGCCCATGAGCCGCACCGGGCTCAACCCACTGACGGATCTCGCGACGCTCTGGTCCTACACGCGGCTGCTACGCTCGCGGCAGATCGATGTCGTGATCCCCTATACGATGAAGCCGATCGTCTACGGCGGCATTGCCGCTCGTCTGGCTGGCGTCAAGCGACGGTATTTTCTCGTGACCGGCCTTGGCCACGTCTATTCGGAAGCCGCAGGAAAGCGGTGGGTCGGGCGCCGCATCAAGCAACTGAGCGTGTTGCTCTACCGACTGGCGCTAAAGGGGGCAGGCGGGGTCTTTGCCTATAATCGCGCGGATTCGGCTGATATCGAGAGCTGCAGGCTGATTTCCGATCAGCGCGACTTGACGCTCGTGCCGGGCTCTGGCGTCGACCTCGACCACTATGCCTTTTCGAGCCCGCCCAGCGGGCGCCCGGTCTTTCTGCTCGTCGCCCGCCTGCTGAAGGACAAAGGGATCAGCGAGTATGTCGAGGCCGCACGCCTCGTCCGCCAGCAATTCCCGGAGGCCGAATTTCGTCTTCTGGGGCAGTTCGATCCGAGTCCGGCCGCGATCTCCGCTGAAACCATCGATGGATGGGTCAAGGACGGCAGCCTGAACTATCTCGGCGAAACCACGGATGTGCGCCCGCATCTCAGCGATTGCAGCGTCTTCGTCCTTCCGTCCTACTATCGCGAGGGCATACCGCGCAGCATTCTCGAGGCGATGTCGACGGGGCGCGCGATCGTCACAACCGATCTGCCGGGCTGCGACGAGACAGTGGTCGACGGGCTCAACGGTTACCTTGTGGAGCCGCGCAACGCCAAGCAACTGGCCGAAGCCATGTGCCGCTTCCTCAGGGCGCCTTCGCTGATCACAGACATGGGTCTCAGGTCTCGGGAACTTGCCCAATCCAAGTTTGATGTGCATGCCGTGAACAAGATTCTTCTCGAGCGCATGGCGCTTATCTGAGGGATCAAGGTTTTCGAACAACCATCAGCATTGGTCGCATGGCCCGCGTGCGCTGCGGCGCGGGGTGCCTATCGATCGAACCATGTCGCCTATCACGTCATCTGCGATCAGGATTCGACGGCAACTGGAATGAAAGCTCGCTTAGAAACGGCCTGGTCTTTCGCCCCATATGCTTCATGCTCAGGAACCACCACCGTCGATGGAAGAAGTCGCGCGCCGGATGCTGAGAACTCAAAACAAGAATTGGATCGAAGTTGGATTTCCTTTGACGGAAGTGTTATCATTTTTCATTATTGTCGGTCGGATACTTAACTAAGGTTTTTATGTTTAAAGCTCTCATGGCCGGCGGCGGCATGGTTTGTTTCATGAATAGTTCTTACGGGTTTGGAACGTCCCCGCGGAAGTCAAGGACGGATGCAGGATGTGCGCGGTACATGGTGACGAGCACTCGACTTGTCGAGCGGCTGCGGATATCGGCGACGTGTCGTGTTTTTCGCTTCGTTTGAAGAAAGTTCAAGGACTTAGCCCGCACATGTTACGGATCGAGTGGCGAGGTGCCCGGTGTCGGCAAGCCTCTACCGGCGCCCAAACGATCCTGCGCCTGACGCATCGGGTGTCTCTTGAGTCTAATCGGCGAACGGGGCGAACGCTCGTAGCGCGCACGAATGCAAATCGCATCCATGACGCTATCAGAAGAATGACCATTCGGTGAGGGACCAGTGATGTGCGGAATTGCAGGCCTCATAAACTACGCGGGACGCCAGCAGGAAAGATCGAACGCCACGCTGCGATCAATGGCGGAGGCACTTGCCCATCGCGGTCCCGACGCCGGCGGGATCTGGCTGGCTGAAGACGGGCATGTCGGCCTTTGCCATCGTCGGCTGTCGATTATTGATCTCTCGCCCGGAGGAGCGCAGCCAATGCACTCCGCCAGCGGGCGTTATTCGATTGTCTACAATGGCGAGATTTATGGCTTTCTTGGGCTTCGGGCCGAACTGGAGACGCGGGGAGTTCGATTTCGCGGCCACTCCGATACGGAGGTTCTTATCGAAGCGGTCGAGCTATATGGTCTGGAAAACACGCTCAAGCGCTGTAATGGGATGTTCGCCTTCGCTCTCTATGACAGCGTCGAGCGCAAAGTCATCTTTGCCCGCGATAGGATTGGCAAGAAGCCCCTTTACATCGGATTGTCCGGTGAGGCAGTCGTCTTCGGATCCGAGCTGAAGAGTATCAGGCGACATCCGTCGTTCCGCTCGCCGGAAATTGATCGCGGCTCAGTCGCATTGTACCTGCGGTACAACTACGTTCCCACTCCCTACTCGATCTTTCGTAACATATTCAAATTGCCGCATGGATCGACGGTCAGCATCTCTGTTGACGAACCTCCGTCCTCAATTGCCGCGGTGCTCGCCTCGACGAAGCTCTACTGGGACGCGTTTGATGTGGCCGAACGTGGATATGCGCGTCCGATCGAATCCGAAGAGGAAGCCTTGGAACTACTCGACAACTGTCTGAAGACAGCCGTTAGCGAGCGCATGGTGTCGGATGTGCCGGTAGGTGCGCTGCTTTCCAGTGGCGTTGATTCCTCGCTGGTGTCGGCTGTGATGCAGGAAGTCTCTACCTCTCCCGTTAAGACCTATACGGTTCGTTTCATGGAAGAACAGTATAACGAGGCGGATGCTGCGTCGGCTGTTGCTCGCCACCTGAAGACGGATCACACGGAAATTACCGCCGAACCGGAGATTGCGTTCAAGCTGATATCCGACCTGCCTGATGTTTATGACGAGCCTTTCGCCGATCCATCGCAGATCCCGACTCTGTTGGTTTCGAAACTGGCGCGACAGACCGTAACGGTTGCACTTTCGGGGGACGGTGGCGATGAATTTTTCGGCGGTTACAAGCGATATCAACGAATGTTGACGTTTGATCGTCTGGCGAAAATGGCGCCCCCGATTGCCCTTCGAGCCGTGAAATTCACTCCGGGGTGGTTGCTTGATGTCGCAGCGCCACTTGGCCGCCGCGCTCTTCCCGCAGCCTTGCGGGACGAGGCCACCGGCAGTCGCATGAAGCGGCTGGCCGAGCTGCTTCAGATCCATGATACTGACGACCGATACTTGAATTTCGTCTCTCAGTGGCCGGATGCGACCGATGTCGTCATCGGCGGACATGAACCACCCACCGCAATGTCGTCCAAGCGAATTCCGGCTGCCCTCAATCCCGTGGACAGGATGATGTATCGGGATATGGTGTCATATCTCCCGGACGATATCTTGGTTAAGTTGGACCGCGCTTCGATGGCTGTCGGCCTTGAAATGCGCGCACCTCTTCTCGACTACCGTTTTGTCGAACTGGCTTGGCGTGCGCCGCGGGCCCTCTGCTTTTCGCAGGGGCAAGGCAAGCTCGCGCTACGCAAACTGCTGGCGCGGCGGTTGCCAGAAAAACTCATGAATCAACCGAAACGCGGGTTCGGCATCCCGCTTAATGCTTGGCTGCGCGGTCCGCTGCGTGCCTGGGCGAGCGAAACCCTATCTCCATCTCGGCTGCGTCGCGACGGTGTATTTCGCTCGGAACTGATCGAGGCGCGTTGGAAAGAGCATCTAACGGGCAAGCGTGATTGGGGACCTCACCTCTGGACGATCCTGATGTTCAATTCTTGGATGGATCGTTGGACCAGTAGCTAGCAGTGGGGCTCACATTTGAGCCTCCCGCAGTAGCCGGGCGATGCCGTTTGGGTCGGGCGCTCTGCTCATGTTGCAGAGCCGTCTCATATTGTGTCGCGAAATAACGGTGCCCGAGTGAAGAACCGCTGGCGCGCCTCACCCCCACTGGGCGGAAGCCGTGCCTGAAGCTTCTGGCCTTGAGGTCGCCAGGAAGAAACTGTTTGAAACGACCGTCGACGGTTTCGACAGACCCGCGACCATTCTCAACAGGAGTTACTTCTCTGCCGCGCAGATCCGATCGGCCGGTCGAACATTCGATCCAATCTGTGCGGCGCCGGAAGCCTGCTGATCATGACCGCACGAACGAGAAGCGCAAAAACGGGGGCACGCTTTTCCAAGTGGGTGCCGGCGGCACGTTCACGCTGCTGATGCGCGTCGGTTCCGGATCGGAGGTTGAAGACTGATCCTGGGCTGTCCGTCGCCCTGATGCTCTCGCGATAGGTTATCGAGCGCAAGCCTTAGCCTTGTTCCTTCTCAAGTCTCTGCGAAACGGTAAACCTGGAGGCAGGAGCCTTGACGGCGTCTGGGCGACAAGGAAGATTGCAACACAGACGGAAGGTCCGGTCGCGGACTCACTGGCCGAGTGCCGGTCGCGCTCCACGGTCGGCTGGGCGGCTCAGGAATCCACCTACACTTAAGATCCAGGCGCCTCCGATCGCGATGAGGTGTCGCGAGGGAAAACGACTTGAAAAGGATACTGGTTACCGGTGGAGCCGGCTTCATTGGCGCGCACCTGGTCCGTCGGCTCATTAAGGCTGGCTATGACGTGACCGTCCTTGATGATCTGAGTTCGGGAAAGCGAGAAAACATCCCGCAGGCTGCGATCTTCATTGAGGGGTCGGTGCTCGACCGCGACGCCGTGCGCCGCGCGCTCGCCAATGTGGATGCCTGTATCCATTTGGCGGCGATCTCCTCGGTCGAGCGTTGCAAGCGGCAACTGACGTCATCGCACGCAATCAACATAACGGGGTTCCTCACGATCATCGAGGAACTTGCCCACTCCGGGGCTCATTTTCCGCTTGTCTATGCCTCATCGGCTGCGGTTTACGGGGCAAGCCAGGAATTGCCACTTTCGGAAGCCGGACGTTGCATTCCGTTGTCGCCTTATGGTGCGGACAAGCTTTCCTGCGAACTTCACGCGCGGTCTGCCTATGAGGTCTACGGCATATCGAGCCTGGGTCTGCGTTTCTTCAACGTGTACGGGCCGGGGCAGGATCCATCGTCTCCCTATTCCGGCGTGATCGCCAAGTTCGCCGAACGGCTGGAGCGCGGTGAAAACATCACCATCCATGGGGATGGCCGTCAGACCCGTGATTTCGTCCATGTGGACGACGTTGTGGAGGCTGTGCTGCACGCGCTTGGCCGCTGGGACACGGGCGCGCGCATCGTCAATGTTTGCAGCGGCGTCGAGACATCGATCAGCGACCTTGCGCGGATCATGATCGAGGAAACCGGCAGCCGCTCGGATATCACCTATATCGACGGCCTTTCGGGTGAAGTCAGGCGCTCGCGGGGGTGCGTCGAAGCGCTCCACGCAAAACTGGCCTATCGCTGCGTGACCGACCTTCGAGCCGGACTCGCGCGACTGCTGCAGTGATCTCGATGGCAGAGCGGGCGCGATGCTCGCAAGCTGCGGAGTGGGGGCGATCGCGCTATTGGCGTCCTCTTGCTGTTCAAAGCATGGTGCGTGCCATTCCACGCCCTTGAGACTTTTTTGTTCAACTTCCATGGTGTAGAAACGCCGGAAACGACCCAAACGGGAATCACGAGGGGATCCGCGCATGGAACTGCTGACGCTTCAACATTTCGCGGGTTGCGTTGGTCAGGCGTTCGATCTAACCCTTGGCGAGAGCACGGTGCCGTTGACACTGGCGGAGGCCACGCCCGGTACGACGCCGATCTTGCCGGGCATGCTTCGCGCGCCCTTTTCGCTGATCTTCCGCAGCGGTTCAGCGATCGTGCTGCCGCAACAGATCTACCGGCTTAAAAATGCGTCGCTCGGCGCACTGGACATTTTTCTCGTGCCGGTTGCCCGCGACAAGCAGGGTATCGTCTACCAGGCCGTTTTCAATTGACGTAGAAATGGGCGGTCAGCGGCGCTCCGCTTCGTCGAAATCGCCGGGTGACCACTTCATCTTGATATGCGAGCCGAGGTCGTTGATGACGCGAAACCCAAGGCGCTGATAGAGCGCTTGGGCTCGAAAGTTTCGTTGCTCGACATGCAAGGTTAGAACGCGCGCCTTTGAGGTTGTGGCCTCACGCTGAATAGCCGTCAGTAAGGCTGTGCCTTTGCCCTGTCGGCGCCACTCAGGCAGGAATCCGATGTCGACGATGAGCCAGCGCTCCTTTTCGGCGTCCAGATAGAGCCGGCCGACCGGCTTGTCTCCGATATCGACAACGAGATAGTCCGCGTCCGGATAGACCGACCGGTAGTGGCGGTGCTGGGCGATAAATTGTAGTTCGAGAAAGACTTGCTTCTGCTCGGGCGACCATGGCACGGCCGCCAGTTCGTCCGCCCGAAATGACGAGTAAAGCTGGAGCAGGAACGCAATGTCGTTCGTGCAGGCATGGCGCAGGGAAGTGCCCTGCACCTCCAATCGCGGTGGATTAGACCGGATCGGAAAATCGACCGCGGCAATGTCAGTGTGCGGCGTCACCCGAACGACGGAAAGTTGCCGTTAAGCGCGATGCAGAAATTGACCGCCAGGTAAGGCTGTCGATTTTCGTGCGGGAGGTTTCCACCCGACAGACCGATCATGGAAGGAGCAAACTGGGCATCCGGTTGGGCAGTGCTCGCCGCCATGACCGTGTGCTCCGTTGGCAGACTGAGTGAGTTTCCGGCAGACGGCGTACTTGCTCTTTTCGTCCCGTCTGTCTGGTTGTAGATGGTCAGTGAATGCGTATGTGCCGGCATCTCAGTTGAAAGCAGGGTAACATTCTGCGTCCCGAAGACCTCTCCGATCGTCCGGGACGTAAGACCTGGACCCGTGCCCTGGTTGCAGGCGGCGCGTCCGGCAAAGTTCGGCAACTGGAAATTGCTCTGACCATTGCCGCCATACGACGTGCCGATGAGCGAGAACAACGCAGTATTTTGTTGGATGGGAATCAACGGTCCGTTGCAGAGCGCCCAGCCATAGGGTGCGTAATTAAAACTGAAGAGCTGGATCTCGCCAATGAAAGGCTCTGTCATTCTTATCCCCTTATTGTGAAGTACAGGCCTGAATCAATTTTGCTGCGGAAAGACGCCGTATAATGCAATGCAGAATTGCGTCGTCAGCGTTGGCATCGTGTTGTCATGAGGCTGACTGCCGCCTGTGGGACTGGTCGAATTCGGCGACGTCGCTCGGCCGGTCAGGCCGCTCACGTCCGTTGCGTAGAGTGTGTCGCTGGCAACAGCTCCTAAAATGACACCCGGCCCGACAGCCGTGGCGTCGGCAGTGGCCGTCGTTGCGACTATCGGGTGGCCATGCGGTGGGAGTTGGGTACTGACCAGTGTCACGTTTTCGGTGCCAGCAATCTGACCGAGCACCCGCGTCGTCAGGCCCTGACCCGTGCCCCAGTGCATCGGCACGCGGCCGCGTAGGTCAGGCACACGAAATGTTGACTGGCCGTCTCCGCCGTAGGTGGTCCCGAGCAGCGTGTAGAGCATCTCGTATTCCGCGATCGAAAGCAGCGAACCGTCGCAGGCTTGCCAACCGGTGGGCACCCGGGGGAACCCGAACATTCGTATTTCCCCGACATAGGGAGTGCTCATGCTTACCTCCGGTGGCTGAGTTCAGTTGCGCGAGGGGTAGACGCCCGAAAGCGCGATGCAGAAGTTGATGACGTTGAAGGGTTGCACATTCGCGTGCGGCTGCCCACCGCCCGCAGGCGCGATGGTCTGGGACGATAAAGGCACCTGAGATCCACCGGGTTGCGCATAGATCGGCAGGGTCGTCGTACCGAAGAGCGACGGCGCACGTTGATCTCCAATGGCAGTCGTTCCATTGCCCTGATGAAGATGCGAGGGGATCTGCTGCGTATTTAATGTCACGGTCTCCACGCCGCCAATCTCCGCCATCGCGGTGGTAGGTTGCCAGCTTGGATCGAGAGAATTGCCGTAGGACACAGGCGTGCGGCCTTGCAAATTTGGAAGCATAAAGTTTGTCGTGCCGTTGCCACCGTAGAAAGTGCCCAGCAGGGAAAACAAGGCCTGATTCTGGGCGATTGCCATCACCTGACCGTTGCAGAGAGCAAAACCCTTCGGCGCAAAACCAAATCCGGTCATCATGATCTGCCCGACATAGACCTCGGTCATCGCTGCCCCTTCCGATAATCTCAACGACTCTAGTTTGCGCCTTCTTCGCACTCTCCCTCATAACGCGTAACTTGGAAAGGGGGGATGCGGACTCTTTCTTGTCCAAATTCCCGCAGAAGTCGCACTAGTCAGGGTTGTATGACTCGAATTTTCGTGTCAAGCAGTGGCTGGGCTTGGGAAGGACTGATCGTGGCGATGGACCCGCGTCCATGAAGCGCGCAGTGCGTACAGGGGCAGGACATGTTTCACCAGATCTTTTGTCGGGCAGGCGCCGGGCGCGGTTACATTGCGCTGTTCTTTTTTTTCCTCACGTTCCTTTTCCTGGTGGCGATGGTGCCTGTGTCTTCGGCGCAGGCTGGTCTTTGCGGAACAACCCAGAACGTGACAGTGCAGTCCGGCGGGACAAGTGTCATCACCTGCTCGGAGTGGGGCTTTATCCAGCCGGCTGTGACCAACCCGTCCCACGGCAGTCTAACCTTCGGTATGCCCACCAATACGAACGCCCTTATTTACACCAACAACGGAGACGGGGCGACCTCTGACAGCTTCGTCGTCTATGATGAAAGCCCCTCATCGCCAGTCACTTTTAACGTGACGGTTGCGCCATCGAGCTCACCGTTGACCGTGACGCCGGCAAATCTGCCGACACCTGTCATTGGTGTGGCTTACATTCAGACACTCAACACCACCGGCGGCACTGGTCCCTATACTTATGCGCTCAGCGGCGGGACGACGCTGCCACCTGGCCTGACGCTTTCGGCTGCCGGGGTCATATCCGGAACGCCGACCGGCTCGGGCCCCTATAACTTCATCGTACGAGTGACCGATTCCACCACGCCGACGGCGCATACCTACGACAAAAGCTACAATCCGACGATCGCGGCACCCGTGATTGACGTTACCCCGGATAGTCTACCGGACGGCGGAGTAGGGGCCGCCTACAGCGTCCATTTTTCTGCGTCCGGCGGCACGCCGCCGTATACATATACTCTGGACGTAGGCACCTTGCCGACCGGATTAAGCCTTTCAACGAGCGGGCAACTGTCTGGCGCACCAACGACGGCAGGAAGCTTCAACTTCAAGATAAAAATCCAGGATAGCACGACGATCTCGACCGGTGGCGTCCATTTCGTGGCGCAGAATTTTACCACCACCATCAATTCCTTCCCGCCAGTGGCGCTCAGCCCGGCGAGCGGCGCGCTTCCTGCCGCAACGGTTGGCAGCGCCTATTCGCAAGGGATCTCGGCGAGCGGGGGGGCCGGGGCAATCAGTTACGCGGTGACCGCGGGTTCGCTTCCCCCAGGTCTCGCCTTAAACACGACGACGGGCGCAATCAGCGGGACGCCCACCGCTGCCGCGATCGGGACTGCAAACTTTACCGTCACGGCGACGGCGGCGACCTCTGGCTCGGCCACCGCGAACTACTCCATTGCCGTCAGTGCGCCCCCCGTAGTGCTGACGCCGGCAAACAACACCGCCTTGTCAGGGGGAACGGTGGGCGTTGCCTACTCAAACAGCTCGATTTCGGCGACCGGGGGTGTCGGTGCGATCACCTATTCGGTGTCGGCAGGTGCCTTACCGGCAGGGCTCACCATCAATCCCTCGACGGGCGCGATCACCGGAACGCCGCTTCCTGACGCCTATGGTTCCGCGCCTTTCACGGTGACGGCCACGGCTGCGAACGTCGGCACCGATTCCAAGGCCTATTCGATCACCATCGCGGCCCCACCGGTGGTGCTGACGCCGGCGGGTGGGGCCCTTGTCGGTGGCGACGTGAACGTCGTCTACCCGGGTGCGTCGATCTCTGCTAGCGGCGGATTGGGGACGTTCACCTATACGGTGACGGCGGGCGCGCTTCCAGACGGCCTCAGTCTGAGTTCGGCTGGGGCGATTGCCGGTACGCCGACGGCGGCCGGATACGGTACCAAAAATTTCACGATCACAGCGACAGGCTCGACCGCCGGTTCGGCGTCGGCCGCCTACAGCATCGCGATTTCCGCGCCGCCGATGACGCTCACGCCCGCGGGCGGCGCGTTGACGGCAGCGACGGCGGGGACGGCTTACTCCGACATGTCGATTGCCGCCGTAAACGGGCTCGGGACGGTAACCTACTCCTTAGCATCGGGCACACTGCCGCCCGGTCTCGGCCTTGCGTCTGCAAGCGGCGCAATCACCGGGACGCCAACGGTTGCGGGAGCCTTCAGCTTCACCATCACGGCCACCGACATGCATAGCCGGACGGCCAGCGAAAGTTACAGCATCAATGTCGTTGCCATCGCTCCTGATGCTCCGACTGGGGCCGCGGCGATGGCGAATGATGCTAGCGCACGTGTGAGTTTCTCTGCGCCTGCCTTTAACGGTGGCAGCTCGATTACAGGCTACACAGTTACAGCGAGCCCAGGCGGCGTTACCGCGACGGGACCGTCAAGCCCGATCGACGTCACTGGCTTGACCAACGGCCTGAGTTACACGTTTACGGTCGCAGCAACCAACCTTGCCGGGACGGGTGTCGCTTCCGGTGCTTCCAACGCCGTGACGCCGAAAGCGCCGCAGACGATAACGTTTGCCAACCCCGGTTCCCAAACTTTTGGTACGACGCCCACCTTGACGGCAACTGCGAGTTCCAGCTTGCCCGTCAGCTTCACCTCCGCGACAGCAGGTGTGTGCACAATCGATCCTGGCGGTAAATTGGCCTTCCAATCCATGGGTACTTGCACAATTCACGCAGATCAAACCGGTGACGCGGCCACTGAGGCTGCGCCACGGGTAAGCCAGAGCTTCATAGTGAATGCGGTTGCTCCGGCCGCACCGACGGGAGTTGTTGCGACGGCTGGCGACAGCCAGGCTATGGTTGCCTTTGTTGCGCCCTCGAGCAACGGCGGGGCGCTGATCTCGCGCTACGTCGTCACATCGAGCCCGGACGGTTTGACGGGAGACGGCACCTCCAGTCCGGTGGTCATCACCGGGCTGACGAACGGCACGAGCTATACGTTCACGGTCGTCGCTGAAAACAACGCCGGTCCTGGCCCTGCGTCGGCCGCCTCCAACGCGGTGACGCCGCGCACGATCCAGACGATCACCTTTGCCAATCCGGGTGCGCAGAGCTTCGGCACGACGCCGACCCTGTCGGCGAGTTCGGACTCCGGCCTGACGGTCAGCTTCACATCGTCGACGACGGCGGTCTGCACGATCAGTCCCGCTGGACTTCTAATCTTCGTATCGATCGGCACCTGCACCATCAACGCCGACCAGGCGGGTGACAGCACCTATCTGCCGGCATCGCAGGTTAGCCGCTCGTTCGTGGTCAACGCTGTTGTGCCGGGCGCGCCCTCCGGTGTTGTAGCCACGGCCGGCAATGCCTCGGCTGAGGTCTCCTTTGTCGCGCCGGTCAATACTGGTGGTGCGCCGATCACCGGCTATACCGTCACAGCCAGCCCCGGCGGCCTGACCGAGACGGGCCCGGCGAGCCCGCTCACGGTGGTTGGCCTGACGAATGGCGCCAGCTACACGTTCACGGTGACGGCTGCCAACAGCAGCGGTCCGGGTATCGCGTCCGGCGTCTCCAACGCGGTCACGCCGAAGGGGTCGCAAACGATCGGCTTCGCCAATCCCGGCCCTCAGGACTATGCGACGCCGGTGAACCTCACCGCGAGCGCCAGTTCCGGGCTCCCTGTGGCCTGGCAATCCATGACGCCAAGCGTCTGCGTCGTCACCTCAAGCGGTGCGGTAACCTTCCGCAATGGTGGGGATTGCGAGATCGAAGTCTCGCAAGCTGGCAATGGCGCCTATCTCGCTGCCCCTTCCGTTCGTCAACTGTTCCAGGTCTCCGCGCCGAACTTCGTTTTCACCCCGGCTTCGGGTGCCCTGCCGACGGCAACGGCAGCGACGGCATACAGCCAGACCTTCAGCGTCAGCGGCGGAACGGGGCCCCATAGTTATACGGTCGTGGCCGGCTTCTTGCCGAATGGTTTGGTCCTCTCCTCTGCAGGCGCCCTGTCCGGGACGCCGACGGTGGATGGAAGCTTCAACTTTACAGTGAGCGCCACCGATACGTACGGCGCGTCAAGCACCAGCAGCTACGGCCTCATTGTTCGGGTGCAGGCGCCGATTGCCGGGACAACGACGATAACAGTTGCGGCCAATTCGACGGGGAATGTGATTGCACCGAACCTCTCCGGCGGTGCGGCAGCCTCTCTCGCCATCGTCTCCGCGCCATCGCACGGAACAGCCACGGTGGCCGGCACGTCGTTCCACTATACGCCCGCGGCGGGTTTCTCCGGTACTGACAGCTTCAGCTACAGCGCAACGAACGCGACAGGGACATCGGCGCCGGCGACGGTCACGGTGACGGTGTCTCCACCGATCTTCGCCTTTACGCCCGCTCCCGGATCGTTTCCCGGGGCGACGGTTGCAGAGCCCTACGACCAGACGATCACAGCGGCGAACGGAACCGGGCCCTACAGCTATACGGTCATCAGTAGCGCGCTTCCGGCCGGCCTGACGCTTGCAGCCAACGGCCGCCTGTCGGGCACTCCGACGGTGGACGGCAACTTCAACTTCACGATCGAGGCGACCGACGCGAACGGCGCGACCGGCTCTGTCACCTATAGCCTGGCAGTGGCGGTTGAGGCGCCGTCGGCCGGTGCGGTTGCGCTTACGGTTGCCGCAAACTCGACGGCAAACGTCATCTCGCCCAGCATTTCGGGCGGTGCAGCCGCATCGCTCGCGATCGCAAGCCCGCCGTCGCGCGGCAATGCGTCGGTGTCCGGCTTGCAGATCGTCTATACACCCCAACCCGGCTATTCCGGCGCCGACAGCTTCACCTACACGGCGACGAATGCGACTGGCACATCCACGCCGGCAACCGTCACGGTGACGATCTCGCCGCCGGTGCTCGTCTTTTCTCCGACCGGTGGCACGCTTGCGGCCGCCGTCGCCGGGGTTTCCTATAGCCAGAGCCTGACGGCCAGCGCCGGCACGGCACCCTATCTGTATCAGGTTACATCCGGGGCATTGCCGGGCGGGCTGACGCTCGATCCAGTCAGCGGCGCGATCTCCGGGCGACCGGGCGCCGACGGCGACTTCGCCTTCACGGTGACGGCGACGGACGCCAACGGGGCGACGGGGCAGGCGAGCTATCGCATTGCCGTCGTCTCGGCCAACATCGTCTTCAGCCCGGCGGCCGGCAGCCTTCCGGATGCCATGGTCGGTGAGGCCTATTCTGCGCCGATTTCCGCAAGCGGCGGCACCGGCGCCCTGATTTACAGCGTCAAGAGCGGCACTTTGCCAAAGGGCATGGTGCTCAATGTCTCGAACGGCGAACTGACCGGGCCGCTGGCCGCGGATGCGGTGCCCGACACCTACCGCTTCACCATTGGCGTCGTCGACAGCCGTGGCGCCAGCGGTTCGGCGGCCTATACGCTCAAACTCAACCCGCGTGCGGTGACGGCGCCCAGCATCGTCGTCGACGTGCCCGCCGGCACGACACCGAACAACGTCTATCTCAACGCCGGTGCCACCGGCGGTCCGTTCACCAGTGCCGCCGTCGCCTCGGTCTCGCCGCCGATCGCTGGCACAGCCGAGATCATCGAGGGCGAGCTTGCAGCCGCCGGCAGCTTTACGCCGGTCGGCTATTATCTGAAGTTCACGCCCAATCCTTCCTATTCCGGTTCGGCGGTGGTTAGCTACACCTTGAGAAGCGCACTCGGTACGTCGGGTGCTGGAACTGTCACCTACAAGATCTCACTGGACCGTGTCGCAGCCGGGGAAGAGATCGACGGCCTGGTACGCGATTTCGTGCGCAACCGGCAGAGCCTGCTGTCGTCGACGGTCAAGGTTCCGGGGCTGATCGAGCGGCGACGGGCGGCGATGAGCACCGATCCGGTGACGACGGCGGTCACACCATCGGAGAATGGCGCGCGCCTTGGGTTTTCCACCAGCCTCACGCAGATCCAGGCGGCGCGCGACGCAGCCGACGCGGCGGCTGCCGGCCAAACCTTCGTGAAGACCGACCAGCCCTTCGACGTCTGGATTGATGGCAGCTTTCTGTTCCACAAGGACAAGGACGACGATAGCGACAAGTGGGGCAACTTCGCCCTGTTTTCGATCGGCGCCGATTACCTGATCAGCGAGCGGGCGCTGGTCGGCCTGTCGTTCCACTACGACTACACGAGCGACCCGATTGACGAGGACGCCGAACTGACCGGCAATGGCTGGCTTGCCGGTCCCTATGCGTCGTTCGAAATCGGGCAAGGTGTGTTCCTCGATGCCAACCTGCTCTATGGCGGCTCCTCGAACGACATCGATACCGGTATCTTCACCGGCACCTTCGACACGACCCGCTGGATGGCGGACGTCAAGCTGACCGGCGAGTGGCAGCTCGACGAGATCACGGTGCTAACCCCGAAGCTCAGGGCCGTCTACTTCAACGAAGAGGTCGACGATTACACCGCCAGGAACGCGCTCGGAGAGACGATCGACCTCAAGGGGTTCATCGAGGAGCAAGCCCGCTTCAGCATCGGTCTTGATGTCGAGCGGACGCTGGAACTGGAAAACGGCCTGATCCTGTCGCCGACGGTCGGAGCGGATGTCGGCTTTGCGTCGCTCGATGGCGAAGGCCTGTTTGGCCGGGTCTCGGCCGGGCTCGCGCTCAGCAACAACGACAACTGGGACCTCGACTTCTCGCTGCTCTTCAACATCGAGGGCGACGGTTCGCAGGCGGCTGGTGCGAAAGTCGGTGCGCGCGTCCGGTTCTGACGCCCACGAGGTCTATACGGAGGTATCGCGTTGCGATTGACGCGATACCGATAGATGAGACGGCGCTGGACCGATACTTCCGTTCCAGTTCACGAGGCTGCCGGCGGTACACCGGCCATCATTGGCTCTGCGACACCGGTTTGCTTCTAGCGTTTCCGGCAGCCATCTTTCCGCACCTTTAGGGCTCCGCCTTCGCGAACGTTGGAGGCTGCGGAATGCTTGGTGAAATGCTTCAGATGCCGGATGTGAGCTTGCCACTGATGTAGCGGAATTCCTGCGTTTTGCCGCCATAGCCATAAGCGGCAGCCGAAACCTCGTGGACGAGAACATAGCTCTCGTGGTGTACCCGTCCGAGCAATTGTTCGAAGCGCCCGAAGATGGCTTCGAGATAAGCAGCCATTTCCTGCTTGGTGTTGGTGCCGTCGACGACCTTGATGTCGAGCCAGAAGCTGTTGATATCCTGTTCGGCAAGCGACTTTCCGCCAGCGAACCAGTGTTCCGGATCCGCATAGGTGACGACGATTGCCGTGATCGTCGGATCCTTGCGCAGGTGCGCTGCCGTCAATTCGCTGACCGAAGCGGCGATCCGTGACGAGAGTGCGGTGTCCGGCTTGCCGCTGACGGTGACGTTGATGATGGGCATTGGGTGGTTCCTTTCCGGTTTCCTGTTTCGTGTGTGAGCCCAATCTGCCACGTCTCTATCTTCATAAAAATCGAATTGTATAAGATCATCACTTCGATTACATTGAAGTAATGCAAGTCTTCGATCCCGATCTGCTTCGTACCTTTCTTGCTTTCGCCGAGAGTGGCTCTCTTGCGAATGCGGCCACGGCCGTTGGGCGGACGCCTTCGGCTGTGACCGCCCAGATGCAGCGCCTGGAAACGATGATCGGCGAGCCACTTCTCGCGCCCTCAGGCCGAGGGCGAATTTTGACTCCGGCCGGAGAGGAATTGGTCGTTCATGCACGCCGGATTCTCGAGGTTCACCGGGATGCATGGCTGAGCCTCAAGGGCGCGAGCACCGACGGCCGTCTGGCGCTCGGGTGCACCCAGGATTTTGCCGACAGCAACCTGCCGGATCTCCTGCGTCGTTTCGGGCGCACCCACCCGCGTGTGCGGCTGGATTTGAGGGTCGGCCGATCCCGCGAACTGACGTCGGCCTACGATCAGGGGTTGATCAAAGTGCTGATCGTCATGCGGGAGGGGCCGACGCCCGACGAGATCGCCATTTTGCGCGAACCGATGCTGTGGCTATCGGCATCGGATGCTCCGCCCACGGCTGACAGTGAGTTGCCGATCGCGGTGCTGGATCCGCCCTGCGGTTTTCGCGCGGCCGCGACGGCAGCCCTCGATGAGACCGGTCGTCGCTACCGCATCGCGGCGACAAGCCCCAGCCTTTCCGGTCTGCGCGCAGCCGTGCGAAGCGGGATTGCCGTTACGGCGCGCACAGCACGCTTCCTCGGAGAAGGGATCGCGGTCGCACCCCCGGCACTTTCTCTCCCGGCATTGCCGAATGCGGAATTCAGTTTGCGATTGAAGGCCAAAGCCGACAAGCCGGCGTCGAGCCTCGCTACACTGCTTGCCGAAGGCTTGGCGGCCGGTTCCGAGCGGTGGTGAAGACGATCAACCGGAAAGCCTGCGGCGCTGCCGCGTCGATCTACAGGCATTCCCAACAGCGCCAAGGCGAATTCCGAAAGCAGCCGCTGCACGGGAAAAGGTCTACGATGACGCTCACATCTGCGCGGTCATGCCACCGTCCACCGTCAAGGTTATGCCATTGACGAAGCTGGCGGCAGGCGAGGCCAGGAACACGGCGGCCGGTGCGATCTCCTCCGGTCGGCCCCAGCGTTTCAAGGGAATTCGGATGTCGACGAAGGCCTGCAGTGCGGGATCGGAGGCGAGTGCGGCATTGGTCTCGGTTGCAAACCAGCCGGGCGCAATCGCGTTGACCGTCAGCGTCGCCGATCCAAGTTCCACCGCCAATGAACGGGTGAGGGCATCGAGGCCGCCCTTTGCCGCGGTATAGGCGGGGTCGCCGGGCCGCGCGACGGAGGCGGCGATCGAGGTGACGAAGATCAGCCGGGCGCACGAGGATCGCCGGAAATAGGGAAGTGCTGCCCGCGCCATCGCATAGGCTGCCGTCAGGTCCGTGTTGACGAGGGTGGCAAAGGCGGCGGGATCCATGACGTCGGTGCCGCGCCGGTCGCGCTCGCCGACGGCGTGAATGAGGATGTCGAGTTGGCCGGTCCTGCCGGCGGCGGCAGCGACGATCTTTTCCGCATTCGTCGAAACGTCGCCGGGAACGATGTCGAGTGCGGTGCCTTCCGAGGCAGCCTGGGTACGGGCCGTTTCGAGTGCGGCGGAACTGCGGCCGTTGATCGCGACGGCTGCTCCTGCCCGTGCGAGCGCCTTTGCCATTTCAAAGCCGAGACCACGGCCGCCACCCGTTACCAATGCCGTCATTCCGCTGAGGTCGAACATGTCGGTCTCCGATGCATTCCGCCGATTCCGGGCTGACGCTACACCAAATCCCGGCAGGAGAGCTTTAGCGCCTGTCATTGCAGCCGCCAATGGCGCAAGGGCACGGACCGCAGGGCCGTCCTGAAGCGGTTACCGTAAAGCGCTTGTTCCGCCCGGCCCGGCTGTCTAGTTCGTCGAATGCAATGGCGCCCGATCCGGGGCGCACAGGAAGAGAGAGGGTGCAAGATGACAGTCTCCAACGCCGTGCGCCGTTCGGCTGAAGCCGGTCTGAAACGGGACGACCCTCTCGTCTCAACTCTTTCTTTTGGCGGCAGGGATGGGATATCCCGCCGCAACAGGATTGCATTTCCATGCTTCTGCTCGAACAAGCGGCCTATCCGGCTGCTCAGTTCCTTCTGAAGGACTTTTCCTCCACGCACGTCGCCATCGCTGCCGTACTCGACGGCATCATAGACGGTGAAGTCTGGGTCGATCGTCCAGTCGAACCACGCGTCGCGCTGCTCGCCAATGGCGATGCCTATTATCTCGCGGGTCTGCCCGACGAGGTGGTCGATAGCTTCGCCAATCTGAAGGAACTGATCCCTGACTGGGCCTATTTCTTCGTCGAAGACCGCTGGTCCGATCGTCTCGGCGATATCTGGTCTAATCGCTTCGCCCGGCCGCATCCGCGCGTCAGGATGGGTTTGCCGGGAGCAAGTTATGGTCTCGCGGCGACGGTGTTGCCTGACGGCTTCCGCCTCGTGCCGATCGACCAGCGCCTGCTCGATCTGGAACCCGGCAATATCGAGACGGTAACCGATCTCATGGAAGGGTGGGCTTCTCCCGAACTCTTCTGGAAAACGCCATCGGCTTCTGTGTGCTTTACGACGGATCCGTCGTCAGCCATTGCGCAACCGACAGCGTCAGCGGTACCCGTTGCGAAGTGGGTGTCGGGACCGAACCTGCCTATCGGCGCCTTGGGCTTGGCAAAGCGGCAGCGGCTGCGACGATTACCGAGTGCATGAAGCGCGGACGTCCCGATATCGAGTGGCATACGCACGCCTCGAACAAGGGATCGATCGCGATTGCCAGGAGCATTGGCCTCACGAACGCGACCGGCACGTTGCCTATAGCGGTAACCTACCTGCAGAGAACGTCGGCGATCTCGATCTCGACACCTGCCGGGAATGGGGCCTTCATCTGGAGCGGGCAAGCGATCACATCAGCTGGTATCGCTTCCACGCTACCGGGGCCTGGACGCTTGCCGGCGACCGCACCCGGGCGCTCGCCAATCTCCGCGAGCTTGTCGATGGCGGTTGGGAAGGCGAGGCCGCGTGGCTCGAAGGTTACTGGGCCGTTCAATCGCTCGTCGACGATCCCGAATTCAAGGCGATCGTGGCAAGGCAGCGCGCGATAAGAGAAGAATAAGAAGAGGATCCGGCCGCGCTTCTGGGGCGGCGGCCGGATCTCAAATGGGCTGTTCCGCCCGCCTTCAGGCGTCACTTCATCGTATAGACGTCGATAGTGAAGTACTTGTCGTTGATCTTTTTGTAAGTGCCGTCGGCGCGGATTTCGTCCAGCGCCTTGTTCAGCCGTTCGCGCAGGTCGTTGTCCTCCTGGCGCACGGCAATGCCGACGCCTTCGCCGACGAACTTCTTGTCGGTGATCGGTTCACCGATCAGTTCGCAGCATGCCTTTCCGTCGGCATTCTTCGTCACCCAGTCGAGCAGCGGCAGCATGTCGCCAACCTGAAGGTCGAGGCGGCCGTTGACCATGTCGAGGTTCGCCTCGTCCTGTGTCGGGTAGAGCTTGATGTCCGCATCGGGGTAGGTGGCGGTGATGTATTCGGCCTGGGTCGTGCCTGACTGTGCGCCGATCACCTTGCCCTTGAGCGCCTCATTGGTGAACTCGGTAAAGCCTGCACCCTTCGGGGCCGCATGCGTCATGGCTGCGAGGTAGTAGGGATTGGTGAAGGCGACCTGCTTCTTGCGTTCCTCGGTGATGAACATCGAAGCGATGATCAGGTCGTATTTCTTGGCGACCAAACCGGGAATGATGCCGTCCCAGTCCTGGGCGACGACTTCGCATTCGACCTTCATGCGCTCGCAAAGTGCTAATCCGATGTCGACGTCGAAGCCGCCGATCTTGCCGGCGGGGTCGATGAAGTTGAAGGGAGGGTAGGCTCCCTCCGTGCCGATCTTGATCTTTTCGGCGGCCTGGGCCGAAACGGCCGTTGCCGCCATGATGGCGAGCACTGCTGCTGCAATCCGCTTCTTCATTCTCGTTCCCCTTGTTGTTCTTGATGCTTCCGGGGAAGACTAAGTCGCGCTTGTCTATAAGCGAAATAGATAGGCGCGATAATCGGTATTGTTTTGGTTGATTGTCTGGCGGCTAGGTCCTACTTGTAGCCACCGTGGCGCTGCAGCACTTCGACCTTGTAACCGTCGGGATCGACCACGAAGAAGAACCGGGCAAGCAGCGAGCCGTCTCGGTTGAAGTCGACGATCTTTCCCGGGTTGAGGCCGGCTTCCGTGAGCCGCTGATGTTCGGCGTCGAGGTCGTCGACCGACAACGCCAGATGACCATAGCCATCACCGAGCGCATAGGGCTCGGTCCGGTCCTTGTTGACCGTCAGCTCCAGCTCGAATTCGCTTTCCCCGTTGCTGAGATAGATCAGCACGAAGGTTTCGAACTCCAGCCGTTCAGCGATTTCGAGCCCGAAGGCCACACGATAGAAATCGATCGATCGCTTCTCTTCGAGAACACGGATCATCGAATGGATCGCTTTGGCCACGGACATCTCCTTCAAGCTTGGACCTCGGCGGCGTAGCAGAGTGTCGCCGATGAGGGAACCCCGCCGGGCGGGAGATCAGGCTTTTGCGTTTCGCTTCTTCAACTGCTGTTCGCGGAAGAAGATGAAGAGGCCCGAGGCGACGATCAATGCCGCGCCGACGAGCACGGTCGCACGCGGTGTGTCGCCGAAGAAGAACCAGCCGAAGACGACGGCCCAGAAGAGCAGCGTGTACTGCAGCGGGACGACGGTGGCTGCATCGGCGAGCTTCAGCGACCGATTGACGAGGATATGTGCGAGCATCGCGACGATGCCGAGCGCGCCGAGTTGCAACAGCGCTTCGCCATCGACCGGCGCCCAGCCGGAGGGATTGGCGGCAACGCCGACGAGCGAGAAGATGAGCGCGCCGACGATCTGCCAGAAGACCAGCGTCGTGTCAGGCGTGGAGCGGAGCGTGCGACCGAGCATGAGGGCAAAGGCGAAGGCGGTGCTGCCGGCAAGCGCAATCAAGGCCGGAAGGCCGAGGCTCTCCTTGGAGGGCTCGAGCGCGATCAAGACGCCGGCAAAGCCGATGAGGATCGCCGACCAGCGCCGCCAGCCAACCTTTTCGCCAAGCAGGAACGGCGAGGCCGCTGCCACATAGATCGGCGCCGCCAGCCAGTAGGTCATGGTATCGGCGAGCGGCATGTAGGCGACCGCGAAATAAAAGGCGGAAGCGTCGATGGCAAAGAGCAGCGAGCGAAGGGCCTGGAGGCCAGGCCGTTCGACCTGGAACATAGAGCGCAGGCCGCGCCTGAAAATGAAGGGCGACAGGAACAGAAGTGCCGCAACGCTTCGGATCACCATCAACTGGCTGACCGAGTAGGTCGCCACCAGCCATTTGCCCATAACGTCGTTTAGCGAAAACATCAGCATGCCCAAGAGCATGATGAGGACGCCGGTACGGGCGGCGTTCGGGGCGGTTATGGGGGCGGAGATCACGGTCATGTCAGGGCCTTCAATAAGTTGCGCACGCATGCCACACTCAGCGCGGCCGATCCATTGCCGTCTGTATATGGAACCATAAGTTTTGCGAATGAATCGGTGACGACGCTTGGTGCGGCAGCCGAACTAAGACAGGCCTTGGTAACAACCGTTTGGCGATCCACCATCAAAGCGAGTGGCCGCCCCTTGACGTTCCGCCCGACACTGCTAATTAGTCAAGTGTGCTCGCCGTCCAGACATCGGATCGCGGGTCGAACACTGGTGCCGGGCCCCTCTGGCGAGAGTTTTTACGGCGCTCTCGTGATGTCGGTACCGCCAGCAAATTAGCCGGCGGATTAGCTCTCATGAAAACTGATCTCATGCCTCACGCATGTGCCCCTTCGGCCGTGCGCATTTCTGTTTTTAAACCCCATCGTTTCACCGAATCCGGCGTCGTCCGCGCGAAGGAGGCACGTCGATGAACCAGCCTCAATCGCATTCGAGCGCGCTCGGCTATTTCACCTGGGCCTTCATCGTCACGGTGGTCGGCCTTGTGCTCGGCGCCTGGCTCGGCTGGCAGTCGGCCGGCACCATCGGTGGAATGGCGTCCGTCTTCTTCATCTGCACCGTTCTTGCGGTGCTCGAAATCTCCCTGTCCTTCGATAACGCCATCGTCAATGCCAACAAGCTCAAGGACATGACGCCCGAGTGGCAGCATCGCTTTTTGACCTGGGGCATCATCATCGCCGTCTTCGGCATGCGTATTGTCTTTCCGCTCTTGATCGTCGTCATCGCAGCGAAAATCGGCCCGATCGAAGCGATCGTTCTGGCGGCAAGCAAGCCTGAGGAATATGCGCGCATCATGAACGACGCGCATCTGCCGATCGCAGCCTTCGGCGGCACCTTCCTGATGATGGTGGGCCTGACCTACTTCTTCGACCATGAAAAGGACGTGCACTGGATCAAGTGGATCGAAACCAAGATGGCGCGCTTTGCGACCATCAAGGGTATCGAGATTGCGTTCGTTCTCGCCCTCATTCTCAGCTTTTCGACGCTGCTCGAACCGGCTGAGGTCCACACATTCGTGTATTCGGCGATCTACGGCCTCTTGACGTTCCTCGTGGTTGAGGTGGTCGGCGGTCTGCTCGATGCCTCGCAGCAGACCATGAATGCGGCGGCAAAGGGCGGTTTCGGCGCCTTCCTCTACCTCGAAGTTCTCGATGCCAGCTTCTCGTTTGACGGCGTCATCGGCGCCTTTGCGTTGACGCAGAACCTCTTCGTGATCGCGATTGGCCTCGGTATCGGCGCCATGTATGTGCGCTCGATGACGATCATGCTGGTTGAGAAGGGAACGCTCAACGAGTATCGTTACCTCGAGCACGGCGCGTTCTACGCGATCCTGGTCCTGTCGGTGGTCATGTACTTTCAGACGCTGGTTCACATTCCGGAAGTCATCACCGGCCTTGGAGGTGCTGCGCTCATCGGTATCTCGCTCTGGTCGTCCATTCGCCACAATAGGCGTGAACGCGAAATGGAACAGATGGAAACGCGCGATTCGCATCAGCTGCGAGCCTGATGAGGTCTTTGGATGTGATAACGAGCCCGGCGGACATGTCCGCCGGGCTCGTTCTTTATCGAGAGCAACTTCTCGACGAGGAACGGTGGTTTTGCTTTGAAATGGCAAATAACGGCGGACAGAGGACCAAGAAAAGCGTCATGCAACAAAAAGGCCGGGCTAAACCCGATCTTTCGTGGTCGCACCATGCCAATGCCAGTACGGTCAACGGCAATGTGACCTGTGCTTTCAATATAGCCGTCCATTCAGAAATCCTAATCGCCGTCCCAGTTCTGCCGCCTCCCGCGAAGGCCATCTGAACGGGCGCGCGGGTTCGTTGAATGAAAAAGCCGCAGATCAACCTGCCGGCTCGAGCCCTTGTAACAACAGCGAGCTGTGTCCTTCCACCGTCAGCCTTGCGCAGCTCATTTCCCGCGCCGGATACCTTTGTATGCCGCCGATGCTTTTCCGATGGTGACCACGCCGGCGACAATGACGGCCGTCTGAATATCGGAAGCCGCGGGATCATTAAGCGTTTTCATTCCCTTTCCGAAACCACAAGTCCTAACCGATCACCGATGGCCTGACCAAGCGCCCTGTGAGCTAAGGTCAGTCGCTGAGGATGAAGGTCCGTGTTCGATCGACCGACGCCAATGAATGCGCGAAGCCATTGTGCGCGACAAGCGGCGCAAACACCGGTTCTTCAGGACCGCTGATGGGCCGCGATAAGCGCGCTCTAGCCGGAGAGCGACACGGCGTTGCGGGTGGCCATCGCCCCCCGAGTTCCGTCAAAACGAAGCGCGCGCTGGCCGCAGTCATGCAGACGAGGCGGTGTTAACCAGGTGACGGCAAACGGTGCGGTGAAGGGGAATGCCGCGTCGCTCCCTTAGCGCATTCGCGACGGTCTTTTTGGAGAGCCCTCAAAGAGTGCATCCGTTCCTTCGAAGCCGAACCACGGCCGCCCCTGCACGTGCCAAGGCGATCGAAAAAGTGGCCTCACCGCACGCTTGTAATCACATCCGTGTGCTGACGTTGGAGGTCGCCGTAGGGCGCTATCGTCATCGAGGCCTTCCGACAGGCCCGGCCCGATCTCGTCGCCAGGGACGTCTCTTCTAGCGCTCTCCGCCAACGGGGCCGGTTGAGAGTGGCGCAAGGTCCCGGACCCTCCGCGTGCCGATGATGGTCGGTGTCTCCTTCAGCACACCCGTCGAGACATGGCTCGGTTGTGGCAGACGCTGCCAGCCCATCAACCCTGTTCCGCACCAGCACCGAGAACAGGGTGTGACGGGCCGGCCTCCCGCGTCTGCCCCTGCCGCCTCGCCCTCGACGGAGAGGGCGAGCTGAAGGAGGCACCTATGACCACAGATCGCAGACGCCAATCCCAAGTCGATATCTACGAGCGCGTCACCAACCAGATCATCGCGGCCATCGAGGCCGGCGCCGGTGACTACAGGATGCCCTGGCATCACGACGGATCGGCCATCACCACGCCCGTCAATATCGCGTCAAACAGGACTTATCGCGGCGTCAACATCCTCTCACTCTGGGCCGCGGCGCACGCGGCCGGCTACCCCACCGGGATCTGGGGCACTTACCACCAGTGGCAAGCGCGCGGCGCTCAGGTTCGTAAGGGCGAGCACGGCCACCTTGTCGTGTTCTGGAAGGCCCACGATCGCCACAAAATGGATGACCAAGCCGACGATGGAAATCGTGACGAGCCCGCCCGCTCTATGTTTGCTCGCGGTTACTCGGTTTTTAACTGCGCCCAGGTTGACGGCTACACACCGCCCGAGAGCCCGGTGTTGCCAGAGGCGAAGCGGATCGATCGCGCCGAACGGTTCTGTGCGGCTCTCGGCATTGACATTTGCCACGGCGGCTCGCACGCCTATTATCGCCCGGCTACGGACCAGGTGCAGATCCCAAGGTTCGCGTGTTTCCGCGATGCGGTCGCCTACTATGCGGTGCTGCTCCACGAATGCGGCCACGCTTCTGGCGCCAACCACCGCCTCGACCGCGATCTGTCTGGACGCTTCGGCTCGGCCGCCTATGCGATGGAGGAATGCACGGTCGAGCTTCTGAGTGCTATGATTTGCGCTGACCTTGGCCTCAGTGTCGAGCCGCGTCCGGACCATGCTCGCTACATTCGGTCGTGGGTCGACGTGATGCATTCCGACAAGCGCGCCATCTTCACTGCTGCCAGCAAAGCGCAGGAGATTGCCGACTGGATGCATGCACAACAGGACAAGCAAGATGAGGCAAGGGGCGCCGACTAGGCGTCCCTTTCAAGAGAAAATGCCATGGATCATCACCTCGCGAGTGAAAATGCGAGGTGATGAATGGGGGCGCCGAAGGCGGTGGCAGGGGCGCGGTGTTTGAAATTGCCGGTTGCCGACGCCGCGGCAATCGGTCATTTGAATTTTCTGAAGAAGGGGCTCGGCAAATCAAGTTATGCTGGCTCGCCGCATGACGGCATCTCTGTCGCTCAGCACGCTCTACCGAATAAGAAGTTGCCGACAACAGAGGGAGCTGTGGCCCACGGCGAAGTGCGCCTTTTTCGGCTTCCTTCATTATCTAACAGCTTGCCACCTTGTTGCCCATTTCTGTGGTTGCTTCCCCGATTATGTCCCGGAGCTGGAGCGACTTCGGCCCCGCCCAATCTCATCGATTCGCAAAGGTCGCTATGGCGCTCCGATTGCAGCGCGTTTGAAAGCCTTGCTGCGATCCAGCAGCACGGGCCCTCGGCGACCCGGCAAGTCGCCGAACCTACGATAGCGCTAGGAATCGTTGTGTTTTCAGTAGCGACGATTGCTTTCCTTCCAATTATCATGCTCCAGGGATTGGGATGAAAGCCAGCGCCACGTGAAGAAGATCGACGTCGCATCCGTGAAGACGCTTGCCAATGCTGCGGCGAGAAATTTACTTTTGGCACCGCCTTCATCTTCGTGGCGACAGCATATGGCGCTATCCCATCCACTGTATACTATCGTTTTTATGATAGTATAACCGAAAAAACCATGCTACATCGTCACTGACCCTTAGGGCCTATTGAATGGGAAGCGGAGGCTCAATGTGCGACGGTTTCTGATCGGCGACAGGCTGTTCAAGGAGGCATCGAGCGAATTTCGGGCTCTTCTTCCACGTGCTTATGAACAGGGGCTTCGGCCATATTGCCAGTGCAAGGAGCCGCCGGTTGCGATGTACATCGCGCGGCTCGATGAGCAACATCTCGTCAAACGCATGCCGCTTTCCGGGCGCAATCATGACCCGGATTGCCCATCCTTTGAACCTCCCTATGAATTATCCGGCCTCGGGCCTTTGATCGGCAGCGCGATCCAGGTCGATGCGAACGGGCGAGCAATCTTGAAGATCGATTTTTCGATGACGAAGAAAGGTCCACGAGCGGCCGCATCTCGATCGGCAGGTCCGCAAGAGTCGGCCATCCGCAATGAGCCACAGAAGCTCTCGTTGCGCGCAACGCTGCACTACCTGTGGGAAATGGGAGAATTGACCGAATGGCAGTCCTCCTGGGCTGGAAAGCGCGGTTGGGGTCGGGTTCGCACGAGCCTCATGAATGCCGCGGCGCAGATGACAACCCGTGGCGGACAGCTCAGCGATATGCTGTTTGTGCCCGAGGCGTTCCATCAGGAGGACAAGGAAGCAATTGCCGCACGCCGAGCAACCGCGCTTTGCGGTGCGCAAGCGTCCGGGACAGGGCCGCGCAAACTGATGATCGCTGTTGGGGAAGTAAAGGAGTTCATCCCCGCACGCGTCGGACACCGGATCGCGGTTCGGCATCTGCCCTTCCCCTTCATGCTAGAAGACCGAGCATGGAAGCGGTTGAACGCCAGATACGAAACGGAACTTGAATTGTGGCGTTCGAACGATGAATTGCACCTCGTCATGATCGCGACGTTTGGGATTTCGGCGTCCGGGGTCGCAGCCGTCGAAGAAGTCGCGATGATGGTGGTGAACGAGAACTGGATCCCACTAGAAAACGTCCACGAACGCAATCTTCTGGACAGACTGGCAGGGCTGCGACGTAAGTTCGTCAAAGGCTTACGCTTCAACCTCTCACACGAGAAACCAATCGTGTCGGTCACCTTGCCGGAACAGCGACCCTGCCCGGTTGCGATGTTTATCGTGTCGGCCGGTGCAGGTGGGGACTACCAGCGGGCATTGACGGAAATGATCGAGGCAAGACCGGAGATGACGCCTTGGATTTGGTACATTGCCGAGGGAGACATGCCGCAGTTGCCGTGATCCTCAGAATGCCGGCTGCGTTGCCCTTGCTCGGAAATCGGCGATGTCACCCGGCCGGCAGCGAATCCGTCTGGCTCAGTCGATGTGGGATATCCCGCTTCGTGCTGATTTCGAGGTTGCGAGCGAACATGGGTCGATGAGCAACCTCGACGCAAAGATGGTTTCCTCACGTGTCAAAAGAACAAGGAAAAATTTTTCGCCGGAGCGATCGGCTGCCTGGCGAACGCGAGGGGCGTGACCTCGAGCCGTAACTCCTGGCCGCGCGGTACGACGTCGGTCGCTCAGGACGGTGGATGGCAATTGGCGCGCGTCTGACGCGGCAACGCGTCTAGGGGCAGCATCGTTGAAGTTCGTTTGTCGATCTCGGCGATGGCCGGGGCGGGGATTTGGCAATCCAGTTTGCGGGCGATGTGGTCACCGCGACCGCGCCAATGTGCATCCGAGAAATCTGGCGGCAGTCCGTGCTGCTCGCTGCTTGCAATGGGCAGAGACCGGGACGGGCGTATCGTAGGGCGGCGTGCCCAGTTGAAATGTGCCGCGGTCTTATGAGGTGCCGGACGGGTGGCCTGAACGGTCTGTCGCCGCCGTCGGTTGCACTAGATCATTCCCTCTTCTACATCGCCCTTTAGCCGACCGCCTGCCTTTCCGGTCAACCCCTGAAGGGGTACGTCTCGCCCGAATATTCTGCAAAATTCCATTTTTGGATCACTGCTGGGCACCGGGTGCTTTCCTCCAGCAAGCGTGACAAACGCGCACGCGTTTTTTTGAGCAGAACATGGAATTTAGCAGAATATTTGAGCGAGATGACCGCAGCAGATCGGCCGTCTCCTCGCGCGCTATCGGGAATGGTCCCGAGCAACCGAAGGAGACAATACCATGGCCACCACGATCGCAGCTCTCACGCAGAAGACCGATGGCACTCTCGAAGGCGTTTTCGCCACCATCCGAGTGAACGCCCCGATCGCTATCGTCCCCAACGCCAACAAAACGAGCGAAGAGGCCCCTGACTATCGCGTCATCCACCGAAAGACCGGGTTCGAAATCGGCGCGGCGTGGAACCGTATCGCCCGCCAGACCGGAGAAGAGTACCTCTCCGTGAAACTGGAGGCTCCAGAGATCGGCGTGATCTTCGGCAACCTCGCACAGGCTCCCGGCGGCGATCCGAACCGCAAGGTGATCATCTGGAATAACCCAAACTGAACCACCAACGCCGGTCCCGATCAATCGGGACCGGCGTCCACTCGTTCTGAATGCGACCGGTCCCGAGCGGGATGCCCACGTTTGTACCTAGAAACAGGTACGGGCATCGAGCCCGCACCTGTTCTTTTACCCTGCCACACGAGATGAAAAACTATCTGCTTAGATCGCCAAGTCTGCCGCGAGGAATCGCGCCGCCTAAAAGGACGAGCGGTCCCCCCGAAATGCTCCGCATTCCGGCTCCCCCACTCGCCGGCTCCGCCGGTCGCATTCGCGATCCTTGACCCGGCCCAATTCTCGCGGCCGGCGGCGTCATCTTTCCCAACAGCCAAGGAGATGACGAAAATGACGGTTGCACTGGAAGCCCACATCGAGGAATTGCGCCGCGAGCTGAACTGCTGCGACCCGGCCGAACGCGCCCAGATCCAGGCCGAACTGGAACAGGCCTATGCGGAGCTTGAGGTCATCGTAGCCGAGCTCGAGGGCCGCGTCAGCAGCGAGCCTCCCTTCTAGGGAGGCTTTCGCCAGGCTCGCATTTACGGCAAATCCAAGAATATAGGAGATCGCCAACCCCCACTCGGGTTCCTATGCGACGAGCAATCTTTCCCGGAAATCCGGGGACATCATCGCCCCCTGTGCTGGTCAGTAACGATCAACCCAGGGCGACAAGCCGCGCTTGGTCCTCCTCAACATTAACGAATATGAGCCCTGATGCGCGTCCGAAGCGCGCTCGGTCGGAACCATCGAAACCATTTCCAACAGCCTCTTTGCGGACTTCGTAAGTGCCGTCGACGTCTTTATGGTCGAGGACGAGCGCTTGCCTGAATAATTCGACGCAGGCAAATAACGCAACCTTGCCGATGGTTCGCTCTTCAGGAAGCGGCAGGACGTCGGTTACGCGCTGAGATTCGGCTTAGTTTGCCATTAGCGAGCTTCGCTGGTGCAAGGCAGTGCCACACGTTACTATCCCGACGGTCCGTCTGTTATCAAATCGCATGCACCAAATGCCGGTTTCGGCGACAGTTCTCATTGACAGAACAAACATCGTGCCACGTGGCGTGTATTGAAGACAAAGTGTTCCGCTGACTCAGTGGCATAAGGGGACCACGGATTTCCACGTATTCTCCCAACTCGATCGATTACGCGGGAGTCTAGCCTCGGGATCATTGACTTCGATCCGGTTCTCGCCTTCGAGCCGTTCGCTGAAGATAGCAACATAGATGCCACTTGTATTCGCTATGCTGGGAAAAAATTGCCCGTAAGGCCGGCGCCGAGCACGGGAGGCCGCCCAGTACCCATGTCGGCGGCTCGACGTGAAGGTCGAATTTGAGGTGGCGCCAGTCCTCTCGCCAGCTATGCCAAGGGTCGTCCCACGGGTCGCCGCAGCTCAGTTGCGCAAGGTCGACGAGGTTCATCAATGTCGCGGTATACGAGCAAACGGTGCAGGGCGGCAGAAACGGCGAGGTCTGCTGGTACTCCCGGAGGGCGGACCTCGTCCAACGCCAGGTATAGAGCTTCGACGCCCTCTCGATTGAACCGGCCGCCCTTGAGCGCCGCGTCTGCCCTGCTCCTTGGCAAGCTCGCCCATTCTGGCATATGCGCCCGATAGAGCAATGCGCCCGCGGGAAGGTGTTCGACGATCACCCAAGATATCCCGAACTGATGGAATTCCAGGTAGTCGATCGCATCCTTTGTCCTGCCTTCTGTAACGAGTTGCGTCTTGTAGCGAAACGCCGGGATTGGAGCATTCTCGATAACAGTGCGCGCTCCTTGTCGGCTGCACTACGGATGCCGCGAACAGAACGCGGATCAAGTCGCGCAGCGCGGCCTGTAGCTTGGTGGAACTCGGATGGATCCTGATACCGTGTTACGATCTTCCGCCGCGATCGCTGCGAGATCCTGAACAGGTCCGCAACACCAGTTGCCGAAAGATCGGACGTTCCGGGTTGGTGAACGGCTTCGAGAGCATCGGGTAGAGCAAGCGCGTTCAAGCGCAGCACACACCTCACTGCGATTGCTTTAAGCTAGATCCCGCTCGATTTTTCCACCGCGCTCGAACCCGATTTGGACCATTGCCAGATGGGGAACTTGTGCGTTGACCTCAAGATCCTTGCCAAGGGCGCGGGGTCGGCAAAGACACTACCGCTCGCGTCAGGAAGACAACTTCGGCTCGTATCGGCGGTGCTGACGTCACTCAAGCCGGATGTCGGACGGGGCAATAAGCACGGGTAATGGTTGGCTTGGCGTGGAAGGTTAAATCCGGACAAAGCGGTTTGCCTTGGCTGCCTGATCCATGTCCTTCCGCCGAAAATATATCGCGCGCCCGCAGCGGATTGGGCTATGACCTTGCACGATAATGATCTGCTCGTCTTTGCGCATCGACTGCGTGATCTCGTGCGGCATGATCAGCGGTCGGCGCTGGAGATTGACGCTTTCGGATAGGCGCGATCCTGCGTTTTTTGGGCTCCAGCCAATGACGCGTGAGCCTCTCTTCACCTCGACCGTCATCTCGCCGCATTGGGCCGAGACGCTGCGGGCCGTGTCGAGCGCTTTAATCGCGGCATAGCTGGCAAAGGCGCAGCCGTCGATCCACGACGTCGCGCCATCCCTCCCGAAATGCCGCTCCAGTTGTCCGACCGATTGGTACATAAGCATCATGGAGATTCCGTACTTTCGGCCGCGATCACGCGCCTCTTCCAGCACCCGCATGTAGCCGAGCAGATCGACCTCATCGAGCATGAACAGCGCACGGCGCTTGAAGGTGCCATCGGCCTGCACCATTGCGTTGATCAGCGAGCCGATGATCACGCGGGCGATACCCGGATAGGAGCGCAGGATCGATGCCGGAATATTGATGAACACGTCATTCTTGCCCGCTACGATGTCGCTCGACCTGAACGCGTTCCCGCAGACAAGCGCCGCGTAGCTGTCGAGCGACAGCCATTGCGTGTCCTTAGAGGCCGTGGAATAGACGCCGCTGAAGGTCTGCTCAGTCATGTTGGTAAAGACGCCCAGCGTTTCGCGGATGAAGGCCGATCCCGAATGGTCCTGGATGTCGCGCAGCATGGCGAGCACAGAGGGTTCTGGCTCGGATACGATCTGCCGGAGACTGCGTAAGTTCCGTCGCCCATCATATTCGGGCGACAGCATGACATGGGCGAGCAGACCGGTCAGCAGATTGTGTGCCTGGTTCTGAAAGTAGGAGCCAGTCGAACTTTCAAAGCGCACGCTCTCCGACAAAAGCATGTGAGCAATGCCGACGATGTCCTCTTCCTTGTGCTTCGATTTCTCGATGCCGTCGAGTACGTTGAAGCCCATGATCGGGCTCGTCGGATCGAGCACCATCACCTCGCGGCCGAGCGCGCGGGTTCTATGCTCCACCACCATTGGCGCGACCTCGGTCGATGGATCGAGGCAAATCAGCGGCCCGGTGTAACGCAGCGCCGTGGGCACGACGTTGCTGGTGGTCTTGTATCCACCTGACCCGGCAAAGAAGAGCACGTGCGTTGAATCGAAATCCTGTTTGTAGGTCAGCAATGATGCCTTGCCGCCCTGGCCCCATGTTGCTGGATCGTTCGGATCGAAAGGTAATTGATGAACGACTTCCTTGTCGACCCGGTAACGCTCGCCAACGACGATCTCGCCATCTGGCGGAAACAGCTTTCCCGCCGCGGCCATCGACAGCCAGTTCGCGTCCCCGAAGATCCCGCGCTTGGCTCGCTTCACCGGTTCTGGAACAACCGTGGAGATGCGCGCGCCCACCGCCACCGCCAGGAAGCCGGCCACCAAGCCAATGACGGCGACGATGTCGAGATAGGAGAGTGCCCGGTCCCACGAGACCGCACCGCTCGCCACGTACGGCGCGAGCCGATCGAACTCGCGCAGGACATAGAAGCCGGCCACGAACAGAAAGCAGACAAGGTTCACTATCGCGATCGACCTTCGCCGGTGCAGCGGCAACGCACAAACGGTCAAAAATCCGACGACCGGCCCAAGCAACAACGCGGGCAGGGGCGAGGCTCGTAGGAACCAGTATGATGTTTTTCCAGATAGCTCGCCGGCAAGCTTCGGCCAGTGCCAGCCGACGATGTAGACGGCAAAGGCGGTGACGGCAATTGGCACCAGAACGAGCAGCAGGCTGGGATGCAGTCTTTCCTTTAGTGCCACTTCGCCGCCTCCTCGATGTGAGATGATCCTCTCTCATGCGAAGTCGCCTTGAAAGCTTGCTCACCGATATCGCGCAGCCGCCGATGCTCGTCGGTGCCGGGCACGACGCTTGCCAGTTCCGTTAGGCCGCCAAGCAGAAACGCTCGGTCGGCCCCCGCGAGACCCGCTCTGACGACGATGCCACCGAGCAGGAATTTCTCGCGGGCCTCTCGTTTGCGATCATTCGTCATGAGAAACCTCCGCCGTCGTTCCAGACCCGCCACCTGGCTGTCGACGCGACGAAGCTGTTGCGCCAGCAGTCCCCTTCTTCTCCTCTTTGCGAAATCGCGCGGCAATCTGTTCGAAGACCGCGTCGAGTTCTTCCTCCGTGATCTCCATTTCCGCCAACCCCGTTTTTGTCGCGGCGCGCGCAAACCGCTCGGCGGATTTTATGATTAGCGTTCGTCTGCGCTCGCGCAGCTTCTCGATCTGGGCATCGATATCAGAGAGCGATGATTTTACGGCCATTCCAGCGTCCCTCGTGTCGGAGCAATCTCACGGCGATAGTTATACTATCTATTTCGTGATAGTAAAATAGGATAGGTTGCATCACCCTGAAAAAGCCGCGCAGCCGGAATTTCGGCATCGGCCGTCTTTACGGAAGAGCGGCATCGGCCCTCCGGTCCGATCGGTTTGAGGGCGCAATATACGTCGCTGTCGCGACGTGCTTGAAAGCTTCGGAGACAGTCGTGGCGATCATGTTCGTCAGAGCGCAGGTGATCAGCAGGGCAGCGGGGCGCAGCATCGTCTCGGCCGCCGCCTACCGCCACCGCGCCCGGATGACGGACGAGCAGGCCGGGACGTCCTTCAGCTACCGTGGCGGCGCGTCGGAGCTGGTGCATGAGGAGCTGGCGCTGCCGGACCAGATACCTCTCTGGCTGAAGAGAAAAGTCGACGACAAGACCGTCGCGGAGGCCAGCGAGGTGTTCTGGAATGCGGTAGATGCGTTCGAGACGCGGTTGGACGCGCAGCTTGCGCGGGAGTTGATCATCGCGCTGCCCGAGGAGCTGACGCGGGCGGAGAATATCGCGCTGGTGCGCGAGTTCGTCCGAGACAATTTGACGTCGAAGGGCATGGTCGCTGACTGGGTCTATCACGACAAGGACGGCAATCCGCATATCCACCTGATGACGACGCTCAGGCCTATTACGGAGGAGGGGTTTGGGCCGAAGAAGGTCCCAGTCCTGGGCGATGACGGAGAGCCGTTGCGTGTCGTTACGCCGAACAGGCCGAACGGCAAAATCGTTTACAAGCTCTGGGCCGGCGACAAAGTAACCATGAAGGCATGGAAGGTCGCGTGGGCGGAAACGGTCAACCGCCACCTGGCGCTAGCCGGCCATGAGCTCCGTCTCGACGGCCGCTCCTATGCTGAGCAAGGCCTCAATGGGATCGCGCAGAAACACCTCGGCCCGGAGAAGGCGGCGCTCGCGCGCAAGGGTGTCGAGATGTATTTCGCGCCCGCCGATCTAGCGCGGCGGCAGGCGATGGCCGACCGGCTACTCGCGGATCCTGCGCTTCTCCTCAAGCAGCTCGGCAACGAACGTTCCACCTTTGACGAGCGTGAAATCGCCAAGACGCTGCACCGCTATGTCGATGATCCAGTGGATTTCGCCAATATCCGCGCGCGGCTCATGGCTTCGGACGACCTCGTGCTGCTGAAGGCGCAGCAGATCGACACCCAAACGGGCAAGCTAACAGAGCCGGCGGTGTTCACAACGCGGGGGATCCTGCGCATCGAATATGACATGGCGCAGTCAGCCGAGGTTCTGTCGATGCGAAAGGGCTTCAGCGTCTCCGGTGCCAAGGCCGCCGCCGCCGTCCGAAGCGTCGAAACGGCCGATCCGAAAAAATCCTTCAGGCTCGATGCGGAACAGGTCGATGCGGTACGTCATGTCACGCGCGATAATGCCATTGCGGCGGTCGTGGGGCTTGCCGGCGCCGGTAAGTCGACACTGCTTTCGGCGGCCCGCGTCGCATGGGAATGCGACGGCCGACGGGTGATCGGCGCGGCCCTAGCCGGCAAGGCTGCGGAAGGGCTGGAGGACAGTTCCGGGATCCGGTCGCGCACGCTGGCGTCCTGGGAGCTTGCCTGGGCCGGGGGGCGCGAAACAATGGAGCGCGGCGATGTGCTCGTCATCGATGAGGCCGGCATGGTGTCATCGCAGCAGATGGCGCGTATCCTCAGGGCTGTGGAGGACGCAGGCGCAAAAGCCGTGCTGGTCGGCGACGCGATGCAACTGCAGCCGATCCAGGCGGGTGCGGCGTTCCGGGCAATCACCGAACGGATCGGCTTCGCGGAACTTGCCGGCGTGCGGCGGCAGCGTGATGTCTGGGCGCGCGATGCTTCCCGTCTCCTTGCGCGCGGCAAGGTCGAAGAGGGCCTTGATGCCTACGCGCAGAGGGGCTGCATTGTCGAGACCGAAACCAGGGCCGAGGTCATAGACCGCATCGTTGCCGATTGGGCCGACGCCCGCCGGGACCTGCTTCAGAAATTTGCCGTGGGCCAGCATCCGGGACGTCTTCGCGGCGACGAACTGCTTGTGCTTACTCACACCAACGATGACGTTCGGAAGCTGAACGAGGCCTTGCGCAAGGTCATGATCGACGAGGGCGCGCTTACAGATGCGCGCCAATTCCGGACGGCACGTGGGCTTCGTGAGTTCGGCGCGGGCGACCGGATCATCTTCCTCGAAAACGCCCGCTTCCTTGAACCACGAGCAAAGCGGCTTGCTCCCCAATATGTCAAGAACGGCATGCTTGGCACGGTTGTTTCATCCGGCGACAAACGCGCAGACGCGCTGTTGACGGTACATCTCGACAATGGCCGGGACGTCGTGATCAGTGAGGATAGCTACAGCAATGTCGATCACGGCTACGCCGCGACCATCCACAAATGTCAAGGCTCGACCATCGACCGAACCTTCGTGCTCGCCACCGGGATGATGGACCAGCATCTGACCTATGTGGCGATGACCAGGCATCGTAACCGCGCCGATCTCTACGTGGCGCGCGAGAACTTTGAACCGAAGCCGCAATGGGGGCGTAGCGCACGTGTCGATCATGCAGCCGGCGTCACCGGTGAATTGGTGGAGACCGGGTCGGCCAAGTTCCGGCCGCAAGATGAAAATGCCAAACACAGCCCCTACGCCGATGTGAGGACGGACGACGGTACCATTCATCGACTTTGGGGCGTGAGCCTGCCAAAGGCACTTGAGGAGGGTGGAATCTCGACAGGCGATACTGTGAGGCTCCGCAAGGATGGCGTCGAAACGGTCACGGTAAGGGTGCCCGTCACTGATGAAAAGACCGGCAAGAAGCGTCTCGAGGAACGTCAGGTAGAACGCAACGTTTGGACTGCAACCCAAATCGAAACTGTCGATGCGCGCAAGGCGAGGATCGAACGGGAAAGCCGGCGGCCGCCTGTGTTCAAACAGCTTGTTGAGCGCCTCGGACGATCCGGCGCCAAGACAACGACGCTCGATTTCGAAAGCAAGGAAGGTTATCGGGAGCATGTCCTTGATTTTGCCCAGCGGCGTGGCATCGACACGCTCGCCCGGGCCGCTGCGGAATTGGAGGGGGGCGCGGCGCGGCGGTTGGCGTGGCTTGCGGAGAAGCGGTCGCGGTTGGCGAAGCTCTGGGAGCGAGCGAGCATAGCGCTCGATTTTGCGATCGATCGGGAGCGGAGCGTCTCGTACAGCGAGGAGCGCAGAGTGTCCTTGGTTGCCGGCATCCCGTTGGGCGGAAACTATTTGATTCCACCGGCCACCGAGTTCGCCCACAGCGTTGAAGAGGATGCGCGTCTCGCGCAGCTCGCCTCGCAACCGTGGAAGGAGCGCGAGGAAATACTCCGGCCGGTGCTGCAGAAAATCTATCGCGACCCGAGTGGCGCGCTGTCGGCGCTCAACGCTCTGGTATCAGGCGCAGACGTCGAGCCGCGCAAGATTGCCGAAGATCTTGGCCTCGCACCCGAACGCCTTGGCCGATTGCGTGGCTCTGACCGCATGGTCGATGGCCGCGCCGCTCGAAACGAGCGCAACGAAGCCGTGGCCACATTATCGGAGCTGCTGACTTTGGCGCGCGCGCAAGCAACCGCGTTCCGCAGGCAGGCGGAGCGCTTCGCCAGCCGCGAGCAACAGCGGCGCGTCCATATGGCATTGTCCATTCCCGCGCTTTCGAAAAAGGCGATGGCGCGTCTCGTCGAAGTCGAGGCGGTCCGGGAGCGCGGCGGGGTTGATGCCTACAAGACGGCCTTCGCCTATGCCGCTGAGGACCGTTTGCTGGTGCAGGAGGTAAAGGCGGTCAACGAGGCGGTGACCTCGCGCTTCGGCTGGTCTGCATTCACCGCCAGGACCGATCCGATCGCCGAGCGAAATGTTGAAGAGCGGATGCCGGAAAATCTCGCCCCTGAGCACCGTCAAAAACTGGTGCGCCTGTTCGAGGTGATCAGGCGTTTTAGCGACGAGCAGCATCTCGCAGAAAAGCAGGATCGCTCGAAAATCGTTGCCGGCGCAAGCATCGAGTTCGGAAATGAAGCAGTGCCCGTGTTGCCCATGCTTGCCGCCGTCACTGAGTTCAAGACACCTGTCGCCGATGAAGCGCGGGAAAGAGCGCTTGCCGTTCCCCATTACAATCATCATCGCGCCGCGCTCATGGATGCGGCGACACGCATCTGGCGCGATCCCGCCGGCGCGATCGCCAAGATCGAGGAGCTCGTCGAAAAGGGTTTTTCCGGCGAGCGGATTGCCGCAGCCGTCACCAACGATCCGGCCGCTTATGGCGCACTACGCGGCTCCGGTCGCATAGTGGACAAGTTGCTTGCTGCCGGCCGGGAGCGGAAGGCCGCGGTTCAGGCTGTGTCGGAAGTTGCAAGCTGTGTCCGTTCTCTCGGAGCGTCCTATGCCGCGGCGTTTGAGGCCGAGACCAAGGCGATCGCCGCAGAGCGCCGGCATATGGCGATCGCCATTCCCGGTCTATCGCGGAAGGCCGAGGATACGCTGCGGCAGTTGGTGGCGGAGAAGAAGAAGGAGGGCAAGCTCGAAGCCGCCGTGGGTCTGCTCGATCAGCGCGTCGCCCAAGAATTCATCGCCGTTAGTCGGGCGCTCGACGAGCGCTTCGGTCGCAACGCCGTCCTGCGCGGGGAGGAGGACGTCATCAACCGTGTGTCGCCGGCGCAGCGCAGCGCCTTCGAGGCGATGCGAGATCTGCTGCAGGTCTTGCAGCAGACTGTGCGACTGCAACGCAGCCAGGAGACCGTTTCGGCGCGTCAGCGGCGCGTCATCGAACCCGTCCGCGGTATTATCGCAGAGCATTGAAGAAAGCACAGCGAGAAGGGCAAGGCTGAATAGGAACCCGCTTACGACGTGATCATCCGGACCTAGATTCCCATCGAGAGGTCGTCAGGGCTCAGATCGCCTTGGCCAGCGTTACGGCAACGCTGAAAATATGACCGAGCCCGCCATGCACGGCGTCGGTGGCTTGATCTAAAGCTTGCGGCAGAGGGGGCCGGCGATATTTGGTTCAACTCTCCTAGTGCGCGCCTTCTTTTCGTGCGGCGGCCGCCATCTTGCGATCCTCGCGCACATCGGCGCCATTGTGCACTGGAACACGATCTATCTCGGCCGCACCACCGTCCGAGCACGGGGAGGGATATTCCGAATGTACATGTCTTGCCACTGAGTTGGGAGCATGAAATCTCGCCGGCGGAAGTCACCACAAACGGCTAATATCTGGGAGCGTGTCGAAAACTTCGTCTGCTGAAATCAGTGGATTCCAAGAGCGAGCGTGGTCGCCGCCGGCAATCGGTCGAATGGGTCATGATGCTCCCAGGCGAGGGTTGCCCCTTTCAAACAGACTTCCGGCACCAATGCCGCAACTCTGCCTTGGACAGGCGCATATCGCCCGTTAGTGACCATGCCCAAGTATGGGTATCGAGAAGCACAGCTGTCACACCGCGCCTTCCCAAAGAGCGAGCTCATCTTCACTCATAGGCTTAAAGAAATCCGGTCCCTGCTCTGTGACCTTGCCCTTCAGCAGCCCGACAGTGAACTTGCTTTGTGGAATAGCAACGATCCGAGCGACAGGGGTCTTGCCCTTCGCTATGACAATTTCCTCGCCAGCCTTTGCTGCCTCGATGAGTTTGGACAGATTCGTTTGGGCGTTATGGATTGTAACCTACATGGGAAAATCCCGTTTAGCTAACTTGGCTATACTTACTGCTTTCCCTCTGCGAATCCAGTCTCAACGCGTGGGGGCGCGAGCGAGGGCTACGAATGCAATAGAGCCCGATAACGTGCTCGTTATCTGTCGCAAAGCCCCTTCTCATCAATTGCCGTGTTCGCGTTACATTAGCTTGAGGCACTAATGTCATGATCTTGAGCCATTTCCCGATTTCGACGATGCCGCGGAAACGTCTGATGATGGCGTGGATATCGTCTGCCGTTGGGCAACGAAAATGGGGCTATGCGGAGAAGCGCGTTGCCAGAACCGCGAACCCGGTGCGGAGCGACTCAAAGATCCAGGGGCCACCGTTTCCGAGGCATCCTTACATCACGCCGAATTGCACGCTGCCGGCCGGGTGCCATTGAACGTGCTCACCTGAAAACTTCGCGACGGCGCACAGGCTTCCCAGCAGAAGTGTCCGGATACCATAGAAGGTGATGGTGTCCTGCGCGTCGATCCGGAAATGCAGGCCCTGATCTGTCGGCCTCAAGACAGCGCGTGCGTCACCGAAGTCGAGCAATCGGTCGACGCCCGTAGTGCCGATCGAGCGGCAATAGTCGCCATACCGGGCGCAGACCTTTTGGGTGACCTGGAGTGCGTGTTGGACCGGGACGAACGCCTCGGCGGTATGCTTGTATCGAAACTCCTTGCTGCCAATCCGCGTCATTGGTGCTTCTATTTCTCCCTCGGCGGCTCCGCCGCTGCACATTCGTGGCACAGCATCAATTCCGGTGGTTGCGACATAGTTCGCTCGGCATCGAACAACTCATGCGTGCGATATTCATGCACGCTTTGGTCGAGCGCTCGACTACTAATTCTATTAGTCGCCTGAGCGCCGAAACTCGTGTCCAGTGGTCTGAAGCAGGATTATTCGGAGAATGGAGATGGAGATATTAGCTGTGCCGGCCGCAGCGCGCGGAGAATTTGCTGACTTGATCGATTCGATGCATCGGCTGCGTGCGCGAGTCTTTGGCGACAGGCTGGACTGGGATGTAGACATAAGGGACGATCGTGAGGCCGATGCTTACGATCAATACAATCCGACCTATATCCTGGCTGTTTCTACAACAGGTGCAGTGGCGGGCTGCGCGAGGCTTCTCCCGGCTACCGGACCGACGATGCTCGCCAATACATTTCCGCAGCTCCTCTCATCGCGACGGCTCGACGCTCATGCAGGGATGGTCGAAAGCTCGCGCTTTTGCGTCGACACGGCGCTCGACGAGGGCAGGACGCGGGGAGTTCTCCACAGGACGACGCTTAAGATGTTCGCCGGCATCATCGAGTGGTCGATGGCGAACGGCTATTATGAGATCGTCACAGCAACTGACCTGCGTTTCGAGCGCATTTTGAAACGCGCCGGCTGGCCAATGCAACGCCTTGGTCGGCCGTGTCCCATTGGCAGCACGATGGCCGTAGCTGGAGTTCTTACTGCCGACGCCGCGAGCCTTCATCGGATTCGCGCTGCTGCCTGTCGCCAGGGACACGCCTGCACCACAACTCCGCTGCTTGAGGCGGTCCTCACGAGGGATCCGATCACAACTGACGCTGCGCTAAAGAGGAGAAATCTTTGAATTCCGCGCGACCGCAGATCCTGATCGGTTCGACCGATGCGGATTACTATCTGCTACTCGTCCATATCCTGGAATCCGAGGGGTATCAGGTCATTCTTGGTTCCGGGGTCGAGGAGATCGTCCATTTTGCAGGCGAGTACGATGTCGGAGCCATCCTCCTTGATTGTCGATCGGGAGAAGATTGGGCTCCCGCAGCCTGTGTAAAGCTAAAGCAGGAGCCGCGGACATTCGGGATCACGACGGTCGGATTGATTGGACCTGGTGCGGAAAGTCGGTTTATCGATCTGCTGAAGGCCGGTATAGACGAGAATTTTGTAAGACCGATCGCTCCCTCCAAGCTGCTCGGCTTCCTTCGCGACCGTATCCTCCTTCCACACGCGTCGGGTCCCATGGCGGGCGACGGTCGCATCCTCGCCTATGCAGGAATCGAACTGAATACCAACAGGCACAGCGTCAAGTGTTTCGGCATCAACGTCCACTTGGGACCGATCGAATTCCGGTTGCTTAAGTTCCTGATGGAGAACCGCGAGCAGGCGTGCAGTCGCGTACAACTCATCGAAGCTGGTTGGCCCGAGCGTCGTTTCGTCGACGCCAAGACGGTCAATGTCCATATCGGTCGACTGCGCAAGGCGCTTAGCGCGGCCGATGGCGCAGATCTTATCCGAACGGTTCGATCGTCCGGCTACATGCTCGATGGTTCCAGTCAGGAGCAATCGCAGAACAAGCAGCATCGGCCGAGCGAAGCGACCGGCGGCTAGGACAGCATTCGGGCTGTCGAGAAGGAGCAGCTGTCATGGATCTGGTAATCCGAAATGGAGGTCTCATCACCGGCGACGGCAAGACGTTTCACAAGCGGGCTGCCGTGTATGTCCGGAAGGGAAGGATCGCCGGTATCGAAGTCGCTGAGGCTGCCGCAGGCGCTGAAATCGTGGCGCGAGAAACCATCGATGCAGCTGGCGGCATCGTTATGCCAGGTCTCATCAATGCCCATGCGCATGGATGTATTCGGGGGCCTTCGATGCCGAGTGGCTCGAAGCCATTTGAAGGCGAAGATGTTGCCTATTTCCGAAACCGCCATGTTCTTCAGGGAACAACGACCCTTCTCAACGTCTGCGGTCTGGCCATGGCGGACGAAATAGATGTCGACGAGGCAGAACCTCATGCCATGGATATCCGCATTTCCACGGCTCACACTTCGAAAAGCATCGAGGCGGCACTTGTGGTCGACGGCAAGGGACTTTCAACACGGCACCTGAGCGCGACCATAGATGACCTGTTGGCCTCCGGCGCAGTCGCGCTTGGCGAGGCAGGTGGCGGGCAGACATTGGGTGGTGGCGCGCAAGAATACAGGTTCATCCCGCAAGCGTTCCTGCACGAGTTCGGGGTCGAGGTGACGCCCGCTGCCGCGCGGCGCTTGAAGAACGCCGTCCTTGGCCGCTATCTTGATCCGGTAGACGGCCTATCGAATTCGAAACTGACCGACGAGTTGGAGCATTGCGGTCTTTCCGGGGTCACCGAAGCAGATCGCGTTCGCGACATCATTACGCAATCGGTGATGCCTTCGGTTGCCCTTGCGCTGGCCGGATTCGATGAAATCGCCCGCGAAGCCGAGCGGGTCGGATATCCCGCGATCTTCCACAACGCGGCACCATCTGCAAAGCGTCTGATGGCCGCGGTCGAGAAATATCCCAAGGCACGTCTCGTCGCCGGTCATAGCAATCACCCGAGCTTTCTCCCGGACGAGGCAGTCTCGTTTGCCCAGAATCTGAGAAGAAAAGGGGCCATCATCGATGTTTCGACATTGGATTGTATCGGGACACGCTGGCGCAACGATCCCTCCAACCTCGACGCGCTGATCGATGCGGGCTGTGTCGACACCATTTCGACCGATTTTGCCGGCGGGCATTGGGATGGAATTCTTGAAGCGATCCAGCGTATGATCAAGAAGAAGCAATTGTCTGTGGCGGAGGCCGTTGCCCTTGCGACCGGGAATGTCGCGCGCGTCTTCATACAAATGGCCGGCGACCGCGGGCTGATTGAAAAAGGCAAGCGTGCAGACCTGATCGTTGTCGACCACGTTAATCTGAGCCGCGTCAGGCATGTCGTGATCGCAGGCCGTATAGTTGTCAGGAATGGCCGGCTTACTTGACGTTTCAGCCGGAGCTTGGCTATCGCGCCGACGCCGACAATGCTTAGCCGCGGCCGTAATTGCGAGATATCGTCGACGGATACGACTACCACAGCCAACAATGGTCGAGGTTTCAGTCGATCAGTCGCATGCTCAGGCGTTGGAGGAGGGGAACAGCATCTCCTTTTTTCAGTGCCTCAAAAGCCTGGAGGACGGTATTTTGTGCCTTGGGAGAAAACTTGCCCCGCGTCGCTACCGAGAACTTGTCGATGAGATCGTCCCAGGTTAAGGGGCGCGCCTTGTCGCCGCGGGGCGAGGTCACCTCGGAGGTAATCACTCTGCCATCGGTCATTTGCAGGCATACCTGCGAAAGGGTCTCAGTTGGAAAACGGGCATCGATCTCAGGATTGACCGAGAGACGAACCTTGCGGGCGAATTCGAGGAGGTCCGGCCTGCCCAACTGAGCATTACCGACCGGGGCCAGCGCCGCAGGTCCATCCACAACAGCAATCGCCATGCAATAGGGCAGGCTGTATTGGATCTCCGTCAATGTACTGGGAGACAGGGCGTTTGAAAGTCGGAGAGCCCATTGAAAGGTCTGAACTTCAATAGATGCGATTTGTTCGGTCCTGATGTCCGCGACTTCCGGGAGCGCCGCAAAGGCATCAAGAGCGGGATGGATGTAGCGGCAGCAGGAATAGGGTTTGAAATAGACCCTCGAGATCTCAACTGGATGACCCAAGTCGGCGATGATGCTCGGCCGGTCGAAGTGCGACGCATGATCGAGCAAATCCTGCGGCCCGGTAAATCCCCGCTCCGCGAGGCGCAATGCGCTCAGGCCCGTCACGACACTCCAGGGAATACCCTCCTTGACGTCGTTCCCGGTGAGGTTGGCATAGCCGGAGCTGCCGTTCGCCTCCTGGTTTGGTGCGAGCACTCCGGCCACAGCGAGCGCGTGCGCGAGCGCCGGGGGATCGGTTCTGTAGAGGCGGCCTGCGGTGGCCGCAGCAGCATAGCCGGTCCAACGTCCCGATTGTCGGCTTTTGATTGCTTGCTGGTTCTGCGCCACGGCAATGCGAATTCCGATCTCGTATCCTAGAGCGATTGCGGTCAGGAGGTCATCGGCGGATGAACCAATCGCAGATGCCACGGAGAGTGCTACGGGTATCACAGCCGCGCCGGGATGACCGCGCGCGGCGCGATGGCCGTCGTCGAAATCGAGTGCGGAGGCTGACGCGGCGTTACAGACTGCCGCAGCAGTGACCCCGAGACATTCACCCGTAAACCAGACTGAAGCCCGGCCGCTTCCAAAATCTTGCCGGGCGACCGCGCGCATTGCGCGGGCACTCGGAACATCGCAGCCGACGACGCAAGCGGTGACTGCATCCACAATACAGCAGGCGGCACCTAGCCTCAGTTCGGGCGGCAGAGCATCGGAAGGATAATTCGCCAGATAATCTGCAAGGATCTCGGTGACATACATCAGCCTTCTCCGTAAAGCTTCGGCTGCCTGGCGTCAGTTCCTGCTAGATGAGTGGACGGATGACCCCGCGCCCCCCTCTGGCGAGAACCAGGTTTCGTAAACATGAGCGGCGACGTAAAGGTCCAGCATAGGCAGGCCAACGCATGTGATGAGGATCGGGAATTCCGATCCGCCGCCCGCGTCACAGAAATCCTTTAAGTTCATGACACCGAGCGCTGGGCCAAGCTGCTCCAATGTCGATCCCTTGCGTGAGAAATAGAGCGCCAGGCTTTGCGAGTTTCGCCGCGACACCATCGAAACGTCATCACAGAGCGCCAGTCCGGACCGAAGAACGTTTTGGATATGGCCGGACGGCGTCTCGTCTCCCCCAAGATGCAGGACAACGGCATTTGGGCAAATTTCCGCGCTCTCAAACACCGGTGCGCTGGCATTGGAAGCGGTGATGACGAACCGGCAATCACGCAGCCTCTTATTATCCGCGACAGCCTCAAGCCGAATTCGAGGTGACTGTCTGTGCCTTTTAACGAGTTGGCGCGCGGAAGCACCTGAGCGGCTGCGCACGAATATCTTCGAGACGATGCCGGCTCCGAAATGATCGAGCACTCTGATGATCTGCTCGGCAATGGGGCCTGCTCCAAAGAGGAAAACAGAGAGTTCTTCTGATTTGGGGAAGAAAAGTTCAAGCGCCATTGAGGCATAGGTTGCCGTTCTTGCAGCAGAGATATCGGTTCCGTCCATCACGCAAAGCGGGCGCAGCGTGAAGCTGTCTAGCAGCAGGATCGTCGACGTCGAACGCGGCTGACCCAGTCGACGGTTTATCGCATTGGCACCGACCACCTTCACGGCCGCATATCTGGCCCCGACGCTGGAAAGCGCAGAGAGCTTCCAGCCCAATCGCTCGCCTTGCAACGTATCGCGGTAAGCTTCAAACTGGGGTTGGTTCCATAAGGCGGCTTCGGGAAAGGACAAAACAGATTTCAGGCCATGGGCTTGGCCCAAGCGGATGTCGGACCAAGCTGCCCTGGCGGCATCGTGGAGCGCGGAGGCCTCGAGACGGACGCCGAGGCGCTTCATTTCCGCAAGTGAAATGTATCTGGGTGTGCTCTCCATCACCGTTCTCCGTGGAATTGCCGACGTCATGCGACCGGGAGCAATTTCGCATCTGGAACGGAGGGATTAAAGGAAAGGTTCGGATACATTTTTGTCGTCTTTAAATGAACGACTTCCGCCGCTGAGGCGCTACTGAGTAGCAACTTAGGCTCAAAGAAGATAAGCCGATGAGTGTGAAATCGTCGATCTCGTTGACCGAGCAGCAGGATTCGTTTGCCCGTTCCATTTCGGGATCCGGTTTCTACGGCGGGACAAGGCGGCTATTTGGTTTCTACCGGTGGACATAGCCGCGGAATCGTTGTCGCGGCAATTTTCTACGGCGCGCAGGACCACATCAGAAAATATGCTCGCACGTATGCTGGCGGGGTAAGATTCTTACAGCCCCGAGGCCCTCGTCAGATTGACCCTAAATCAGTCGCGTCGGCGGTGGTAGCTGCGGTTCTGCACGTGGGGCTCGTCGACTTCGGCTGAGGAGGGCAAGCCGGCGCGCAGCGAATGACTAGAGAATTTGGCTGCCCGCATTCTTCGCTGATGTCGCTATGCAGGCCAGGGGGAAGGACCGTGGGGACTCCCGTCCCCAAGGCGTTGATTTGCGGTTGCAGGCTTAGCTTGCGAACAAAATGTGTCATGTCGGTATATGCCGGTATCAGCTGACCAATACGCGAAGGAGCGTCCGGAGCGATCCCGCCTTATCCAGCGCGTACACCTTATCAATGGCTTCGCAAGCACCGCTGTCTCCCACGACCGGGCTCGCAAGTCGCAAGAACTTACCCTCGAGAGCTGATTTCGGCATGGGGTTACTTGCCTCTCCCTCCGCAACGTCCACGTGCCTTTCGAAGATTTGTCCGTCGCGCAACTGTAACCAAGCGCTTGCGGCGTGAGCGCCTCGAGGCGAGGCGTGGCTGGTATGTGGCCTGAGCTCGATACTGTCTTGAAACCGCCCGGCGATCTCGTCATGAAGCCAATCATCCACGAACCAGTCGGGACCGGGCTCGACGCCGAATACGGCCATGGCTATGGCGTGCGGTGCGCTGAACTGTGCTGCCCACATGTCCCGTGGACGCACTTTGCAAAATGGCGGTTCGCACACGATCGGAGGCGCGGTCACGATCAGCTTGGCATGCAAGCCGTCGGCAGGATCAATGCCGGCCATACGGATGACGTCGCGGCTGGCCTGGGCACTGCTTAGGATGAGTCGGCAGCAACTGAATGGCTTGAAGCCAACCCGAAGAATTTCGTAGGCGTCCCCCAAACCTTTGGTCAGTTTATCGAAACGGCACTCGTCGGCGCCCGCCATCCGCCAGAAACCTGTCTCACCCTCGAAGACATCCAAAGGCCCCTCGTAGCCGGCAGCGGCAAGGCGTGCGGCCAAGACTCCCATTTGCGCGGCCATGCCGAAGTTGTTCTTCGCCATCGAAGGCGCGTCTCCGTAGACGGTCTTCATGACGGACGCTACTGGCGCATTCGCAGCAGCGATCGCGATGGCATGCGCCGCTCGTCCGGCGTCGAGACGCATGAGTCTCGCGGCCGCGGCTGCTGCACCGAATATCTGCCAAGTCCCATGGCCGTGAATCGCCTTTCTGGGCTGGACGTGAGCCAGTGAGATGCCAACGCGGCAACTCACCTCATAGCCGATGATCACGGCCGCGAGGAATTCTGTGCCTGAAGACTTCGTGTGCTCAGCGACCGATAAGGCTGCCGCAATCACCGTGGCTCCGGGATGGCCCTTCTCGTAGATGTCGTCGAAGTCGAGCGCATTGATCAAAGTGGCCTTGACGAAGGCGGCCGCCGCCGGTTCGGCACAGCCACTGACAGGTCCGCCGGAGGAGGGTGCGACCTGGCTGTCCCCCCGTAGGTTTCTCAGCATTCCAGCCGTGGGCAGCTGGCGCCCACCGAACAAGCAGCCAAGGGAGTCCAGAAGGCAAAGCTTGCTCCTGTCGAAAACGTCGCTCGGAACACGAGCGAGTGCTTCCTCGGCGATGTAGCTGCCGAACGTTTGCGTGATGAAAGCGGTCATATCTGTGTCCGATTACCCGACGATGGCGATTGGCGGTCCATTTTCAGGTGCGCGTTGTCTACGTGCTACTAGAAGAAATTGGTGCCCCGAAGGTCTGCGCAGAGGAGCTGCAGGAGGAATTGCAACGATCACTGCGCCTGCAACCTCGGTCGACGCGTGCCTGATCGACAAACGAAACCTTGTGTGACGCGGCGGGAATGAGCTTGCGGACTACCCCCACACGGTCGAGATCGAGGTGTGCGGAAACCACACCGACCTGATCGACGGCGCGGGCTACAACCTGTCCCCAGGGGTCGCAGACGAGAGAGTTGCCGTAGGTGAAACGGCGATCTCCGTCCGCTGCAGTGTAGCCTCCCCACTGACCACAGGCGACGAAATAGACTTGGTGCTCGATCGCGCGTGCACGGCAGAGCACTTCCCAGTGGTCCTTTCCCGTCTGTAACGTGAAGGCCGCGGGCAGAATGACCACATCGACGCCGGCGTCTGCAAGCGCATCAAAGAGCCGGGGGAAGCGAAGGTCGTAGCAAATCGCACAGCCGATCCTGAAACCGCCGGATTCGTAGACGAACAGGCTTTCTCCGGGCGCAACGGTGGCGGATTCTCGATACATCTTGCCATCTGGCGCCTCGATGTCGAACAGGTGAACTTTGCGGTAGCGGCCGACCTCGTTACCTTCTGGGTTAAAGACGACCGTTGTGTTGTAGATCTTCGAACTCCCATCGACCCTTTCGAGCAAGCTGCCGCCGTGGATCCAGACCTTTTGCCGGGCGGCGAACGTCTGCAACATGCGATAGGCGTCGCCGCCCGGCATATGATCAGCCGCCGCCAGTTTCTCCGCCACCGTGCCGCCGGACCAGTCGAAATGTTCCGGGAGAACGATGAGATCTGGTGTATCGCGTGTGATTGCCTGCAGCATCAGGCTCTCGGCCGCGCGTAAATTGCTGTCGCGGTCGGGTTGGGAGTTCATCTGGACGAGGGAAATCTTCATTATACGATCCGATCCAGTTCGAAGATGGAATGGCCGGCCTCAAGGTAGGGCCGGAGCTTAAGGGAACGCTGTTGGCGCTCGAGGGCGACGTCCGCGATGCAGCGCATATCGGACGGATCGGCAACGAAGACACCCTCCGTATCTGCTAAGACCGCATAGCCGGGCAGCACGGCCGCCCCGCCGCATGCGATCGGGACGTTGATCGCGCCACCAATCTGGTGCCGGCGGCTGGTCGTCTTGGACGAGACTCCGCGACACCACACCGGGAAGCGGCTGGCGCGGATCTCCTCGATGTCGGTGCAAGGACCATCGACGATAATGGCGACAGCGCCACGCGCTCGGGCAGCAGCAACGACACCGCCGCCGACGCAGGCGACGTCGTCCCGGTCGACCCGGGAGATGACGAGAACATCTCCCGGGCGGAGCAGATCGATTGCCGTGTAGATGACGGCTCCATCACGGCCGGGCGCGGCGACCGTGACTGCCGTTCCAATTGCCTTGACCGGAAAGACCGGCGCAATTCCTGCCCCAACAAATCCAAGATATTCGAAGTGGCCGATGGTTGCGGTTTCGACTCCCTCAAGCAGGGTTCGCAATGCGTCCGGAATCGCTTGCAGCTGTTTTTCGATCTTGTAAGGCTGGGACATCGATGAACTCCGATCTGCCCTGTGGTTCACAAATCAGACCGGGCGCTCGCCGGATGTCGTCGTCCGATGCATAATCCGGATCGTGTTCGGGTCGAATGAATCGCGCCGGTGCATCGTGCAACGGTTGTCCCACATCACTATGTCGCCCACGCTCCATTTCTGGACGAAGACTTCCGGCGTGTTGGTGGTGTGCTCCCAAAGCCTTGAGATCAGGTCGTTGCTTTCATCGAGCGGCAAGCCGACGATCCACGCCCCTTCCGACGTCCCGCCAAGATAAAGCGCTTTGCGGCCCGTCTCGCCGTGGCTCCTGACCAGCGGATGAACGACGCCGCTCCACTCGCGAAAATCCGCGCTCGTCGGTTCGCCTTTCCCGAGGCGCAATTTTCCCGTTTTGTCGTAGACGTTCTGGAAGAAGATCTGCCGCCCCTCAACAGCACTGCGTAGCTCCTCGGGGAGCGTTTCAAAAGCCTGGTAGGTCGACAGGAAATACGTGTCTCCGCCGGAAGCGGGAACCTCGATCGCCCTGAGGATGGCGCCGGCGGGCGGGCGTTCGTAGAACCATGTGTCCGTGTGCCACGTCGCCTCGCTGTTGCCGAGCGCGCCGCCCGGCTTGCCGTCCTTCATCACATTGCTGATCACCAGGATTTCGCGATGGATCGGGTGTCCGCCTTCCTGCAATTGCTTGGGATGGATGACGAAATCTCCGAAGTGACGGGAGAAGTCGACCTGCTGCTGGTCTGTGATATCGGTCGCCCGAAAGCGAATGACGCCGTATTGCAGCCAGTAGGATCGAACTGCCGCAATGTCCGCGTCGTTGTAGTCGGAGAAATCGAACCCGACGATATCTGCGCAGACGTTGCTGTCATTCTGGATTGCCGAAACTCTAGTTTTCATGTGTGTCTTCGCCTCTGTGTGGGAAGATCCCGGGCTCGGGATCACATAGAGCTTAGCGGAGTGATAAGTCGGAATTCCAATATCAATTCGTTTGCATTAATATTGGAATACAATGAATGTCACTATTGCTGCAGCAGTTGGACAGCGGAATGGGCGATTGCGAGATCTACGCGGCAGCCGGGCGAGAGCTTCTCGAGGCGGGTCGAGCGGATCATGGACTTCAAGGTGATCCCGCCATCGACGAGCATCCAGGCCTCGAGATAGGCGCCCAGATTGACGACCTTTTGGACGGTTCCGGTCAGGCGGTTTGCCGGTTCGTCGAGGGCCCCTGCCGCATCTGCGAGCCTAACGGCCTCCGGTCTGATACAGCAGAAGCGCACATCGTCAGGATCAACGTCCTCTGCCGGCTCGGCGGTGAGCACCGCCTTTCCCGCGCCGAGGGAAACCTTCAGCTTCCGATCGGCCCCGGTCTCTGCGGATGCCGGGAGGATATTGGACTTGCCTATGAAATCTGCCACGAAGGAGGTTCTCGGGCGGCCGTAGATATCCGCGGGCGCTCCTTCCTGCGCGACCACTCCGCCATGCATGACTATGATCCGATCGGACATGGCCATCGCCTCTTCCTGGTCGTGTGTGACATAGATGAAGGTCATGCCGAGATCTTCCTGGATCTCTTTCAGCTCGACGCGCATCGCTTCCCGGAGTTTAAGGTCAAGGTTTGAGAGCGGCTCATCGAGAAGCAGCACCGACGGCGAGGGCGCAATCGCCCGGGCGACTGCGACCCGTTGCTGTTGCCCCCCTGAAAGTTCCTTCGGATAGCGATCCTCAAAGCCCTCAAGATGGACACTTTTCAAGGCTCGTGAGACACCGTCGGCGATTTGCTCGCGGGGCCGGCCCTGCATCCTTAGGCCAAAGCCGACATTCTGGGCGACCGTCATATGCGGGAAGAGTGCGTAGTTCTGGAAGACCAGTCCGATTTTCCGGGCTTCCGGCGGGACGCCTTGCTGATCGCGGCCGCGAATTCGGATTTGTCCGCTCGAGGGCGCTTCAAATCCGGCGATCATATTGAGGGTCGTCGTCTTACCACATCCGGACGGACCAAGAATGCTGACGAATTTTCCCTTAGGGATGGCAAGGCTGATATCGTCGACGATGCGGTTTGCACCGAACTGCTTGCTGACGGAAAGGAGTTCAATATCGATGGTGGTCATTTGCTACCCCCGTGGAATTGGGCGGAGAAGCCGCCGATCTTTTCGAAAAGGATGATTACGCCAAGGATGAAGAGGAGTGATGCGACATTCACGGCCGCAAGCACCGGATCCAGGCTGTATTCGAGATGATTGATGACGGTAATCGGAAGTGTCGTCTGACCGGGTCTGACCAGGAAGACGGAGAGCGGGATGTTGTTGAAGGAAATGATGAAGGCGAAGGTCATCCCCGAAAAGAGGCCGGAGCGGATCAGCGGTAACAGCACGTATCGGATCCTCTGCGTGACGCTAGCGCCCAATACGCGTGCCGCGCGGTCCAGCCGCTTGTCGAAACCAAACATCGCGGTGGCCGCCATGCGCACGACGTAGGGCAACGTCAGAATGACGTGAGCCATGACAAGGCCGGGTGTCCCTAGCAGGTCGTAAAGTCCAACCGAGGACAGGAACAGGACGACGGCCACGCCCTTGACGATTTGCGGGACCGACATGGGTGACAAGAGGAACGCCATGATGGCGGTATGCCCCGGACATTTTGCGTAGGCGACGCTGTAAGCTCCAAGGACGCCGAGCAGTCCGCTAGCGAGCGATACGATGACGGCAAGTTCGACGCTGAGTAGAAACGGATCGAGCCAGCGGCTAGTCCATAGTGCCGCGTACCATTGAAAGGTCCATTCGCTTGGGATGAACGTCACAGCCGAAGTTGGACTGAAAGAGGCCGCAACGACGACCACCAGCGGAAGAGTGATAAAGGCAAGGATGGCGACAAGCGCCATCCTGAACAGATATGTGAGCAGTCGGTTCATCGGAGCCTCCCGAAATTAAAGGTGAAGTTTTTGGTGGAGGCGCGACTCCAGCTTGGATCCGACGAAGCCGGCGGCCAGCATCAGGATGAGAAGAACGTTCGCCATGACCGCCGCGAAGGGCCAATCGAGATAGAACAGCACCTGCTCGTAGACCATTGTGGCCATGACTTTGAAACCAGCGCCGCCAAGGAGGGCCGGGGTCGCATAGGCGCTTGCGGCCATGGTGAAGCCAATCAAGAAGGAGCTTACGATTCCTGGCACGGAGAGCGGCAGGATGATGTGCCGGATTACAGCAAGACGTGACGCGCCAAGAATTTGCGCAGATTTTTCCAGACTGGTGTTGATACCCTGGAGGCTCGTCAGAAGCGACAGCACGCCAAATGGCAGGATGACGTGAGTAAGCCCAACCACGACGCCGAGAAGGTTTTTCGACAAAGGCAAGGGTTCCGTGATCAATCCGGTCCACATCAGCGCGGAATTGATAAACCCGCGATCTTCAAGAATGATGAGCCAGCCATAGGTGCGAAGCACGACCCCCGCCAATTCGGGCGCAATGGCAAGCGCGAAGATGACCGTTCGCCAGCGCGACGTGGCGCGAGCCAGATAGTAGGCGAGGGGATAGGCTAAGACGGTCACGCAGAGCGCAACGAGGCTGGACATCACGACGGTGCGGGCCAGGCCAGCAAGGACAAGGTCGTTGCTGAAGAAGCGGCTGTAGCTCGCAAGTGTCGGGCCGCCCTCCGTTTGACTTTGAAAGCTGATCCCGATCATCATGCCCATCGGTATCGCGAAGAAGAGCACCAGGACGAGCGACGGCGCGACCATCGGCAGAAGTCCCTTGGCAGGGGCTCCGGCGGGCGGGGGCTTTGTCGGAGTGGAGCAAACAATGACGGCCATGATCTACCTCACTTGGCCGCCGCGACGACATCACGTTCCCATCGTTCGCCCCAGGCGGAGAGCCGTGTTGCGACCGCCGCGAGATCGGGCAACAGAAGGGCCTTGAGATCGGCTTCGGTGGTGATCTGCTTGGCGCGGATATCGGCGGGCACCTCGATGTCGATTCTGCCGCTGCCGACCTTGTAGCCGGTGACCCATGCCTCCTGGCTGGTCTTTTCGAGAAAGAAGTTCACGAACTTGAGAGCTGCGTCTCGGTTCGCCGCGTGCTTCGGGACGTTCAGGGTTGCGACCAAGGGGATAGAGCCTTCCTTCGGCAGAACATAGTCGACCGGCAAACCGCTATCGACGAGCAGCTGCGCGCGCCCGTTCCAGAATGGCATCGCCCAGACGTCGCCCCCTTTGAGGTACGTTTCCATGACTGAGGATGACTGCTCAAAGCCGATCGACTGTCCGGCGAGCTTGGCCATGGCGGCAAAGCCGGGATCGACGTTCTCGAGCAGATCTCCACCATGGGCGACCGAGAAGATCTCCATCAGGTAGGCGGCCATCACGTTTTGGAATGTCGGCAGAATGATTTTGCCCTTGAGGCCATCATCCAAGAGCGCGTTCCAGGAATTTGGACGCTCTGCCAGCTTGTCCGTCCGATAAAGAAGCGAGAGATACTGTACTTCGTGAACCGCGCCGCAGGGGCCAGCAACGCCGGCAATCACCGACGACAGACGCTCAAGATTAGGAACCTCCTCTGGTGAAAATTCCTCAAGCAGGCCCTCCTTGCATCCTTCGAGCGATTGGGAAGCGGTCATTACGACGACGTCGAAGCCAGGGCGGCCATTGGTGGCCTTGATCTTGGCGTAATCCTGGGAGGCGGAACCGACGGCGTCGTAGATTACCTTTATCCCGAACCTGGCCTCGAAAGGCTCAATGATCCGCTCCCGAATGATGGTTTCGTACGGCCCGCCATAGCTGTTGACGATGAGCGTTTCGGCGTGGCCGTTCGCAGCCAAAACCATTGATACGATCGCGGGCGCGCACAGCGCAGTGTACCTCATGACGATCCCCTTTGTTGGTGTTGTCGGTACGGTGACATTGCGCCAGCCAGTCTTGCGATCTCCAATATTGATTTCCCGGTATTGATACGGAAATCATATCAATCGTGTTGCATTCGCTGAGCTGGCGGACGGCGTGAAGCGGATTCGGTCTTGAGGGCCTCAAGCTCTATGAATCCGCGCTTGGGTTTATACGCGCTGCCACAGGCAGCCGCTCTGTCACCCCGGCTGGCAGATTTCGTTGATTAGGCGTGGATTGGCTTTCAGGGATTTGAAGATATGAAGCCAGAACCGGTAATGGCTTTCGCGATTGAGATCCCTGGCCTCGAATGCGCGCTTGGCCGCAGCGGTCACGGCGTCGCAGCCGTAAAACTCCATCGCAAGTTCCACAGCCGCCGCCACCGCGACGTCATTTTGCGCACCCGCCTCGTTTGACGGTTCCAGTACATTCTTCAAAGGCTTCGACATGGCGACTCTCCTGTGAGAGTCCGGCGAGGAAATGTGGCCGGACGGTCTCACAGCGAAGATCGCGTCGTCCGGAAGCACACGGTGCCGCTCATATCGAACAGGTTGAATCTTAGCTTACTTCCCGCCCTGGGAGAAGTCCAAAACTCTGCGCTGAAATCTTTGGTCGAGCTTCTTTGAAGTTTTCGGGCTGACGCCCGAGATGATCTGGCTCCTGTGCAAGCTGTTAAGCGGCACCGGCATTGCGGATGCTGGAGCCTTGCCTAACTTGATCATCTCTCAGTTGGAGGCACCCCTAAGTTGCTTTGAGGTCGCGTCCAGCCAGTTTTCAACCCGAAGGTTGGGAATGCGCGTGAACTCACGGGCATTGGCTGTGACGAGGACTGCTCCTGCGGCACAGGCATGAGCAGCGATCAATAGGTCATTTGGGCCGATTGGTTTGCCTGCAGCTTCCAACTCAGTGCGGATGTTGCCGTACTTGGCATCGGCGGGCACGTCGAGCGCGAGCACCAGAATGCTTTCTAGAAGGGCTTCGATTTGGGCCAGCAGCTTCGGGGAACCCTTCTTGGCGCATCCATAACGCAATTCTGCCGCCGTTATGATGCTGACGCAGATTGCCTCCGACCCGACCGCCGCAATACGTTCAGCGACCTGCCCTCTCGGGTTCCGAGCCAACTCGGACACGATATTTGTGTCCAGCATGAAAAGGTTGCTCACAGGTCGATTTCCTTGGCGGGCAACAAAGTCTCGTCAATATCCGGGAACTGATCTTCAGGCCCAAGAGGATCTAGACCTGCCAAGACTTCCAGCAGGTTCTTGCGACGCAGCGGCTCTATTATAAGCCGATCCCCGTCGCGATGGATCATCACTCGATCGCCAGGAAGCTCAAAGTCAGCCGGGATGCGAACAGCCTGGCTCTTGTTATTCCGGAAGAGCTTAGCTTCCCTCGCAGGAGGTTCGTTGTGTCTAATCTGCGGCATAAAACTCTCCATTGCATATACATTTGCATATACACGCTGACAAGTGAGATTTCAAGTGAGAGCTTGACTTGCTCGGTGAAAGGAACGTTTCCTGCAAACAGGATCGAGGCCGTGATAGCAGCCAAACTCGATCTCATGCGACCGGGGCAAGGTGGCAAAGTGTTGTGGCGTTCTGGTGCGGGAACAGATCGGTCTTCCGGTCGCGATCGAGGGATTTCGGAAAGCACTGCTGGCAGCGCAAAGCCACGCTCGGCGACATTGCCAACCAGGCCGAACGTCGTGGTGTTGGCATGGTGATCTACCCTATCTGGAGGCGCAGGCCGCCGACGTTTAGGGAAGTCAAAGATGTTGGCGCTTCGGTGCGAGGGTGCATATGCATATCAAAACGCTTGCAGTGGCACAATGTGACGGCGGTTGATGGTCGCGGGACGGCCCTTAATGGACAGAGTCGTATCGCGCTTTTCGCGTTCTGCCACGACCTTGCCCTTTGCGACGACACAAAGCCGCTCGGCACGCAGGCGCACCGCCTCGATGGGGTTGCCCGCATGGAGTACGATGAGGCTTGCGGATTTGCCCACGGCTAGACCGAGATGATCGAGGCCCATAATCTCGGCATTGATCTTGGTGACCATGTCGAAGCAGGTGCGCATGTCGGTGGGCGAGGACATCTGGGCGACGTGCATTCCCATGAAGGCGACGTCGAGCATATCGGCTGTACCGAGGGAATACCAGGGATCGAGCACGCAATCCTGACCCCAGCCGGTGCGGATGCCGGCCTTCAGCATCTCGGGCACTCGCGTCAGGCCACGGCGCTTAGGGTAGGTGTCGTGGCGCCCCTGAAGCATGATGTTTATGAGTGGATTGGGGATCACTGAGATGTCGGCTTCCGCAATCAGCGGCAGTAGCTTCGAGACGTAGTAGTTATCCATCGAATGCATCGATGTAAGGTGCGAGGCAGCTACCCGGCCTTGCAGGCCGAGCCTCTGGGTCTCATAGGCAAGCTGCTCGATATGGCGCGATAACGGGTCGTCCGTCTCGTCACAATGCAGGTCGACCATCAGGCCGCGCTTTACCGCGATCTCGCATAGTTCGGTAACGGAACGCGTGCCGTCGGACATGGTCCGCTCAAAATGCGGAATGCCACCGACGATGTCGACGCCCATGTCGAGGGCGCGGATGGTGTTTTCGCGAGCATTCGGGGAGCGATAGAACCCGTCCTGTGGGAAGGCGACAAGCTGGAGGTCGATATAGGGGGCGATCTCCTTCTTAACCTCTAGCAGTGCTTCCACCGCAAGAAGGCGGTCGTCGCATGTATCGACATGGGTGCGGATGGCGAGGAGACCCATCGAGACAGCCCAGTCGCAATAAGCTAGCGCCCGCTGCTTGACGGCCTCGTGGGTCAGGAGCGGCTTGAGTTCGCCCCACAGCGCGATGCCTTCGAGCAGCGTACCTGAGGCATTGATACGTGGCAGGCCGTAGGACAACGTTGCGTCCATATGGAAATGCGGATCGACAAAGGGCTGACTGACGAGGTCGCCCGAGGCATCGACGACACGACCAGCCTCGGCATCGATGCGTGGCTCGATCGCGGCGATCCTATCGCCCTTGATGCCGATGTCGGCGACGTTGCCATCGGGTAGCGTGCCACCTTTTACGATCAGGTCAAAACTCATCTTTCGCCTTTCTGGTACGGGATCATCAAAGCTTTAGGGTATGCGGCACGACGTGCGACCAGGATCAGCGCCAGGATCGACAGCGCATAGGGCATCATCAGGAAAACCTGATAGGGCACGATGCCGCCCGAAATTTGCTGCAGACGAACCTGATAGGCATCGAAGGCGGCGAAGAGGACGGCGCCGATCAGCGCCTTTCCTGGCCGCCATGAGCCAAAGACGACGAGTGCGATGCAAATCCAGCCGCGTCCATTGATCATCTGGAAGAAGAACGAGTTGAAAGCCGAGGTGGTGAGAAAGGCGCCGCCGACCGCCATCAACGCGCTACCGACGACAACGGCGCCCATGCGGATGCCCGTGACCGAAATGCCCTGCGCTTCGACCGCTGACGGATTTTCGCCGGCAGCGCGAACGGCGAGACCGATGGGCGTGCGATAGAGGATCCAGGCAACGGCTGCAACCGAGATGAATGCGAGATAGGTCAATGGCGTCTGGGTAAACAGCGCCTCGCCAACGACCGGGATGCTGGATAAGCCCGGGATCGGCAGGGGCTGGAACGGCTCGATTTTGGGCGGCGACGTCACTTCGGGCAGCGCAAGGCGATAGATGAAATAGGTAAGGCTTGTGGCAAGTAGCGTAACACCGATGCCGACGACGTGCTGCGACAGTCCGAGTGGTACCGTAAGCGTCGCATGCAGCAGGCCGAACATAGCACCGAAAAGGGCAGCGACCAGCAAGCCGGCCCAAAGATCGCCGCCGGAGTATACGGTAAACCAGCCGGCGAAAGCGCCTACCGTCATGATCCCCTCGATGCCGAGGTTAAGAACGCCCGCGCGCTCGCAGATCAACTCGCCCATCGTCGCGAAAATCAGCGGAGATGCTATGCGGATTGCGGCAACCCAGAAAGAAGCGGTGAAGAGGATTTCGAGCGCGTCCATGTCACCTCCACCTGATTCGGAATCGCGTCAGAAGGATCGCGACAACCATCGTCAGTAACGAGGTGGCGACCATGACGTCGGCTATGTAACTCGGTACCTTGGCCACTCGGCTCATGGCATCTGCGCCGACGAAGATGCCGGCGACGAAGATGGCAGAGGCGATGACGCCGAGCGGATTCAGCATGGCCAGCATAGCGACGACGATGCCCGCGTAGCCGTAGCCTGGCGACAGGTCGAGCGTCAGGTTGCCTTTGAGCCCGGAGACTTCGGAAAAACCCGCGAGAGCGGCCAGTCCTCCCGAAAGCAACGCCGTCTTCATCAGAGTGCGGTCGACCAGAATTCCGACAAAACGTGCGCCCTCGGGATTGATGCCGACGGCGCGCATTTCGTAACCGAGAACCGTCTTTTTCATGACGATCCAGATGAGGACGGCCGAAGCAAGGGCGATGATGAAGCCATAGTGCAGGCGCTTGCCCTGGATAAGGCGCGGCAGTTGTGCTTCGGCAATGACCTTCTGCGATTGCGGCCAGCCGAGCCCCATCGGATCCTTGAGCACACCTTCGAGCAGCATCGACACGAACAGCAGGACGATGAAGTTAAGCAGCAACGTTGTGACCACCTCGTCGACGCCGAAACGCGTCTTCAGCACGGCTGGGCCGAGCAGAAGCAACGCGCCTGCGGCCATGACGGCGACCATAATTACCGGGATTAGAACAACCGAAGGCAGGGGCAGTGCGCCCGTTCCCAGCGCCACGGTGACGACGCCACCGATGTAGAGTTGGGCTTCTGCGCCGATGTTCCAGAGCTTTGCCCGAAAGGCGACGGCGATCGCCAAACCCGTGAAGATCAGTGGCGTCGCCCGGGTCAAGGTCTCTAGGAATGCGAACTGTGAGCCGGCCGCCCCCTTCGCCACAAGATAGAAGACGGACAGTGGGGAAGCGCCGGCGGCGAGAACCAGTACCGACGTCAGCACCAGTGTGGTGCCTATGGCAGCCAGCGGAAACAGCAAGGTGATCGCCAGGGACAGCGCGGGTTTCGGTTCAAGCCGCATGATCGCCGCGCTCCCCGCTGTGGCCCGCCATCAGTTCCCCCAGTTCCCGAATGTTGCGTTCGCCCCTTGCAGAGGGTGTGGAAAGGCGCCCCTTGAACATAACGAAGATGCGGTCGGACAATGCCAGGACTTCTTCGAGATCTTCCGAAATGAGCAATATCGCGGCGCCCCGATCTCGCGCTAAGAGCAGCATGCGATGAACATAGGCGACGGCGCCGACATCGAGGCCGCGTGTCGGCTGACTTGCCAGAATGACCGCGGGGTCGGCATCAAGGGCCCGGCCGAGAATGAGCTTCTGCATGTTGCCGCCTGAGAGTAGGCGTATGCGTGCTTCGGGCGAAGGGCATTTGACGTCGTAGTCGGCAATGAGTTTCTCTGCGAAACGCCCGGCGGCTTTCCAATTCAGGAAGCCCATGCGGCTGAACCGAGGGCTTCGGTAGCGTTCGGCGATGACATTTTCCGTCACGCTCATGTCGCCGATGCTGCCGATAGCGTGGCGGTCTTCCGGAATGCGGGCCACGCCATGTGCGAGCGCGGCGCGCGGCGACCAGTCGGCGACGTCCCGTCCAGCGATGGAAATGCTGCCGCTGGTGGGACGCCGGATGCCGGCGATAAGGGCAGCAAGGACAGCCTGACCATTACCGGCGACGCCGGCAATTCCGGTGATTTCACCGGCTGTGAGGGTGAGCGATACTTTGTCGAGGCCCGCCCCGTTGTAGGCCGTTGCGGAGACCTGTTCGAGTGCCAGCAGCGGTGCTCCGAGCTTCAGCGGACTGACGTTGGCTGGCTTGACCTCTTTTCCAACCATGAGCGCTGCCAGTTCTTTGCGATCGGTCGAACCTGTTTCGCGCTCACCTACGAGCTGGCCGGAACGCAGAACCAGCACACGATCGCTCACAGCCATCACTTCGTGTAATTTATGAGAGATAAAGATGATCGACAGGCCTTTGGCGACGAGCAGCTTCAGCGTCCGGAACAGTGCCTCAGTCTCGGCGGGGGTTAAGACAGCCGTCGGCTCGTCCATGATTAGGATTCGGGCTTCGCGATAAAGAGCCTTTAGAATCTCGACGCGCTGTCGCTCGCCGACTGAAAGGCTGGAGACGGTAGCTGTGGGGTCGACGGCGAGGCCGAAATCGGCGGACAATCGCTCGATGCGCCGTCGCGCGGCGGCCCGGTCGAGCCGCAGGCGCCAAATGCTCTGCGTGCCAAGCGCAATGTTTTCCTGCACCGTCATGTTGTCAGCGAGGGTGAAGTGCTGGTGAACCATGCCGACGCCGGCATCTATGGCAGCGCGCGGATCTCCCGGCGGCAGCGGCTTGCCAAATGCCTCGACGGTTCCTTCGTCGGCGACGTAGTGGCCGAACAGAATGTTCATCAGAGTCGTCTTGCCGGCGCCGTTCTCCCCGAGAAGTGCTATGACTTCGCCCTGCTTGAGTTCAAACGAAATGCCGTCGTTAGCCCTGAGTGGGCCGAAGCGCTTGCTGATGCGGGAAAGACGAAGGGCGGTTTTGCTAGACACGTCGGCGACCGGAAGAGGAGTTGTGGGGACTTCCTTTCCCGTCCAAGGAGAGAATGGTCGCTGTTGGCGAAGTGTAATTCCTGGTCCGCCACAGCCGACCACTTCTCCCATGAACGCGAGGAAGGAAGGCTAGGTCGACTTCGGCTCGGCGTCGTTGATCTCGACGGCGAACGAACCGTCCTTGATCATCTTTTCCTTTTCCGCGACCTTGACCTTGATGGCGTCCGGAACCTTGCTCTCAAAGGTGCCGAAAGGCGCCAGTGAACAGCCGCCGTTTTTCATGAAGGAATAGATGCCATAGTCGTCAGCCTTGAACGCGCCGGCCTTCACTTCGCTGATCGCCTTGTCTAGCGTCGGTTCGAAATGCCACAGTGCGGATGCGACAACGGTGTCCGGATAGTCCGCCTGGGTATCGATGACATTGCCGATGGCCAAGACCTTCTTCTCCTTGGCGGCGTCGGACACACCAAAACGTTCGGCATATAGCAAGTCCGCACCCCCATCGATCTGGGCGAAAGCGGTCTCTTTGGCCTTTGGCGGATCGAACCATGAGCCGATGAAGGCGACCTGGAATTTGGTGTCCGGGGCCACTTCCTTCACGCCGGCCATGAATGCATTCATCAGCCGGTTAACCTCTGGGATCGGATAGCCTCCCACCATGCCGATGTTCTTGGACTTCGTCATTGCGCCGGCGACAAGGCCGGACAGATAGGATGCGTCCTGGATATAGTTGTCGAAAACTGAGAAGTTCGGAACAGCGGCGTCGGGCTTGAAGCTCGAGCCCATCAGAAAGGCGACATCCGGGTAGTCTTTGGCAACCGTGCGGGCCGCATCCTCGACGCCGAAGACCTCGCCAAGGATCAACTTGTGACCCGCCTCGCAATACTCACGCATGACGCGCTCGTAATCGTTGTTCGCGGTGTTTTCCGAATAGACATATTCGATGTCGCCGCGCTCCTTGGCTGCATTCGCTGCCTTGTGGATACGACTGACCCACTGCTGCTCGACCGGAACGGTGTAGATGGCCGCCACCTTTATCGGATCCGCAGCGAGCAGACGGCCCGGCAGACCCGTCGCCGCCACCACGGCGGAAGCGCCAGCAGCTTTGATCAGGGTTCTTCTGGAAATGGCAAAATTGAAGGAATCGCTTTGCATTAAGTTCCCCTCTGATTGATTGCGCGTTTGGCGCGCGTCTTTTTTACCACTTGGTCAATGTAGGGGAAGTTGGAGTTTGCAGCAATTGGGGTGTGGTACGCCATTCAACCGGATATGACGCAGCTTGCGCGACAAGCTCTGTGCAGTCTGAACAAAGACGTGTCGCGTCTGAAGCCGCTAACCGATCATTCAACGCGACAAGTTGGAGGCCTCACTTGAAGACCGAGAGCCGTGCGTACTTTGGGCGCAGTTTCGAGTAACCGGTTTCTTGGTGGCGACCTGGGTGAACAAGTTCCAGTGCGACCGGCAAAGCAAGTGTGAGATCGGGCTGAAGTCGATCCACTGCAGCTGTGTCCAACGACGTCTTTCGCGCTTCTCTTTCAATAGCGAAGATGGTTTAAGGTCGTGGCTGGGAGACTTTTGAAGGGGCCAGGTCACCAGGATCATGCGTTGTCCAGAGGCATGAGCAGTGGAGCCGGAAACTGGAGCTTCTATCCTGATAAAGAAGCGGAGGCGCGTGAATGTTTCTGATCGACCGTGAACTTGAGGCGCTCACCGTTTTTCGGCGCGAGCTGCACCGGCGGCCGGAAGTCTCGGGCGAGGAGCGGGAGACGGCGGATACGATCGTAAAGGCTCTGGCCGAGACGAAACCGGATGCGGTGATCACAGGTCTTGGCGGGCACGGAGTGGCGGCGATCTATGAGGGCCGAGAACCAGGGCCGACGGTGATGGTGCGTGCCGAGCTCGACGGGTTGCCGATCGAGGAGATCTCGGAGATCGGCCATCGCTCGAAGATCAAAGGCAAGGGGCATCTCTGCGGCCATGACGGACATATGACGATCCTGATGGCGCTGGCCAAAGGGCTTGGACGCGAGCGACCGGCGAGAGGCCGCGCGATCCTGATGTTCCAGCCGGCGGAGGAGAACGGCGCGGGTGCCGCGGCCGTGCTTGCCGATCCGAAATTTGCTGACATCAAGCCGGATCTGGTCTTCTCGCTGCACAATTTTCCGGGATTACGCTTTGGCCATGCGGCGCTGCGCTCAGGACCGGTCAATTGCGCCTCGCGCGGGATGCGGATCTTGCTTTCCGGCAAGACCGCGCATGCCTCGACGCCGGAGGACGGCATTGCGCCGACCTTTGCGATGGCCGCCTTGCTTTCCGACCTGACGGCGCTTGGCAACAACGGGCCGCTTAACGAGGATTACACGCTGGTCACGGTGACGCATGCCCGCCTCGGCGAGGCGGCCTTCGGCATCAGCCCCGGCTATGCCGAGATTTGGGCGACGCTGCGCACACTGACCGACGAGCGCATGGCCGATCTTGTGGCCCGTGCCGAGGCGCTGGTTGCGAAAGAGGCCCGTGCTGCCGGGCTGAAGGTCACGATCGGCTACGAGGACGTGTTCCACCAGTGCAGCAATGCGGAACGCGCCGTGGCGGCGCTTGAGCGGGCCATGGACGAGGAGGGCGTCAGCCGTGACCGCGGCGAGGGCGTGCTGCCGATGAAGGGTTCGGAGGATTTCGGCCTTTTCGGGCGCGTGGCGCCTTCGGCGATGTTCTTTCTCGGCGCCGGCGAGAACCACGCGCGGCTCCACAATCCGGACTACGATTTTCCCGATGACCTGATCGGCATCGGCGCCAAGGTGTTCATGCGGGCGATCCGCAACGAACTGGGGTGAGGGCGCCGGACGGTCGCTTGCACGGCGGGCGCCGTGACGGCACTCTCCGACAGTGCGCAGTTTCGGCCGAGAGCCGTTTCACGTCGCGCCGGATGTACGCTGAGAAGGAGCAGGGGATGAGGCAGTTCAACATTCGTGTCGCGCTTTGCCTGGCGCTTGCCATCGCGGGGATGACCGCCGCTCAGGCGGCGGATACGCCGGCTGCCGACGCTGTTCCTGAGCCGCAGCAGACCGAGAATGCCAGCCTGCAAGACTTCATCAAGGCCAATCCGGATTGCCTGGAATTCACCGATCAATGCTCGCACTGCGTTATCGTTAATGGCATTGCCGAATGCTCGACGGCGGAGATTGCCTGCATCAAAGGAGAGAACCAGTGCACCAGGCGGATCGCTAATTGATGCATCCTGCAAACAGGACGACTATCAGGACCTCGTTGGGCGAAGCCTTGAAGCGCGGCAACATAGACACTGCACAAAGATGGGGCGCCGACGGCAGGGACGTCTCGGGCATGGTCAGGGCGCCTTCGGGCGGCACGATCCCGAGGTTGATCGCGCCCTGATCTCATTTCAACGCATGCCGTGCCGAGCTGTAGGTATGTGGGAGCTGGGCTGAGCCCTATTCCAATTCCGCCAGCCGCTCCTGACAGATCATCTCGACGAGGCGGAGGAGATGCTCCGTCCGCTCGAGAAGCCAGCCGAGCCCTTCCTCGGTGATCTCGAAGTGCTTCGAATAACGTGCTTTCACATAGGCTTCGTTGAGAACGTTGTACCAGGCGGTAAAGCGATGCTGGTCCCGCGGCCAAGCCTCGACGAGCCGCTGGTCGCGATCCTCGGCGAGACCGCGGAGAAATTTGAGGTTGTGCGACGGCGGGCTGTAGTTGGTGAGGACCAAGAGAACCGCTGCGTACGATTGTTCGATCGCTTGGTGCAGTAGAAAAGCCGCTTCTTTGAGGTCGTGTTCCCTGACGCAGAACGTTGCGGTCTTTAAGAAGACCCTCGCGTGAGGTATCCGGTCATCGAAATACTCCTTGGCAAATCGAAACGCATCAGCTGGGGAGAGCCGTTTCGGCTCGGCCAGCGGCCGGTCGTCGAGTTCGTAGAGCACGATGCCCTCGCGCAGAATATCGACGAAGAAATATTGTCCGTCCGCAAGGAAGTTGTTCACCTCCCGGGCGCCATGGACGATCAGCCCAACCGGCGTCGAGACCCCCTTGTCCCACATCAGACGGTCGGTAGCCTTATCCCAGTATTGCGGTTCTGCGAGCTTCTTCGAATTGACAATGACGAGGATATCGTAATCGGAGCGATAGCCCTTCATCGTATGCGGTTCGTCAACAAAGGTGCCGCGGGCGTAGGAGCCGAAGAGGATGATTTTCAGGATCCGACCGCGCTTCTTGAAGTCGGCCGAGCCCCCCTCGAGTGCATCGGCAAACTCCTCGTGGATGATCTCCACGACGCGCGCAAGCTCGCGCTGCTTCTTCTCGGGAAGATGTTCCAGGCTCGTTTTCATACTCAACCGATAGGATAAAGACGATTCGCCGTCTACTGCAGCAATTTATGGGTTTCGTGTTATTAAAAAATAACAGATTGATCTAACTCCGCGATTAATGGATGATATGTGTCCTTGTAGACTGGCTTGCGTGGATGCAGAGGACAGGCGAATGGAATTCCGTCAAATGAGATGTTTTGCAACCCTGGCCGAGGAGTTGCATTTCGGGCGCGCTGCGGCGACGCTCTCCATGGCGCAGCCCGCCCTTAGCGTGCAGATACAAACGCTGGAAAAGGAGCTCGGCGTTCAGCTTCTCATCCGCTCTACGCGTCGTGTTCAACTGACAAAAGCCGGCGAAGTTTTTTACGAGCGGTGCATCAATGTTCTGCGGGAGATCGAAAACAGTTCCGCTATCGTCCGGGCCGTTGCGGGCAAGAATGTCGATCGGATCACCATCGGAACCATATATCCCGCGACCTTCGGTGTCTTGCCGCTTTTTCTGAACAAGCTCGGCAAGCGATTTCCCGATATTCAGATCCACGTGAGCAGTGGTTCCACCGATGCAATCATCCGCGACCTGGAGAAGGGCCGTATCAACCTTGGCTTCATCCGGCCGGTCGAAAACATCGGATCGCTCCGTTGGCAGAGCATCGCCAACGAACGATATCTTCTGGCGGTGCCACTTGGCAGCCGGCTTGAGACGGCGGAGACCGTCACAATGAGCGATCTGAAACGGGAACGGATCATCTCCTTTTCCCGCTCAAATCTATCTTACACGGAAAAGTACTTCTTCGAGCAGTTCAGAAAATTTGGCCTTCTCGATCAGGTTGCCTGTAGTTGCGACGACACGCTCTCGTTGGTTTCGCTGGTTGCGGCCGGGATGGGCGTAGGTTTCGTGCCGGAATGGACCAGAGATTTGCCCCACCAGTCGTTCCGCCTTCGGGAAGTGGAGGGGGTGGATTTCACGATCGGCATGGGGCTTGCGTGGAACAAAGAGGACCCGACCGCGAACCGTGAAGAGATCGTAGAAGTTGCCCGCACGCTGGCCGCGGCATCGAGATCGCTTAAAGCTGTGGGTGACGATACCGGAAGAAGCAACACCAAGCGCGGTCTTCCGGCCCATGGCGAATAGGTAGGTAAGTGGCAACGTAAGCCGTCAGAGGTTGGCGATGGGGGTCCTTGGCAGGAGCACAACTTGCCGGCGGCTCTCCAAAAGGTCCAGAATGTCGCTGGGCCGAGTATTGTTTGAGTAAGACGAGAGGGCAAAAAAGGAGGAGAAGGTGAAGGGCTGGTTTCAGAAGCTAACCGATGTTTCCACCGTGGCGCGCACCAAGGAGATGTTCAATGAAGCGCTCACCGAGCTCGCGCAAGAGCTCGGCTTCGAGTATTACGCCTACCTTAATCTTCAACCAATCGGAACATTCGCCGTTTCGAATTATCATCCTGAATGGCAGGATTGGTACTTCGCCAAAAGCTTCAACGAGATCGATCCCGTGATCCAGATTGCAAGGGCGACGATGAAGGCGTTCACCTGGTCTTCCGAAAATTCAAGGACCGTCAGATCGAGGCGCGTTCGGCAGTTTTATCTGGATGCCGCCGGTTTCGGTATTCGGTCGGGGATCACCATTCCAGTCGCGACTGCGTTCAGACGTATAGCAATGCTGACCATGGCCTCACACAAGCCTTCCCTCTCGCTGAAAGGTGATGTCGATCCGGTAGCGGCCGCCATGGCGGTCGCCCAGCTTCATGTGCGGATCGAGCAAACGAACATTGAGCCTACAGCAAAACCGAGCATCGCTTTGACCACTAGACAGGCGCTTATGCTTAAGTGGGCGTCCGAGGGCAAATCCATGAGAGCAATCGCCGACATCGAGAACATGACCTACTGGAACGTCAACTTCCACATGAATAATGCGCGCAGGAAGCTAAATGCCTACTCGCTTCCGCAGGCGACGGCTCTGGCGACGAAGCTAAAGCTGATTTGAAGCCAAGCGCTTCGCCGCCAAACGTCTGAAGTCGAATTTCTAGGAGTACAGATGAAGCAGGCGGCGAACGAGCGCGCGGAGCATTTACGGGCGATTTCGCGTGAACGGCTTGAGGCGCTTGTGCTGGAACGTGCCGAGAGAGACGAGGGCTTTGCCCTTTGGCTCGATGCCAGGTTCGCGGCTTCGGTAGCTGACGAGGCAAGCGCGCTGCTCGATCCGGTGCCGTTTCGTCGTCGCGCCGAAGCCCTTTTCGCTTCGACCGGTTCGGGGCGGCATCGGCACAGTTGGGGCGAACGGTCTGCGGGTATCGATGAAGCGGCGCTCGAACAACTGATTGACGAGGCTGAACCCCTTCTTGCTACCGGGCGCGGCGCCCATGCATTAACGATCTTGAAGCCCGTTGCCTCGGGGCTGGCCGCATATTGGCCGGAAAACGCCGATTGGGATGAAACCCTGCACGAGTTCTTTCCCCGGCTTGATCAATTGATCGCTCAAGCCGCCCTCATGGATGGTGTCTCACAGGAGGCGCGCGATAACCTCGCCGATGAATTGGCCGACTGGCAGCGCGAACTCGCAGAATTCGGCGCCGACGATGCCTTTGCTACTGCCATTGCAGCTTGCATGCAGGGCTGGGACGAGTCAGGCCTTCAGGCGACGCTCGCAGGGCTTGGGCAGAGCTGGCCGCCTGGAGGAGGTAGCGATCCGCTCGATGCCGATCTGACGCGGGCCCGACTTGCCGCGCTCGAAGCCATGGGGCGTGGTGAGCATTTCCTCAACCTTTCCCGTGCGGCTGGGTTTCATTGCGACCATGCTGTGAAGCTGGCGCAGATGGGGCGTGTCGGTGAGGCGGTCGCGCTCGCCCATGTGCGCCTAACCACCCATGGTGATCTCTTGCGGCTTGTCGAGGTCGTGGCTTCTGTCGGCCGGGTGGAAACCGCGTTCGACCTTGCTGCCTGGGGGCTGTCGCGAGACGGGCGCGACGAAGGCGAAGAAAACTGGCATCACAGAACAGGCAGGGCAATGCTGGCACGCTGGCTGCGCGAAAAGGCGCATGAGGTAGGCAATCGGGATATGACGTTCAAGGCAACGCAAGTAGCCTTCGAAGAAAGCCTTGCACGGGAAGATTTCCGCGTGGCCAAGAAACTCGTTGCTCCGCCGGATTGGCCGAAGTTGCGCGAATTGCTGCTTGCGGCGCTGACGGCGGCACCTTACGCCTATGAGCGGATCGAAATCCTGCTCGACGAGGACTTGGTCGCCGACGCCGTTGCTTGCATCGACCTGCAGGAAACGCGTTTCTTCAGTCCACGTGACCCTACGCTGGGTCGACTTGCTGAACGGGCATTGGCGGATCACCCCGATTGGGTGATTGTGCTTGCATGCCGCATGGCCGACCCGATTATGTCTGAAGGAAGATCAAGCCGCTATGACACGGCCGCATTGTGGCTCGGGATTGCCGCCCGCGCGTATAAGGCTTGCGGGCGGTCCGGCCAGTGGCTTGCGTACCTAGATGGGCTTATCGAGGAGCACCGGCGCAAGCACAAGCTGCGACCGCTACTGGAAGAGCTGCGGCGCACGGCCAAGTGATTAAAGTACCTCTTGGGATATCGCGATGCAGGCATTCGCCTGACGGCCGCCGAAAAGCAGACCTGGATGGCCGAGTTGAATTTATCGGCCCCAAACCTACGCCTTCTGAAAGGTCACGATGCTGCGCGTGCTGGTTCAACGCCGCCGTCGCGTGATGCTGTTAGTGTCGCAAAAAAATCACTAAGTTCAAGGTTTTTGCTGCTCGGGACTTAACCTCAGGCGATCGAAAACGTCCGGGCAGAACTCAAACTGCCTCGCAGTTCCTCGTCCCATCGAATTCTTCACAATCGTTTCGGTCAATATCCCCCGCGCGATCAGAGGATCGATCGATTCCGCCACAGCATTGCGCGTCAAACCGGTAATTTGGCTTATATTCGAGAGCGTTAGCTTTTCATGGTTTTGATGCATCATATAGAGCACCGTCATCATTCCGACCTGCTTCAAACGCGATTGCGGCGTCTCTCCCTCAACCGGTTTGTCGAAAACTTCCTGCAGTGCGTAAGCCGAAAACAGCTGGCTCTGCCAATGGGCATTAAGTGCGCTTGTCATTTTTTATACTGTCAGATATATGATTGTAAAAAGCGTCGCGAAATTGCGCCGCTGTTAGGATTGCGCACAATCGCGTTAGTGAAGGTGGTGGCCATGAACAAGTCTCTTACACGGGTATTTGTCACTGCAGCCAGTTTAGCGCCATTCTATCTTGTTTTCGAGAGTAAAGCGCAGGCGGGCGAATGGGGGTGCCAGGTTATCCTGTGCCTTTCCAATCCGAGCGGTCCGACGCAATACGCGGAATGCCGGGCGCCAATCCACAGGCTCTGGCGCGCGCTTGCAAGAGGGCGCTCCTTTCCCACTTGCGGCAGCGTTGGGTTTCAGGCCTCGCGTCCTCGATACGACCCCTATTATTGCAATGACGGTTATCGCCTGACAACGCGGTATGGAGACCATGGGCTCGAAGCGAGTTGTATCTCGGCCACGCCACAGACCGTCTCGAACGCTGAATGCTACTCCAACGATGATCGGATGAACTCATCGGCAGCGTGGCGGCGGAGAGACGGCCGTACTCAGTGTCAGCGCTATGTGACGACTCGACCAAACATCCGCCCCCAACCCCATTACATCGACGTGATCATCGACGGGGTTGGCAAGCAACGAGTGTGGTACTGAGCATGCCTGTTGCTTTCCTCGATTTGGCGCAAACGTGCGCACCCACAATTGCAAGCGAGACGCTCGCCGCCATCGTCAGCCTTGAAAGCCGGTTCGAACCCTTCGCCATCCGGGTCAACAGCGGCGCGACACTCTCGGTGCAGCCCACAACCAAGGTCAAGGCGATCGCAATCGCCACGTCATTGGCAGCCGAGCGGCACGACATACAGCTCGGCCTCGGCGGCATCGGCATGGAAGAACTCCGCCAGCTCAATCTTTCGATTTCAGATGCCTTCGACCCATGCCGCAACCTTCGGGCCACGGCGACCATTCTCGATGGGTACTACCGGCTGGCGGTGAAAGCGGGCGCGGACCCGAGCCGGGCCGAACAGGTGATGCTGCACTCCTACTACGGACGAAACGATCCATCTGTCGGCGCGATGGTCAGGTACGATGAGCAGGTCCGCCAGGAAGAAAGCCGGCTCGCCAGCACCATCACGACGCTCATGATCGAAGATGATGGACGGGAGAGGGAGCTCAACGAAGCGCCTCTTGTCGAGGCGATCGGCGATGCACGCAAGGACGAGGCCCTTGCCGATCAAACGGCGTCGGTGCCGTCCTGGGACGTTTTCAGATCGAGACGGAGGTCCTCCGTCCTCGTGTTTCAGAACAGTCATATGGAGGAGAGTGAATGACTTTCAGCGCCCGTATCCGCCCGATCGCCGCATCCGCCGTAATGGCAATGGCCATCCTGGCATCCATGGTCGAACCTGCCTTCGCGCAGGCGGCCGGCATCGAGACCGTGCTGCAGAACATCGTCGAAATGCTGACAGGCAACATCGCCAAGCTTCTGGCCGTCATCGCGATCATCGTGATCTGCATAGCCTGGATGTTCGGCTACATGGATCTGAGGCGCGCAGGGTTCTGGATCATCGGCATTGGCGGCATCTTCGGCGCTACCGAACTCGTGAACACCATCGTCGGAAGCTGACGCCATGGCGAGTTTTCGGCCAATCCTTGAGGAAGACACGCTGTTCATCGCTTGCACCCGGCCGGCGATGATCGCTGGCGTGACGATGGAAGCCATGGGCATGAACATCATGCTGACGACCATTCTTTACATCGTCGCCGGCTCGATCGCCTACTTGGCTGTTGGCGTCGTCTTTCACCTCATTTTCCGCGCGCTCGTCAAACACGACCACAACATGTTCCGCATCTTACTGGCTTGGGTGGACACACGCGGCCGGTCGCGCAACAGCGCCTTTTGGGGCGGAGCGACGCTTAGTCCCCTGAAGCTCGCCCGGAAATACGATGAAAGGGACCTCGGATTTGCCTAGCCTGACCACACTCAGATCTCGCGAACTCGGTCCGGAGACCTTCATCCCCTATGTCCGCCATGTCGACGTGTCGACGATCGCGCTCGATTCCCGGGCGCTGATGGTAATGATCGCGCTTGAAGGCGTCTCTTTCGAGACCGCGGATGTTCTCGACCTGAATGCTCTGCATCGGGACCTCAACACGCTCTATCGGAACATCGCCGACGAGCGGCTTGCCTTGTGGACTCATCTCATCCGCCGTCGCGACAACAGCTATCCGGAAGGCACGTTCACTACACCTTTCTCGGCGGCGCTCAATGATAAGTATCGCGCGCGCATGGTTGGGGAGGACCTGTTTCGCAACGACCTCTATCTGACGATCCTGTGGTCTCCGGCCCGCGATCCGTCCGACAAGGCGGCAAGGCTGCTGGCGCGCTTGCGTCGGGCACGTCAGGCCGGGGCCGAACTCGACGAGGAAGCCCTCAAGCAGCTCCGCGACAAGGTCATTGATGTCACAGCGGCGTTGAAACGCTTCGAACCGCGCGTGCTGTGCCTCTACGAACGTGACGGCCTGTTGTTCTCGGAGCCGAGCGAAGTGCTGCATCAGTTCGTCGGCGGCCGTCGGGAGCCGGTCCCGCTGACGGAGGGGCGTATCGCCTCGGCGATCTACTCGGATCGTGTCATTGTCGGCCGCGAGACAGTCGAGATCCGGCACGAGGCCGAAAGCCGCTTTGCCGGCATGCTGAGTTTTAAGGAATATCCGGCCAGAACTCGGACCGGCATGCTCGACGGTGTGCTCACTAGTCCCTTCGAACTGATCCTGACGCAATCCTTCTCCTTCGTCTCGAAGGCGGACGCCCGCGTGATCATGGGCCGCAAGCAAAACCAGATGGTCAGCAGTGGGGACAAGGCGGCCTCACAGATCGAGGAACTTGATGGGGCGATGGACGATCTGGAGTCCAATCGGTTCGTGCTAGGCGAGCACCACCTGACGCTTTCCGTCTTTGCCCCATCGGTGAAGGAATTGACCGACAATCTCGCCAAGGCGCGCGCCAGCCTGACCGGTGGAGCCGCCGTCGTCGCGCGCGAGGATCTCGGCCTCGAGGCGGCCTGGTGGGCGCAACTACCAGGAAACTTCCGCTATCGCGCCCGGTCCGGCGCGATCACGTCGCGCAACTTCGCGGCGCTCGCACCATTCCACTCCTACCCGATCGGTCGGAAGCACGGCAATGAATGGGGACCTGCCGTCGCTCTTCTCAAGACGGCGTCGGGGTCACCGTACTACTTCAATTTCCATTATGGCGATCTCGGCAACACTTTCGTGTGCGGACCGTCCGGTGCCGGCAAGACCGTGCTTTTGAACTTCATGCTGTCGCAGCTGGAGAAACATGACCCGCATGTTGTGTTTTTCGATAAGGACAGGGGATCTGATCTCTACGTGCGCGCCGCCGGCGGCACCTATCTGCCGCTGAAGAATGGTGCCCCGACCGGGTGCGCTCCCCTGAAGGCACTGGAACCGACGCCGGACAACAAGGTGTTTCTCACGCGCTGGGTCGGCAGGCTTGTCGGCTCGGCAACACGGGAACTGACGGTGGCCGAACTCCGCGACATCGCCTCCGCGATCGACGGCCTTGCCGACTTGCCGGTGGAGCGCCGGACGATCGGCGCGCTCAGGACCTTCCTCAACAACGCCGATCCCGAAGGCATTGCCGCGCGGCTGCGGCGGTGGGAGAGAGGGGGGGCGCTCGGTTGGGTGTTCGATAACATCATTGAGGACATCGGCTTTGACGGCAAATTCGTCGGCTATGACATGACCGATTTCCTCGACAACGAGGAAATCCGCACGCCGCTGATGGCCTATCTCTTTCATCGGGTCGAGCAACTGATCGATGGCAGGCGCATCATCATCGTTATCGATGAGTTCTGGAAGGCGCTCCAGGATGAAGGGTTTCGCGATCTCGCACAGAACAAGCTCAAGACGATCCGCAAGCAGAACGGGCTTATGCTCTTTGCTACGCAGAGCCCGCGCGATGCGATCGTCTCGCCGATCGCTCATACGATCATCGAGCAATGCCCGACGCAGATCTTCCTACCGAACTTCCGCAGTAACCACGCCGACTATGTCGACGGCTTCAAGCTCACCGAGCGGGAGTATGAACTCATTGCACGCGAGCTCTCCGTCGAGAGCCGCCGATTCATATTGAAGCAAGGACACAATAGCGTTGTCGCCGAACTGAACCTCAGCGGTTTCGACGACGAACTTACCATCCTCTCCGGCCGCACCGCGAATGTCGAACTCGCCGATGCCATCCGCACAGAAGTCGGCGACCGGCTCGCGGATTGGCTTCCGATTTTTCAGCAAAGAAGGAGATTGAGCTAATGGGTTTCTATCGAATTCACGGCGCGGCAATAGCCGCGGCGCTCATTCTCTGCGCCGGCACGGCAGCCGGGCAGGGAATCCCGGTGATCGACCGAACCGCGATCGCCAAGCACCTCGAGAGTATCGCCCAACTGAAAGCTCAGCTTGATGCGCTCAACCAGCAGATAGAGCAGGCGCAGCAGCTTTACGGCTCGCTCAACAAGATCACCGACATGGCGGATGTTGCCGGCGTCTTGAACGATCCTGCCGTTCGCAAGGCGCTGCCTGGGGAGTTTAACGTCATCGAGGGACTGTTCAAGGGAAGCGCAACGGGCGTGTTCGGCGATACGGCCACAAAATTCCTTGAGGGTAATTCGACCTATCGGACCAGCGCAGAGGACTTCTACGCGCAGGAGCTTTCCCGCATTCAGAACAAGAATGCCGGGCAGATGAGCCTAGCGCAGCATATCTACGATGCCGCGGCCAAGCGAGTCGATGGCATTGACCAACTGCGCGAGAAGATTTCGACAGCGGCTGGCGCCAAGGACATAGCCGACCTTCAGGCGCGACTTCAGGCGGAAACAGCTTTCCTCCAGGCCGATGTACTGCGCATGGAGGCCCTCCGAATGGTCCAGCAGGCACAGGCACAGGTCGACGAGCAGCGCGAGGTGGAGGACTGGCGCCGACGCATGGATGCAATGAAAGCTGCACTGCAATGAAGGGCCATATCGTTCTTCTCGCTGTCCTATTGGTCAGTTGCTCCGAGCGAGCCGAACGGACCTACACTGTCGACGAACTCATCGCCGACGAGGCTCTGCTGGCCGAAATCATGGCGGCGTGTGGCACCAACCCCGGTGAATTAGGAAATACCCCGAATTGTCAAAACGCAGCGGCTGCAGATTTCAAGGCTAGCTTTCGACGCATGCGAAAAGCGCTTGGAGGCTGAGGCATGTATCAGGTCTTCGCCTTCGTCGACGAGCAGTTCAAGGCTCCGCTGGAGACCTTTATCTCCGACGGAACCTCGAACGTCTCCGAGTGGATCTCGGGCCCCCTGACGGCAGCGGTCACGCTCTACGTCGTGCTTTACGGCTATCTCGTGCTCCGCGGCTCGGTCCAGGAACCCATCCTCGACTTCGCATTTCGGACGATCAAGCTAGCCATCATCGCGACGCTGGTGACGGACGCCGACGAATACCAGACCTACGTCACCGACATTTTCTTCGACGTGTTGCCGCGTGAGATATCGCAGGCACTGAACACCGGCGCGGCGCCGAGCGCTACAACGTTCGACAGTCTGCTCGACAAGGGACAGGATTCAGCCATCGATATCTGGTCCCGTGCCACTTGGTCGTCGAGTATTGTGATGGGTATCGGTGGCGCAATGGTGATCGGCGCGAGCTTCACAGTAGCGGCGATCGGCTACGTTGTATCGCTTTATGCCCGGCTGGCGCTCGCCATCGTGCTCGCCATCGGTCCGATCTTCGTGGCCCTGGCAATGTTTCAGGCGACGCGGCGCTTCACCGAGGCGTGGCTGGGACAGCTTGCAAACTTCGTGATCCTCCAGGTGCTCGTCGTCGCCGTCGGCTCACTGCTGATCACCTGCATCGATACGACCTTCACGGCAATTCAAGGATATACCGACGTGCTGATGCGTCCCACCGCGCTCTGCGCCATCTGCCTCGCTGCCCTCTATGTCTTCTATCAGCTTCCGAACATCGCTTCGGCGCTTGCCGCCGGCGGCGCGTCGTTGACCTACGGCTACGGGGCTGCACGCGACGCCCACGAAAGCACGCTCGCTTGGGCGGCGTCCCGTACCGCCCGTGCGGCCGGACGCGGTGTCCGGGCCATTGGTCGAACCTTGAGCCCGAAGGGCTCGGGATTGTGACGCTTTTCGCACGAACAAGAAAAAGGCTCTTCAGGAATGATCAGAACATTTCCGCTGCTCTGCATGGCGGCTGCCTTAAGCGGCTGCGCATCGCTGACCTATCCGGTCCCGAATTGCGATGGCTATTCGCGCCGCCCCCTCAATCGCTCGATGTGGCAGTGGGAAGATAATAGCAACGTCAAACAGAAACAGTCCTATGCGGGACCGGCGACCTCTCAGTCCGTCGCCACCGCGTATGTCGAAGAGGGTAGGGAATCTTTCGCCTTTGCCCAGTTCGACGTCGACGCCTCCTATCGTCCATGCGGGGGCTGACGCGATGGTCTCCGGCGACGAACTCAAGACATACTTTGACAAGGCGCGGCGCTTCGACCAGGAACGCATGATCCAGGTCGAGCGCTCTTCACGCGTTGCCTGGTCCATTGCCGTCGCGGCAAGCATTCTCGCCGGCGCTTCGATCCTTGCCGTTGCCGGCCTCACGCCGTTGAAATCGGTCGAGCCGTTTGTCGTGCGGGTCGACAATTCGACAGGCATCGTTGATGTCGTCTCGGCGCTGACGTCGACGCCCGGCACCTATGACGAGGCCGTGACGAAATACTTCGCCGCGAAATACGTCCGCGCTCGCGAAAGCTACGTCTGGAGCGAGGCAGAGGACAACTTCCGCACAGTCGCTCTTCTTTCGACGCAGCCGGAGCAGGCTCGGTTCTCGGCCCTCTATCGCGGCAGCAATCCGGCGTCGCCGCAGAACACCTATGGGCGCGGCGCCACCGCACGCATCAGCATCGCATCGATCTCGCTGATCAATTCGCATGTCGTCTCCGTCCGCTACATGCGCACCATCACCCGCGGGGAAGAAGTCCGGACAACCCATTGGGTTGCAGCGCTGACGTTCTCCTATGCAAACGCGCCGATGTCGTCGACGGATCGGCTGGTGAATCCTCTCGGTTTTGCCGTCAGCGAATACCGCGCCGATCCGGAGGCCATCAACTGATGCGGACTATTTTCATTGCTACTCTCCTCCTTACGACGTCCGCCAGCACGGCATCTGCACTCGATATTCCGCGCGGCGCGGCGCAGGACAGTCGTGTCCGCTTTGTCGATTACCAGCCCTACAACATCACTCGCATCATAGGCTCCTTGCGTTCTTCGGTGCAGGTGGAGTTCGCGGCCGACGAGGAGATCGCCCATGTTGCGCTGGGCAACAGTGTAGCTTGGGAGGTGGCGCCGGCAGGAAACATCCTGTTTCTCAAACCGCGGGAAAATCAGCCGGTCACCAATCTCTCTGTCGTCTCCACTCGGCGCGACGGCTCGACCCGTAGCTACCAAATGGAACTGATGGTGCGGGACGGAAAAGTGGAGGTGGGTCATAACACCTACTTCTACGTCAAGTACCGCTACCCGGCCGATGAAGCGCAGCGGCGCCGCCAAGCTGCGGCGGCGCGAGAGATCGCTGCTCAGTCGAAGGAGGCCGACAATGCCCTGGCCATTCATGAGGGCTATGGTGCTCGGAATTGGCGTTATTCGGCGCAGGGCTCCCAGGCGCTGGAGCCGCACTCGGTCTACGACAATGGCAAGGTTACGACATTTGCCGTCGTCGGCAATCAGGAAATACCCGCGATCTACATCGAGAACTCAGACGGTAGTGAAAGCCTGGTGCCGAAATCCGTAGACGGCAATCTTGTCCTGGCCCACGCGATTGGCCGGAAGTTCATCCTGCGGAGGGGACGGGACGTGCTCTGCGTCTTCAACGAGGCCTATGACCGCGTCGGTATCAACCCGGACACCAACACGACCTCGCCGTCGGTCGAGCGGGTCGTTCGGACTGAAGCCGGCGCGGCGCACTAGGAGACAGTCATGCTTGAGGAAGATGAAAACCGGATACCGGGGGAGCGCGGCGAAACGGTTCCCGGGGGGAGGATCGACAGCAATCCTGTCTTGAAGCGCGGCGCGGTTGCGCTGGCTGTTGTTACCTTTGTCGCTTTCGCCCTGTGGTCGATGAGCGGCGAGCACACTCCGACGGACAGAACCAGACCCGAGCGGGTTGTCATCCGGCAAACGGCGAATTTCGAGCCCGTCAAGGAGAAGATGGAGCCGGTCCAAGCCGTGCCGGAAGTGAAGCTGCCGACCCCGCGCGCGGCAGAGGAGGTGCAGGCCGAAGATCCGCTGCTCGACTCGGCGCGCCGGGCGCCGGTCATGGCCTTCAGCGGTGGACAGAAGAACTCAACGTCGCACCATGAGACCGCGGATCCGGCGGTGCCCGCGGACAGCCATTTCGTGCCGCTTGATGGAAGCATGATGGGTCAGAACTCGGCCAACGCCGACGAGCAGCGGTTCAACGGGCTGCTACGGCCGACCAGGCTTGAGGGCTCGCGCGCCGGCACGCTCGGCAATCGGAACTTCGTAGTTGCAATGGGATCGTCAATTCCGTGCGTATTGGAAACTGCCATGGCATCCGATCAACCCGGCTTCACCAGCTGCGTAATCAACCGAGATGTTCTATCGGACAATGGCCGGGTTGTCCTGATGGAGAAAGGTACGCAAGTTGTTGGCGAATATCGGGGCGGCCTCCAGCGAGGACAGAAGCGCCTATTCGTGCTCTGGAACCGCGCGAAAACCCCGAACGGCGTCATCGTCACCTTGGCTTCGCCGGCAACGGATGCGCTCGGCCGGGCGGGCGTGAATGGCTATGTCGACACTCACTGGTGGGAGCGGTTCGGGAGTGCGCTTCTCCTGTCCATCGTCGGCGATGCCACGAGCTACGCCAACAGTCGCCTGCGTAACAGCGACGTCGACGCTGAGACCACCACAAACGCAGGCCAGCAGGCGGCAGCCATCGCCGTCGAGCAATCGATCAACATCCCGCCAACGCTCAATAAGAACCAAGGCGAGCTCGTCTCGATCTTCGTCGCGCGTGATCTCGATTTTTCCGGTGTTTACGGATTGCGCGTGATCGGGCCGAAAAACAAAATCCTTGACCGCGCGTTGCTGGGAGATGTCCGCCCGCGGTCGGCGCGCGTGACGAAGTAGGGTGCGGGCGATGACCGAAGGTCCTGATGCGACGGTCGTTCGTGAACTGCTGTCTCCGTTCATGCCGTACCTTGACGACCCCTCGCTCTACGAAGTGATCGTCAATAGGCCAGGCCAGGTGCTGACAGAAGGCTCTGGTGGATGGCGGACCCATAATCTGCCGGAGCTATCCTTTGAAAAGCTGATGCGCCTTGCCAGGGCCGTGGCTAGTCTTTCCCATCAATCCATCGATGAAACGCGGCCGATCCTGTCGGCAACACTGCCGGGGAATGAGCGAATCCAGATCGTCATCCCGCCTGCGACCACTCGGAACACGGTCAGCATCACCATCCGAAAGCCCTCGTCGGCCGCATTAAGTCTTGGCGACCTTGAGAAGGGTGGCTTGTTCACTGACATGGCGCCCGGCAGTCACATGGCCGGTGCGACGGACCGGAAACTCATCGATCTGCATCAGACGGGCGCGTGGGCCGAGTTCCTTCGCCAGGCGGTGCTGGCCCGGAAGAATATCGTCATCTCAGGAGCGACGGGGTCGGGGAAGACAACGCTCTCCAAGGCACTCATTCGTCATATTCCGGATGATGAGCGGGTCATCTCTATCGAAGACACGCCGGAACTCGTGATTCATCAGCCGAACCACGCGCGGTTATTCTATTCCAAGGGAGGTCAGGGGCTCGCCAAAGTCGGCGTGAAGGAGCTCCTGGAATCCTGTCTGCGCATGCGGCCCGATCGAATCCTATTGCAGGAACTGCGCGATGGGTCGGCTTTCTACTTCATCCGCAACGTGAACTCTGGGCATCCCGGCTCAATCACAACGGTGCACGCTGACTCCGCGAAACTGGCGTTTGAACAGTTGACCCTTCTGGTAAAGGAATCGGAGGGCGGACAATACCTGCAGCGCACCGACATTCGCGAACTCTTGAAAATCGCCATTGACGTCATCGTACAATGCAAGCGCATCGATGGGCAGTTTCGCGTAACGGAAGTCTATTTCCGGGCCCATTGACGAATAGATGTTTAGGAACGGTGCTGGAGCGACGACCTATTTCGTTAGGTCGTCGTGTCGCACATTGCCACACCACACGCTGCGCGGGATAAACATCGAATGCTGGCCAGTGATTTAAGGAACGTGCTTGAGGAGCTCTATAACGCGGGCGCCTATCGGGTGCCGGGAGATGAAATCTACTGGCCACCGGAACTGCACCCGGCGGTCTTTCGCGCCCTGAACATGCAATACATCACGCGAAGAGAGGTAGATGACGGTCGCGTTGAATTCTCGCTGACACAAGCTGGCTACCAGGCGATCAATGCCGAGGTGCCTTGGTCCGTCATCCTGCGGCGGCGACTGCGACATTTTTTCCGCTTCGACAAAGGTCGCTAAGTATTCGCCTCCCTGCTGAAATCCGGAACGTTGATCGGGATCAAAGGAATAGGCCTCTCCACGCACTAAGCTTCCTCTGGAGCTTGGAAGAGGAGGACCCCATGTTTCGCAATATTCTTATACCCACCGACGGCTCGCCCTTAGCAACAATCGCTGTCGATGCAGGCATAACCTTTGCAAAGGACGTCGGCGCACGAGTGAACATCCTTGCCGTTACCGAACCATTCCACCTCTATTCGGTCGATCCCGAGCAGTTGGCGAGCACGCGCACCGAATACGAGGCGCTGGCCAGCAAACATGCCGCGGAAATGCTCGCGGCTTTAGCGCGCAAGGCTGCGGCGGAAGGCGTGGAGTGCCAGACGGAGCAGGTCCGCAGCCACGAGGTCTACCGCGCAATCTGCGACCAGGCGATATACAAAGATGCCGATCTCATCATCATGGCGTCCCATGGTCGCAGTGGCGTCGGAAGCCTGATGCTCGGCAGCGTAGCTGCCAAGGTGCTGGCTCACTCCACGATACCGGTATTGATCTATCGCGCGAAGAAGTGAGGCGACGTCGCGCGACGCCTCGTTGATGTCCTACATACGCCGCCAACGCGTTGACGGCGTTCGACGAACCCCGACGAGGAGGGACGCGCTTTTCCATAATGGCAACGGCCCGGTGGTCTCTCGACCCCGAGCCGTTCTTCATCATCCTTGGAAGGATAAGGCGCCCTCGTGGGCGCTGGAATTTGTTAGCCGCGGCGCGTGTCGGGGAAGTTCGCCGGATCAATGCCCAGCGTGTGCAGGTCGCTTGCCTTCGGGCGGCGGTGACCTTCGACAGCGGCGGCGGCAGCGCTAGCAGCGCCGAGAACTGCGAATGCACGACCGATGAAACCTTTGTGATAGGTTGTGGTAGTCATCTTCTTGCTCGCTTTCGTTTTCTCTTCGATGAAATAAAGATGAGGTCTGGTCGGTCTTTTTGCAATGCACAATGAAGCACCCCAGCCATGCAACGAAAGCACGCTGCTTCAACTTGGGACGAGTGGGCGTCGGACCGTCTGCCCTCTTGAGCCGGGTCTATGAAGTGCCGGGGGCTGAAGATGCCGGCTGCCGGAAAATACAACGGCTCGGTGGTCTCTCGACCCCGAGCCGTTATATCCTTGGGAGGATAAGGCGCCCCTCGGGGCGCTGGAAATGTTAGCCGCGGCGCGTGTCCGGGAAGTTCGCCGGATCGATGCCCAGCGTACGCAGGTCGCTTGCCTTCGGGCGGCGGTGACCTTCGACAGCGGCGGCGGCAGCGCTAGCAGCGCCGAGAACTGCGAATGCACGACCGATGAAACCCTTGTGATAAGTTGTGGTAGCCATCTTCTTGCTCGCTTTCGTTTTCTCTTTGATGAGCAAAAGATGGGGTTTGGTCGGTCTTATTGCAATGCACAATCGGACAGGCCAGCCATGCAAAGGAAGCAGGCCCGGTCGGTTTTCAAACCGGCCGGGCCTGCGGATAGGCCTTGGGAGGAGGCGCTATGTCGATCGGGTCCGAAAGGGTTTCCGGACCCGATTGTTATTGGGGCTTAGTCTTCGTTGGCGGCGAGCTGCGAAAGGACTTCGCCGCGGCCACGGGCCCGAAGGATGAGCGGTACGATCAGCGCTGCAGCTGCGATGATCAGGAGGCCTGCGGCAATCGGCGAGGTGAACAGGACCGAGTAGTCCCCCTGGCTGATCGCGAGCGCGCGGCGCAGCTGCTGTTCGGCGAGCGGGCCCAGGATCAGGCCGACGACGACAGGCGCGATCGGATATCCGAAGATGCGCATCGCGTAACCGAGCAGGCCGAAGGCGAGCAACATGCCGAGCTCGTAGACCGACGGGTTGGCCCCGATCGTGCCGAGCGTGGCAAACAGCAGGATGCCGGCATAGAGCCAAGGCTTCGGAACTGTCAGCAGCTTCACCCAAAGACCGATGAGCGGCAGGTTCAGAACCAGCAACATGAAGTTGGCGATCAGAAGGCTGGCGATCAGGCCCCAGACGAGCTGCGGATTGGTCGCAAACAGCAGCGGTCCGGGCTGGAGGCCATACTGCTGGAAGCCGGCAAGCATGATCGCCGCGGTTGCCGTGGTCGGCAGGCCAAGCGTCAGGAGCGGCACGAGCGTGCCAGCGGCCGAGGCGTTGTTGGCCGCTTCCGGACCGGCGACGCCTTCGATCGCGCCATTGCCGAATTCTTCCGGATGCTTCGTCAGACGCTTTTCGGTGGCGTAGGACAGGAAGGTGCCGATCTCAGCGCCGCCAGCCGGCATGGCGCCGATCGGGAAGCCGATGAGGGTACCGCGCAGCCACGCCTTCCAGGAGCGTGCCCAGTCGGCCGCATTCATCCATACAGAGCCACGGACGGCCTCGACCTTGTCGGGCCCCTTGTCGCCCTGTGCAGCGATGTAGAGCGTCTCGCCGATGGCGAACATGGCAACGGCGAGCGTCGTGATTTCGATGCCGTCAAGCAATTCGGGAACGCCAAAGGAAAGACGTGCCTGGCCGGTCAGTTGGTCGATGCCGATGACTGAAAGCGCCAGGCCGACAAACAGCGATGTCAGACCGCGAAGGGTGCTGTCGCCGAAGGCGGAGGAAACGGTGACAAAGGCGAGAACCATCAGCGCGAAATATTCGCGCGGACCGAAAACAAGGGCCAGCTTGACGATGTAGGGCGCGATGAAGGCGAGACCGAGCGTGGCGATCAGGCCGGCGACGAAGGAGCCGATCGCCGCCGTTGCCAGCGCTGGCCCACCGCGTCCCGCTCTCGCCATCTTGTTGCCTTCGAGCGCAGTCACGATCGAGGCGCTTTCACCGGGCGTGTTCAACAGGATCGACGTGGTCGAGCCGCCATACATACCGCCGTAATAGATGCCGGCAAACATGATCAGCGAGCCGCCGGGATCGAGTCGGTAGGTGACCGGCAGCAGGAGCGCCACCGTCAGTGCCGGGCCGATGCCGGGCAGGACGCCGACCGCCGTGCCGAGCGTTACGCCGATCAGCGCGTAGAGCAGGTTCATCGGTTGCGCAGCAACCAGCAATCCCTGCATCAGGAATTCAAAAGTAGCCATGGTCGTCGGCCCTCTTAGAAGAACAGGCGTTCAAGCGGCCCCGCGGGCAGCGACAGGAGCAGGAGCTTGGCGAAGATCACCCACACGACAAAGCAGATCGCAATGCCGACGGGGAGCGAGAACCAAAGCTTGCGCTTGCCGAAACCACGTGCGGTCAACGCGAACAGAATGCCGGTGGCGATCGAGAAGCCTGCAATGTTCAAAAGCAGCATCTGGGCGGCAAGACCACCGACGATCCAGATAACCGGAGCGATTTCCTGGCGCTCGCGCTCTGGAAAATCGCCGCGAAACGCTTCGATCGCGGTCCAGATCGCAAGGCCAAAAAGACAGCAGGCGATCGCATAGGGGACCGTGGTCGGTCCGACCTGGGAGTAGCCGGCAGCGCCGGTCAGGCGCGACACATCCCAGAAAATGAGTCCAGCGATAGCGGCGAGAACCACCGCGATGAAGAGCGCCGCCCGATCCGGGCGACGCGTTGCAGTTGAAGGGTGATGCCCCTTGGTCATTTCACCAGTCCAATGTCCTTGAGAACGCCTTCGGTCGCCGCAACATCCTTGTCGAGCTGGGTGTTGAAGGCGTCACCGGCGAGATAGGTGTCCTGCCAGCCCTTGGTCTTCAGGACTTCCTGCCAACCGGCGGACTTCGCAAGCTTCTCGATATCGGCGGTTACGGCAGCCTTCTGCTCGTCCGAGAGACCCGGAGCAGCAGCGATCATGCGCCAGTTTTCGACAGTCACGTCGAGACCAGATTCCTTCAGCGTCGGAGCATCGACGCCGGCAAGGCGCTCGGCGCTCGAGACGGCGAGCAGGCGAAGCGTGCCGGCCTTGACCTGCGATTCGAATTCGCCGTAGCCCGAGACACCGGCCGTAACCTGGCTGCCGAGGATAGCGGCAAGTGCTTCACCGCCACCGGAATAGGCGATGTAGTTGATCTTGGTCGGGTCGACGCCGGCCGCCTTGGCGATCAGGCCAACAGCGATGTGGTCGGTACCGCCGGCCGAGCCGCCAGCCCAGGACACGGCGCCCGGATCTTTCTTCAGGGCTTCGACGAGGTCGCCCATGGTCTTGATCTCGGACGAGGCCGGAACGACGACAGCTTCGTATTCGCCGGTCAGGCGCGCGATTGGCGTAACGTCCTTAAGGGTGACCGGGGACTTGTTGGTGAGGATTGCACCGACCATGACGTAGCCGCCGACGATCAGGGCGTTCGGGTTGCCCTTCTGCTGGCTTGCGAACTGGGCGAGACCGATGGTGCCGCCAGCGCCCGGGACGTTCTGAACCTGAACGTTGCCGGAGATGCCTTCCTGCTGCATGACCGTCTGCAGCGAGCGGGCCGTCTGGTCCCAGCCGCCGCCCGGGTTTGCCGGTGCAATGATCGTGTAATCAGCGGCAACTGCCGGGAGCGACATGGCACCGGCGAGAATCGTTGCGAGGAAAATATGTTTCAAGGTCAGTCCTCCGTGAGGCGCGTTTTCACCGCGCACGTTGTTGCTGTGTGCGAACGGGAAGACGGCGACGGGCTCTTTACGACCCTTATCGCTTGACCGGATTGGTGGCTTCCTCCCAGTACGCAACCGGCGGCCCGCCTCCACGGGTGCCAGTGACCTTAAGGCACCATAGAAAGCTGACATTTAGCTGACATCAAGCCCCGAATGCGAAAATCCTGTCGCACCGTTTACGGAATTTTAGGTTCTCGCATGCGCTGACAGGCGATGTTGCCGGTCCCCGGCGTTCAAATTGAGGAAATTCCCGACCGGATTTCGCGACGGAACCACGAATCGCAACTGGGATATTGCCGCCAGCCGGCCCGAGCCTAGGTATCGAGCCTAGGTATGAGGAAGCAACGCCGACAAGCCGAAGACAGGTTTGCGCCGGCCCCGCCTGAAGGCGAGTTCCGGGCAAGGATGATGGGAGAGTAAATTCGATGGCGAAAGCGACGACCAAGGCCAAAATCAACGATGCGGCGGAAGACGCCACTTCTGCCTCCGGGCAGATCGACGCGAGGATCGCGGAACTTGGCGACTGGCGCGGTGCGACGCTCGCGCAGATACGCAAGCTGATCAAGGAAGCCGATCCTGACGTCGTCGAGGAGTGGAAATGGCGGGGCGTCCCGGTCTGGGAACATGCCGGCATCATCTGTACCGGCGAGACCTATAAAGCGGTTGTGAAAATGACCTTTGCCAAGGGAGCGGCGCTCGAGGATGCGGCCGGACTTTTCAACGCCAGCCTGGACGGCAATACCCGACGCGCCATCGATATCCATGAGGGCGAGGCGATCGACGAAGAGGCGTTGAAGGCATTGGTGCTTGCTGCCGTCGAACTGAACCTTTCCGCGCAGGCCCTACGTTCCGGGCGCTCGCGGAAGAAGGCTTAGGGCCGGAGCCTGGAGCGTTTCCAGCCTGACCGGGAGCGCCGCGCTTCCGGTCGGTCGTCTTCAATGGAGCCTCAGAACCTCGTTCCATTTGGCAATCAGCCGTGAGCGCTTCACCTGATCGAGATAGACCATCAGGCCCGGGCTCACCGGGACCGGGCGCAACTGGCCGCCAAGCATCGCCTGCATGGTGTTGGCGGTATTTTCGCCCGCGACCTCTGGGCTGACGGCCGGGATTTGCAATTCCCGCGCCATGATCGTCTGGCCTTCCTTGGACATGAAGAATTCAAGATAGCGCCGGCCGAGGTCGGGGGAGGCGGCAGCTTGCGGGACGAGGCCGATGCGCGACATCACCACGGTGTAGTCCTTCGGCAGAACGATGCCGACATCCGGATGCCGTGCCGCCCAGTCGGCGGCGTAAGAGCCGAGGATGTTGTAGCCGAGCACGAAGCGGCCGTCGGCGACACGCTCGAGGATTGCTTCGCTGGTCGAGTAGAGCTTGACGCCGGCCGCACCCATGGCCTGGATGACATCCCATATATCGCCGAACTGTTCCTGGTCGCGTGACATGAAGAGGAAGCCGACGCCGGACCGCTCGATGTCATAGGTTCCGATCCTGCCAAAGACGGCCGCGCCCTGGCGCTTCAGGTAATCGACAAATTCCGCGCGCGTCGACGGCGGTTTCTCCTTGGTGAAGCTCGGCTTGTGATAGACGAAGACGGCAGGCTCGAAGGTCAGCGCATAAGCCGTGTTGCGCCAGTTGGCCCAGGCCGGCCAGCGGTCGCTCATCGGCAGGTCGCTGCGCTGGGCGTAACCGTCGTTGCTGAGCTTGACTTGCAGGTCCATGGCGGAAGAAAAGGCGAAGTCCGCCGTCTTCATTCCGGCGTCGGTCTCCTTGATGATGCGGTCGTAGATTTCTCCGGTCAGCATGTCCTCATAGCGCACGGCAACATCCGGATTGGCCCGCTGGAAACCGATGATCATCGGCTTTGCGAGCGGCTCGTCGAGCGATGAATAGACGACCAGCGTGCGCACGTCCGCTTTGCCGGAAAGAGCTGGGAATATGATGGGGGCCGCAAGGAGCAGCTGGGGACAAAGGGCGAAAAAAAGAAAAGAAATCAAGAACCGCATGAATCCACAATGCCTCAGTGTCGCACCGTTCACAAGCAAGGCGTCGGCGGATAAGGTGGTCGGGGGAGTGATGATAATTGCGTATCTTGCTTGTTGAGGACAACCAGGACCTGGCCGAGGGCCTGTCGGCGATCTTGCGCGGCAGTGGCTATGCCGTTGACGTCGTCAGTGACGGTGCGTCGGCGCATGCGGTGGCCGCCACCGAAACGTTCGATCTTGTCATTCTCGATCTCAATCTGCCGGAAATGGATGGCCTCGATGTGCTGAGGGCGATGCGTGCTCGCCAGAACCGCGCCGCGGTCTTGATCCTGACGGCAAGGGGCGCGCCCGAAGAGCGGATCAAGGGGCTCGACCTCGGCGCCGACGACTACATGATCAAACCTTTCGACGTCGGCGAGCTCGAAGCGCGCGTGCGCGTGCTCTTGCGCCGTCAGGCGGGCCTCAGGGCCTCGACCGTCAGTTACGGCAATGTGTCGCTCGATCTCAACACCCGCAGCTTCTCGTCCGGCGGCGCGCCGATCGAGATCCCGGCGCGCGAGCTCGGACTTCTTGAGCTTCTGTTCATGCGTGCCGGCAAGGTGGTCGCCAAGGATGCGATCATGCAGTCGCTGACAGGTTTCGACGACGACTTGAGCTCCAACGCGATCGAGCAATATGTCAGCCGGCTGCGCAAGCGGCTCGCACCGCATGGGCTGACCGTGCGCACCGCTCGCGGCATCGGCTACTATCTCGACAAGGCGGCCGGGCCGGAATGAGGACGACGGTCTATTCCCTCCGCCGGCGCCTGCTTGGCTGGCTTTTGATCTCGACGGTGGTGATCGGGGTCATTGCACTGATGGATACCTATCGCGAGGCGGTCACGACCGCCAACGTCGTTTCCGACCGTGTGCTTGCCGGCTCGGCGCTGGCAATCGCCGAGCGCGTGGTCGTGGCGGAAGACGGATCGCTCGAAGTCGACATTCCCTATGTTGCGCTGGAAATGCTGACTTCGGCCGCGCAGGACCGGGTGTTCTACCGGGTCGACGGGCCGCCCGGCCAGTTCATCACCGGTTACCAGACGTTGCCCTCGCTGGCGGAGGAGCCCGGCGCATCGACCACCTTTGCGGACTCGATCTTCCGCGGCGAACCGATCCGCATCGCGGCGCTTCGCCGCTCCGCGTCAACAGGCATCAATTCCGTGCCCTTCGTGGTCACGGTTGCCGAAACGACGATCGCGCGCCGACATCTGGCGCAGACGATCCTGGTGCGCTCGGCGCTCCGCCTCGGCATGATGATTGCCGGTGCGGCGGTGATCGTCTGGATCGCGGTTACCTTTTCCTTGCGCCCGCTCTACAGGCTGGGTGACGCGATCTCGGAGCGCAGTCCGGACGATCTGCATCCGATCGGCGAGCGTGTTCCGAACGAAGTCCAGGGTCTCGTCGATACGGTCAATTCCTTCATGGGGCGCTTGCAGTCGGCGCTCGATGCGCTTCGCAATTTCACCGGCAATGCCAGCCACCAGCTGCGCACGCCGCTCGCCATTATCCGCACGCAGCTCGCCCTGGCGCAACGCGCCGGCTCGATCGAGGACACGAGAAGTGCTGTGAAAAAGGCCGACGAGGCGGTCGCCAATGCCGAGCGCATTCTGGGGCAGTTGCTGCTGATGGCGAAGATCGACGCTGCCGGCAAGGACGAAACCGGTTTGCTGGAGCGCATCGATTTGGTCGAACTGGTGCGGGAGATAACGGCAGAGCATGTGCCGGCGGCCGGCGACGCGGATATCGATCTCGGCTTTGACGGCGAGGGCGAGGCTTTCATTCGTGCCGAGCCGTTGTTGATTGGCGAACTGCTCAAGAACCTGATCGGCAACGCGCTGCTTTATGCCGGTCGCGGTGCAGAAGTGACGAGCCGTGTCTTTGCGCGGGACGGTTCGGTGTCGCTGGAGGTGGAGGATAACGGACCGGGCATTCGGCCGGAATTGCACGAGACGGTGCTCAGGCGGTTCGAGCGCGGCGGCAGTGACGCGCCCGGCTCAGGGCTCGGGCTGCCGATCGTCGAAGAGATTGCCGAGCTTTACGGCGCGACAACCAGCCTCAGTGAGGGGGCTGACGGCAGCGGCCTCAAGGTGACCATCCGCTTTCCAGAGGGCTAAGCACGAATAGGCTCAGCCCGGCGCCGCCAAATACGGGCCGGTTGAGCGAAACCATCTGCGAGCGGTCAGGCGACACGCTCACGCGGCTGGGGCAATTCTAGTTTCTGGGGTCTTGCTTAGCGGCCGCGGTGGCCGAAGAAGGAAGCTGTCTCGCGGGTCTGTACCCGCAGCATCGCGTTCCAAAGCTGAAGAACGAAACGCGGCTGAAACTGGCTCGCAAGCTTGCGCTGCGACAACATGGGAAGTCTCCAATAGTTTTGAACGCCTGTCTTATAGTGCATCGCCAAGGATTTTGCCAGAGCGCGTGCGCCGGGGCAGCCCTGCGCGCCAAGCATATGTGGAAAACGGCTTGAGCCTGGCGATATAGCCTTCTGAACAAAATAAAATGCCGGGATGACTTTCGTCATCCCGGCCAGTTGGCTTCACTGGGAGGAGAGTATTGCTTTTAGGACTCAGGCCTTCTTGCGGTTCTTCTGTCGATAGACGTCGATGACGACAGCCGCGACGATGATCAGGCCCTTGACGATTTCCTGGTAGTAGGCGTCGACCCGAAGGAAGGTGAAGCCTGAGGTCATGACGCCAAGGATGATGGTGCCGATGACCGTGCCGGTGACCCGGCCGACGCCACCCGTCAGCGAGGTTCCGCCGATAACGGTCGCGGCGATCGCGTCCAGTTCGTACATAACGCCCATGCCGGCCTGTGCGGTCTGGGCACGGGCCGCGGTAACGACACCGGCGAGGCCTGCCAGCATGCCGGCGATGGCATAGACCTTGATCAGGTGCGCCTCGACATTGATGCCGGAGACACGGGCTGCCTGCACATTGGCGCCGATCGCATAGGTAAACTTGCCGTAGCGGGTGTAGCGCAGCGCGATGTGGAAGATGAGCGCGACGACCAGGAAGACGATGACGGGCCAGATGCCGGTTCCGATAAAGTTGAACTGATCGGTGAGGCCTGAGACCGGCTGGCCCTTGGTGTACCACTTGGAAATGCCGCGTGCCGAAACCATCATGCCGAGCGTGGCGATGAAGGGCGGGATCTTGGTGCGGGCAATCAGCTGGCCGTTGATAAAGCCGGCGAGTAGCCCGATGCCGATGCCAAGCCCGATCGGGACGATCGCCGGCATATCGGTGAGTGACGGATAGAGCGCGCGCGGCCAGGTGGAGGCCTGGGCGACGCTTGCCGAAATCATCGCCGTCATGCCGACGACGGAGCCCGAGGACAGGTCGATGCCGCCGGTGATGATGACCTGGGTGACGCCGACGGCGATGATGCCGATAACGGACACTTGCAGGATCATGATCGTCAGGCGCTGCGGGTTCATGAGGAAGCTCTGGCCGACGAAAATCCAACCGAGGATCTCATAGACCAGCGCGATGCCGATCAAGACCAGGAAGATGTTGAATTCAGGCGGCAAGCGGCGCCTTGTCCCTGAGAGCGGTGCGCTCGCGCCCTGTGCGGCGACATTGGTATCCATTTTCAGTCCTCCCTTTGGGGTCGTTTCCCGCTCAGCTCGCGGCGAGCTCCATGACCTTGATCTGGGTTGCTTCAGCCCTGTCGAGGAAGCCGGTGACGCGGCCCTCGTGCATGACCATGATGCGGTCGCTCATACCGAGGACCTCGGGCATCTCCGAAGAGATCATGATGACGGCGACGCCGTTGCGCGCGAGTTCGGTGACGAGACGGTGAATTTCCGCCTTGGCGCCGACATCAATGCCGCGTGTCGGCTCGTCGAGGATCAGGATGCGCGGATTTGTGAGCAGCCAGCGGCCGATCAACACCTTCTGCTGGTTGCCGCCCGAGAGGTTCTCGATGCGCTCCTGCAGGTTCGGCGTCTTGACACGCAGCTTTCGGCTCATTTCTTCGCAGGCCGCCGTGACCTGTTTTTCGGTAACGAAACCGCCCTTGACGAAGCGGTCCTGAAGCACGGCGATCTGCATGTTTTCGAGAATATCGAGGATCAGGAGACAGCCGGTGTCCTTGCGATCTTCGGTGAGAAACGCCATGCGGTTCCTGATCGCCGTGTTCGGACTGTCGATCGAAAGGGTCTTGCCGTCGATCGAAATCGTGCCGGAGCTTGCCGGCGTGACGCCGAAGAGGGTTTCGGCGACGTTCGAGCGCCCGGAGCCGACGAGGCCGGCAATGCCGAGGATTTCGCCGGCGCGCACGTCGAAGGAGACGTCGCGGAAGACGCCGCCAAGCGCGAGGTTCTTGACCGACAGGACAACGTCGCCGATCGGCACTTCCTCCTTCGGGAACATCTGGGTGATCTCGCGACCAACCATCATGCGGATGATGTCGTCGCGGGTAACTTCGCTTGAGGCGTGGGTGCCGATAAACTTGCCGTCGCGGAAAACCGAGAACTCGTCGGCGATCTCGAACAGCTCGTTCATCTTGTGGGTGATGTAGACGATGCCGATGCCCTGTTCGCGCAGGTCGCGAATGATTTCGAAGAGGTGCGCGACTTCGCGCTCGGTCAGTGCAGACGTCGGCTCGTCCATGATCAGGACGTCGGATTCGTAGGAGACCGCCTTGGCGATCTCGACCATCTGGCGATTGGCGACCGAGAGGTGGCGGACCTCGATCTCCGGATCGATCTTGATCTTCAGGCGATCGAACAGGCGGGCGGTGATGCGGTTCATCTCGCCGTGATCGACGAAGCCAAAGCGGTTCTTCGGTTCCCGGCGGATCCAGATGTTTTCCGCCACCGTCATGAACGGCATCAGGTTCAGCTCCTGATGGATCATGGCGATGCCGTTTTCGAGGGCGTCGAGCGGCGACTTCAGCCGGATTTCGGCACCTTTAAGCTTCACGTCGCCCTTGTCGGGCGTGTAGATGCCGGCGAGGATCTTCATAAGCGTCGATTTGCCGGCGCCGTTTTCGCCCATCAGCGCATGTACCGTGCCGCGCTTCAGCTTGAACTCGACATCGTCGAGCGCGACGACACCAGGGAATTCCTTGCGGATCCCTTCCGCAGAAAGAAGATATTCGGCTTTGGGTACCGCGCCGCTGGCGCGCACGGCTGCCATCGTTGTCGGACTGAGCGTCATGTTCCTTGCCTCCCCGTCGTTTCCGGCTGTCGCGGAAAGTCCTCGTCGCTGGCGGGTGACCAGCCCATCTTACCGCATGCGGCATCCATTGGACGCAGGCATTTGCGGACGGACCTGCATTTTAAAGGGGGAGCGCGGGTTTGGCCGCGCTCCCGACTGTGGCGATCAGTTCTTCGCCTGGTACTTGTCGAGGTTGTCCTTGGTGACGAGCTCGAAGGGAATGTAGACCTTCTTGTCCACCGGCTCGCCCTTTGCGAGCTTCAGTGCGGCGTCGACCGAGCCCTTGCCCTGGCCGGCGGCGTTCTGGAACACCGTGACGTCAAGGTCGCCGGCAGCCATCGCAGCGAGCGCATCCTGCGTAGCGTCGATGCCGCCGATGACGACGCTGTCCATCGAACGACCCGCGGCCTTCAGCGCCTGGATCGCGCCGATCGCCATTTCGTCGTTGTTGGAGATGACGGCGTCAAACTCAAGACCGGCCGAAAGCCAGTTCGTCAAGAGGTCCGAGCCCTGCGTACGCGACCAGTTGGCGGTCTGCTCCTCGACGATCTCAATGCCCTTGCACTGGTCGGTGGCAAGCACGTCGTGGATGTCCTTGGTACGCATGCGGGCCGCCTGGTTGGACAGTTCTCCCATCATCACGACGGCCTTGCCCTTGCCGCCGAGCATCTTGCAGATTTCCTGCGTCTGCAGCGTGCCGGATTCCTGCTCGTTCGATGCCACGAAAGCCTGCTTTTCCGGCAGCGTGTCGACATTGACCGGTTCGCGGTTGACGTAGACGAGCGGGATGCCGGCATCCGCAGCGATCTTCGACATGGCAGCCGTCGCATCGGTATCAACCGGGTTGACGATGATCGCGGTCACGCCGGCGGCGATGAAGTTCTGGATCTGGCTCTGCTGCTTGGAGACGTCGTTCTGCGCGTCTTCGATCTGCAGTTCGACGCCATCGAGCGTCTTGGCGTAGTCGGACATGCCGTTGCGCAAGACCGTCAGGAAGTTGTCGTCGAAAAGGGCCATGGACACGCCGATGGTCTCGGCATGGGCTGCCGTCGACATCATCATCGCCAGCGCTGTGCTGAGCACAAATTTCTTCATTGTCTTTCTCCTCCACAATGGTGCCCGGCGACACCTTCTCCTGCCGGGGACGCAATGCCGGATTGCGCTCATTCATTTCAAAAGCGGCACTCCCGCTGCGCTTTCGAATAAAACGGAATAAACGAACCAGTAAATTGCGATTACGGAATATGTATTCCATTTTATACGGACGCCGTCAAGGCCTGATGCGGCGCCCGCTGTTGATTTGCCGGCCTCGCGCCTGGGGGCGCTTAGATATGGCTTCGGATGTATTCCACGCTCTGTCCCACCGCGGCGGCGGGATCCGCCAATCCGTGGACTTCGGCGGCAAATGGCTCAAAGGAAAGTGGCCCTGCATAGCCCGCCGCGCGCAGGCGCCGAATCTGTCCGACATTGTCGAGCAGGTCGCTGTGATCGACGAGAACGCGGTGCGAATCACGCAGATCCGCCACCGCGACACGTTCATCCGCGACCCCGGAAATGTGGATGAGGCCGGTCATCTCAGGATAGATTGCAGGTTCGCCGGCGAGGTGGTGGTGGAACGTGTCGTGCACCAGGCGGAAGGTCTTTTCGCCGTCGACTGCCTTGATTGCGTCAACAGCTTCCGTCTTCGAGCGCAGCGAGCAGATCTCGAAGCCGAGCGGTTCGACGAGGCCGATGATTCTGGCCGTTTCGAGCATCGGTTTCAGTGCCGCCAAAGCTTTGCGAAGGTTTTCCTGCCGCTCGCCATCGGCCTGGCCCGTGCCATCATTGACGGGAACGAGGACAAGGGCCTTGGCGCCGCAGTCGCGCGCATAGGCGATCAGTTCTTCGGCTTCGGCCTGACGGGTCTCGTTCCATTCGTTGAAACGTTGAAGGGCATTGATCGAGATGATCGTGATGCCGTGATGGTCGGCGAGTACGGCGACATCCTTCGCCGGGGTACCGTCGAGGATCGCGTTGCCGGCGAGATCGTTGCGGATTTCGACAGAAGTCATGCCGAGCGATCTGGCGAGTTCGAAAAAGGCACCAAGCGGCAGGTTCGGCGTCGTCATGTGATTGAGGGCGAAGGGCAGGGCGATCACGGGAATGTCTCCTCCAGTGGGATGGGTCAAAGGCTATAAATAGAACGTTCATTCCATTTATAGCCTTGCGGACAATTCACCAACTGTTGGAGCGCAGTCAAAGCGCGCAACGCGCAAAGGTCTTGCATCCCTGCAAGATTGCCTTTCGTCAATGATGGAATTTTATCATGATGAGCTAGATGTTTTCCGGCGTGAAGAGATCGAACGGAAGGAAGGTTTGCCCCGGCGCCCCGGTCGGGCCCTTGTCGATCGCCTGGATCATCAGGTTGATCGTTTCGCGGGCGAGGGCTGCCGTCGGGGTCGATATCGCCAGTGTCACGACATCGTCGAGAAGGGCCGCACGGGAATCCGGTGTCAGCTCGTTGACGACAGCGATCAGTTTGCCCTCAAGCTTTTCCTCGCGGATTGCCGAGATCGCCCCTTCCATACCGCCACCGCAGACATAGAAACCGATCAGGTCCGGGTGGCGCTGCAGCAGATTGAGTGTCGCTTCATGGGTGATCTCGGCGGTGTCGAGGTTGACCATCGTATCCAGCACTTCGAAATCAGGTGCGTGCTCGCGAAAATAGGAACGAAAGCCAATCTCGCGAAGCTCGTGGCCGAGAAAGCGGTGGCTGCCGACGAAGGCGGCGACCTTGCCGGGGCGCTTGGCCGCCTTGGTGATCATCCACGCGGCTGTGCGGCCGACCTTGTGATTGTTGAGGCCGACATAACCTTCGCGGACGCCGGCTGCAAAATCCGAAAGCAGGGAGAAGACCGGAATACCGCGTTCCTTGAGTTCCTCGATTGCGGTAGTCACCGCCGGGTAATCGGGCGCGACGAGCGCAATGGCCTGGTTGCGCGCTGCGGCGGCCCGGAGCTTTTCCGTGATCGCCGATGGAGTGGAATTTGCGACGAAGTCGACCTGGGCGAAGACGCGGGCATGCGACAGCGACAGCGCCGCGCTTTCGATTTCCTTCGCGACTGTTTGGTAGAAAGCCTGCTCCGGCTTTTGCAGCACAAAGCCAAGCCTGTATTGCGGCAGGTCCTCAAAGACGCGCTGCCGGATCAAGCCCACGGCGTGATAGCCGATTGATTTAGCAGCCTCATAGACCCGGCGCGCGGTTTCCTCGCGCACGGGATGGCGCCCGTTGAGTACGCGGTCGACGGTGGCGACGCTGACGCCGGCAGTGCGCGCAAGGTCGGCAATTGTCGGTCGGTTGCTCATCGCGTCTCCTGATAGGTTTGCATCATGAATGAAATGCGAATGATGCTATCATTTGATAGAATATATCATTGCTGCATTGAGGCCTGGCAAAAGTCAACCTATCGTCATTGCACGACATGAGACGTCGCCGGCCAGATCGGGTCGGACCTCGGGGAGGAGCGCAAATGACGATGATGCCGACGAAGCGAGACTACAGCCTGCTTGGCCGAGATGCCCAGGCGGCGGTCGCCAACGGTCTCTCGGCCGCGGAGTGGTATCACACCGACATTCCGCGCAAGCAGATGAAGGAACTGATGAAGCGCGAGGATGGTCCGGCCATCCGCGACACCGCGATCTGGCTCGGCTGTCTCGTTCTGTTCGGCGCACTCGGCATCACCTTCTGGGGCACCTGGTGGGCCGTCCCGTTCTTCTTCGCCTATGGCGTTCTCTACGGTTCGGCCTCCGATAGCCGCTGGCATGAATGCGGCCATGGCACGGCCTTCAAGACGATGTGGATGAACGATGCCGTCTACCAGATCGCCTGCTTCATGATCATGCGCAATCCGGTCACCTGGCGCTGGAGCCACACCCGCCACCACACGGATACCGTGATCGTCGGCCGGGATCCCGAAATTGCCGTCATGCGGCCGCCGGATCTCATTCGCCTCGTCCTCAATTTCTTCGGCGTGCTCGATGTCTGGCACGCGATGATCGATATGGTGCGCAACACGTTCGGTATAATCAGCGCCGAGGAAGCGACTTTCATCCCTGAAATGGAGCAGCCGAAGGCGATCCTGGTCGCGCGCATCTGGTTTGCGATCTATGCCGCGACGATTGCCGCCTGTTTCTATCTCGGTTCGATCCTGCCTCTGATGCTGATCGGTCTGCCCAGGCTCTATGGCGCCTGGCATCATGTGCTGACCGGGCTGCTGCAGCATGGTGGTCTTGCCGACAACGTGACCGACCATCGGCTGAACAGCCGCACGGTCTACATGAACCCGGTGAGCCGCTTCGTCTATTGGAACATGAACTACCATGTGGAACACCACATGTTCCCGATGGTGCCTTATCACGCGCTGCCGAAGCTGCACGCCATGATCAAGCATGATCTGCCGGAACCGAACCCGTCGATGCTGCACGGCTACCGCGAAATGATCCCGGCCTTTCTGCGGCAGTTGCGGAACGAGGACTATTACCTGAAACGCGAGCTGCCGGCGACGGCAAAGCCCTACCGGGAAGAATTTCACAGCGATGCGATCGTGCACGCAGCCGAATAACCAACGAATGCCAGGAAATGGGAGGAAATCATGAGCGGAAACTGGGTTGAAGTCTGCGCAGCGGACGAAATCGACGAGGAAGATGTCATCCGCTTCGATCACGACGGACGCACCTTTGCGGTCTACCGCAGCCCCGACGATGAGTATTTTGCCACCGACGGGCTCTGCACCCACGAGCACATCCATCTCGCCGACGGGCTGGTCATGGACGACATCATCGAATGTCCGAAGCACAACGGCCGCTTCAACTACAAGACCGGTCAGGCCAAGGGTGCTCCCGTGTGCGTCAACCTGAAGACCTATCCCGTGAAGGTCGAGGCGGGAAGCGTATTCATCGCGCTCGGCTGAAACCGTTCTCGATAAGATTGGGCCGCCGCGGCGGGCAGGGAGGTTGAGATGGGTTCCATCGTCATCGTGGGCGCCGGCGAATGTGGCGCAAGGGCCGCCTTTGCCCTCAGGGAAAAGGGATACGACGGCAAGATCACACTGATCGGCGCGGAACCGCATCTTCCCTATGAGCGGCCGCCTCTTTCGAAGGATGGTCTCAAGGCAGAGGTCCCGCCGAAATATGTCGCCGATGCCGAGCGCTACGCGGCGGCAGCGATCGAAGTGCTGACGGATACCCGGGTCATGGCCATCGATCGCGCCGAAAAGCGCGTGACGCTCGCAGACGGAAGCAGCATCGCCTATGACCGGCTGTTGTTGACGACCGGTGCGCGAGCCCGAACTATCGACCGTATGGATGAGGCGCCACGCCGCATCTGCACGCTCAGAACCCATGCCGATGCTGAAGAGATCCGCCGCGAACTTTCGCCCGGCCGCAAGCTTGCGATCATCGGCGGTGGCTTCATCGGTCTGGAGCTCGCAGCAACGGCGCGCCGGCTCGGTGCTGCCGTATCGCTTATCGAAGGGTTGCCGCGCATTCTTTCGCGCGGCGTGCCGGAGAAGATCGCTGCAATCGTTGCCGCGCGGCATCGTGCAGAAGGCGTCGACATACGATGCGACGCGAAGATTGAACGTATCGACGCGGACGAAGGCCGTGCGCGGGTCGTTCTCGCCGGCGGCGAGACAATTGAGGCCGATCTCGTCGTCGTTGGCATCGGCGCGGTCCCGAACACGGAGCTTGCAGCCGTCTCCGGCCTTGCAATCGAGAACGGCATTGCGGTCGACGCAACGCTTCAAACCAGCGACCCGGATATCTATGCCGCCGGCGATTGCTGCTCGTTTCCGCTCTGTCACTATGGGGATCGCCGGATACGCCTTGAGGCGTGGCGCAATGCGCAGGATCAGGGAACGCTCGTTGCCGGCAATCTGCTCGGCGCAGGAGAGGCGATCACCAGCGTGCCGTGGTTCTGGTCCGACCAGTATGATCTGACGCTGCAGATCGCGGGGCTTGCCGAGGGTGCTGCAACGACCGTCAGGCGCGAACTTACCGACGATGCCTTCATTCTTTTTCATCTCGACGATACCGGTCGGCTGCTTGCGGCCTCCGGCATCGGCCCGGGCAATGCGGTGGCACGCGACATTCGGCTTGCCGAAATGCTGATTGCAGCCGGAAAGCGGCCGGATCCGCAGGCGCTCATCTCGCCCGAAACCAAGCTCAAAGCACTCCTCGCCGCCTAGCGTGAGCGGCAAATCTCGTCCTGTTTCCATGATTTCCGGAGCCTTCTCATGAAAAGCCACCGTCCGACCGTTGCCGATCTCCTGTCGATGAAGGGCAAGCGCCAACTCACCATGCTGCGTGTCGAAACGCTGGATGAGGCCGAAGCGGCGGAAGCCGCCGGCATCGATCTCGTCTCCGTCCCGCCGGAGCTCTTAGGGCCCGAGTTTCGTGAGGTGGCGCCGACCTGTTTTGCCTTTCCGGGCCTCGAATACGGCGACTACGTCACTGCGGAAGACTATATGCGTGCAGCCTTCAAGGCGCTGAAGGCCGGCGGCGATGCGGTCTATTGTGCGGCAGGGCTTTCCACCGTCCGGCGGATGCGCGAGGAGGGCATTCCCGTCTGCGGTCATGTGGGTCTCATCCCTTCCAAGGCCACCTGGACCGGCGGCTTTCGCGCCGTCGGCAAGACCGCGGCGAGCGCGCTCGAGATCTGGCGGCAGGTCAAGGCGCTTGAGGAAGCCGGCGCCTTCGCTGCAGAAATCGAGGTCGTCCCGGGAGAAGTTGCAGCGGCGATCAGTGCCAGAACCTCGATGCTGATGCTTTCGATGGGGGCGGGGTCAGGCTGCGACGCCCAATATCTGTTTGCCGCCGACGTGCTCGGCAGCAATCGCGGCCACGTGCCGCGTCACGCCAAGACCTACCGCAATTTTGCCGCGGAATACGACCGGCTTCAGCGCGAACGGATCACCGCGTTCTCGGAGTTTGCCGAGGATGTGCGCTCGGGCAGCTACCCGCAAGAGGGACACCTCGCCGGCATTGACGGCGCGGAATTGCGCGCGTTTCTGGCCGAACTCGAGCGCGGCTAAAGCCGTACGGCTTGCGCGGAAGAGGGGGCTTGGTATATTCCACGCGCCAATTCAACTTTTCTTTCCGCGACGGATCACGATTTGAGCGCCCTTCTTCAGGACAGTCTCACCTTTGTCGGCTTGCTGGCTGCGATTTATGCAGCGACGGTGGCGCTGTACTTCATCCTGGGTTACGGCATCACCTGGCTCAACGACCGCAATCCCGAGCGCCGCATCCAGAAGGGGCGGCGCGGCGAGAAGCGCAAGGCGATCGAGATCCGCCAGAGCATGGCCTCGATCCTCGTCACCTGCACGTCAGTCGCGATAGGCCTTTTCGTCCAGTACAAGGGATGGACCCTGTTCTCGCCCTGGGAGTTCAGCTGGTGGACGGCCGTTCCGCTCTTCGTGTTCTGCATGGTGCTCTTCGATGCCTGGTTCTATTTCGCCCACCGGCTGCTGCACACCAAACTCTTCTACAAGTACCATCTCCTGCATCACCGCAGTGTCGCGCCGACGGCCTGGAGCAACGATTCGATCGGCCTGGTCGATACCGCCATGAGCCAAGGCTATTACGCCGCCATCACCTTTTTCGTGCCGTTCCCGCCGATCATCCTCCTGGTGCACCGGTTGTTCGACCAGATCAACGGAACCTTCGGCCACGCCGGCTTCGAATACTTCGCCTCACGCACTGCGCGCTATCCCTCGCCGATGCTTTGCACGACCTATCACGACCAGCACCACGCTGAATTCAAGTACAACTACGCGAACTATTTCTCATTTTGGGACCGCGTGATGGGAACGGTCGCGCCGAACTATGATCGGCGGGTGGAGGCGTTTGAAGGCGAGGCGCCGGCTGTGAAGCTGCGAAAGGCAGCAGGGGCAGCGGGGGTGGCTGAAGGGTCGACGGCCGACTGAGGCGTTTTTGTGTCGACGGATCGCTTTCAAAAGGCCTTGACCTGAACTGGTTCGGCTTGATTTCGTTGTTTTCAATCGACTTTTCTGCGAAGTGAGTGGCTCGAATGAGATTTGAAGCCGCTCCAGGCGGCTGATGGATGGGAGCCGATGGTCGAGCCATCGCAGGATGAATTCAGCGTTGCGATGAAGCATGGTGCGGGGCATTACGCTGACCGGCCGGTGACATTGCTGGTGCGCGATCCCGACCATCGCCTCGGGCGGCGGCCCCGGCTTGCGCTGAGGCGCCGAGACCGGACGCCCAACACGGTGTTCCGCTCGTTCCTCATTGATGGGCGAGGCCGTGGGCGCTTCTACGGCTGGATGCCGGTGCAGTTGCAGGCGATGACCTTGCTCGTCGATGACGCAACGGCAAACAACAAGGCAGGGATTGAGCCGCAGATTACGATGCGACGGATGTCGTTGATCGAGGTCGCCGTTCTCATCGCCTTGCGGCGGACGTTGATCCTCCTGCAGATCATTTCACTCTTTCTCGCGGGTAACAGGAAAGGGGCAGAGTTTCGCTTCGTGCGACAATGCGATTCGCTTTCCGCTCCTGACTATCAAGACTGGATCGAGGCCCAGGCGCTGGCCGCGCTGCACGCGGACCGGGACGATCCCCAAAACTGGCCGCGAAGGCCACATATCCTCGTTTCGATAGATGGCAGGGACAGCGCTGCCGCCGCCGAAACCAGGATGTCGCTTGCAGCGCAGACCTGGCGCGATTTTCGTGAGATGCCTGCAGCGGACGTGATGATGATGGTGAACAGCGGTGAAGCGCTCGACGACCCCCTTTGGATGCGGCTGCCGGCGGGCATGCACGTTGCAGCGAATGTCCTGGAGCGGCTGGCTCGGCCTTTTGCCCGCTCAGACGATGTTGCGGTCGTCTATTGCGACGAAGACCTTATCGACGGACGCGGAAGGCGCGTGGGGCCCTTCTTCAAGCCGGCCTGGAACGAACCGCTGGCTGCCTCCGGATGGCTTCCGCTTGAAGGAGCGCTTTTTCGCCTGTCCGATATACCTGAAGGGATCGACTTGGAACATGCGTCGGCTGCTGAAATTGCCGTTGCCGTGGCGCGGGCGAAGCGGGGGAAGATACTGCATCTGCCCGAGATCCTGGTGCACAGAGGGCCGGCGTGCCGTCGTAGCTGCGATTTCTCAAAGACCGTCGAACCGAAGCGCGTCGGCCCGTCAGTCAGCGTGATTATACCGACGCGCGATAGAGCCGATTTGCTTGAGGCGTGCCTGAAGGGGCTCCTTGAGCGCACGGCGCCAGCGGACCTGGATGTACTCGTGGTCGACAATGAAAGTGTCGAGCCGGCTACTCTGGCACTGTTTACGCGCTACGAGCAGTCGGGTCTCATCCGTCGGATACCGCTTCCGGGCACCTTTAACTTTTCTCGGGCATGCAATATCGGCGTCGATGCAGCACTGCACGACCTCATCCTCCTGTTGAACAATGACGTGGAACCCATCGGCCCTCACTGGCTGGAACAGTTGGCGGGGGAGCTTGATGATCCGGCCGTCGGAGCCGTCGGTAACTTGCTGCTGTTCCCGGACGGCTTCGTTCAGCACGGCGGGGTTACGCTTGGCGCCGGTACGGTTGCCCGGCACAGCTTTCACTTTCTTGACCCTAAGGGACGGGGCGACAAGGGACTTCTCAATCAGCGCCGGGACATGTCGGCGGTGACTGCGGCCTGTCTGCTGACGCACAAGGCGCTCTGGCACCGTGTTGGCGGCATGGACGAACAAAAGCTGACAGTCGCCTTCAACGACGTCGACTATTGTCTGAAAGTTCGGGAAGCGGGCTTCCGTATTGTCTGGACGCCGGCGGCGGCAATGTTGCATAGAGAGAGCGTTTCGCGTGGGGCTGATGACACGCCACTAAAACTTCAGCGGTTTGCGCGCGAAGAACGAGCCATGCATGAGCGCTGGAGCGACACATTGAACGCCGATCCATACTACAATCCGAACCTCTCGCTCATCGCCGAAGAATATGTTCTGGAGGCATATCCGAGAAACCTGGCGCCGAGGTCGAGCGTTTGACGAGCGTGCGCGAACGATTGGCCCGCTGGATCGAGCCGCGATTGCCTCAACCGCGACTTCGGCAGGGTGCCAGCGGTAGCCCGCGACGGCCGGTGAAGCGGATCATCGTTTTCGGTCGCATACCGAACCCGACATTCGACTATTATCTCGCGGCTCGCCTCGAGGCGCCGGACATGCCACCATATGAGGTGGCCGATATCCGCGGCCGCGAAACGCCGGCTCTGGAAGCGGATGGAGCCTTCATTATCTTGTGTCGCTATGCATCTCCATCGGTTTTGCGCTGGATCGAACGAAATGCGGAACGCCTGTCCGGCGTGGGCCTGTTCCTCGACGACGACATTCCTGCGGTTGTAACGGGCAGGGACGCAGATTTCTTCTATCGCATATTCCTCTGGTACCGCGCTCTTTGGCCGCTTCGCCGATTGAGTCGGCATCTCGATCTCGTCTGGGCTTCGACACCGCACCTCGCGGCACGACTGGCCGGGGCGAAAGCCAAGGTGTTGCCGCCAGCGCCTCCGAAGGCGTCTTGGCAAACGGGCGAACATGATAATAATCGAACTCCTCGACCAAAGCGGGATGTCTTGATCGCCTACCACGCGACCGGGGTGCATCTAGAAGAGCATCGATTCCTTCGGCCAATCATAGTGGATGTGCTGCGCGAACGGCCACAGGCCCGGTTCGAAGTCTTTGCCGATCGGCGTGCCAAGGCAGTCTGGCAGGGCCTGGAGCGGGTGACGATCTGCGAACCCATGCCCTGGAAGGAATACTTGGCCGACGCGAAGACTCGGCGCATCGATATCATGCTCGTCCCACTCGCTCCGTCGCATGTTAATGAGAGCCGCGCGCCGACGAAGCGCATTGACGTGGCGCGATACAGAGCGGCGGGAGTGTTTTCGGAGAGCATTGCATATGGCTCGTCGCGAGGTTCGGAGGAGTTGCGCGTGCCTTACGATGCCGGAACGTGGCGTGAGGTCGTTCTACAACTTGTTGATGATGGCGAAATACGTCGCAGGGTTGCGATCGCGATGCGCCAAGCGGTATTGCAAATGACGGCGGCAGCGGATACGGGTCTTGAGGTTTTCGAAAGGCGGCAAGCCTAGGTCAATGTCGCGCGTTTGGTCGGGTTTAGGAGCCCGCGCCTTTTTACGTAAGGTATTTGCAATGACTTCCAAGATTGTGTTGCTTCGTCCCAAACGATATGGCGACGATCGCGGATGGTTTACCGAAGTTTATAGCGAGAGGGCTTTTTCCCGCTACGGTATCGACGACCGCTTCGTTCAGGACAACCATTCGCTTTCGGTTCCCGCCGGGACTTTGAGAGGCCTGCACTTTCAGACGCCCCCCTTTGCCCAGGCCAAGCTTGTTCGCTGCATCCGCGGGCGGATTTTTGATGTTGCCGTAGATATCCGCCGGAATTCACCCACCTTCGGGCGCTGGGTAGGCGCCGAACTTTCCGCTGAAAACGGCCATCAGCTCTATATACCGGTGGGCTTTGCTCATGGATTTTGCACATTGGATCGCTCTACGGAAGTAACATACAAAGTCTCGAATTTGTATTCGCCGCAGAACGATGGGGGTATCTTATGGAACGACCCAGCGATCGGTGTCGACTGGCCGCTGCCGCAAGGGGTTGTTCCGGTGTTGAGTCCGAAGGACGGGCAGCAGCAGCTGCTCAGCGATTTCGATAGTCCGTTCGACTATGACGGAACTCCGCTCGAATTGGTCGAAGTGTAATTTTAGAGGAATCGATCATGCGTATATTCGTCACCGGCGGCGCTGGCTTCATTGGATCGGCCTTGGTTCGGCACCTCATAGAGAACACGGAACATGAAGTTCTGAACTTCGACAAGCTGACTTATGCTGGCACCCTAACTTCTCTGTCATCCGTTGCCGCTTCGCCGAGATATAGCTTCAAGCAGGGCGACGTCTGCGACGAGCGAGTCGTGGCGACCGCGATCAGCGACTTCCAACCCGATGTGATTACCCACCTTGCCGCCGAATCTCATGTCGATCGATCGATCGATGGTCCTGGTGCCTTTGTTCAAACGAATATTGTCGGCACTTACACCATGCTGGCGGCGGCTTTGGACTACTGGCGCAAGCTCCCTACAGATCGTGCACAGAGCTTCCGCTTTCACCACATCTCGACGGACGAAGTTTTCGGCTCACTCGGCGAGACGGGTTACTTCACCGAAACCACACCCTATGATCCTCGCTCGCCCTATTCCGCTTCCAAGGCAGGCTCAGACCATCTCGTTTCCGCCTGGGGCCACACATTTGGTCTGCCCGTTCTGATCACCAACTGCTCGAACAACTACGGGCCTTATCATTTTCCGGAAAAGCTCATTCCGCTGATGATCGTCAAAGCACTCGCAGGCGAGCCGCTTCCCGTTTACGGCAACGGTACGAACGTGCGCGACTGGCTTTATGTAGAGGACCATGTCCGCGCGTTGCAATACGTATTCGAGAAGGGGGTTCCAGGCCAGACATATAACGTCGGTGGCAATTCCGAGCGACGAAACATCGATGTGGTGAAGACCGTCTGCGAAATTCTGGATCGGCAGCATCCGCGCGCAGACGGGCGATCTTACGGTGAACAAATCAGTTACGTCGCTGACAGGCCCGGTCATGATCAACGCTATGCGATTGATGCACGCAAGATTAGTGATGATCTCGGCTGGAAACCGGCCGAAAGCTTTGAAAGTGGCATCGAGAAGACTGTCGCTTGGTTCTTGGGAAACCGTAATTGGTGGAAAGAGATTATCGAACGCAGCCAGGCCGCGATGCGTCGAGGGCTGGGAGCATGAGTAAGCTTCGCATCCTTGTTACAGGCGGATCGGGTCAAGTTGGAACCGAACTACTTCGTAACGAATGGACAAGCGATGTTGAGATAGTCGCACCGACTCGCCAAGAATTTGACCTTTGTGACTTTGATCGCCTTGAACGCTACGTCACAGAGGGTGATTTCGCAGCTGTGGTCAATTCGGGAGCCTATACCGCAGTGGATCGAGCGGAGGACGATGTTTTGATGGCTTGGAAGATCAACGCACTGGCCCCAGCCGCGCTCGCGGCTGCGACCAAAAGATGCGGGATACCGATAATACACGTCTCGACAGACTATGTATTTGATGGAGCCAAAGATGGCGTTTATGTCGAGAACGATCCAGTTGCACCACTCGGTGTATACGGCGCTTCCAAGGAAGCTGGCGAACAGGCAGTCCGAACAGGAAATCCTAAGCACATCATTCTACGAACAGCTTGGGTTTTTGGAGCTACCGGAAGCAACTTTGTAAAGACGATGATCCGCCTAGGGCGAGAGAAACCAACTTTAAGAGTGGTCGATGATCAACTCGGATCGCCTACTGCTGCAACCGACATCGCTGAAACTTTGGTCAACGTTACCCGCCAGTTGATTGATGACAATAGTCCCAAGACCGGAACGTTTCATTTTGTCAACTCCGGGACGGCGACGTGGTACGAATTTGCTCAGGAAGTTTTTCAAGAGCTTCGTCGCCGTGGTGAAAAAACTCCTGTTTTGGAGCCGATTAGTTCAGATCAGTACCCTACGCGCGCGCGCCGGCCGCGCAACTCCCGGCTGTCAACTGACAAATTACGACGCGAATTGGGAACACAGCCGCGCGAGTGGACCGCTGCATTGCGGCAAATCATTGGTTCTCTTTGATCTATACTTAGGGGATTTTCGCTGCCGCCCGTTTTCGGCCGCGCAATCTGACAAATAGTGTGCAGGCGCCCTTCTTATTGGCGTCGCTTAGGATATTGAGAGGCAAAACTTCCATGAAGGGCATCATTCTCGCAGGCGGGTCCGGGACAAGGCTTCATCCGGCAACGTTGACGATTAATAAGCAGCTCATACCGGTATACGATAAGCCGATGATCTATTATCCGCTCTCGGTTCTAATGCAGGCCGATATTCGGGATATACTGATTATCTCGTCTCCTGAGCACCTAGAGAGCTACAGGCGACTGTTCGGTACAGGGTCGCAGCTAGGCTTGCGTATGCAGTATGCAGTGCAAGAGCAGCCAAACGGACTGGCGCAGGCGTTTACAATTGGTGAAGAATTCATTGGGCCAGACCATGTTGCTTTGGTCTTAGGGGACAACATTTTTTTTGGCGCGGGGCTTGCAGAGCTTCTCGAAAAGGCTCGGGATCGCAAGTCGGGGGCTACAGTTTTTGCATACGAGGTGGAAGACCCGGAGCGCTATGGGGTCGTAGAACTAGCCACTGATGGACACGCGATCAGTCTGGAAGAAAAACCCGAGAAACCGAAGTCTCGGTTCGCTGTAACGGGTTTGTATTTTTATGATAACCGCGTAGTTGAATATGCTAAGGGACTAACGCCGTCCCAAAGAGGTGAATACGAGATCACTGACATCAACAGAATATACATGGAGAAAGGGGCGCTATTTGTAGAAATTATGTCCCGCGGTTACGCTTGGTTGGATACTGGTACTCACGATAGCCTATTGGAGGCATCTGAATTCGTGCGTGTTATTCAGCATAGGCAAGGGACGAACATTGCGTGTATCGAGGAGATAGCGTTTCTTAACGGATACATTACCAGGGAACAGCTTATTGAGTTCGGGAAGCAGTATGAGAAAACAGCCTATGGCAGATATTTATTGAAGATTGGTGCCCAGTAACCTTGTTTCTACGAGATGGTTTTAGGCCGGATGGGTATTAGAGCTGCATATTCTTGAGAGTCGGCAGCATTTCGGTCTTTGATTTATCTGATTTCCGTTAAAAGTATGACGAACATGCCACTATGGAGAACAAATTTGAAAAGAGTGCTAGTAACCGGCGGCGCTGGCTTTATCGGGGGGCACTTGGTGAAGCGGCTCCTCCTCGACGGTTACGAGGTCGTGGTTCTGGATGATTTGAGTACTGGGCAACTTTCCAAGGTCCCCAATCAGGCCACCTTCCTCCAAGGAAGTGTTCTCGATAGAGAGTTGGTTGACGCGACCATCGAAAACGTCGATGCCTGCATCCATCTTGCCGCGATAGCCTCGGTACTCCGGTGCAATGGTGAGCTGGTATCTTCCCATGAAGTGAATGCGACGGGTTTTCTTCGTGTTGTGGAGGCGATATCTCGCATTAACCGGGATGTGCCACTGTTGTATGCGTCGTCTGCCGCGGTTTACGGCGCCAATGAATCCAGCCCATTGCACGAGGAACTAAAGACCGACCCGATATCACCGTACGGTGTAGATAAAATGAGCTGCGAGTTACACGCGCGCGCCGCCTATGAAGTTTACGGGATATCAACCTTTGGCTTTCGTTTTTTTAATGTGTACGGGCCCGGCCAGGATTCATCGTCCCCATATTCAGGTGTAATCACTAAATTCGCCGAAAAGATAAAGCGAGGCGAGAAGCTTTCAATATTCGGGGATGGCGAGCAGACACGAGACTTCGTATTCGTAGGCGACATAGTCGATTGCTTAGTCGCTGCATTGAGGCAAGGTACAACCGGTGCAAAGGTCCTAAACGTCTGTACAGGGGAAAAGGTCTCGATCAATGAGCTTGCGCGCATAATAACAGAGATATTCGAGACTGATCCTAATGTAGAACATACGGCAGCTATGGTTGGTGAAGTCCGGCATTCTGTCGGTGACCCGAGTAGGCTGATGGCGCAATTGGGTTGCGGTGCGACTACCAGTTTGAGAGAAGGGTTGCGATCGTTTCTTACGTAACTATTGAAACCAAATGGTCTCCGCGAACGCTGCGAACGAGAGTGGTGTAGGCGATCGTTGGACGTGGATTATTCCAGGCAGTTTTTGTCGCCGAAGGACGGTGCTGGATTTAGCGAAAACGCTGTCCGCGATTTAAGGGATCGCTGTCCGCGGGGACCAAGCAGATTTCGCGTTGGCGGAGTCGGGAACGCGGCAGGGGAATGCCTGTTCATCGCTTTGTGGCCGGCGTGGCCGACGCCTGCAGCAAGAGCTGCGCAGCTCCGACACATAGTCGTATACTCGGCAGGCAATCTGCGCGTTAGAGCTTACCACCGGCGTTCTTCGTTTTCTCCTCCTCCAATGCCCGCGACATCCAGACGTCGTTCCGCGGAACGAAAGGCTCCACGCGCCTAACGCGTTGGCCTCGGAAGTTTCGTCGGCGCAGTTTCAGGTTTCAGGCCGCGAGCTATGGCGGCGATCGCGCCGGCTTACAGCGACACCGTGTTGCGTGCGAATGGCACTTGCACGCGACAATGCACCTGAACAACCCGCGGGCGAATGATCTGGTTGCAGAGCTAGCCAGCATCTCAACCACTCCTTCGCAAGACTTGTAGAAGCTTGGCCACTCAGCCTGCCCAGTGACGCAAAAGTCGAAAGAAACCTTGATCCGCTAATGCTTCAGCGAGAACTACGGTTCCCTCGTCGTTAAGATGTATGTCATCATGAAACAACTCTGGGCGCTGCGCAAATGCACCCTCGATGTCGTAGTATGGTATCGCTGAGGCGAGACATATTGAACCGACGGTGGCGTTCGCGCGCCTTCGATTTGATATCCGCTCCTCGTATTCCGGTCGCGAAAATCTAGTTTTCACATAGTATCCTTCGTACATCTGAAGGTGAGGGGTGCTAATATAGCAGATTGGCAGTCCAAAATTGCGGCAGGCCATGATAGTAGTGTTGATCAGTCGGGCGCGATTTTCCACATCCATATTTGGACGAAAATTCTGGTCCCAGCCGCCCGGTTCTCCCCCTATTTCAAATACGGAACGAAGATAGGTGTCATCGCTCCAGAAACTTCGTACCTTGAAAGTGGCCTCAAGATCCATGATGCCTGTCATCAAGAATATACCTGCCGGCCAGAGTGGAATTATCTTATTCAGGATTGTATTCAGAAGATGCAGCGACGTAGCACCGCTGTAACCGCCATTCAGTACCTGAATTCCGTTGTCCAAACCCTGCTCAATTTGAGCGCAAATTCTGTTTCCCTCGTGAACGTAGATGCATTCCAGCACGCTGTCGCCGAGCCCGACGATTTTCTTTGGTGCCGTCCTTTCGCCTGAGATGATGAAACCATCATTGTCTGTCCGAACGCGGAAATCACTGCCGACAGGATTTCCCCCTCTAAGGGCACGATACTCTTCGCTCGGCGACGTCAAGAAGTCCAAATGCGGCTCAAACTCCTTGAGCCTAATTGCGCGGTTCCCCATACCCCTCCCCTGTTTTGCTTCCATTGCGGGCCATGGTTCTATTACATCGTTTGACAAAGCCGCAAGTGGGGCGAGACATAGTCAATCGCAGTGGGCGCCATAAGATGTTAATAGTCTTCATTCGTCACCGTTGACCAGTGAGGGCTGGAAACTGTGCCATCATTAGTGTTTGCGCCGTTGTCGACCAATCCATGATGGGGGCTTTCGTCGAACAGGCCAGAACGACGTTACAGTTCGGCTGGCGGTCCCGTCGGTCGGATTCGCCTCCTGTGAGCAGATATTCATTGATCAGCAAAGCGTCACCGACGTCAGCGTTCTTGAGGGCAGTGGAAACGACATCGGTCGATATCGAGTGCAGCAACTGGGATGCAGGGGGCAGGTTCAGAGTTCTTATGAACTCGCCACGTGGAAACACGCGGCTTGCGACCACATGAGAGGGAGGCTGATGATGACGAATGAAAACCGCATGTACAAAGCATTACCAGTTGCTAAACTTGCCATCTCCGGCACACTCGGTTGACCAGTACGGTGTCGGGAGGAAGCGCGTGCGGATTGGACGCCTCGATTTCGAGGCCAAGTACAGACCAGCGCTCGCATAACAAAGAGTGGAGTGAACGTATAGGCGCCAGAAGGCGCGGGGGGAACTAGTCAGATGGAGTTGAGTATTCAAGAACTGGCGGCGAAGTACAGCGCAGCGAAGGACGCGAACTATTTGTCATTCTATGCCAGCCAATTCGACGGCATCCGCCATCAAATCAAGAACGTCATCGAGCTTGGTGTCCAGGGCGGCGGATCGGTGAAAATGTGGCGGGACTATTTCCCTAAGGCGCAGATCTTCGGCGTCGATATCGACGACTGTTCCGCCGCCGCTCAGGGCGAGCGGATCCATTTTTTCCAAGGTAGGCAGGAAGACGGCGAGTTACTGAAGATGATCACGGATGAGATCGAGGGCGGGCAGTTCGATATTATCATCGACGATGCGGCGCATTTCGGCCTTTATTCGAAGCTCACCTATGAGCACCTGTTTGACGGTCACCTGAAGCCAGGCGGAACCTACATCATCGAAGACTGGGGCACTGGCTACTGGGACGACTGGCCGGACGGCAGCCGTCCTGATCCTGTCCCGCACGAGATGGAAAACAGGGATGTAAAAGAGACCAAATTCATCTACCGCGAAGACGAGGCGACCGGGCTCCTCCCGCGGACCTTCCACAGCCATCAATCCGGCATGGTGGGTTTCGTGAAGCAACTGGTCGATGAATCGCACCACGGGGCAATCAAGACCGCGATCCCGCGCCGAACTTCGAAATTCCAATATATGACCGTCACCGAAGGCGTCGTTCTGATTAAGAAAAAAGCCTGATCTTTATCGCAAGATTGAAACCGCCTACAAGGCAGGCCATTGATATAACGATTTCAGATGATGAACTCCAGAATTCGAAAGTTCATCAACGCGGTCTCAAAGACGCCTGTCGTTACGACCGGTGGCATCAACCTGCCGGTTGCCCCTAACCTAGGGGCGCAGTTGTAGTCCGGGGAGCATCAGCCAGGAGCAAGGCACCTTCTGTCCACGTTCTCCTATGCGGCACGCTCGTGATGGAGGTCGGCGCAGCCGTCGCCGTGCTAAGTAAGCGGTGCATAGACCCCCGTCTGCTGATAGCAAGCCATCGGGCTTACCGATCTGCGATCTTCGATGCCTACTTCTTCGTTAAAACCGCAAGATTGTCGCGGTTGCGTCGCGCGCCAGTTTCGAGGCTATCGTAGAATTCGACCGACGCGACCGTCGCTTCGAGGTTCAGCGCTTCGTCCGCAAGAATATATTCGGAGAAAAGAGGCCTACCCTGTTCAAGATCCACCAAAAGGTCCTTGGTTTTGATGGCACCGGGAACTTCAAGGCTCGGCGGCTGATAGTTCAAGTCTTCAATCCAATAGGTACCGCCTCGCACTAAGTGAGAAAACAAATACCCAAGGGCGATCTGTTGGTGATGCGAAGCATGACTCGCGTCCTCCACGATTACATCGAAAGGTCCAAAGTCAGCGAGCTTCATCAAGTCGTTTCGATTTCCCATGTCGCCCCGGACCACAGTGCAACGGTCGATATGCAAGTCCTGGAATTCATTGATGTCGAATCCGACAATCTGAGAGTTTGGGAAGTATTGAGACCACATTTCCAGCGACGGCGCTCGTCGACCAATCGCCTGGCCAATATCCCTCTTACTTGGGTCGTCCCATCCTGAATCACTTATATGAAGTAGACCGACTTCGAGCACCTTGAGTTGTTGATGACGGATAGGCTCGAAATATTCTGAATAGACGCGGGTATAAAAATGTTTCCCGAGATGAGAGTTACCCTTATCGGAGCCGTACAGGTTCGCAAGCCTAGTGGCCTCATCGCACTCGCATACATCGACGATGCGAGGGGAGTGGTCGGGGGCGATAGCCGAATTAGTTAGTTGCGACGAAGTAGCACTTCTTTCACGTGGACGGGAATGTCGCAACAGGTCGAGCAGTTTCATGCTAGCCCTTTCATTTTTGGTTTAGGCTTATCGCTGGGCAATGTAAAACCTTTAGTACCTCAGGATAAATTAGAGTGGCTGTTGAGGCCGTTCCCATCCCGCGCGCTACATGAGAGACCGGACCTCTTTAGCCACAATTTGAGGCTACGTAATGCTTGGCGATATGATTGAAAGACATCTTCCAGCCGCGGCCGGGGACCGCGTATTCATCTTTAGGGTCGAAGGCTTGCTATATCATGCTGTCTCTCAGAGTAGCCAGAATCAAGCTCACGATTGCCCAAATAATGAGACACCCCAATGAAACCAGACTACTATCGATTAGCACTCGAGGGTACAAAGCTGACTCGGGCAACACGCCTGGGACGATAAGGGCGACATACAACTGTTTCTTTTCGATCTCCCGCCGGGCATCTTCGTAGCTTGATCTTGAAAGTGTATAGATTTTCTCGGCAAATTCTTCTTTCAGTTTGATAAGTTCGTATTCGCGCAGTTGAGCGGAAACCGAATACATTTCGGTTCCGGTTAATCGGTCATTCATCTGCCGGAGTTGTTCGTCCACTGCGGCAAGCCGCGCCTGATCATACTTAGCCCCAGGGCGTGCTCCCACCCCCGTACTAGTTGCAGTGGCCAGCCTGGTTTCAATCGCTATCTTTTCCGAGGTTAGTGCAGAGATACTTGAGATGATTACTTTCGCCGTTTCCAGTGGATCGAGGCTACCGGTACGCTTTTGAAAATCGAGCATGAGCGCGCGCACATCGGCTAAATCGGCTCCCGCCTTTTCAACTTCCGATGCGGCGCGGGTTAGGGCGTCGGCGCGACGTCGGACTGAGATATCGTTGACCAATTTCTCACTGCTGCTAACTATTCGGCGTGATATTTCTAGAGAGTCCTCCGGGCTATACGCGCGCACGCGCATGGTCAAGATGTTTGAAACCGTATCTACAGATGCCGTGACGCGCTGCTTCCAGTAGTCCCAGCTCTCTTCCAGGTTCGCATGCGATTGCAGCCGAGACAGCCAATCAACATCCTTGTTCCCGTACCAACGCTCTAACATCGACACCCCACCAACGTCATGTATCGCCGCGCGGCTTTTAAGATAATCAAGCACCATCATAGTATCCTGTCCCGTGCCTTGCGACGCCGAGCCAAGGCGGATGCTGCCCAAGATTGATTGAGCCACAGAACGGCTATCGGTACGCGAGGCTTCACGTACCGTGAGCTTCACCTCTGCTACATACACCGGGGACGCGAACAGAGCGTAATAGATAAAAGCCAGTAGCGTCGGAAGAAGAACGAACAGGCTAAAGCTTCCAACGAGCCGACCACCTGATCCCCTGCCACCTTGTTCCGGCTGGGTTTTGATGAGAGTTGGCGGGGCGCCGCTGCGTGAGACGATACGACCCGCCTCAGCACGCGCTCGAACTAACACACTATGGAGCCGATGAGTTGAGAGCAACTTCTTCGACTTTTCGACTGGCGCTTTCCCATGCAAGTCGTGCACTTTCGCCGACTCCGACTCAATTGCGGGTGACATGGTTTTCATAGGCATTGTTGGTTTCAATTAAAGCTTCGTTGACGAAGTTGTAAAGCGCAATGTCCTCGTCAAGTAAATCCCCAACAAGGCCGACGTCCGACAGGTCTTTAGCAAGCTGGAGAGTGCCCGGCAGAGTGTCGAGACCGACCTCCTCAAAGCCTGCTACACCGAGATAACCCGCAACAATCCTGGAAAAAGTTGGAAATAGCCTACGTGAGCCGACAACGCTGATGTCAGCAAGGTTGTCGAGAGCGACGCTGACATGTCGCCGATTCACTTCTTCCTCAGGTGCGCATCCTAACGCGGCGGTCATGGGCGAACGTAGAATTCTGCGTTGAATAGGATTGAGTCGTCGGAAGCCTGAGAGGATTGATTTTGGGCTCTGAAGATCCATCTCGGAGACTGCCGCGGCAAGTTCACCGAACCTATTCAGCTGATCGCGTAGTCGGGAACTCGAATGATTTTGGCGACTTAAGTTTTGTATAAGCAATAACCGTTCAGCCAATTCTTCGTATGGATCCCGTAGCAACGCGATTGTAGTAAAGTCGCGCTCTCTCGCATAGCCGCCATGTCTAAGCCAATTGAGATGTCCATAAACGAATATCGAGTCGGAGAAATTATGCGTAATAGTCGCATTAATTGTGTCGAGAGTCTGTCGCTCTAAGAATGGATATCTTAACGCAAAATTTGCCATTAGGTTTCTGAGCATGCCGATCTGAGGCACGGCCGCCACTTCGAGAAACATAACTTTTTTAGCAAAATGCTTCTTTGGGTCTCGGCGGCGATAAATTGGGTGTCCCGTGCTTGCCTCACAGATCGTGAAATCCGCCATCTCGATGTCCGGTATTATGTGCGCATCGAACTGAAAGCCTGCCATCCCCGTTGCGTGTATGCCGTGATGAACCAAGTCGGATCTGAACACATTCGCTCTGAGCGAAACCGGTTCGCGATCAGGGAATGTCACCAAGAATTCGGGGGTCAAAGTGACGTTTTCCATCACAAGCCATCCCGTCACCGTCAGGCCGGTATCTGCGTCGATGTTGAAGTACACGAGCAACTCTTTCGTTAGGAAGCCATATGATCGCGGATCATCCAGCCGAGCCCGCCAAAGATGCACCAAAATAAGGAGCCAACTAACGATACTATCGCGGTAAAGAGGATCCGACGTGGATACAAGGCTTCTTCCGGCAGACGAGGGGTAACATAGGTCAAAAGGTACGAGCGCTTTTTTTCCAACGCTATTCTTGCGCGCTCGTACTCCAAGACCGCGTCAGCATACATGGAGCGGGCAATCTCGGCCTCAACCTCTCGCTCTTGGATTTCTGTTGCCCTTGTTGCCAAGGAGTTTGAATCTCTAGTCGGCGCGGATGCGATCGAATCTTGGTATGCGGTGATCTGCTGTCTGATCGACGCTGCTTGGTTTTCGAGCGGCGCAATTTGCGGTGCGCTCGCCGCGTTGCTGGCGCGGAGCGATGAGATTTGAACCTCCACGTTAGCGAGTTCTAATCGTAGCTGTGAGATTAGCCGCGATGCCACTTCGGCAGATAGCTTCACGTCTAACACCCCGGCGTTATTTCGGGCGTCCCGGAGCCTCGATGTTGCGTTTTCCAACTCTGCCTTTGCCTTCCCAAGCTCCGATTTGCTTAGGCTGTAAGCATCTATGTCACTTTTCTGAGTGAGTTCGTTGACAATGTTTTCAGAAATCTGAAGAATTTCTTGTATAATGCGTAGACTGTCTTGTGGAGAAAAGGTGCTAACCGACAAGCTAGCTAGGCCGGACGTTCTGTTTACGGTGATTGATACTTGATTCTTCCAATACTTTAAAAACTTCTCGGCACTGGCAGTTTCACTAAGTCGCGCGACAAAATCGCCGTTGTTCGGACTAAATATGCGTCTCAAATTTAGCTTTTTGTCCAGAGTATCAATCATTGGGCGACTTTCAATATATTCCGACACAATAATGGTGTTCTTTGCCTGCCCGGTCTGGATGAATGAGGACATGCCGGCCAGTGCATCCAAAGCTGATGTTTCGCCTGACGCAACTGAGAATCGGGCTTCGGCAGTAAATTGATCAGCAGAAAAGAACGCAAAATAAGCTCCAGCGGCGACGGTCGGCAATGCAACCAAGACGATGAACAATGCGACTAGATAGTATCGAAATATCTTGTCGGAACGTCGGACGCGGAAGCCGCCACTCACTACAGGGCGCGAAAACCGTGCTTTCCGTGCAACCCGCCGAAGCTCCTTCGATACGAGCTCAGCGTAGGCAATTGCAACCTCGGATGCCTCCCCAACGAGACCGCGATCCGTTGTGATCTTCTCCATTTCCATTATCGGTTCAATTTCTTGTAGAGTTCGATTGCGTCGTCGACATCGGTGAATTCGTAGGCGAGCCCGTGTGCAAGTACCACGGCCCGCTTGCAATACTCCCGAACGGTCTCCATCGAATGAGAGATCATTATTACATCGGCACGATCGCGGCGCTTCGCGAACTCCTCGTGGCACCTGGCGGCAAACCTCGCGTCACCCACCGCTGTTACCTCATCGATAAGATAGCAGTCGAAATCGACTGCCATCGAGAGGCCAAAAGCCAAGCGTGCGGCCATGCCCGAGGAATATGTCTTGTAGGGTTCGTCGATATAAGCCCCAACTTCTGCAAAGTCCTCGACGAAATCGACTGCTTTCTTGGGATCTTGACCGTAAAGGCGTGCCACAAACTGAACATTTTCACGACCCGTCATGGCTCCATGCAATCCTGCGCCGAATCCAAGCGGCCAAGAAACTCGCGTCGAGCGCCTGATACGGCCGGAATTTGGCAACTCTGTTCCTGCTAGAAGCCGCATCGTCGTGCTCTTACCCGCACCATTAATGCCCAGGATTGCATATGAAGTTCCGGCACTGAATTTTAACGAAACATGGTTCAAGATGACTTTTTTCTGCCCCTTGGTTCGATAGAATTTTAGCACATTGTCCAGCTGGATCATGATGACAACAGCTTTCCCCGCATAAATCTCTCCCCAAGAAGGCCGAGCAGCAGGCACGTATTCGAAACCCAAATCAGGTAGCTACGCGACAACATATCATCGCCATAGCCTTCGTAATACGCCGCGCGCATCCACTCGACGCAATGAACCAATGGGTTGAACCACATCCAATCTCTCAAGTATTGCGGCAAGCTTGAGGGAACTATGAACACTCCGGCGGTAGCATAAAGTAGCACCATAAGTATCACGAAGCCGATTTGCCAAAAGGGAAAAATTGCAACGAGAATTGTACTCAAATACCCCATTGATATCGAAAGATAGATTGTGGCCAGAATAGCGGCAGTGACGGTGGATAGGTCGGTTGGGATCAAGTCAACACCGGCGGCCGCCAAGATCGAGGAAAATATTATGATTACCAAAAATGCGGTAACAAACTCGATAACAATCCGCGCAACTATAACATCGAATACCTGCACCACAGGAAAAAGGAACAGAGGTTTACTCATCGATACCGATATTGCGATCAATCTAGCCGGGTAAAGGCAGAGGATATATGGCAAGGCGCCGGTAGTGACAAATACCGCGGGATCCGTACCCATCGGTAAGACCCGATTGATGAAAGCGGCGAATACGACGATGGAAGCGAGATGAGTTAGTGGCCATAGTATGGCGACTATGTACCCTAAATGTGATCTCCCGAAGCGTGTTCGCATGTCACGCAAGATCAATGCGGCAATTACATCAACGCGAACACGGACATCAGACGCTAGCATTCAAAGCTCCGAGGCAACCTTTCTGGCAACGATTTGCTCGGCGAACGTGGCCAAAATGAGTTGCTTAATTACTAGAACTCCCAGGTAACTCCCTCTCGGATAACGCGAGCGGGGTTGCCTGCAATCAATGAGTTTGGCGGAAAGGATCTCGACACGTAGGTCCCTTTGCCCACAATTGAGTCAGCACCGATACGTGCGCCACACCATACGCTGGCACCCGCTGAAACCCAAACATGCTCACCAATATGGACGTCACCGGGCGGATTGAGACGCTCCCCAGTTTCGCGATCGAGTATCTTGTGTACGTGGCTGGTAGATACCATAGTATCGCCTCCAAACAAGCAGTTCTTGCCGATATCAATTACAGCCGCTTCATGCATCTGAATGATTGAGTGCCCATTAAATCCGCACCCTAAGCCGATGCGCAGATGTCCCGGCGCTAGGATGTGGATGGATTGTCCATGAAAGACGCAATGAGCTCCGATTTCAACGTTTGCCCCGCCCATAACCTCCAAGTATATATTGCCACAATACTTTGGTGAGTCCACCCTCACCAAATTCCCAACTCCGCCGATCCAAATGCGGCCGGTACCATTTTGTTTGAAATCCTCCGCTATGTGGATTTCATTGCAACCGTGATGTTGCTCCAGTATCTCAAGCATAAGGATAAATCTACCAGTCGAGAAGGCGTTACTGCTGCCCCAAGACCACTGAGTGGCCAGAATCAACGAATTTTATCGGTCTTCCTTCAAAGAAGCCATGTTGGAGATAGTGCATTAGCGGATTTGTATCCAGCCGTTTTACGTCAGTATTTTGTTCGATATACCATTCAACGTCAAACAGGGGACCTGGATTTCGTCCTTCGCGCCAACCATAACGGCAAAAGTGCCGGGCGTGACCGTGTTGTACGGACAACATGTCGCTGTATGTTTCCCTGTAGTACGTCTGATCGAAAAAGGGGGACGCCTGCACTGCTGCCGCGTCGTTAAATATGGGTGAAAGCAGCCGGCGACTGCGGCGGCGTAGTTTTTGACCGATTGTACAAGTCATTTTGCCAAGCGCCCGAAGGAAGCCTCGGTCGGTGTCAGCGGGAGTACCGCAAGTTTCAAACAATGATAGTTTTGCCCTCAACTCCCGGTGCGTTTGCGTTTGAACGAGCTCTTGTAACGTGCTGGCGAGCAAGTCTGAGGTATGATTCCACGTTATTTCAACAGCGTCGTTGATTGCGTCAGACCAACTTGGAGGCTCTTGAAGTATTGAGATGAGTTCATTTGTGTCAGAATAGAGATGGACATTCGAGGACGATGCACTATGCGCTTTGATTTCTTCGTAGACTGGCATCTTACGGGCAAGGATTGGTCTCCTGGCAGCAAGCGCATTTAGAATGGGAAATCCAAACCCTTCATAGTGGGACGGAAAAACAATGGCTTTAGCGCCGGCGTAAAGCTCGTCTACCTGTTTGCCTGTCAATTTTCCCGATTTTAAATATCGGCAAACCGGAGAGTCGTTTCCATCAATTCCCATCACAACAAAGCGCTGTTTAGTACCCTCAAGCAGAGAAGTTATCGTTTCGCGCACAAATTTGTGATGAAATTCATTTCCGACTAGAAGAACATAATCCTCTTCGGGAGCAGTAGAAGAGATATTTTCATTTGAACCGACGTATTCTCGCGCTGAAGTAGAGTGCAGTGCAACAATTTGCTTCGTTGTGGAGGGGATGTCAAATCTGGAATCAAACTGGTTTGCAGTATAACGACTGTTGTAAAAGACTGCATCACAGCTGCGAAGTGTTAAATCCCAGATGTGCTGCAGACCATGTTCGTCGAGGTATGTTGCGTCCAGAGCGATGGTATCAAGCATGAACACGAGGCTAATTGGAGCCCGGCGGCGAAGCCAATGAATGTCACGGTGTTTGAAAGGTTGGCCGATGCGAACAATGGCTGCTAAGGGACGTTGATCATCAATGTCGCACCATTTAACATCGGCCAGACGATCGAAATCGTGGAAATTGTAAACTTCCTTTTTCGAAATGATATGAAGCGCGAATTGAGTATTCCTTCGGGAAAAAGACTCCAGAATTTTGAACGCCGCTTCAAACGTGCCATTGTGATAGCATCCAAAAGAGCGCATATCAAAGCCGACGTGAAGTTTCCCCGATTCGTTTGGTATAAGCCCATCCAACAATGCCGTTGCGACATGGTCAGCAGATAGCATGTAGCGGGAAATGCTCCTCTTGTACTCGGGATACCGATCGTTGAAAATTGATGAGTTCCTGGCTTCGCGAGGCGACCTTCCGCTGTTCAGCAGCGAAAAAGAACTCTCACCGACATGATATACAAACGCATGGTTCGCTATCGCGGCCCTATACCCGGACCGGTTCGCGCGGAGTATAAGATCGTTCTCCTCGTTGTATCCGAGACCATAAACCTCATCGAATCCTCCGAATTCGGAGAGGACCGAGTGTTTTATATACAGACAAAAACCTACAGCCACGGGTACATAACTAAGTTGGGTCAAACGACCCTTCAGTTGTGTGTAGTTGGCATAAGACTCCTTTGGGCCCATATGGCGAAAAGCCTCTGCGACGGGAAGGCTGCAGATCGTCGCATTGTTTGACCGAGGACTTACGAAACCTATCATATGATCGCTGTAAGCGACTTCTTTCATCTCCCTAACTGCGCCGGGAAAGAGTTCAACGTCCGAGTTGAGCAATATAAGATCGTGCCGGTCCTGGATAGCGCACTTAATTGCAATGTTCGCTGACTTTAGAAAGCCGATATTTCTATCGTTTATGTGTACTTGAACGTCTGCAATACGCGCCAACGAGGATACATGACGTTCCAGTGCATCTAGGAGTTCGTGATCGTCTGGAGAGTCGACAATAAACAGCACTTTGGCCGAAAGCTCATTAAGTTCAGATGTTATTGCTTCAATCGATGCGATGAGAGGACCTAACAAGTCTGCGCGCCTGTAAAGAGGGCAGGCCAAAATAATGCTTTTACGCTCAAATGCAGACATCTTGTTGTGCGCTCTATCTTTGAATTTGGCGCCTAATGGCGCGGGTTCGTAAACTCTGTACATCGCCGTTGACGTCGCAGCCCCGGCTGAATTGCGCGGCTGCTGATGTCGCCTCGCAGAGGGGCTTAGCCCGCCTAAATTGCCATTGCAAGCTGGGCGTCGTTTTGCCGGAGCCGCTGAACCGCTGGTTTGTCCTTAGTAGAGGGCATCGTCACTGGTGGTGCACGATGATCCAGTCTCGATGCTTATGATTGCTCAGAGCTTGCAGTCCGCGCAAGGAAGAGGCGCCTCATCCTAGCCAGCTGTTTGCAGTGACGAGGGCATCCAACTTTTTAGTTGCTCGCTCATTTCCTCGGAACCGTACACACCTTTAAACCGGTCAATCGCCCCAACTCTCTCTAGCCAACTATGCAGGTATGAGCCCTTCGGAGGCGCAAGTTCCTTGTCGTAGCCAGCTAGTTCAAACATATGGTGCCAAAGGTGGAGCAGCTTTGAAGTTTTCACAGCTGCGGTGACTGTATCATGGAATTCCGGGAGTACGGGCTTCCAGAATTCATCCGCTTCGATAGGATAAAACTCGGCTGACGGTCGAGCCAGTTCCGCCAGGCCAGCTTCGCGAAGCTTAGGGGTGATCAACCGCGGACCAATCATCCCCCAGTTTTGATCTAAATCCACGACTCCACGAGCGTGTTCGATCAATTGCTGCAGCACGACATGCTCTGAGGGTAGCCTCAACACGGCGCCGTTGATTGCCCCCGGGTGTTCATGCGGCAACTGATACCCGAAAACCATGGGCTCGGTATGAAAATTTGGGTGGGCCAAACACACGAAATCGCAATCGACCCAACAATTTCCTGTCTTTTCTATCAGCAAGTAACGAAAGAGGTTCGAGAACTTCGAGAACTCGACCTTACCATCCGCTATGTAACGCCTGACCAACGACACATCTGCGCAAATTTCACGTGCGTCAGCAAGTTCTACTCCAGGAGGAACCGCGATTTCCTCGTAAGCGTAAAGCCTGAGGTGGGCACCGTTGTAGGGAAAAGTCGCTAAGCAACCATATGTTATGCCGTCGAGCGGGCCTTGCCAAAAGGAGACCAACTGCGGAGCACTTTTGCTCTGTACCGCTTCTATAGCCGGGTTTGCCAGGTTCATAAGTATTTCCCACTCCTAAAGTCCGTTGGAGCGAGACCCACGGCGTACCACGCTTCCTGTCTGCCCCAATAAATTACGCTGCGAAATAATGTTCGCTTTTGCAGATGCCGCCTTGCAACGTATCGAACTTGGCGCGCGACCAACTCTCGAAACGAATCGCATTGATAGTGTCTGCTGGTTTTCACTTGTTCGTTGGATTACCTATTCTGACCAGCTTCGTCGCCAACAGTGGCGACTCGGAATTTCGGCAAACTTCCGTCAGCAATTTGATCGAGGTATCCGTTAAGGAACTTATTAGCTGAGCATTTTTGGGCAAGATCAGCCGCAAAACGGCGCCGACGTTCTGATTGTAGGTGGTGTGAGAACGATGCCACGCATTCCATGGTCGCTTCAACCCATTCATCTTGCTTAGCGTCGATCCGCAAAAAGGGATCATCTACCAGCCAAGTCGGTGTGTGAATTGCTTCTGTAACTACTTGGGCCCCGGCTGCGGCACCGATTAGAACACGAGGTTCGAACGATATATGGTCTTCTGCGTGGAGGTTAAGCACAACCTTGGACCGCTTGAGTAAGTTGATAATGTCTCGACCATAAAGGCCGTGATCAATCACCACGGCACGGCAGCGGAGCTTTTTAATGCGATCCAACAATCTTGCGCGGCGCTCAGAAATGCGCCCAATGAACAAGATATCAATATCCCTTACGGCACTTTCCTCAACAAAAAGCTGATCGGAAAGAGGATAAGGAGGAAAGTCGCTCATAAAAACGCCTATACCCTCCAAATACGATTTGGAGGCGACGTCATAGTGAAACATATAGTCAAAATATCTCGTGGTTGTTCCGAGAAAAAAGCTCTGTTTATCGTAATGCGTTTTATCTCCAATTATTCTGTTCTCGATGATCTTGGGGAATATTTCGCTCGAGAACCCTATCTTCGGACCGCTGAAAGATAACAGGACACTTGGCGGAATAAGTTCCGGGCGAAATGCTAACATTGCATCCGGTTTAAAACGCTCGATGCAATTGAATACTGCAGAATCGTCACCGTGATAGAAATCCACGATTTCAACTTCGGTTCGTTCATCTCCGGTTGGCATGTGGAGGCCAAAATACGGTGCATGCCCAATGCATATGACGCGCTTAGTCGAGTTTAATTTCGAGCTCATAGCGGTTTAAAGATCCTCATTGTACAGCATTTCAAACCAGTTCGCCAAATGTCCGTTGATTGAGTAACGGTTTAGTTCGTCTCTCTTCCAGATAAACTCCGCATCGTCATTGCTATCGTCATAGTGCGTGTGCCAGCCTTTTTCTGTTCTTTCTTTCAGAAAACGTGGCTTTCTCTCTGCAAAAACTTTTCGTCTCCCGTGGCTGGCCGATCGTATTGCGTAGTGTTTCCTTGGCAGCCTCAGCGGAAAAATTTTTGATTCTTCGAAGTGCACTTTGTGCCCGCCACCGCTGGCGAGGTCGACTCTCGTTGTGGGTTGCACCCAGGCTTTTATCTGTCGACTATAACCGGGTTTGTTCGAAAATTCGAAATAATCAAGATGGTCTTCAATCGAGCCATCCGCTTCACTTGAGTCTGTCGGTCTGAAGTCGAACATCCTCATATTGACGGTATTGTAACCGAGCGTTCCTATGCGAAATAGGCATTCTGCGCACGTCAGGTTCGAAACGGGCGAAACGGTGATTTCGTCACTGTCCTGATGTAGGATCCATCGGCTAGGGAACTGAAGCGCAATTTCCTCCTTGCGCATTAGCATCCCACTCCAATCGTAATGATCACTGGCACCCGCGCTTGGATAGCGTTCAATAGACTCTATTTTTGCTGGGTGGGCGGCGCGTAGTTCGTTCAGTAAGTCCCAAGTCCCGTCGGTTGACCAATTGTCGATAACCCATACGTGTAGGCCCTCGCGCAGATTTGCTTCCAGAATTGCTCGGATGCAGTCGGCGTCATTGAACGTAGTAATGATCGCCAGCGGAGGGCGAGTTACTAACTTTTGTTTTTCAAGTTGAGTAATTTTATCAAGAACACCGGAGTAATAGAAAAAATTCTTTACCTGAAAGAAGTTGCCCCAAGTTAAGTATTCAAACTGTCTCAGGTCGAGGGGTGAGTTGAGGTCAGCCTTGTTTTCGCGTAGGTGAATTGCCTCACGCCCTTCACCGACGCCAAAGGCTGTGTAATGTTCTAGAGCTGATAGACTACTCTTTCGCACATCAGGATATTGTGAAAGGTAAAAATAGTCGTCAAAAAACGGGTGTGGACGGACCGGGTGATCTGTCTTCGATCGAGATAGATAAATTTGTGCCGCATCGGTTGATGTGGATACAGGCTGTCGTGTTTCGCTTTCGATGCGTGCGACCGAAAGAAAGGGAGAAGGATCATATTTTCCGAAGTTTCCAATCTCCATGAAGTGCTCGAACGGCGTCATTCGAGCATCATCTGAGCGGTACTGGCGCCTGTACCAGTCGTTATCGAAGAATTTCCACGGCGACAGGTTCTCTTTGAAGCCGATCAGCTGATAGTGCTGAAAGGGTTCTTCTTGAATGTCGATGTTTTTTTTGTGACCTTCACTCAGGTAGAATGCGACGTCAAAGTGTTCGAACGGCTTAAGGCCGATCCGCCAACCTTTCGTAATGTAATGGTAGAGGCAATTTCTAGGAACTCTCCTGTTCGATTGCCGTAATTGCTTAATGTAATATTCCCGATCAAAAAAAATGCTTCGCCAAGGCTCACGCCCTTCGGTTTTCAGGTAGCGCCGCGCAAGAACGATGCGCGCGTCACTCGGTTTGTCCTTGCCAACGCCTTCAAATGTCCAAAAAATGTGGCTTTCGGCGATGAGGCGGGCCTTATTTCTTAATTGTGAAAAGGGATTGATCTTGTTGATATAGTTCATTGGTCTGTTCATCGTTTTTCGCTCAAGCTGACACTCATGCGTTCGAGTGTCACCGTCGTCGGTTTTTAGATCAGAGACTTGTCTATCGTAAATGCATGGAGTTACTAACGCACAAGGCGCGATAAGCGGAATCGTAGTGGTATCTGGAATTGCGATGGACGAAACTTCCGTCATTGTCAACGCTCCACGAGTTCTAGTTTGCAGATCGTGAGGTGGGACGCCTACTCTCAGTAGAAGAATCGGGCGCGATGCCCTCGCCGGGCCTCAGAGGGCGCCCATCAGCAACGATTTCTGTTGTCTGCGGGTGTCCTTTCAAATCAAACCTCCAGGTGCATGCCCTCGATGAAAGTGTGTTTGGGAAAGGGAGGGCATCTCGGGAGATGGCCGGCCCTGAGGCATAAAGGGAACCGTGAGAATTATGCTTCTCGCAATATGTTGCTGCTAGCACCGCGCCGAATCGGAAGGCGATTTTGTACTTGAGCCGATTCCGATCTAAGGAATTGTGCAGTGGGCGTGAGCCTGGAAGAGACCAAGGAGAGATATATGGAACGGACGTGCCTNGCCCTGAGGCATAAAGGGAACTGTGAGAATTATGCTTCTCGCAATATGTTGCTGCTAGCACCGCGCCGAATCGRAAGGCGATTTTGTACTTGAGCCGATTCCGATCTAAGGAATTGTGCAGTGGGCGTGAGCCTGGAAGAGACCAAGGAGAGATATATGGAACGGACGTGCCTGGCCATCGTTTTGGCTGCGGGTGAAAGCACGCGGATGAAATCGTCCATGTCGAAGGTGCTGCATCCGGTGGCGGGCCGGCCGATGATCGCCCACGTCGTCGAGGCGCTCTCAAACGCTTCCATCTCGGATATCGCTCTCGTCGTCGGCCGCGACGCCGACGCGGTCTCGGCTGCCGCCGACATCGGCGGCGTGTCGGTTTCGTCCTATCTGCAGAAGGAACGGCTCGGCACCGGCCATGCGGTGCTTGCTGCCCGCGACGCCATCGCAAAGGGTTTCGACGACATTCTCGTCGTTTTTGGCGAYACGCCGCTGATCCAGCCTGAACCACTTCGGGCCGCTCGCGAGGGACTTGCGGCCGGCAACGATGTGGTGGTGATCGGCTTCGAGGCGGCAGACCCGTCGGGCTACGGCCGCCTGATCGTC
>NZ_LMEG01000004.1:0-2882 GCF_001426275.1 Ensifer sp. Root423 | reverse complement strand
ATCGTSCGCGAGATCGGTGGGCAGGCGATTGCCGTCGAGGCCCCCGAAGAAGAACTGACTGGCTGCAACACGCGCGCCGAGCTCGCCTTCATCGAGCGGCTTTGGCAGCAGCGCCGCCGCCACGAGCTGATGTTGTCGGGCGTATCGATGATCGCGCCGGAAACCGTGTTTCTCGCCTGGGATACCGCGCTGGAGCAGGATGTCCTGGTCGAGCCGAATGTTGTCTTCGGCCCGGGCGTGCGCGTCGAGAGCGGCGCGATCATTCATGCCTTCTCGCATGTCGAGGGTGCGACGGTGCGCGCCGGCGCGACGGTCGGTCCGTACGCACGCCTGCGCCCGGGTGCCGATCTCGGCGAAAACTCCAAGGTCGGCAATTTCTGCGAGGTCAAGAAGGCTGAGATCGGCGCCGGCGCCAAGGTCAATCACCTGACNCGCCCGGGTGCCGATCTCGGCGAAAACTCCAAGGTCGGCAATTTCTGCGAGGTCAAGAAGGCTGAGATCGGCGCCGGCGCCAAGGTCAATCACCTGACCTATATCGGCGATGCCTTCGTCGGCGCAGGCACCAACATCGGCGCCGGCACGATCACCTGCAATTACGACGGTGTGAACAAGCACGAGACGCGGATCGGCGAAAATGCCTTTATCGGCTCGAACTCGTCTCTGGTTGCGCCGGTGACGATCGGYRACGGCGCCCTGGTCGCCTCCGGCAGCGTCATCACCGAGGATGTGCCGGCCGACGCCGTCGCCTTTGGCCGCGCGCGCCAGGAGATCAAGCCCGGCCGGGCGCGGCTGCTGCGCGAGCGGTACGAGGCGGTGAAGGCGGCCAAGAAGGCGGCGAAGGCTRCCGGTTAGGCCCGCGGTGCCCGCGTGTCCGCGGGTTCGCCTCGGATTTGCTGCATGTCGCTTGATTCCGCTAGGATTCGCGGGAACATGCGGCGTTAAACATTGAAATCGAAAGTGAAATCGGGGCGGATTGCCTCGACCGGCAAATGCTTTACCAAGACAGCGCGCCGGGCGGCATTTCCGCCCTCGTTGAACAGGGGCGCCGATCGCGGCGCGGGGACGAATTCGGAGACGACTATGNCGCGGGAACATGCGGCGTTAAACATTGAAATCGAAAGTGAAATCGGGGCGGATTGCCTCGACCTGCAAATGCTTTACCAAGACAGCGCGCCGGGCGGCATTTCCGCCCTCGTTGAACAGGGGCGCCGATCGCGGCGCGGGGACGAATTCGGAGACGACTATGTGCGGTATTGTAGGCATCGTTGGCAACCAGCCGGTATCGGAACGACTGGTCGATGCGCTGAAGCGCTTGGAATACCGCGGYTATGATTCCGCCGGTGTCGCCACCGTCATTGGCGGCAAGCTGGAGCGSCGGCGCGCCGAGGGCAAGCTCGTCAATCTGGAGATCAGGCTGCGCGAAGAGCCGCTCGCCGGCACGATCGGCATTGCCCACACGCGCTGGGCAACCCATGGCGCGCCGACCGAACGCAACGCCCACCCGCATTTCACCGACGGGGTCGCCGTCGTCCACAACGGCATCATTGAGAACTTCGCCGAGCTGAAGGACGAACTGATCGCCAGTGGCGCAAAGTTCGAGACSGACACCGACACCGAGGTYGTGGCCCATCTGCTCTCCAAGTTCCGYCGCGARGGCCTCGGCCGGCGCGAAGCCATGCACGCGATGCTGAAGCGCGTCACCGGTGCCTATGCRCTGGCGGTGCTCTTCCAGGACGATCCTTCGACGATCATGGCGGCGCGTAACGGCCCGCCGCTTGCGATCGGTCACGGCCGCGGCGAAATGTTCCTCGGCTCCGACGCGATCGCGCTTGCGCCCTTCACCAACGAGATCACCTATCTGATCGATGGCGACTGGGCGGTGATCGGGGCGAACGGCGTGCATATCTTCGAYCTCGACGGYAACGTCGTCGACCGGCCGAAGCAGCTGTCTACGGCCGCCGCCTACATGATCGACAAGGGCAACCACCGGCACTTCATGGARAAGGAGATCTAYGAGCAGCCGGAGGTGATCGCGCACGCGCTCAGCCACTACATCGATTTTGCCGGCAACCGCATCAAGGCGCTCTCAGGCACGATCGATTTCGCCRAGRTTCCGAGCCTTGCGATTTCCGCCTGCGGCACCGCCTATCTCGCWGGCCTCGTCGGCAAGTACTGGTTTGAGCGTTACGCGCGCCTGCCGGTGGAAATCGAYGTCGCGTCCGAGTTCCGCTACCGCGAGATCCCGCTGCCTTCCGAGGCGGCCGCGTTGTTCATCTCTCAATCCGGCGAAACCGCTGATACGCTGGCGTCGCTGCGCTATTGCAAGGAACTTGGCCTGAAGATCGGTGCCGTGGTCAACACGCGTGAATCGACCATCGCGCGTGAATCCGATGCGGTCTTTCCGATCCTTGCCGGCCCGGAAATCGGTGTCGCCTCGACCAAGGCCTTCACCTGCCAGCTCGCAGTGCTGGCGTCGCTCGCGATCGGCNGATGCGGTCTTTCCGATCCTTGCCGGCCCGGAAATCGGTGTCGCCTCGACCAAGGCCTTCACCTGCCAGCTCGCAGTGCTGGCGTCGCTCGCGATCGGTGCCGGTCGCGCCCGCGGCACGGTGAGTGCTGAGGAAGAGCAGGTCTTGGTTCGCTATCTCGCGGAAATGCCGCGCATCATGGGGCAGGTGCTGAACGCCGTTCAGCCGAAGATCGAGCTTCTTTCGCGCGAGCTGTCGAAGTGCCGCGACGTTCTCTACCTCGGCCGCGGCACCAGCTTCCCGCTGGCGATGGAGGGGGCGCTCAAGCTCAAGGAGATCTCCTATATCCATGCGGAAGGTTATGCCGCCGGCGAACTGAAGCATGGACCGATCGCGCTGATTGACGAGAACATG
>NZ_LMEG01000003.1:0-193828 GCF_001426275.1 Ensifer sp. Root423 | reverse complement strand
TATCAAGCGTCATCGTGAACTGGTCCTTAGGCGACACGCAAATCTGGTCCGCCAAGGGTGTTTAGTTACTCTCCATACCGGCTGCCGTCGTGGACTTCTGTAGAAGCCCGCTACGGCGCTTTTCTCGTAGCCTGTAGCTGTCGCCACGGATTGTGATGACGTGGCTGTGATGCAGCAACCGATCAAGGATAGCAGTTGCCACGACGGGGTCGCCGAACACTGTTCCCCATTCTCCGACACTGCGGTTGGAGGTGACGAGCATTGCACCCCGCTCGTAGCGCCTCGATACGAGCTGGAAAAATAAGTGGGCTGCATTGGGCTCGAGTGGAAGATAGCCAAGCTCGTCGATGATGAGCAGCTTGGGCTTGGCGAGAAACCCAAGTCGTTCTTCCAGGSGTCCTTCGCCATGTGCTCTCACGAGCGTTGCGACCAATGCCTGCGCCGTTGTGAACAACACCGTGTAGTTTTGACGGATGACCTCTCTTCCAAGCGCAATCGCGAGATGGGACTTCCCAACGCCAGGTGGACCGAGCAGCAGCAAGGCATCACCATTTGCCACCCAACGGGCGGTGGCGAGTTCTCGTATCTGTTGCGGATCGACACTGGGCTGCGCCTCGAAATCAAATCCCTCGAGATCTCGTGCATGCGGGAAATGCGCGATCTTCATCGCCATGATGATGCGTCTCTCGTCCTTCCTTGCAATCTCGCGTTCGCACAGGAATGCGAGCGTCTCGCGAATGGTGAGATCCGCGCGCGAGGCTTCGTCAAGAAGGTTGTCGAGCTGGTCGCGGATGGCGGTGAGCTTCAGCCGGCTCAGCCAGCCGATCAGCGTGTCGTGATCAACTGCCATCACCATTGCCCTCCGATCAACCGCTCATATTCCGACAGTGGGCGAAGAAGTTCGGGCAGCTTGGGAGCGGGCGGATCGGCCTGCGCGGCTTGCTTGACAGGCATGCCGAAGCCGCTGACGCCGACAAAATGGGCGGGATCCGTCAGGCGACGATGACGCCCGTGTGACTCGGCGTGGCTCGCGACAAGCTGACCAGCATGGAATACGCGGACCTGGCCACCGCTGATCGTCACCTCGACAATCTCGCCGATGAGCCGCCACGGGACTGAGTAGGCGTTGGTGTCGACCTCAACGGCGCAATCGGCGTGCTCGGATCTGACGAAATGGTGGCCTGCCATTTAGTGGGYGTAGCGTCATAGCTTCGTCGCGRACAAAGCGCTCAAGTGGTGGTTCGCCTGTCGTGCCATGGCATCGAAGATCGGCAACCGTGCGCATCCACCACGCAAGGTGCAGGTGAAGGCTATAGCGCGACAATCAGCATGATACTTTCATCCCGACCGCGACATAAGAGTCTCATCCAGATTGTCGCCGCCGTCTCATCCTGATCGCCGCGCATGAAGGCCTTCCATGCTGTCAAAGCTGTGTCCGGCAAGTGCGTTGTGCTTCACATACCCGACGCCTCGCTCGTCCTTGCCTTTGGTACGAGCCCGGTACTTGCCTTTGGTACGAGCCCGGTATGGTGCACATGCGCGAGGACGGAAGTCCCAATAGCGGGAGAAGGCATGCAGCCGATCGTTGAACACGACCTCGCGGGTCACCGCGTCGTGCCGTGTTACCAATGCCGCAGCATTATCGAGAAGGACCTCGCTTGTGACACCGCCAAAATGCCTGAAGGCTGCCTCCATCCCATCGAACCAGGCAGACTGACGGTCGTGGAGAAACGCCGTCGCGTATGTGCGACGCGAATAGCCAAGCGTTGCCACGAAGATGTAGACGCGGACTTTCTCGCCTCCGATCTCCATTCGCTTCTCGCCAAAATCGATCTGTATCTGATGGCCTGGCGGTGTCTCGAAGCGCATCGTCGCTAAAGCCGATGCCGCCAACTGCTGCCGATACCCCGCGACCGCTCGCTCAACCGTGCGCAGACTGACCTCAATGCCGAGTTCTCGAGCCAGATCCTGCCGCACGACATCAGCATTGCCGCCATGGCGAAAGAACCGCTCACGGACCCACGCTTCATGCTTCGAGAGCTGCGTTTCCCGGCGGGCTCGCCGATACCCGCGCCAGCCACCCGTCTCGATGTATCGCTGTACCGTCGTGCGCGAGCATCCCAGCTCCGCCGCGATCCGCCGCGTGCCCCACCCCAGCTTCTTGAGCCGCAGCATCGCAGTCACCTCGTCCGGTTCGAGCATCGCTTCTCTCCGCGCCAATCTCGCGGAGATCTTCGTACCTGTCTCAACGTCCATTAGTCCCTCCTAAGGTCTGAAAGGGGGACCAGTTTTAGGTGTCGCTACCGGACCAGTTTTACATGTCGCCTGACAACNTCGTACCTGTCTCAACGTCCATTAGTCCCTCCTAAGGTCTGAAAGGGGGACCAGTTTTAGGTGTCGCTACCGGACCAGTTTTACATGTCGCCTGACAACATATTGGATAAGGATGCCCGGGCGCCTCGTCTGAGGCGGTGCCCAGTGAATTCCTAGCAACCTTGTGCCTGCGCTGGAACAAACGCGACGGTATTCGGTTCAGTGATCAACGGCTGCAGGGAGGTACTTGAACATGAACGATAAAGACGAACTCATCCGGCGACGCGCTTACGAGATTTGGGAGCGTGAGGGGCGCCCCGAGGGCCAGGAGCGCCGGCATTGGGAGCAAGCAAGTAGGGAGATTGCGGAACATGAGCGTCTGCCTCCCAACAGTCAAACCGGGGATGATCAAACTGGCACCATTGTTGCTCCATCCACCGCGCCGCGCGGGGAAGCCGGGCGGCCGTCGGAGGACGCGGAGTAGTGCTCTTCCTACGACCAGACTGGGAAAGGACCTGAGTATCGAAGCGGTGTCGGCGCATTGGGAAGAGCGATCGAAAGAGCAGGCGCTTGTTTCCTAGGACCCCTAGGACAATGCAGGCTGATCTTCGTGCAGATCGCTAGCATCGAAGTTTCCTGTGCGTGAGGTACACACGGGAAAGAGGCGGTGATTCCATCACCCGACGTGGCCAAATCGAATGGGCCTGGATGACGAAGCCGCTTATCGCCCATGCCAAGGCGCTGCTGTCCAAACCGCCTATTTCGCTACGGCGCTGAATGAATCCGATGCCCGAAGCAATGGGTGCAGTCGCGCCTGCCGCTGTGGCCGGCAATGAGGACCCCACGGCCTACGTATTCGAGTATCGAGACGGTTCTGGCACCAGCCGAACGCCGCCTTCGACAATGCCACGCCTTGAAGCAGTCCAAAAGATTAGCGAGTAAACATGCGACACGACCCCAACCAAATGGAAAGGATCACTCCAGCATTTTTTGGGCGCGATGCCGTTTCCGTCGCGGAGGCTTTGATTGGCGTCATTCTGGAAGTAAATGGGATCGGCGGCAAGATCGTGGAAACGGAAGCTTACGGGCGGGAGGATCCCGCCTCTCATAGTTACGTTGGGAAAACTGCCCGGAACAACGCGATGTTCGGCCCCGCCGGCACCGCTTACGTCTACCGGTCCTACGGTTTGCATTGGTGCCTCAACTTCGTCTGCGAGAACGCAAGCGCGGTGTTGCTCCGAGCGATCGAGCCGCAAACGGGCCTTGGAACGATGCGGATCAGGCGCGGGACAGCCAGGGAAACCGTCTTGTGCGCGGGGCCGGGACGCCTTTGCCAAGCTCTCGGAGTGACCCGCCATCTTGACGGACGATCGCTCTTTGCGGCCCCTTTTTATCTCACTGTTGGGGAGGGCGAAACGGATGTCTGCCGAGGCCCTCGTATTGGGGTCACGAGGGCTGCCGACGTGCGGTGGCGGTTCGGAGCGCAAGGCTCTGCCTTTTTGAGCCACCCGTTTCCCGATCCCGTTCCAGTTTAGAACTGGCCGGCATTTTGCGGGGGCGTAGGGCTTCTCGTCATAAATGCTGGAAGACCTGTTCGATGTCTGCTTTCCAGATTTAGCCATCGCGATGATCCTCGAGAACGACTGAAGCGATTTGATATGCGCCCCAACGTGCAAATCCTGATTCCGCCCGCTCGCATTCTCGACAAGTGCACCTATTCGCCCGGATCACGGGGAGGTTGGAAAGAACACTCGGGCTTGGAAGTGTCGGAACGATTGTTGTTACAGGAGGCGAGCCGGACGTTTTCGTAATGGCGACGGTGCTGGGCGCAATCGATCTTGGATACTAGGTGACCGTCTCGAAGGACGGCGTTTAAAGCTCGACCAAACAAAGGACGCCTCTCTTCAGCTGCTTGGCAACGCTTCGGGGTCCACCTTGAGCTTGCGACCCTTAGGAGTGGCTCGGTCAATTAGGCGATATGAGAGCCGCACGTGGGAAATGTCGGAACCATCAGACCCCCGGCCGGTTTGATCTTGATAAACGCCGCGCAGGTCGCCCCGGCAGATCGTTTTAGGCGGGTCGAAAGAGGATTTTACCAGTGATTATCGATCTCCAATCCGCACGTGCCACACGAGATGCTCCTGACCCGGACTGTGCCTCACATGATAGCCTTGGCCGGACGATGTATCTTTACGGAGTGGAGTACTGGATGGACGACCGCCTTTGGGCGTTGACGCTCGAGGCCTATTCGCTCGAGGACGCTGAAAGAAGAATGGTGGCAATCCATCAGGGGCTGATCTATGGGCAGATATACCGCAGTACCTGCTGAGCATTGCGTTCTACATAGCAATGAGCGCCTCCCGGCCCTCCCGACACCTCGCGGACGTGCCAGGTGATGCGCAGATCGTTCTGAACCAAAGTTACGCCGGACACGCTGGCAACGCGGCGCCTTGCCCATTCCGTTTCGACAAAGGCTTGCATCAACACCTCCCCGTGGTTGAAAGACACTTCGATCTCAGAGGCGTCGATCTAGGTGGCATCGGTGAGGCGGTCGCTGACAGCGTCCTGGATCTGGATGCCCCGGCGAACGAAGTCTCGCGGCCCGTTTCCTCGACTCCGGCCCCCGCTTACCTTGGCGATGGCCGTTTCCGGGAGCGAATATTTGTAATTGTCGCCTAGATCGACCTGCCGCTGGCGCAGATTGACCTCGCAGCGTCCGGATGCAATTCCAATCTTATGACTAGCAACAGTCATCAAAACCTCCGCTCTCTTTCTTAACTGCCCAACGGGTTGCACAGCGAAACGTCGCGGCTCTGATTGTTCCGGTAACGGTCCGGTAGTCCCCACCTGGAACAAATACGCGGTTGACCGGTTGGCCGTGGGTCAAAGCCTGAAGAACTCATTCGCCGGCGTGCCTATGAAATCTGGGCGAACGAGGGACGGCCGGAGGGTGACGTACCGACGAGAGAGCGCTCGCACGACCGAGCGGCGGAACAGACGGAACCAGAGGGCGGAGTAGACCCATGCGAGTAGCTGACATTATGACCAAGGATGTGTGCGTTGCGAGCCCCGAGGATACCACCATCGCACTGGAAGGGGCCGAGAGCCGTATCGGCCTTCTTCCCGTTGGCGACAACGATCGGTTGGTTGGGATGATAACCTATCGGGCTTTCGCAGAGCGTTGTGTGGGTGACGGGCGTGACGATCGTGCGCGCGTGGCCGAGATCATGACGGCCGACGTCAAATACTGCTTCGATGACCAGGAGGTGTCCGATGTTGCGCCCAACATGGGCGACGCGCAGAACCGGCACCTGCCGTTCGTTGACCGCAACAAGCGGCTTGTCGGCATCGTTTCGCTGGCTGACGCAGCGCGACGGGACCCTTCCCTTGCCGGGATAGGCTTGCGGAGCGTGACGAGCCCCGATGGGCTACATAACCGGACTCAGTAGCGATGGCCGGCGTCCCCGAACAGCGCCCCTCGTGGCGCCCTCCCGTTCTCTCTGCATCCGAGGAGCGTGTGTGGGCGAGAGAAGTCGCCCTTCACGCGCACGCGGGCCAATTAGACAAGGCTGGAGAACCCTATATCCGCCACTGCCAACGGGTGGCCGAGGCCGTTGACGGCGACAAAGCCAAGAGTGTTGCCTTTCTTCATGACGTTGTCGAAAAGGCGCCTGGGTGGACATCGGAGCGACTGCTCGATTCTGGCTTTTCCCCGGAGGTGGTGGCCGCCGTTGAAAGCCTGACGCACCGCACTGGGGAAACTAAGGATGCCTTAACGATCCGCGCTGCGTCAAACGCGCTTGCAGCTGTCGTAAAACGCGCCGACCTTTTGGACAATCTCTCCCAAGTGGAAAGGCAAGGCAAGGATGGGACGCAGTATAGGCGAAGACTGGTTCTGCTCGACGCTGCCGCAGCGTACGACGGTCATCGGGCGGAAAGTGAGTCCGCCGACCGAAAGATCGCCGCGTCATCAGCTCGGGGTGAGGCTTGCAAAATCCGCCGCGAAGCCGCCGATCGCGTTGCAAAACGGCTTGCTTTGCTTTTGGGAATGGCAGCGGCCGCTTTGATCTATCTTGTTCTCCGGTTATGAACGATTGTCGTCAGCGGGGCGCAAGGCTCGATCACTCGAGCGGAACACCATTCATGCGATAGGCAAGTTCGTCGCGCGCACGGCTGAGCCTGCTCTTGATCGTGCCGATCGCACAATCGCACATATCAGCTGCCTCCTTGTAGCTGAGGCCGTATCCGGCAACGAGTACAAGTACTTCCCTGTGGTCGGGTGCTAGCCCCTCGAGGGCGGTACGCAACTCGCCATTCAACACGCACCAATCCTGCGGGGCCGGAATGGGAATTGGAAGGTCGGCGCAGTTGACGGCACCCGGCGCCTCGCGCTTACGCAGCTTGTACTGCGTGCGAAACGCGTTGTGCATGATTGTGAAAAGCCAGGATTTGAGATTTGTTCCAGGTTGAAAACCATCGATACCGCGCAACGCGCGAAACAGCGTTTCCTGCAGGAGATCGTCAGCCTCGAAGCTTGAACTGACAAAGGTTCGCGCAAATGCGCGCAAGGCCGGGATCAGATCGACCACCTGCGTCTCAAGCGGCCGCGTCTGATCGTCGAGAACTGGAATAGAAGGCATTGTAGCTGCCTTTCGGGGTTGCCGGATTTCAATGTTAGTCAATGCGTGGCCGACAATTAAGTTCCCTTGGGCTTTAAGGCAGCGCCGGCCGGGAACCAACGCCCCCTGCGCTTGTTTTTGTTTCGTGTCGTGGATGTGCCTGCACGAAGATCTTGAAGGCTGCTCGAACGGAAAGCGAGGTTCCCGATGGAAGCGCTTGAAATGCAACTGATGGCCCACCGCAAGATCCTGACCGCGCTTATGACGATCGCGGCAGGCGATCCGGATTACTGGCACAAATTGATGGAACACCTTCGCGATGACCTTGTCATCCAAGGCCACGAGGAAGATCCAGGTGTCGTGCCGGGAATGGCGTTCGCCTCCCAAAATGCTCTTAGCGAGGAGCTGAGGACCATTGTCAGCCGTGCCGAACTACGCGCCGGCGATCGGACTAGATCGGAATAGCCAAGCTTCATTTCTTCAACCTGTTCGCGGTCGTCGGTCCCAGAGCAGTCTGATGGCCGGTGACCACCAAGGAGGCATTCGGGATGATGGATTTGGAGGTTGACCGGCTTTGGAACAAGCCGGTGATACTGGATCGCGAGGGTGTCCAGGATGCCGGACGCAGCGCGTCGGGCATACGTCGATGCAGCTGCATCACTAACCTTAAACGTCCATTGTAGGTCGATGTGGCTCCAAGCCGTTTAACTGCCAGGTGGACAGCTTGTTCCAGCCGACGTCTGGGCAGTCGCGCAGCCTCTCATCCTTTGAGCGTTTGTTGGAACGCACGGCGCCGTAAAAGCGCGATTGTCGAAGCTGGCCGGCAGGTTACCGCCGATTGTGAATCCGCGCGAGAAAATCACGGATAAGCAGCGCTACCTGATCCAGGTGGGTCTCCAGGAGCCAATGCCCGCCATCGATGAAATGAAGTTCGGCGTCCGGCAAGTCGCGGAGATATGCTCGGGCAGATTTCTCCGGCATGTAGTGGTCGTTGGGTCCCCAGACGATGAGGGCAGGGGGCTTATGGTCCGCCAGATATCTGCGGTGTTGCGGAAACCATGACCGGTTCTCCTTCAAACCTGCGATCAGGTTGACGGCGATTTCCTTCCGCTTTGGTGTCATGAGCGACCAATGCAGTTTCCATAGGTCGGGAGGAATGGCCTCTGCGAGATCAGGCTTCAAGTCGTTCAGGAACTCTTCCCGGAAAATCTCCTCGGTCACCGCCTCGGCCAACGTGCGTTTCATTTCCGGCAACGGAAGCGCCCAGGTCTTTTCAATGTCTGCATATTTGGGGCCCAAGGCATCTTCATAGGGGATGTCGCCGTTCTGAATGATGAGCCCGACGACGGATGCCGGCCGTAGAATGGCCATGCGAATTCCGATCGGCGATCCGAAATCGTGCAGATAAAGAACGAAGCGATCGATCTTAAGCGCGTCGATGAAGCTGCTCAGAAAGGCTGCGTAGCCGTCGAAGCTGTAGTCGAAATCCTCCGGCGTCCCGCTGTAGCCCGCACCGGGGAAATCCGGAGCGATCAGGTGCCAGCGGTCGGAAAGCCGTGGCATTAGATTGCGAAACTCGTAGGATGAACACGGATATCCGTGCGGGAGCAAGATAACCGGAGCATCTTGTCGTCCAGCTTCCCGATAGAAGACCTCAATGCCGGCAACCATGATCCGCCGATGCCGTACCAGCGTGTCCATAGCAAATCCTCCGCAGGATGAGCTGACTGCTTTCGAAGGGCATCGACCGATCACCAACAAGCGCAGCCGCTCGTGACCGGGAGATAACTGGTACCATCGCCGGTTGTTCCCTTTCGGGGAACCGGCGAGCGAATATGCTGGATACCCGAAGGTTGCCGCAAGGGCGAAAGCGCATTTAATTTCAATATCGTGCACATATATCTTGAAGCGACAAATGATCCGCGCCCTAATGTTGCTGACGCCGGCGCGCCTTCCTAGTCTCGATTATCGGCTATGCCGGCCGTCTTCGCGCTACGGTTATGCCGTCGAAGCCGAAGCACGACGCAATGCCAGATACTCCCAAATGGCAACGCCAAAGAGGGTCGCTGTCGCCAGAAACTGGAGATGATAATTGGCGGCAAGCGCAGAAAGCACTCCAGCAAGGGCAAGGATCGCGAACCCGACAATGTGCGAAATCGGGAACTGGTGCGCCGCGGCCAACTTTATCCAGATGTTGCCAGCCAAAAAAAGCGCCGGGCCTCCGAGTATCGCCAGAGCGGTTTGCATCGTGGTTTCATCTTTGGCATGGGACAGGCTGAAGTCCTCTCCTACTGCCGTCAGGATGACGCCAGAAACAATTGGCAGGTGGCCGTATGTGAAGAGATTGAGCGCCAATGTCTCGGGTTTCGACGTCGCCTCCGCTTTGTTGGCGGCTTTTTCCTGGCCGTGATGGAAGTAGATCCACCACATAAAACCGGTGCTTAAAAACGCGCTGCAGAAGACAGCGAAGGTCATGTCGTCCGCCATGTGCTCTGCGGCGTTGCGGCCGGTCGTCAGGATCGTTTCACCGAGGCAGATGATTACGAACAGCGCACAACGTTCTGCCATATGCTTGCCAGAAACGTCCAACGTCTCGGGCGCTGATTTCCCCAGGCCAGGAAGATAGTACCGCAGGGCCGGAGCCAGATATTCGACGAGAAGAGCGGTACTCCAGAATGCAATTCGCGGAGTCGTCTCCATTTGAGAACCCACAAGCCAGAAGGCGCTTGCAAGGACTAGCCAGAGGGTAATCCGCAGGAACGTCAGGAAAGAGGCCGCATCGACGCGATGATAGGCGTAGAGCATGAAAAGCGATCGCCCTATCTGTATGCTGCAGTAGATGACCGCAAATGCAAATCCATGGTCTCCAAACGCGTCCGGCAAGGCGATAGCCAGCAGAATACTCCCAAACATCAGGAGAAAGAGCATCAGCCGTACTGGATTTTGCTCGGTATCGAGAAGGTTTGTAACCCAGGTCGTGTGAATCCAGATCCACCAGATCGCAAGAATGAGCAGCGCCGCCTCGACAAGGGCTGTGGGGCCGAAGTCGCTCGCAAGTGTCTTTGCGAGCTGGACCAGAGCAAACACAAAAACGAGGTCGAAGAACAGTTCGGGAAAGCTTGCTCTGGTCTGGTCGGCGTCCGCCTTCCTTATCCATTGATCTCCAGTTGCTGCCCCCTTGGCCGCTGTCGGTTCTGCCGCTCGATGTCGCGACGCTTGGTGCATTACTCTTCCTCCGCCCGAGATGGAGAAAGAGGTAGAGCGGTACGGAGTTCCAGCAATATCCCACTCGATGAGGAGAAGGCCCCTCTGCAGGGATTGAAGAGGAGCACGGTCGCTTACAACTATTCCCGTGGTTGAAGGAGCCGCTCGCTCGCCTCGCTCGCTAAGCGGGACCAGGGGCGTTGATGATGCCCATTCCGACCGAAACCCCCTGGAGAGCCGTCCACACACTCCATTTCATGCGGGATCCGAGCTAGAAGGCGCAAAGCGGCACTTTGCTCGTCTGAGGGCTGAGCAAGGTCAACGATCTTCACGCGTCCGCACTACAGTCACCTCGATACAACGCATATGCACGCCAGGCCTCGGCTTGCACGCTATAGCGCGTTGGATACAACCTGAGCTGCTACCGAAATCAACACTACTGCAAGCGCTACCACGGTCCCAAGTCGCACAGCCTTCATCCGACGTATCCGCGCGCCGTTCCAATCATACCCCATTCTGCTCCCCTGTCGGGATCATACCGTGTGTGAATGGTCGCCTCTATTCCTGTCGAGACGTAAACCGCTTGCGTCCTCGTGGAACTAGCCAAAGGACCCCCAGGCGAGGCCTGTCGCTATGATTGGAGCGCCAGGCCTCTGGCCGTCTCCTCCCCGTCCGAAGACGACTGGTGCTCGCTATCACACCGCTTGCCGGAACTCCATTTGCCCATCCGGGCTAAACCCTGTGGCTAATGAGGATATCGCGATGAAATCCCTTGAGTGCAGATGAGTAGCTTGACAGGCATTAACCTGTGGGCTGAGAAATCGGCTCATCTGAATTGGTGCTTGATCGGGAAGTGGCCGCTACTGGTATGGGAGGCGGGAAGGGCGCGTTTTGCCACGTTCAGCTGCGCCGGGGAAGTGTTTGGGGCAGGATATTTCGCAGGAACAATAGCCTTTATGCGACTTTCGAAATACGGAGCCACAGCGCTCTGGGTTGTGGTCCGTCTCGCCGCTGGTCAAATAGCGATCACGTCAGGGACGTCCCCGTTCTGGCTTCGGCAAAACGATGCAAAATCCTTGAGGAATTTCTCCCCCGCCGGACGATGAGCGGGGTCCATGAGCTTTTCCATGATTGCGTCTGGCGTCTCCTTCATAACGGGAAGCCGGAAGAAAATCGTCTCGGAGAAATTTGAGCTTAATGTCAAAAGGACGGTGCGCAGCGCTGCGAGCATGTCGTCGCCTCGGTGCGAAGCGTGGATGAGGGCTATCGGTTTTGCGATTACGGCCTCCCCCGAGACAAGCCAGTCGATGGCGTTCTTGAGGCCTCCGGGAATGGTGCGAACATACTCGGGGCTGGAGATGATTAGCCCATCACTTGCCGAAATTTTCTCGACGAAGCGGATGACGCTTTCTGGGGCGTTTGCGCCCTCCAGATCGCGAGAAAAGATCGGCAGCTCACCAATGTTATCAAAGACTTCAATGGTGATATCGGCTGGAGCGAGGGATTGGAAAGCCCTCAACAAGGCCGAATTGGTGGAAAGCCGACGCGTACTTCCTGAAATTCCTAGTATCCTCATTCCTCAAGGATAGTGAAAATTCCGCAGCCAGCAAGCCATCGTGGACCCGGCGCCGCTTTCAAAAGCACATTGTCAACGCTGAGGAAGGTAAAACGAGGGAACAACGGGCGGCCTTTCCTCGTTGAGAAAAACCGGGCGTAGGAGGACCAAACAATGAGTGACGAGCCGCGCGAACGCGATATTTTGTCGTTGAGTGACGACCCGCTGCCAAAGGTTCTCAAGACACCACGCCTGGCGACGCAAAGAGAGCAGCTTGATGTGTTGCGGGCCGACGTGGCCCGGCTTCGCGAGCGCCTCATCGCCATAGCGGACGGGACTTCCAGACTGGCGGCGCTCGAGGCGACCGTTGTTTTAGAAACGGTAGAAAGCGGTATCAGACGTCATCTCACGCCGGTTCTGATCACCGCGGGTGTTGCAGGTTATATCTGGAGCGCGTTCTTGAGGCGACGATAACTGTGCCCACCTGCTCTCTGCGACGGTGCAGCGCACTCGAAAAGACGTGGCTGAAAAAAGACGGTCCTCAAGGAGGGAGCCATCTTACACACGATCCGGAGAGATCCTGGATCGCTTGCGGGGTGCATCAATAGAACCGCTCGATCATAGGAATTTTCCCATGCCTGCGCGGCCGTTTCGCTGAAAGCCGTTTTTCAGCCTTGGATGTTCGAGCGCCGTGCCCTTCACTCTCATCTCCAAAAACAGAACGCGATTGCCTTGTCGCAATCGTGGCCATGCCCTAGTTCTTGAAGCGATTTTAGTCTGGGGCCTGCCTCGGCCACGTGCCACAGAACGGGTCGTATTTTATGATTAGGCGGAAAATGCATGCGCGGAAGTGAACGCGTTGAATTGAGGAATAGGACGCGGGATGCACATCAGCGGGTAGACGCCGCGGTCGGCGAGCTCAGCACTATCGAGGACTATCGCCGGTACGTAGCGCGCGTGTTGCCGTTTCGTGCGATAATGGACGAAGCGCTGAGGAACGTCTCTTGGCCTGAAGGCTGGAATTGGCGACCATCAGGGGTTGCAGAGCTGCTTGCTCAGGACGCGTGCGATCTCGGCTTGGCACCGGCGCGCCGCATTCGGCCTGATTTCGATCTTTCCGACCCAAGCGCGCTGCTCGGTGCCCTCTACGTGGTGGAAGGGTCGTCTCTCGGTGCGCGGGTCTTGCGTCAGAGGGCGTTGAAGCTTGGTTTCGATGAAACCTTCGGCGCGAAGCACCTTGCTTCGATGGCGAACGACACGACCCGATGGCCGTCCTTCCTGTCGCTCCTCGAACGAACCCGCGATTTTGACGTCGTTCGGTCTGCCGTCACGGCGAACGCCGTGTTTGCTCTCGCCCAAACTTGCTTTGAAAGTACATATCTTGTCGCCAGTTGAACCCGTCACCCTCGAGACTTGCGACAGGGAGCCCATTCATATCCCCGGGAGCATCCAACCGCACGGTTGTCTTCTGGCGTGCAATGTCGGGTTCACGACGATCGAACGCATATCGGCAAACGCTGCGAAGATGCTCGCCTGGGAGGGCAGCCTCCTTGGGCGGCCTCTTGTCGACGTGCTCGGCCCAAAGTTGTTGCATGATCTGCGCAATGCGCTTGCGGCCGCGGGAGCGGCCTCACGACCGGCCCTTTTGCTCGATGTCGCTTTTGGCGACCGCGTGTTCGACATTGCCGTCCACCTTCACAAGTCGGCCGTCATCATTGAGTTCGAGCCGGCGCCGTCGATCGGTCAGCCCTTGCATATCGCGCGCGAGATGATTGGCCGTATCAAGGACATCACCGACGTCGACCGTCTCGTGCAGCGCGCGTGCCGGATCGTTGCCGGTACCATCGGCTATGACCGCGTGATGATCTACCGCTTTGAGCAGGACGGATCAGGCAAGGTCGTCAGCGAAGCGAAACGCGCCGATCTTGAGAGTTTTCTGGGCCAGTATTTTCCAGCAAGCGATATCCCCCAGCAGGCCCGCGCACTTTATCTCAAGAACACCATTCGCGTCATTTCGGACGCGAGCGGTGCGCGCGTCCCGGTCGAGCCGGTTCTGGACGGATCCGGCGAACCATTGGACCTCAGTTTCGCGCACTTGCGCAGCGTTTCGCCCATCCATTGCGAATACTTGCGCAACATGGGCGTCGCCGCGTCGATGTCGATTTCGGTTGTTCTGGACGGCCAGCTCTGGGGGTTGATCGCCTGCCACCATTATTCGCCGCGCGCCCTGCCGATGGCTCAACGCGTTGCGCTTGAAGTGTTCGGCGAATTTTTCTCGCTGCACCTGAAATCTCTGAAGGAACGTCGCCGGGTTGCGGCCGTCGCCGGCACACGCGAAGCGCTCGACCGTTTTCTCATTTTGTCCTCCCATCACGAGGATGTGGGTGAGCTGTTGCGCCAAAGCCTGCGTGAATTCTCGCAGTTGCTGGCAAACGACGGCATCGGCGTCATGGTCGATGGCAAATGGGCGGGGATCGGCACCGCTCCGCCGGACGAAGAAAGAGCCGCTCTTCTGGACTTCATCCGCACTGTCAGCGAAGGGCGCGTCTGGGCGACACATGCCCTGTCACAGAAGTTCCCGGAGGCATCGGCCTACAGCGAGCGGCTTTCGGGCGTTCTCGCCATTCCCCTTTCGCAAACCGGCTCGGATTGCCTGGTGTTTTTTCGCAAAGAACTGGTCCAGACCCTCAACTGGGCCGGCAATCCTGAAAAGACCTATGAGGCAGGTCCACTCGGCGACCGCCTGACACCACGCAAGAGCTTTGCGATCTGGAAGGAGACAGTCCAGGCGCAGGCGCAGCCCTGGTCGGAGGCCGAGCGGGAAATCGCCGAGATCGTCCGGGTCGCGATCGTCGAGGTGGTGCTGCGACACAACGAGCTGATGGCGGGCGAGCGGCGCAAGTCCGAGGTTCGGCAGCGGATGCTGAACCAGGAGCTTAGCCACCGCGTCAAGAACATCCTCGCCGTCATCAAATCTCTGGTGACGAGCCCTCAACGGCACAAGAATTCGCTCGAAGAATATGTTTCGACGCTGCAGGGTCGCATCGAGGCGCTCGCAATCGCGCATGACCAGGTCGTGCGCGGCGATGGGGGCGGGATCCTGGCGGATCTCCTGGAGGCCGAACTCCAGCCTTACCGGACAAATCTGTCGACAATAACGCTCGAAGGTCCTGCCGTCTGGCTCGACAGCCGTGCTTTTTCGGTAATGGCGCTGGTGTTTCACGAGCTCGCGACCAACGCCGCCAAATACGGCGCGCTTTCGGTGACGGCTGGCGAAGTAGAGGTGCGCTGGACGATGACCGGCTCCGATTGCGACGTCTCCTGGCGCGAGCGAAACGGTCCACTCGTCACTCTGCCGTTACGCAGGGGATTCGGTAGTGCCCTCATCGAGCGCAGCGTCCCCTACGATCTTCATGGGCGCAGCTCCGTCCGCTTCGAACCATCGGGGCTTGAGGCAGAGTTCAGCATCCCCTCCCCACACGTCAAACTCACCGCGTTAGGTCCGACAATGGAAACATATACGGTCGGTACCGCCGCTCCCGAACAAAGCGGCCTTGGCCGTGCAAACCCCAGGGTTCTGATCGTTGAGGATCAGATGCTCATAGCGCTTGATCTCGAAGCGATGCTGTCGGACGAAGGGTTCTCGGAGGTTTCGACGGCGAGCTCCGTGCAGCAGGCCATGGCACATATCGAGAGGACTGCTCCGGAACTGGCGATTCTCGATATCAATCTCGGGCAGACCAATTCGTTCGGGATCGCCGGCGAACTCATGCGCAGAGGCACTCCATTCGTTTTTGCTACAGGCTATGGCGAGGGAGCAGAACTGCCGCCGGACCTTATCGGCGTGCCGATCGTGCGCAAACCCTACAGCAGAAATGCCATCGTCGGAGCGCTTTCACTGCTGTGGGACGAGACCCTGTCCAGAGACGCGCAAAGGGCAGTGACAGGAACGACGAAGGGAAAGACCGAAATCGATGTCTGACATCAAGTCGCTGTCTCGCGAGCAACTCGAGGACGAGATCCTGAGGCTGAGGGCCCTGTCGCAGGGAGGCGCCGCGCTGAAGGTCCATAACGCCAGCGACGACGACGCGCGAGAGGCACGCTATCGAGCCCTTTTCGAGGCGATCGACGATGGTTTCTGCATTATTGGCTTCATCGACGGACCACATGGTCCGCTCAGCGATTACGTACACCTTGAAGCAAATTCCGGCTATGGCCGGCATACAGGCATCTCGGACATCGTCGGCAAACGGCTTCGGGAGATTGAACCCGGCAACGCGGATGTCTGGTTGGACGTCTATGGCAGCGTGTTGCGCACCGGCAAACCAGTGCGCTTCGAGCAGGAGTTCAAATCAGTCGCCAGGCATATCGAAGTTTCGGCCACCCGCATCGAGCCGGCAGGCCTGCGCCAGGTGGCGGTCCTATTTCGCGACGTAACCGAGAGGAAGAAGGCCGAAGCGGCGCTACGCGAGAGCGAAAGCCACGCGCGCGATAACATACAGCGTGTGCAAATGGCGATGGCCGCAGGGGCGATCATCGGCACGTGGCTGTGGGACGTGCCTACCGATCGCTTTACGGTCGACGAAGCTTTTGCGGCCGCGTTTGGGTTCGATCCGCAGCAAGGGCGCTCAGGCCTGAGCCTTGCCGATATCGTCGGCGCCGTTCATCCCGACGATCAGGAACGAGTGACGGCCTCGGTCAGAGAGGCCCTGGCAAAAGGCGGAGCCTATGCCCACCAATACAGGACGCGTCGCGAGGACGGGAGGTATCGCTGGCTCGAGGCGAACGGTCGCGTGGAATGCAGCAGTGACGGTGTTGCGCTTAAATTTCCGGGTGTCCTGATCGATATCGAGGAGCGGCGCGCGGTCGAAGCCGAACGTGACCATGCCCTTGCGGCCCTCCGCACGCTCAACGAAACGCTAGAGCAACGGGTAGAGGAACGCACCGCAGCCCTTGTCCAGGCGGAAGACGCCCTGCGGCAGGCGCAGAAGATGGAGGCTGTCGGGCAACTAACCGGGGGCCTGGCGCACGACTTCAACAACATCCTCGCCGGCATCAGCGGCAGCCTTGATCTGATGAAAACTCGGCTCGCCCAGGGCCGTGTGGGTGAGATCGACCGTTATATGACGGGAGCACAAGGGGCGGTGAAGCGGGCCGCGGGCCTAACTCAGCGCCTCCTTGCCTTTTCCCGCAGGCAGACGCTCGATCCGAAGCCGTCGGACATCAATCGCATCGTCGCGGGTATGCAAGATCTGATCAGCCGAAGCGTCGGTCCTGGGGTGGCGGTCGAGACTGTCGGAGCAGGAGGGCTGTGGACGGCCTTCGTCGATGTTGGCCAGCTCGAGAACGCTCTGCTCAATCTTTGCATCAACGCTCGCGACGCGATGCCGGATGGTGGACGCTTGACGATCGAGACCGGCAATCGGTGGCTCGACGAACGCGCTGCGGCCCAACGTGGATTGCCGCCGGGGCAATATGTCTCCTTGTGCGTCAGCGACACCGGTACGGGCATGTCGCCGGATGTGGTCGCCCGCGCCTTTGATCCGTTTTTCACGACGAAGCCGATCGGACAGGGGACGGGGCTTGGCCTTTCCATGGTCTACGGTTTTGCCGGCCAATCCGGTGGTGCCGTGCGCATATACTCCGAAGTGGGCAAGGGCACGATGATCTGCATTTATTTGCCCCGCCACGCGGCCGAAGATCATAGCTCCGACATACCAGCCGACGCGGGGTCCGCGCCTGCAGCGACCGGAGTTCACACCATCCTAGTCGTGGACGACGAACCCCTGGTCAGGATGGTCGCGGTCGAAATTCTCGAAGAGCTGGGCTACGAAGTGCTGGAGGCGAGCGACGGCCCTTCCGCCCTTAAAATGCTTGATGCACGCCCCACAATCGATCTTCTGGTTACCGACGTCGGGCTGCCGAACGGCATGAACGGACGGCAGCTTGCGGATGCGGTGCGCGTCCAGCGTCCCGGTCTTAACGTACTCTTCGTCACAGGGTATGCGGAGAACGCAGTACTCAACCACGGGCACCTCGACCATGGCATGGAAGTGGTCACCAAACCCTTCACAGCTGACGTGCTGGCGCGGCGGGTCGAAAGCTTGATCCGCCAATGACAACTGGGTCTGGCGCGCCAGGCTTGCTGCATTTCGCCGATGGACAGCCAACTGCGCTCAGCTGACGGGACCACCGGGCAATCTGCAAGTCCGCGCTCTTTTCAGGAGTTTCGAAGTGCTCGATAACCCTCGTTCTGGTCAAGCTACGCCCTTGGTCTGAATTTCCGCCCGACCAAAGCCCGTAAGGGGAACAAAAAATCAACCTCGGCATTTAACTGTCGGCGACGAGGGTCGTCGCGGCAAGGCGTTTTCGTTGGAAATTCAATCGCTTTCGATTTCGCGCTGATACCAAAAGGCATTCCCAGTGACGGGCAGAGGAGCAAAACCATGAAAGCGATCGGATCGCTGGCATTTGGCATCGCATTGTCCGTTTGCGCCAGCGCCGCGGCTGCGTCCGTCGCCTCACTCGTGCTGGCCAAGCCCACCGAACCTCCTCTGCTGAAGTCGGCTTCGGCTCCAGATCTTTGGACCGCAACACCGGTCCGGATCGACCGGAGCCAGCAGAACTACCAGCGTTTGCCGCCCGTCTATTCCACTTACGTCACGAACCCGGTTTCGGCGAAGCGAACATCGGGGCGTCTGGCACTCACCGCTCCAACCTTGGTGACCTCCCATACCGGCCTCTCGACAGCCCACCGCGATTGGTGCTCAAGCCGCTACCGGTCCTATAACCCCGAAACCAACGCGTACCGTTCATACGGTGGACAAATACGAACGTGCCAGTCGCCTTACGCGGTCATGTACCCGATCCACAAAGACCGGACGGCGCAAATCGATCGGCGGTTCGTGGGCTACGCGACGGCCGAACCGCGTACCGTCTCGTGTACCGTCCGCTATCAGTCGTATCGAGCCGATGACAACACCTACCAGCCCTACAACGGCCCTCGAAGGCACTGCCTTTATCCATCCCAAGATGCGCGCCTCGAAGCGAGCAACAGCGTGCGGCCCGTGTCGGGGCGATGAGCAGCCCGCAAGTCAACTGCGGCACGAACATTCTTCGGCGGCACCGGCCTCTCCCGGGCGTGCGTTGCGACGGCTGAGGCATTCAAGGGATCGCGATCCCGATGGATAGCGAGAGTAAAGCGGAAGAATGAGCGTTCGTCCGGCTATCCAACCTCTACCGGAACATGGAGATGCAAAGAGTTGGAGAAAATCACGCGAAAGCGCAAATTGCGGTCCAATCGGCCACTGTGGTCCAACACGCGTCATATCAAGGTTGTCGCGCAAAGTCGCATCTCCGTTGACAAAGTCGATGTGTTGATCGTCGGCGCCGGCATCGGAGGGGCGCTGATGGCGTTGTCCCTTGCCAAGCGAGACATGAAAATTCTCGTCGTCGACCGACGCTGGCCGGTACAAGGCAGCACTTTGGCGAGCACTGCGATGATCCAGCACGAGATCGATGTGCCGCTCCACCAGCTCACCACGATGATTGGGCAGGACAAGGCGCGGCGCGCATGGCAACGCTCCGCAAGAGCAGTGGAAGCACTGATCACGCTCATCGACAGTCTTGGAATCGACTGTGGCTTTGAACAAAAGAAGTCTCTTTATCTGTCCGGCAATGCCTATGGTGCCCGCGCGCTTCGCTTGGAAATCGACGCGCGGCAGGCCGCTGGCATTTCAGCAAGGTTTCTCAAGTCTGCTTGCTTGCGCGAAGAGTTCGGTCTCAATCGGACTGCGGCAATCGAGTCCGATATTTCTGCAGCCGCAAATCCGGCGCAATTGACAGCCGGCTTGTGGCGCAAAGCCCAGAGGGACGGTGTTTCGCTCATAGGCGACACGGAGATTACCGACGTACGCAGCGTTGAAGGATGGAACGCCGCTGCGACCTCGACAGGCGAAATCATACTGGCCAAGCACGTTGTGTTTTGCACGGGCTACGAGTTTCTCGACGTCGTGGCCCACCAAGGCCATCGGATGGTATCCACCTGGGCTCTTGCGACTAAGCCGCACCATCCACGGCCTGACTGGCTTAAGAACTATGTTCTTTGGGAGGCATCCGATCCATACCTCTATTTTCGCTCGACCAAGGATGGTCGCGTGATTGTTGGAGGGGAGGACGAAGAAAGCGCCACCGCATTTGCGGACCCTATCAAGCTTAGAGCCAAATCCCAGATCTTGCGCGCAAAGCTGTCGGCGCTCCTGGAAATACCAATCGGCGAACCGGATTATCTTTGGGCCGCGCCTTTTGGCATTACCTCTGACGGATTGCCGCTTATCGGAAACGTTCCGGGGCTGGAGAATGTCTATGCTGTGATGGGTTATGGGGGCAATGGCATTACCTACAGCCAGATCGCTGCGGAGATCGTGTCGTCAGAGATTTTGGGCTACCGCGACCCAGATAGCGAATTGTTTGCCTTTCGCTGAGCTTTGAAGCCAGGCAGCAAGCAGAAAGGCCGCCGGAACGGCGGCCTTTGAACATAAAGAGTGGAGGTAGCTTTGGATCAATGGAAACGCTGGTTTGAATACCAGTCGTCGATATCTTTCCTCGCCTGATCCTTGGCATATCCATAACGCTCCTGGATCTTGCCTTCGAGTTGCTCGCGTTTACCGTTGATCTGGTCGAGGTCATCGTCGGTGAGTTTGCCCCACTGCTCCTTGACCTTACCCTTAATCTGCTTCCAGTTGCCTTCAACACGGTTCCAATCCATTTTGGGGACGCTCCATTGCTATTTCAGGTACATTTCTTGAACGAGTGAGCTACGCACTTGTTCCGTTATTTGTTGAGACGAATGATGGTGCTGTTTGTCGGGCGCGGCTCTATGAACCTCGAGACAGTTTAGCCGACTGCAGGCCCTGCCTCGTTGGTTTAGGCAATGCTTATCCGTTGCCAGCGGCATTATGCCGGTATGCCGGCAACGGATGAATTTAGGACCCGAGAAGACGCCTTGGGGACATCAGCGCCTGTAGCGCCGCCGCTCCTGTTCAACCTCATCGGGAGTATAGGGAGCGAGCGTCGGATCAAAGCGCCGCCAGCCCTGCTCTGAATAAGAAGCTCGACGCTGCACCGGGTCGACCCAGCTACCGCGGCGTAGGATCGCTTCGGCATCCGCCTGGAGCGCGTCGTCGACCCGTGCCGTGACGACCGCGCCACCGCGCCGTACGCCTTCCGCATAGACATGGGCATGTTCTTCCGGAACGCCCGAATCCGTCATCGCTCCGATAATCCCGCCGGCGGCACCACCTGCTACCGCGCCGGCGGCAGCACCCGCCGCGGTCGCGGCAAGCCAACCGGCTGCGACCACCGGACCGACACCCGGGATGGCCATGACCCCAAGGCCAGTCAACAGGCCGCCAATGCCACCGACCGCAGCGCCGACACCGGCGCCTGTCCCAGCGCCTTCAGCCGCGTTGCTTTCGTTTGCAGTGCCGTACCGATCCCCAACATTGTTGGAAACGATGCTGATGTCGTCCGACGGCACGCCGCGATCTTCAAGGGCTGACACAGCGGCGCGGGCGTCCGAATAGTCGTCAAAAAGTCCACTAACGGTTTTCATGGGGATTTCCTCGTTCTGGAGTTAGTTGGCAACAATGTTGCCCTGGTAGTCGAGCGCGACCTGCATGGATTTGCCGTCCTTCGAGGCAGTTGCACGCCAGACGCCCTTGTCGTCGAGCTTTAGACCGGTCACATCGGTGTAGCCGGCATCAGTAAGGCGATCCTTGGCCTGTTCTTCAGTGAAACTGTTGGCACCGGCGACGGGCGCTGTTGGATTGGTGGTGTCTGGTGTTGCCACGGCAGGCGTATCACCATCTGCCGTAGCGGGAGGTGTGGCGGTCTGCGCGAGCGCGCCCAAACTCGATACGCCGAGGAAGACCGCGGCTAGCAGGATATTTTTCATGATTTTGTTCCTCGTTTCGATCCTCGAGATGCGGGCATCCGGAGGAAAAATTTGAGATCATAAGAGCCACATCTCCGTTCGTTTCGACCCGGTGAGCAGCATGATGGATTATATGCAGCAGACTGAGGGAACACTGCGCTTCAGCATCAATGCTCCCTTCGGACGGACTCTACATGGCGTCCATGCCCTTGATGGCATTGTCGAGATGCGACGTGCATTTCTCCATGTCGTTCGCCATCATGGCATCTCTCGCCATGGTGAGTTCCTTGGTGGACTCGATCTTTTTTGCGCCGTCGGAGATTTGCGCGACTTGCTGTTCGGCCTTAGCGATTGAAGCTTCATCGCAAACGACCTTTTGCTGTGCCAGAGCGGGGCTGGCAAATGCCGCGATGAGGGCGAAAGTAGCAATCCGTTTCAGCATTTGTATGTTCTCCATTGGGCCGATACGACACCGGCGTTCACCGCGATTGAACGGCAAAACGGGTCGTTCTGTTCCGTTGATAGCGGGCCGAAAAGCGAAGTTTTTTCAAGGAACATCCAAGCGTTTGGTGCGTTAGGAGCGCGTGCAACTGTGGGTCTAGATGTGCGCTTTTTATGGGCTTTTGGCCGCCTTGAGAGTGAACAGCGAGCGCGGGTGCCGGTGCATAGGACGGAGGGCTTTGCGCGCTAGTCTTGTGGGTGGTCGTCAGGGGCGAAGATGCTCCCCGTCTCATCGCCATCCCAGTAGGTGACTTTCGACGCGTGAACCTTGATCATTAAAAGACCGGGTGTGTCCACGCCTTGGGGAAACCATCTTTCAAGCTCGCTCATCCAATGCTCGGCAAACGTCTGCTTGTCACCCACGAGCGAAGCATTCCCTTGGATTGCAATGAAAATACCGGGTTTGCCGAGAAGGCTCGGACGAGCGGTGTAAGTCAGGGCTACCTTCGGATCTGCCTTGATCTCGGTGATTTTTTGTGACTGCTCAAAGCAAAAGAACCAGGTGTCCCCCCTATAGTCCACGTCGCCATTGTTGCTCATTGGTCGACTGGAGATGGTTCCGTCTGCCTTCTTTGTCGAAAGCATGCCGAAGTCGATATTCTTCAGTTCGTTGGAGATGTCGTTGAGCGTCAAAGTCATCGTGCACTCCCGTTGGCGTTCAGGTCCTAACCGCGAGAGCACAAACAGGTTCCTTGACACCGCCCTGGCGCACGTCGTCGGTCACGGTTCGCTGAAACCGGTCGCGGAAACACGGGAGCGACCTGCAGGATCGTTGCGAAAGATCAGTCCACCCCGCGCCTTCGATCGCGCAGGCACGTAGTCAAGCGTGATCTCCGCGGTCTCTATGACATTATCGTTGTCGGTGATTTCGCCACGTACGACGACGGCGGCCGCCGTTCGGTCGGCTGCATTGTTAACATCGAACATGACCAGATATCCGCCAGCACTCCCCGCGCTGCTGACGATCGTCACCGAGAGGTCCGGAGGCCCATCGGCCTGGGTTGCAGCCTGATAGCTGATCCAGCCAATAAGCGCCGTGATCAGGATGGTGGAAACCGCACCGGTCGTCCATTCGATCCAATGCGCTCGACGATTTTCAACGGAGCCTGGTTTCGGGGTCTTTGCCATCACGTTACCTACAGAATGAGGCGCGCTGCGGCTGCGCCGATTGCGCTCGGGAAGGCGAGGACAGCCGTGGCGACAATCGCTTGTGTTGGATCGAGGCCGTCCAGCCGATGAAACGTCCATAGGCAATAGAGGCTGATCGCGAATGCGATGACGTAACCCGGCGTTGTGAAGCGGATAAGGGCATGCCAGCCAGGTGTGTTCTCATCGAGTTCATGGCCGCCTATGAAAGACAGGGCGTAGACGAAGCCATGCATCAGCAGGATCGACGCCAAGATTGCGGCAATGGCGTGCCACAGCGACATCTTAAAGGATATCAGGATCATTTCTTCGGTTGGGGCGACGTTGAGACCGAGAAACAGAGCCCCAACGACCATCATAAAAAGTTCGCCACCGTAACCATCGCCCCGCGTCTCGCCGATCGGATCCTTCTCGTCCTCGCCGCTTTCGGTTCGTGTCCCCAGTTCGCTGCGGCCGAGCAAGGCGCCAATGCTGGCTGGGACCGCCTGAATGGCGATCATTCCAAGCACTTCCGGCAGGGCCTGGCCAATCTTTAGGACGCCAATCATGAAAAGAACAAAGACACTCGCCGCGATACCCAGGCAGTATGCAATGCTTGCGTCTCGCAGCGCTTCGCGCCACGTCGATACATTTTCAAAGCCGATCCGACGCGCAAGGAGGACAAGCAGCGGAATGTTGACCACAAACAAAATAAGCAGCCGGTCGCGGTCGATGTAGAGGCCGAGTTCCCACATTTCCATCGTGAGGAACATAGGCAGCGCAAAAAGCAACGCGCCGGCGAAGCCGCGTGCGAGGCCCTTCGCGAAGCGGCCATGGTCAAAATCGGCCCGCGTCCCGCCCTTGGTCATCTTTCCCTCTCAAGGTTGCTGTCGGCCTCGCAAGGACGCGGCAGCATTTCTCTGACAGAGGTAACGTCGAGAGACAGCGCAAGTTCCTGATGTCCAGCCGGCCGGTCCAGCCCCTCAATGTCGGCGTTTCCTTGCTTGCATCGATCAAGTGCACATCGAACCCGTTCAGCCGTCCGCACTCCGGTGATCGCGACCGGCGCGTAGCGCTCATGCTTTCGTTGCTCAGGGCATTGGAACAATAACAACGTCCACGTCTTTCCACGGGGTTGGTAGCCCTTGGGAAAGGGAATGTTCGTGAAGTTGGAGCAGTAAGCTATGCCCTTGGGTTCTTTCGACAAGGCGGGGAGTGAAGATATCTTGCGAGCGAGGCTTGCGGCCATTGTGGAGTCGTCCTTCGACGCCATCGTCAGCAAGGATCTCGATGGTACCGTGCGAACCTGGAACGGCGCAGCCGAACGCATGTTCGGCTACTCAGCCGAGGAGATGGTCGGGCGATCAATCCTGACGATCATACCCACTCATCTTCACGACGAAGAGCGAGATCTGCTGCAGCGCCTGCGCAAAGGTGAAAGGATTGAACCGTTCGAAACCGTCAGGCAGCGCAAGGACGGCAGCTTTGTAACCGTTTCGCTGACGATCTCCCCGATCCGCAACTCCAAGGGCCGCATCATCGGAGCATCCAAGGTTGCGCGCGACATCACATCCGCAAAGGACCGTGAAAGGCGAATTCGCCTGCTGCTGCGGGAGGTCAACCACCGGGTCAAGAACCACTATGCCATCATTCTTTCGATGATCCGGCAGAGCAGGAGCGAAGAAACGGAACCTGCGGTTTTCCAGAAGGACCTTGAAAACCGCATATGGGCCCTTTCGGCATCCCACGACCTGATTGCGTCGGCAGATTGGCAAGCAACAGATCTAAGAGGCCTGGTCGAAAAGCAGATCGCAGCGTTTCATGCTGAAGCGTTCTGTCAGATTTCTGGCCCGGGCATCGCGCTTGCCCCAGCTGCAATCGAAAATCTTGGGATGGCGATCCACGAGTTAGCCCTTCATTCGTCAAAGGGCGGCGTATTGCGGTCGCGTGCCGGCACGATTTCAATTACCTGGGCGCTGGCCACTTCCCCGGCAGGCCTTGCCTTTTCGATGTCTTGGGATGAGCACCCTGGCCCTGAAGGTCGCGACTATCAGTTGCCGCGCTCGGGTTTTGGCGCGGTCGTTCTAAAGAGGACAGTGCCGCAGGCCCTAAACGCCAAGGTGGAATCCGCCCACGGAGACGGATTTGCCCGGTGGCGGTTGGTCGGGCCCGCGGACCGCTTCCTGGAGTGGCCGCGCTTCTCTCTGTGAAATCACTGCAGTGACCACTGTGCACTGTCACCAAAATGTGACAGGCGGTGCCTGGCGAGAATGAGGTGGCGGCAGGGAGATGGAAAAAGAACGAGGGAGCCATAGTTAGAGCTCGCAAATTCAGCATTCCGCGGTTTAGCGGGAAAGGTTTTGGGGGCAGACGGGTGAACAAACGGCCTGTTATTTCAAAAGTTTGTACGCTTCGGCGGGCAGGTTTGATAATGCAACATAGAATCAGCGCGAATCCGTCAGGGCTGGTCGAATTCCGACTTCGGCAGGAACCGCCGCTGAACCAGAACGTCTTCGCAATCCAGCCACGCACCGTCAGCACACGGTCGCTGTTTCCACTCAATGCTTGCTCTTTCCTCGGAGTCTGAATGTCCGCCACCGCAACCAGAAGATCGAGCTTGAGTTCGCGCTCGTTCCGCGCGCTTTTGGGCCTAGAAGCGGGCGTGGCCCTCGGCCTGGCAGGCACCCTCTTCTTTTTTGTCGCAAGCAGCGTCGTTGCCTATCTCAACCTGGAGGCCCTGCAACGGGGCAATGAGAGGATTGTACAAACCCACGTTGCCATTGTTTCTCTCGACGAACTGCTGTCGCTTGTTCAGGATGCCGAGACCGGTCAGCGTGGGTTTTTGTTGACCAATAGTGGGGGCTACCTTGCCCCCTACAACGCGGCAGTTCGCGCCATTCGGCCAAAACTCGATCAGATCGGTCAACTGACTGCGAGCAATCCGGGCCAAAGTCAGCGGCTGGTGGCTCTCAGGCAACATGTGGACGCCAAGCTCGCGGAACTCGGGGCGACCATCGATCGGAGACGGGCCGACGGTCTTGAGGCGGCGATTGCGATGGTAAACTCCGATCGCGGCAAGATCGAAATGGATGCCGTCCGCGCGCAGATTGCGGCCATGTCGGGCGCTGAGCTGGAAGTGCGCCTTGATCGATTGGCCGAAATGGAGAATGCGCAGAAGACTGCGCGGCTCAGCACTCTCCTTTCTGGTCTTCTCGGAATTGCTTTGACCGCAGCAATCGCCCTCCTCATTCGCAAGGCCACGATCGTCCGCCGAAGGGATGAATGGCTTCAGGCTGGTCAGGTCGGGTTGGCGTCGGCGATGATGGGCGATCAGTCGATCGAGCAGCTGAGCAAAAGTATTCTCGACTTCCTGGCGCCTTACGCAGGCGCCATTGCCGGTGCGATCTTCATTCGCGGTGATGGTTCGTTCCAGCGGGCTTGTAGTCGTGGCGTTCCGCCCGAGGCGAACTTGCCAATGACGGTTCGACCCCGCGAAGGCCTCTTGGGTCAAGCGGTTGCGGAAGGGGGTTCAATCGTCGTCGACGATGTCCCGGATGGTTACCTGGCCTTCGGTTCCGGGCTTGGGATGGACAAACCACGCCATCTCGCGATCCAGACCGGAAAGGTCGATGGTTCAGTGAATTCGGTGATCGAGCTCGGCTTTCTTGGGCCAATCGACGAGACCATCGTCACCTTTCTTGACCGCGCATCGGAGGCTATCGCGATTGCCGTGAAGGCAGCGACCTATCGCGGCCAGCTTCACGACCTGCTGGAGGAAACGCAACGGCAGTCCGAAGAGTTGCAAACGCAAAGCGAGGAGCTGCGCGTTTCAAACGAAGAGCTTGAAGAGCAGGGGCGGGCGCTGAAGGAATCTCAGGCGCACCTCGAGCAGCAGCAAATTGAACTTGAGCAGACCAATGCTCAGCTGGAAACACAAGCCCAGCGGCTTGAGGCTCAGCGCGACGAGCTGGAGCGCGCGAACGTATCGATATCGGCCAAGGCGAAGGAACTAGAGCAGGCAAGCCAATACAAATCCGACTTCCTTGCCAATATGTCCCACGAGTTGCGCACGCCGCTGAACTCTTCCTTGATTTTGGCCAAGCTGCTTGCGGACAATCCCGACGAAAACCTGACTGAGGAGCAGGTGAAGTTTGCCAAGACGATCCAATCCTCGGGCAATGATCTCTTGAACCTGATCAACGATATTCTCGATCTCTCCAAGATCGAGGCCGGGCATGTCGAAATCCGGCCGGAAACCGTTTCGCTCGAGCGACTGGCCGGCAACCTTCGTCAGGTGTTTCTGCCGCTGGCGACCGAGAAGAAACTCGGGTTTTCCGTTGAACTTGCTGAGGAATGTCCGCTCACTATCGAGACCGATCCGTTGCGGCTTGAACAAATTCTCAAGAACTTGCTTTCAAATGCGATCAAGTTCACCGAGACCGGCAAGGTCACCTTGGTGATTGGTTCGGTTGGCGAGGGCAAGGTTAGCTTCTCCGTCAGCGACACCGGAATCGGAATTGCACAGGAACATCAGCGGGCGATCTTCGATGCCTTCCACCAGGCCGATGGCACAATCAGCCGTAAGTATGGCGGCACCGGGCTCGGCCTTTCCATCTCTCGGCAACTGGCGCGGCTTTTGGGCGGAACGATCGTGCTTCAAAGCCAGGCGGGACGGGGTAGTACGTTTACCGTTACCATCGGGGAACGGTTCGATGTGGCCAAGCCGACAGCTCTTGCGCCAAGTCCAGGAACGCTCGCAACGACGGTCACGGCGCAAAAGGCAGGTACGGTTACGCCCAGGCCGATCCGCCGGATCGACGACGACCGAGATGTTCTGACAAATACAAAACGCGTGCTGCTGGTAATCGAAGATGATGACACTTTTGCCGGCATCGTGCGTGATCTGTCGCGGGAAATGGGCTTCCAGGCAATTGTCGCGGCAACCGCCGAAGAGGCGCTTTTGCTTGCGAAGGAATTCATGCCAAGCGCCGTCGTGCTCGATATAGGGTTGCCGGACCAATCGGGCCTCGCCGTCCTCGACCGGCTGAAGCATGATGTCTTGACCCGTCATATCCCGATCCATGTCGTGTCGGGGAGCGATCACGCCGAGAGTGCCTACTCTCTCGGGGCTGCCGGTTATGCCATCAAGCCCGTCAATCGAGAAGAACTGTTGAAGGTTCTGCAAAAGCTCGAGGCGCGGTTTACGAAACAAATGCATCGCGTCCTGGTCGTCGAGGACGATCCGGTGCAGCGCGAAGCGGTGGCAAAACTGATCGGCACCCAGGACGTCGAGACGGTGACCGCCAGCACCGCCGCCGAATGCCTTGACCTCCTGAAGCACCAGACTTTCGACTGCATGGTGCTTGACCTGTCGTTGCCTGACGCGTCGGGATATTCGTTGCTGGAGACGTTGAGCTCACAGAGCGCTTATGCCTTCCCGCCTGTCATCGTCTATACTGGACGCGAACTCTCGGCGGATGACGAGCAGAAGTTGAGGCGCTTCTCGAAGTCGATCATCATCAAGGGGGCAAAATCCCCCGAGCGACTGCTCGATGAAGTGAGCCTGTTCCTGCATCAGGTGATATCGGAACTGCCGGACGAACAGCAAAAGATGATCCGCAAGGCGCGCAACCGCGATGCGCTGTTGGAGGGGCGTCGCATTCTCGTGGTGGAAGATGATATCCGAAACGTCTACGCGCTAACCAACATTCTTGAACCGCGCGGTGCGATCGTCGAGATCGCGCGCAACGGCCGCGAGGCACTGGAGGTTCTCGAAAAAGCTTCATCTGGCCCCGGGCGCCCGATTGAGCTCGTGCTGATGGACGTCATGATGCCTGTGATGGATGGTTTGGTCGCGACCGCTGAAATCCGAAGGAACCCGACTTGGAAGAAGTTGCCGATCATTGCGCTGACCGCCAAGGCAATGCCGGACGATCAGGAGCGCTGCATTGAGGCTGGGGCGAATGATTACATGGCCAAGCCGCTGGACGTCGACAGGCTGCTGTCGCTGGTGCGTGTATGGATGCCCAAATGAGCGAAGCCACCGCCGTTGAAAAGGTAGAAGACATCGAAATCCGGTTGCTGCTGGAAGCACTGTTTCTCAAATACCACTATGACTTTCGCAACTATGCGATGGCCTCGATCAAGCGCCGCCTGAAAAAGGCGCGCGAACAACTGGGGTTCGATACTTTCTCGGCGATGCAGGAGGGACTTCTGCACGATCAGGCAATGCTGCCGCAATTGCTGCGTTTTCTGACCGTCCAAGTGAGCGAGATGTTTCGCGATCCGAGTTACTTCCAGGCGATCCGGGAAAAGGTCGTTCCCCACTTGAGGACCTACCCTTCCTTGAAGGTGTGGATTGCTGGCTGCAGCAGCGGCGAGGAGCTTTATTCGCTGGTTATCCTGTTTCGCGAAGAAGGCCTCGAAGATCGAACGATCTTCTATGCCACTGACATCAGTCATGAAGCGCTGGAGGCGGCCGAGGCCGGCGTCTATGCACTCGACAGGATACAGCTTTTCACCGAGAACCATCGCAAATCGGGTGGAAAATCATCGTTGTCGGACTACTATCAGGCGGCATACGGCAAGGCGCTGTTCGATAAGACCTTGCGCCGCCATGTCGTGTTTTCGGATCACAGCCTGGTGACCGACGCCGTTTTTGCAGAAATGCACCTCATATCGTGCCGAAACGTCATGATTTACTTCGACCGCGCGCTTCAGGACCGCGCGGTGGGTCTTTTCAAGGACTCGCTCGCTCGCAAAGGTTTCCTCGGGCTCGGCGCCAAGGAGAATTTGCGCTTTTCCCTTCATGCCGATGCGTTCACGGATTTCGTGCGTGAGGAGAAGATCTACCAAAGGCGTGTCGAATGACGCCAGCAAAAGCTCAAGCGGTGATCATTGGCGCTTCGGCGGGGGCTGTCGAAGCACTTTCGGCAATCCTGCCGGCGTTGCCGCGAAGCTTCCCGTTGCCCGTGATCGTGGTCGTTCACGTTCCATCCGACAGGCCGAGCCTTATGGTCGACCTGTTTCGTGCAAAGTGCCGGTTGCCTGTCGAGGAGGCCGAGGACAAACAGTCGCTCGAGGCCGGCACGATCTATTTTGCACCGCCGGACTATCATCTGCTCGTTGAAACGGACAGGAACCTGTCCCTTTCCTCTGATGAGCCTGTCCTCTTCTCACGCCCGTCAATCGACATACTTTTCGAAAGTGCTGCCGATGCCTTCGGGCCGGATCTTATCGCGATTGTCCTGACCGGCGCCAACCGAGATGGGGCAGACGGCCTGGCGGCTGTCCACAATGCAGGCGGAACGGTGATCGTGCAAAACCCCGAAGGCGCTCACGCTCGCGCCATGCCGGAAGCTGCAATCCAATCATGCCCGAGCGCCCTCGTCCTGTCGCTCGATGCCATTGCCGAATACTTGAAAGAGGTCTGAGAACAACTATGGAGCCCGTCCCGTTTCTACTGGTCGATGACCTCGAGGAAAATCTCATATCGCTGGAGGCACTGCTCCGCCGAGACGATCGCCTTCTCATGAAGGCGCGGTCCGGCGATCAGGCGCTTGAGATCCTGCTTCGACAAGACGTGGCGCTCGCGCTTGTCGACGTTCAGATGCCGGGTCTGGACGGTTTCGAACTTGCCGAGTTGATGCGCGGCAACGAACGCACGCGACACATTCCCATCATCTTTGTGACGGCGGGTATTGCAGACGGCCGACGCCGTTTTCGCGGCTACGAGGCTGGCGCGGTGGACTTCATCCAAAAGCCGATTGAACCGGACGTTCTGTCAAGCAAAGTCGACGTGTTCTTCGAACTGTACCGGCAAAGGCAGCAACTCGCCGCTCAACGAGATGAACTCGCTGCCCAGGCGCAGGCGCTTAAGCAGGCAGCAGAGCACAAGGATATTCTGCTGCGGGAAATCAATCACCGCATCAAGAACCTGTTCAGCCTCACCGCCGGGTTGATCTCGGTGAGCGCCAGGCAAGCCACAACCGTTTCCGATCTAGAGGCTGATCTACGGTCGCGGCTACACGCACTGTCTCGCGCCCACGAACTTACGCTGCCCGACCTTGTCGGGGAGGACGATCGCGGAGATATTGCGACGACGGTTGTGGCTCTGTTGAAGGCGATCGTTGCGCCACACGACCACGCTCACGGCTCTCGAATCCTGATCTCCGGAACGGACGCTCCCCTCGGCGACAAGGCACTGACGTCAATGGCGCTCCTTCTGCACGAACTGACCACCAACGCTGTCAAGTATGGTGCCCTTTCCGGCCCTGCGGGGCAATTGAGCATCGACCTTTCGACTTTCGACGAAGAACTTCACGTCAAGTGGAGTGAACACGGATCACATCCGTTGTCCCAGAGCTCCGAAAGGACGGGATTTGGAACAACGTTGGAGAAAGCGGCAATCTTGGGATTGAACGGATCGCTGGCGCGAAATTGGCGGACAGATGGGCTTTGTCTGGCGCTCCGCATCCCGCTAGCTAGTTTAAAAAACTGATCGGTCCCCGCAAGGACGCTTGACGCACTTTTGTTTGTGGTGTGCTGGCATAAAGCTGCTAATCGAGCAGTTTACCGGGGTTAGTGCCCATTCCCGGTTGCTCCTAAAATCGGTACTCGCCGACGTCCCATTTAATAGGTTAATCGCTCATTCTATAAGGGCGCGCGACCAGAGATATTCATTCGCCCTGCGGACAGGACTCGACGCTGCTCGGGCTTGAATTCCGGTCTGCCTGCCACACCTAAACTTTACCCGGGCCTGCGGAAATATAAACGCTCATTGTCGCAGTCCCTATCGAAACCGAGCCCGTACGGGCTCGTCCCAGCGGGGCGCATATGAGCCAACGTGAACCTGCCGACGACACGCCCTGGATTAAGAAGGCCGACGAGTTGGAGGCGCTGTTCCAATTGACGGACGGACTATACGGGGCTCCGTGGGAATCTCTGCAATAGCACCCGTTAAGGGAATTGGAAGTTCTTTGGATTGAAGCGGTTGGTTCGAATTGGCCTGAAGCGTTCAAGGGGTCTGTCAATTTCGTTCCAGAGATAGTCGCCGGTGAGCGCGATATGCGCCCATGGAAGCGGTGCGACCTGGGAGAGAAGATCGTCTGGAATGGCGATGCCTTGGCCGCGCACGTAATCGACGGCTCGGCTGAGATAAACCGTGTTCCACAGGATGATCGCGTTGACGACGAGGTTGAGGCCGGAAGCCCGGTAGGCCATGGTTTCAGCGACGCGATTGCGCAGCTCACCAAGCTGGTGGAGAAAGACGGCGCGGGCAAGGGCATGACGGCTTTCCCCTTTGTTGAGGATGGCGTGCGATCTGCGTCGCAGCTTCGTGTCGAGCAACCAGTCGCAGATGAAGATCGAGCGCTCGATGCGGCCCATTTCGCGCAGCGCCTGATTGAGCCGGTTTTGCCGGGGCGACGCGGCAAGTTTCTTGAGGATCACCGACGGCGGCACCAGACCTGCGCCGATCGAAGCCTTCAGGCGCAATACCTCATCCCAGTGCTGCTCGATGACATCCATATTGACAGTTCCCGCGATCAGCGCGTCAAGCGGGGCGTAAGCCGGATCTGGATCGATGACGAACAGCCTGCGATTGCCGAGATTGCGGATCCGCGGAATGAGCCTGTAGCCGTAGGCATGGAACATCGAAAACGTCGTTTCGGTCGCGCCGGCGGTGTCTGTGGCGTGCTCATGGATTTCGATGGAGCTTTCGTTGTGAAGGAGCCCATCGAGCACGTAGGGCGCCTCGCTCTCGGATGCCTGGATCATGCGGGAGAAGAAGGAGGCGAAGCGGTTGGACAGGAAGCCATAGAGCGAGGCGCCGGGCCGCTTGCCATATTTTGCATTGTAATCGAGGCTGGCTTCGCCGCGGCCGCCGGCCGGAAAGAACTGACCGTCCGAGGAGGAGATATGGCCATCGCCCCAGATCGCGGCAAAGGGATGGACTTGCTGCGCATCGACCAGAACGGCGGTCGCCGTGGCATACGTTTCCGAGCGCAGATGCCGGTCCACCATCAGCATCATCTGATGGATGGTGACACCACGCGAGCTTTCGGCCATGCGCTCAGCGCCTGCATTGGTCGCGTCGGCAAGGATCGCGGCCATCAGCGCCGCCTCATCGCTCGCCGTCTCACCGGTGCGATAATGGGTGAAGCTGTCGAGAAATCTGGTCCAGCTGTGAACTTCGGCGAGCAGGCTGGTGATCCTGATCCGTGGAACAAGGATATAAAGACGCCGGCTGAGCGCCACGACCCTATCGCGCTCCTCCTCGCGAATAGCCGAGATCGACAGACCCTTGTCGGAAATCACCGCATCCGGAATGGCGTTGGACGCAGCCGCTTGAGCCAGGGCTTTCAGTTTGGCGTCAAGCGTGGCAGTGCGTTCGGCCCGCCAGGCCGCGAAGCTGTCCGGGATGGCAAGCCCCAGCCTTTTTTCCGCGCGCATCAGGGCGAAGGTCGCGCGTGGCAACAGATAATCTTCGAAACTTCGCCATGCCCGGCTGCCATCGACCCAGATGTCGCCGGCCCGCAGACGATCCCGCAGGTGGACCAGCACCGCCACTTCCCAGGCGCGGAAGTCGATCTCGCCGCCGCCGGACCGGACACGTCGTCGCCATTTGCGGGTCAGGAAGGCAAGCGGCACGTGGGCGGGCAGCTTTCGTCCGCGGTAGAGCGCGCGCAGATAATCCACTGCGGCCAGAAGCGGTTCGTCGGGACGGAAGGACCGGAAACAAAACGTGTCGAACAGGAGCCGCGCCAGCTTGCGCATCGACTTGTGCCGCTCCACCAGTTCGTCGAATTCGTCACTGCGATCAGGACGAACAACAGATGTGGCTGCCGCCATACTGGCCAACAGTCCTTCCCAGCCGATGCTGGATGCGATTGCGGAGGCAAAATCAGCGTTGCTCCCGCGTGCCGTCACAAGCGCCTCACCGAGCTGAAGATGATTGAGCGCCACACCGGCAAGGATCTCCGCTTCTTTCAGCCGGCGTTCTTTGCGGCTGACCTCGGCTTTGCGGCGGGCGCTGCCAATCAGTTTGCAGAACATGTCGACCGCAAGATCGGTGATCGACGCCTGCTTCTCGATGACGAAGGCGGTCAACGTGGCATAGCGACGCTCGACTGTCAGTCGCCGTATCTCACGCGCATGCAGGATGCGGGCTTCCCGGGCGATGATGCCATAGCGGTTGGCATGGATCGTCTTGCGCCTTTCATCCGGAATGGCGGCGGGACGCAAAACCTCAAGGCGGGCGATCAAACCCTTGAGGTTCTTCAGCTTCGCCCCTTCGGGCGCTTCCGCGATCCAGCCGAGGTGGCTTCGGTCTCCAATCCGGTTAGCGACAAGCTGGTCAAGGACCTCAACGGAGGGCTGGCCCAAACCCCGGATCAACTCTCGATAAGCATGCCTGCGCGCCGCTGCCCGACCGGCCATCGCCAGGCGTATCAGCAGTTCGGGACCAGGAACGAGGAGCTTCCCGTCCTTCAGCGCCTCGATAACCGCCTGTGCGATCGGCATACCCTTCTCGGTAGCGGCCGCCTCGCGTGCGGCCGCGGTGATCAGACTACGGTAATCGCTCGCCCGGACAGCACGCAGCCCAAGAGCGGCAACGATCTCGCGCGCATGTTCCCGGCGTGTTTCCTCACGTTGTGCATAGAGGCCAAAAACGGCAGGCTCGATGCCGAGCTGATCGGCGACAACCGAGATAATTGCCTGAGGCGGAGCGTCGCCCGCCCGCAGAGGCCGCCCCAGATCCCGGACCAACGCAAGCTGGATCGCAAAGCCCAATCGGTTGTGCGAACGGCGATGCCCCTTGGCGAAGGCAATATCCTCAACCGAGAGCGCATAGCGCGCCAACGCTTCTTCATAAGCTTCGGGTGGCTCGAACAGAATGGCACGCGACTGCGCGTCGAGGAAGGACATCGATCGTGCCTGCCCTCAAAGTGAGGTGTCGGGCGCGACTTTCTTCCCGGGCCCGGTCCATCCAATCCGCCTCAGTGTGTCGATCAGCGTGGAGCGCGGCACCTTGAAAGTCCGGCAAACGGACGCCTTGCTGGCGCCGCCTTCCAGAGCCGCAAGAATCTGTTCGACCTTTTCGGCGTCGATTGCCGGTGGCCTGCCGCCCTTGCGACCGCGTCGGCGCGCCGCGGCCAGGCCCGCATTGACCCGCTCCGTGATCAGCGCTCTTTCGTATTCGGCAAGCGAGCCAAACAGGTTGAACAAAAATGAGCCATGCGAGTTCGTCGTATCCATTGCCTCGGTGAGAGACCGGAAGGCGATACCGCGCGCCTTCAGTTCCTCGACAATCCGGATCAGATGCGAAAGCGAGCGCCCCAGCCGGTCGAGTTTTCATACGACCAGAACATCGCCCCTGCGCAGTTCCTCCAGACAGGCCTTCAGGCCGGGTCGATCGTCGCGCGCACCAGACGCGCGATCCTGATGCAGATGGCGTTCATCCACGCCAGCCGCAAGCAGCGCGTCACGCTGCAGAGCGACCGACTGGCGCTCGTCACAACTGGATACCCGCATGTAACCGATAAGCATGTACGACAAACCCCAAATCTGAATTTGCCGTACAATGTCACATACCGACAGGGTTTGTCGCGCAGAAAACCGCCGTCTTTTTGAGATCACCTTGAGCCTTGAGGGCGCTACGCGGAAATCACCTGTTTCCCGTCACCATCAAATCCCCTTAGCGAGTATTGTTGCAGAGTTCCACGGGCTCCAGATAGTCGCGGTTCAAGCGGCCGCTCGCCGTCACTTCGGGAACAAGAACGTTACAGCCGCTCTGAAACCCCATCCTTCTGGACCGTGCTCGGGTGCTTGTGCCCAGTACCGCGCACCCGCTGTGAAGCTCACGGGCTGCTCACCGAATTTCACCAGCTTTGACACCTGAAAATTGACCGGAACCGACCACTCGTCCTGCATCCAGTCGTATGAGCTTTCAGTGTTCAGCGAAAAAGTCCATGCATCGGGTGTCGTATAGGAAACGAATGGCTGCAGAAACGTCGAACTGACATCCTGCCGGTCGCTTTGGCCGGCGAAAGACCAGATATGGTTGGCCAGTATCCCGTATGTCCAGGGTCCGTCCTGTTTCAAGGCGACAGCCGTGGGGCCAGCTCCCCATTTTCCACTCCCAAGCAGTTCATCGGTCGCTGTTGGGATCAGGAAGACCGGCCCAGCGCCCCAGATGATCCCGCCTGGTCCAGGTTGCTTGGGGGAAACGAAAAGGCTCTGGGTGATATCGCCGAGACCGAACTGGTGCCCGGATTGCCCAGCTATGTCATTTTGCGAGATCACGGGCATGATTGTGCGCGAGATGATGTTCCAGTCTTCGTTTAGCGAGATTGGGATGACTGGTTGGATGTTGAGGACTTCGCGGTTGCCGTCCTCCGGGCCGTAACCGCGGTCATAGTTGAACTGAAAGGGCACGCTGATGAGCGAAGCAATCGGATTGCTGAGCTTCTTGGCGAGGTCCGCGCCGGACTCTTGAGCAACGGCTGACCCAACGCTGGCCATGAAAGATACTGCCAAACAAATCATTCTGTGGTGCGGCTTCATTTTGTGACCTCGGCCCCTGGATTCGAAGTTTTTCTGTGCTGCTTTGCCTCAAGACGGCAGTGGTGCAGCTCGCGTAACGGCACAGTCAGCGGACCACGATCGGTCCGCTCGTTGTCTATAAACATCCGCGGAACGTCGCGAACAGCCCATGAGCATCCTAAAACCGTACCACCAGGCCGAGGATGGGCCCCTGCTGAACGGTGTCGAACACGAACCCGTCGTCGCTGTAGTCCACACCGAGGGCGCGGTAACCGGCAACCGCCGAAATCGTGTCGCTGAACCGGTAGCCGATCGTCGCCGCGACATCCCAGTCGAGATCGGCGCCACCTGCCCCAATGAACCCCCACCCCGTCAGATAGATTTCGGGAGTGAGCGAATAGGTGCCGCGAAGGCCGGCCAAACCGTCCACCCAGGTTTCACCATCGCTTCTGGAGCGCCCATCGAGAATGCCACCGCTGAAGGAAAGCTCGCTTTCGACGGACCACACGCGCAGGCCGCCGACGATTTCGAGCCGCGCGGTGCTGGTTTCGAAAACGGAGTACCCTGCACCGAGCATCCCGGCAAAAGTCTCGGATCTGAGCTCGACGTCTGTGGCAAGAATGCCTCTTGGCGTGCCAGCCTGCCCCGAAATCTTGGTGTACATGACATCGCCGAAGATGCTGTAAGGTCCATTACGGGCCTCGCCCATCGCCATGGCGCCGAAATCGAGGTGATCGAAGATGTCGCTGAAACTGGCGTCGACGTCCACCGCAGGCAATCCGAATTGCCCAAGTTCGCCCGACAATCCAGCTGCCCAGAAATAGGGTGCAAAAGAAAAGGTCCAGCCGCCCTCTGTAGTCGTCTGCTGAACCTCCGTCGTCATCGGCGAATAGACGTCCGCAGCCATCGCCCCGCTGCTAGCGAGACAAGCTCCGATCGCCGCCAGAGCACGAACCAAGTATAATTTCATGCTATCCCCCATTGGTGGTCGCTGATGCGACCGAGATCGATCCGCGTCCCGAGCAGACATCGATGAAGATCGCAGTTTGGCCAAATGCTATTTGCGTTAAGGTCTTGCGCGCTACTGGCTACAATTCTCGCTCCTAACCCGATTATTCTTCCCGCAAACGCTGTTGGTCGTGGTCGTTCCACTGGATGGCCCGACAAGCATCTCGACATGCTGAGCGTAGTTTTGCCTTGTGTTCTGATCGACGATCGCGGCCGGAGCGGAAACAACCAGGCCCGCGGCGGTTCCAACCGTTTGCGCGGCTCCCGCGGTCGCTGCCACGATGTGGTCGCCAAGTCCCAGGCGACTGTCGGTTAAGGTCTGTCCGCTCGACAGACGAGTACCGATCAGTTGTACGATCTCCGGCGACTCCGCAAACTTGGTGTGGTGCAGATTGTCGCCCGCTTTGATCTTGGTGAGATCGATGACCGAGATTTCGTTCACTGCCAGTTCCTCCTTGTAGGGAGACTGCTCCGGATCAATGGCGCCCAATCGGGAAACATTGCCCCAGACACGTCGAGAAACTGCGAGGGCGCGATCATCACGGGACACGAAAAGTGTAAAGCGCGGACGTTGTTTGCCCATATCGGCGATCTGCGAGCTGAAAACGTTGACGTCGACGTCCGGCGCCGCCAACATGACATTCTTGAACTTGCCCGGAAGTCCGTCATTGCGGATGGCCATCTGGCGCAGGGATTCGAGTGCAAGCCAGTTACCCATCGAATGCGCGAGGATCGAGACCTCCTTCACCTCCGGATCGCGCGCCAGATACTGGAACAAGTTTTCCACGGCATTGCGCGTATAGTTCGTGCTTTCGCGATCGTAGCCATAGGCCAGAAGGCTGCCGCGAGACGGCCACGTTGCGAGCACCGGCACACTCCGGGCACCTGAATCGTGGACGATCTGCGCGAAGCGGAAGACTGCATCCTCAAAATGATTGTTGAACCCGTGGATGAAGACAAGGACGCTACCATCCGGGCTCTTTCGCACTTTCGTGTTCAACCAATTTTCGGCCGTCGCTCGGTCGATTTCCTCAGCTTTCAGCGTTGCGAAGTCCGTCTTCGGGTTGGGCGGAAGTTTGCGTGGCCAGGCGACTTCGCCCGCCTTACGGGCAGCGTCAGGCGGGATCGACACCGTAATGTCCGCAAAGGTCGGACTAGGCGCGCGCTCGCCGCTAAACATTTCGCCTCGCTTTGTGGCTCGACCCCGCGTCGTCGCGATCAACATCTCAACCTGGCTGGCCGACGAGACGGCTGCGACTGGCTCGAGGACGCCTGTCGGCCTGCTTGCACAAGCAGAGAGCAGAGTGACGCTTAGGCCAACGACCAAGGATAAATACGGTCTTGATTTCGCGCCACCGTTGGCGTCCAGGGGTAGGTAGCGCGTCAACTATTCACTCCTGTTCGACAAGAACTGCACTTCAGCCGTTGGAACAACGACAGGGCTTTCAACTGGAGGGCTAAAAGATCTAATCGTGGTTGTTTATACTTCGCGATCGAACAAGGGGGGGGAAGCGTCTATCTACATTTCGTTCGTTATTCGACTACAGCGTTACAATAGGCCTCAGATCGCCGCTTGCCATTTCATGCCAAAACTACTTCAGAAGCCGCCAATTTCCAACTTGGTGGACAGCCGACCGGGTTCGTCAAATCCAGTCGCCGTGTTGCGCCGCCGGTGCAAATGCCGGCCGGCGGCAACCGTCCTCGGTCATGATGACCACAAGAAGCAGAGGCGCCAACCAAGCATCAGCACAGTCGGGGGAGAACTATTCGGCCACAATGATGCCGGGCGGCTGCCACGTCCCTTCGCCGACCGGCAATATAGAAGGCGCTTCCGTCTTCGGCCAGTACAGGCGCATCACGAGATAGATTGTGCCATTCGGCGCAGGCAGCCAATTGGATTCCTTGTCCGCGCCAGGGCTGTCTTTCTGAATATAGAGGGTGAGCGAACCATCCTCGTTCTTCTTCATGCCTGGCAACATCGGTGAGTTGATGAGGTAGCGATTGATCGGATTCTCGATCAGGAGCTGGCTCTTGCCGTCGTACATCGTCACCGACCAGAAAGAGTTCACCGGCGGGAGTTGTCCGGCGGGAAAAGTGATCTTGTAGTTATGCTTGCTGGCGTCGAGTGTTTCACCTTTCGCATCTGTGCGGGTGAAGGGATACATGGCTTCCACGGCGTCGTTCCCATAGAGCCCTGCCTTGGCCGCGGCGGCACGCTTCAGCCAATCTCCCTTGTAAAAGTTGCGATCGCCAAAGAACGAACCGACGCTCCAGCCGTTGATCACCTTGTTTCCGCTGGCCGCGAACTTCGTGACTTTGTCATCACCACGTTTCATACCAAGGCCGATTTCTAGTTTGTGAGCGATCGGAAGCTCCTTGAAATCGAATGATTTACCCGGGCCCACACCGATACGTGCGAGCTTGGCGCGAATGGCCTTGTCCTCTTCCGTGGGCGGCACGAATTCGAGGGCGGCATCGAGATAGTCGAAGAAGTTGTCTTTGATGCCCTGCGTTGTGGCTGGCAAGAAGTCGATCTTCTGGGCGGCGGGCGGTGTGGGTTGCTTTAAGAAGGCCGAGAGCGGCTGCACGTTGTAGCGGGCCTGCACCTTTTCCACGTTCGGCAGATCTTCAACGTTGATCAGCTGGGTTCGAAAGTTGGCGAACACGAACGGCGTGGTTGACGAGAAGACTTGTTTGATGCCGGCAGGCTCCTCGCCTTTCCAGTCAGGTCCAACAACCAGATAGGAACCCGGAACGTTTCCCGTAGCGCGGCTACCGATATAGCCGAAGTTATAGGTGTTACCGTCTATCAACTGCACCGAATAATAGCGCTCCTTCTCCACCGCCGGCACGGTGATCACCATCGGCTCGGCACGCAAATCCAGCCACAGAATGGAGTACGGCGTGTCGCTGTTCGGCGTAATGATTGCCGTGTCCGCCGGGGTGGCGACGTGGTGCATGTTGTCGATCTTATTGAATGGCGCCTTGAACTGGCTGGACTTCGGATCGACGGCGAACTCGTGCATGACCGCGTAATTCATCACGAGCGGCAGGCCGTAGATGAAGCCTTCCTCGGCGATGTCCTTGGCCTCGACAAGGCCGGGGTAGCTCTGTGCCATCAGCAGGCTTGGCCTCGCAAGCGCGGCGCCAGCGGCGATTACCGCGGTGGATCGAAGTAGATCTCGCTTCGTCAACATTTGCCGTATCCTATATTGTTCGATAAGTTATCGAAACGACGCGAACTGCAGGACAGTTCTGGAACCCTGGACGCAATTGTCCGGTTTTGCGGCGACACTCATAACCCGCCTGTACCAAACTGCGGCCAACAAAAAGGGGCGGCTTCGCGTATCCCGGTAGGCGGCGGGCCTTTAGGTTCCCCCCTGCGCCGTTGGCTCGCCGTCCCACCAGTGACGTCAAAGTCTCTTGAAGATTTCGTCCTTACAGACCAGACCGCCCATCACGCAGCCGCTCACCTTGATGTCGCTGCCTGCGATCTCGGCCTTGCCGGTATACTCCTTGCCGCCGTTGGTGAAGTCGATCAGCTTGCCGGAATACTTTCCGTTGCCAGTGGACGCGAAAGCGGCGAACTGCTTGCCGTTGAACGCGCCGCTCGTGTAGGTCATGCAGAAGCCAGCTCCGCAAGCTGCCACCTTTGCCGTTGCGCCCGTCTTCGGGGTTCTAAAATCGCCTTCGATCGGGTCGGCATGGGCCGCTCCGGTCGTCAGCAGCATGACGGCGGTCGCCATCATCATTCTGCGAATAACAATCTTCATGACAAACTCCAATGTCTTCGGCCAGCAGTGGCCATTGGTTCATTCACAGGTAGCCTCATCCTGCACATGTAAACATTGACTGCGTATCGACACTCTGTGGAAGAGCTTATCCGGTGGAAGCCCGTGGGATCGTCGGCGCGTCATGCGAGCTATCGGTCCACAGTGCCTGCGTTTTCTTCGGCGAAAGCGCAGCCCGGTCGTTTGTCACTCGGTAGGGTGGCCAGCCGTCCCTGATTACTCGTTCTAGTCGCCGGACATTAAACTAGTCGTCTCCCGGCCGGAGGGTAGCGTTACGGCGCTGTAAAGACACCCAGATTGACAAGCTGGACGCGTCTGTTGCTGGCCGCATCGCCTTTCGAGCCGTCGATTGGGAAATACTCGCCGACACCAACTGCGTAGAGTCGATCAGGGTCGACCGCGAATGTCGTTGAGAGAATCTCCCCTATGGCTGCGGCCCGTTTCTCGCTGAGGTCCAAATTATGTTTGTCGCTGCCTGTTGAACTCGAGTGGCCGACAATGAGGAACTTGTAGGCCCAGAGATTCGGATGATGAAGCGCATCGGCAATCAAGCCGAGCGTCCTGTAGGACTCTGGCTTGATCATGACCGAGTCGTTCTCGAAGTCGATCTCGACAACCATTTGCGGAAGCTTGGCGATCTTGCCCCAGTTCGGAAGTGATGCCATCGCCACTCCGCCCCCGTCTATAGCTTCCTGGCGGAGAATGGCGATGTCGATGAACGGAGCCGCGCGAACGATCTTGCCAAGCCCTGAGACGATCCGTTGTTCGGAGACCTCCTGAGCGGCCGCGAAATCCGGTGCCATCGATGCAGCGAGTGAAAGTGTGAGGAGTAGGGAACGAATCCTGGTCATATGACTACCTCCAGCCGGCATCGGTGATCGCCTGATTACACGCGTTACCCACGCGCTTTTCGGCCTTGATAAGGCATGCCAGGCGGTAACCGTCGCCCTTCACGCTCGAGCAGAGCTGCGCGATATCGTGTTTGCAGACATTCGCGTATGCGGCCTGGGCCTGCTCCCGTTGGCTGATCGAGGTGAGCACAGTCGATATCGATCCGATGCAGAGCGGTGAGATTTTGGCTGCGTTTTTCTGGAGGCAATCGGCAATCCGCCCGTTGCCGAGATTGAGGCCGTGGCAGAACTTCTTGATGTCGGCACCGCAGTCCTGCGCCAGTTTCGTGACGGCGTCGGCGTAGCTAAGTGTTTCTGCGCGCGTCGCCCCCGCTAACGCGAGACCGATTAACAGTGTGGCTATTATGGCACTTTTTGTCTTCAAGGCTTCGTCTCCTTCAGTTCTGAGGTGGCTCGATTTCTTTGGACAGGAGCCCGCAGAATCTTATTCCCGCGATCTGATACCCGGTCTAAGTGCTCACGAAGCCAGCCGTGCCGGCAATGAGAAAGAGGGGGAGGTTTGGATGATGGGTACAAGATCTGAAACGACGGGTGGCGGCTTCATCTGTGGTCCTTCGGCATTTTGGCTGAGAGTACCTGGATAAGAGCATATTGTCGGCCTTGGGGAAAAGTTATCGACGCTTGCGCGATCCACCGGCCCCTCTTCGGGATAGTGTCCATTGGACCCCATCGAGAAGGTTCCGCCTTCGATGAGGATCATGCCGGCGCGCGCGCGCCCTGCAACGGTGGTTCCGTGAGTCGATTTCAAAGTCACGCTCGCCCCTTGACCCCCATGACGACAACGCGTTCACAACGCTTGGTTACAGCGTTACAGTAAGCGCAAGTGCGTCGCTTGCCATTTAATGCCAAGGGCACTTGACCGCCCACAAAATTCAGAGTTTCCAGCGGGGGCAGCGGCCTCTATTCAAGTTAACCGAGATGTCGGTTATGCTGGTGCCCAGTCGCTTGATCAGTCTTGCACCGTGGTTACCTGCTCGGATCGAATCTGCCGCAGCATGTTTCGTCCCGCGATAACCATTTCAAACAGGAATGCAACGAGGGATCCAATGAGACAGACTATGGCGCCTCCAAAGAACCAGAAGAGATTTTCATGGCGTATGCCTATGGCCAGAGACCCAGCAAGTAGATTTAGGATTGCGCCTCCCGTGCAAATGCCGGCCACTACTCCAAGCACTACCGCAACCTCCAGTGCAAGTGCCCTTCGCCGCAGATAGGCGAGCTGCATGCGAAACAACTTGCCCTGCTTACCCTTATCCGCGACCTCGTTCAGCCGGTCCGATACTCTCCCGAGGCGAATGGTGTAGATACTGACAAAGCCTGCGGTACCAGCCAACAAAAAGACCGGCGCAAGGGATGTTTGTATGACAGAGGCAAGGTCGTTGACGATCGGCGGTGTGTCCATAATTCCTCTCAGGAAGCTAGCCCATCTGGCCCCGGTGGAGCAGTGATGCCTTGAAGTTGCCGCGTGGCGTGAGCCGCAGCAGCTGAACCTTTGTCATCACCGCTCACCTGGACCACAGGCTGAGCGAAATCGATCCCGTTGTCGCCGAAGGCCTGCATTAGCATCGCATATGCCTTGCGGCGGATCATGGTTTGATCGCCTGGCTTGCAGGTGAAGCCAACGCCGAGTTCGATGCCGTACTCGCCAATTTGCTCAACGCCCTTGAGCTTGAGCGGCTCGATGAATGACGAGCCGAGCTCCGGATCGGCGAGCAATTGCCCGCCGATCGTCTTGATCAGCTTGCGAACCTTATCAAGATCAGTTTTGAAGGGGACACGGACGCGGAACTTATCAACCGTCCAGTCACGGCTCAAATTCTTGATGGCGCCAAGCGAACCGAAGGGCACCGTGAATATCGGTCCGCGATGGTGCCGCAACCGCACCGATCGTAAGCTAAAAGACTCGACTGTGCCGGTGTAACTTCCCGCCTCAATATATTCCCCGACGCGGAATGCATCGTCCAAAAGGTAAAAAATACCGCTGACGACGTCCTTGACGAGCGTCTGTGAACCGAACCCGATCGCCACGCCGACCACGCCCGCACCGGCGATGAGCGGGCCGATCTGAACCCCCATCTGCGAGAGAACGGTAAGGGCGGCCACACCAAGAAGCCCCGCGGCCAAGGCGTTGCGAAAGACCGGCAACAGGGTGCGAAGCCGGCCTTGGCGGGCGTTCTCATTCGGTGTGAGTGCTCCTCCATCGCCAACGCGGCCGAGTTGACGGGCAATGTAAGCTTTCCCCAACTGCCAAACGAGGTCGATGACCAGCAAAATGACGACGCTGTTGAATGCGCCGGCTATGATTGTCTTGGCGAGCGCCAGCTGACCGGTAATGGGCTGGAAATGGTGATGCCAAACGAATACGATCCAATCCACTGCGATGATGATGATGATAGCTCGGGCGCCCCGAACAAGCAGCACTGTCTTCGGATCTGTCGCACCATCGTCATTCCAGCGGGAAGCCGCAAACGCGTGGCTCAGCTCGTCAGCGATTGACAGGACACGGGGCACAACGACAAACATAATGCCGAGCCAAAACAGCGCCAGGAAACCACCGCACCAGAGCAGCCAGAGTGTTACGACGCCGGCAATGCCGGTGGTCCGAGGCACGCGTCGTCCCAAAAGCTGTGCATCATCGCTGGAGCGGTTGCGGCCGATAGCTTCGATCGCGATCAGAAGAAGCAGGCCAGAAAATGCAATGGCAATCAAGGAACAGACATCCTGGGCAACGGCGAGCCGCTCGCATATGGCAGAGAATGCCATCGCCGCTGTTAACACCGCGACGAACAGCCGGACACGGGGGTAGGCTTTCGCCATCGGCACGGAAACGGTCATCGCGAGCCGGCAGAGCGCCAGCACGCTTCGGTAGGCGACCGTCGCGACGAGCGAATAAAGCACGACCACACGCATGAGCGGCGGCCAGGCGAAGATAAGAAAGACGAAGGCAATCGTCGCCGTGAATATCAAGAGGGGCGCAAACTCCGTCTGTATCTGCGACAAGAGTTGATTGGGCAAGGTCACGGCTGGCACTGAACGACGAAGGAACCATTCCGTGCCAAAGCCAATGCCCACGATAATGCCGATCAGCAGGATCGCGGGGGCAAAGCCACTATCATGCGCCTCTTGCCGGACCGAGGAGGCTACGTGATAGAGTTCGCTGCCCACACGTGGCACGGCAGACAGTAGGGCGTTGAAACGGGTGCGCCAGCGGACCTCCAAGTCGTCGATGACCCGCGTTGCCTCGGTAGCCTCTGTTTCGGGAACTGCCGCTTGCCTTTGCGCCAACCATGCCTTCACGTCCGCAGCTTCGAGAAGGCGCAGCAGTTCGGTGACGTTTGACGGTTCTGCCGTGCTCGTCGCCGGCGCCTGCGCGTGTAATGGAGAAACGGTCGAAAGACCGAAGAGCAGGCTCAATAACAGAAAGCGAATGATGAACATGTAACTCCGACGCGGCCAACGAGCGCTGGCCGCTCTCAAATACGGCGGCAAATAACCGCAGCTGATGCCGATCCGACAAAACCAGTCGGATCGGCGCTGCAGATGAAAACCCGCATGGGGGCGAGCACCTGTGTCGCGATCAATTCATCGCAGATATTCAGGTGTCACTCGGCCAATTCGATTTCACCCGGCTTCCAGGTCTTATCGAACCACGGCTCTAGCGGCCCATAGAGGCGCAGGAGGACGTTCCACCCCTTGCCGGGAACGGTCTGCACCCAGTTGGCCTCGTGACCTGCCGGTGCTGTCGGGCCGAACCAGACATCCACCGAGGAGTCTGCGTTGACGACAAGGTCCTTCTTGTCGCTGCCTATGCTCGGGAACTGCTTGTCGGTCTGCAGCATGGATCGGGTCTGGTTGTCATAGACGACGAATGACCAGAAGTTCTTGGCAGGGATGTTCGGCGGCAGGTGAACCTTGTAGGTCTTGCTACCGTCGAGAGGTTTTTTCTCGCTGTCAGTTGTTGCCCCAGCGTATTGCGAACCGACGCCGACACGCTTTATCGCCATCGCCGGTGAGATTCCCGTCGCATAGTAGTGAAACAGCACCCGGGCATCCAGATAGCGAACGCCGGGCTGCCGAAGGAATTCGTAGCTACCGCCGACAAAGCCGGTGAACCAGGCGCTGTCCGGATAATAATAGGCCTCCTTCATCCGCGTATCGAAGGTGATTGTGCGCGCCGTTGCGTTGCCGACCGCCACGGCTTCGGTGAGGATCTTCTTCATTCGCTCGTCAGGCGCGAAGGGCTTGCCCTTCTCAATGCCGATGGCGGCAAGTTGCCCCAGCACTTCCGGGTGGTAGGCCTCGTTCGGCTCGTACTGAACGATGTCGTTTACTTCCTCGTAGAAGTGGAAGTTGTTCGCGTGGATGGTGTTGAATTTCTTGCCGGTGCCATTGATGAACTTCATCGGCGGCGGATTGCCGGCCTCCGACAGAGGATAAACCTTGGCGAACTTCTTGGTGTTCTCGACTGCGGTCTTCGTGCTGCCATCTTCGAGAAAGCCCCGCCAGAAAAACAGGTTGCCGTAGGTTGAGCTGCGAAGCACGAAATAGCCGTCTGGGATCTCGCCCTTGTAGCCGGGTGGCAGCAGAAGGTACTTGCCACCCTTGCCCTGGTCCGGACCGGCATTTCCGACGTCTCCGACATATTCGAACCAGTGGGTATCGATCATGCCCAGGATATTGGGTGGTGTTTCGATCACCAGTGGCCCGGCTTTGGTGTCGAGCCACATCAAATTGTAGATGCTCTCGGTATTACCGGTCAGGAACAGCGAGTGCGAGTCCATCAGGTCTTCGAAAATGAGGATGGTCTGGTTGTTGTCCACTCCCTGGCTGGCAAGGCCAACCCTCAGCGCTTCGACCGACGCACCCGGCATGGCATTGAGAAAGGCGTCGACGCCGCGCATGAAGTCGAGGTTGTCGTAGAGTTTCTCGGAGGTGGCTTTGTCTGGGAAACCATCGACGAAATTCAACGTTCCAAGCCGGGTTTCAACTTTGTCCGGGGTGATGATGGAATCCGGTATCGGCGTCGTCATCTCCATTTTCGGCGCCGTCTGCCCGTGGGCGAGCCCGGCAAGAAGTACCAGTACAGAGGCCCCTCCGAGCAGGGCTTTCATCGAGTAACTCATCATGTGGTTCCTTAATCAGGGGCAAATTCTACAGACGGACGATCGTTCGACTACGGTAGCGCCCAACATCGAGGGCGATGCACGAACAGTGGGAAAATGGTCCGAAGAAAAAAATTGAACTGCGATGCAATATGGGTTCAGTCGATGTAGACGACGACGTAACGCCCATCATAGGGCTGGTAGTAGACCCCGCCGCAGCGCCAGATCACAACGCCGTTGACGCTGGTCCTCACACAGCCGGTGGGCAGCGCGGCGACGTAGACCGCGGAGCGGCGGATTACACGGCGGGTGGTGCGGCGCGCAACACCGGCAACGCTGCCCGGGGTCGCGGGCCGCCCAACGACCGCCTGCGCCTCCGACACGAACGAGCCGAACGGCATCGGTACAAGATAGTCGCCGGCGAGCAGGGCGAGGCCGGCGACTGTGGCGCAAAGGATCTTTCCGTACATCTTGCGGATCGTCATTCCCCTACCTCCAGCGAGATGTCGCCGGTGACGTCGGCATGTACGTGTTCGAGTTTCTTGGCGTTTGCTGGCGGTGTGAACTTAAATTGAGCGGCACCGATGCCAGCTGACTTCCAGTTGCTCAACCGCAGCGAGTATTCTGGCGCTCCGGTTACCCATTTGGTCGTGATGACATATTTGAGTGGCAACGGATTGCTGCCCTTGCTGACCCAGATCTGCCAGTCGACAATATCTGTTCTGAAGGCGAGGTGATCGCACTCGACCCCACCAACGAACGCGGATCCGACGACGGTTCCCTTGGTCACACCGTCAGTAAGAACGGCATAGGGGTCGCTTGCCAACAGGTCGGCCCCCGGCGCATCCAGTCCAGTAGCGGCGCGAAGTTCGCCTGCTGCCGCTTCAACACTTGGCCCCGGGCTTTGCAGCTGCGCGTAGACGTTTACGCGTTTGCTGTGGAGCGATATCGTGCTGCCGTCGAACACTACCTCCGCGTCGGCGAATGGGCCTTGGCGCGTCAACAGAAAACCCTTGGCGCGATCGAGCGCAATAGTACCCGATGCGCTGTACTGGATCTTCTGCCCCTCCAGGTCGACGATTTCCTGGTCTGCGTCATAGGTGACGCTAAGAGACGGCATCGATTTGAGATTGTCGCTCATCGCAGCGAGAATCTTGGCAGCCTCGGGCTCTATCGCATCCTGGGCCGAAGCGGACCACGCCGCCGCGCAGACGGTGGCCGCTATCATCAATATGTACGGGCGCCGAGCTACCCCAGGCCATTTCAGTTTGAATTTGCTCATCCGCTCACCTTCATACCTAGCTCCTCCGACGCGGCTCGCAGACGATCGGCCGTTCCGGCCTCGCCGCTTGCACAACTTCTTCGCGAAAGTCTTCCCAATCGACCGCATACTGCTATAGTGCACATGTTCCGTCTTGCCTTTTCATGCCAATTTAGCGTTGTGAGTGTTGAATACCGCACCTTCGATCAGGATCCGGACGTTCTTGGCCATCGCGCCCTATCTGGCGAAGCACGGTGTCTCGGCGATTGAGTTCTGCAAACGCCTCGGCATTTCGCCAAACGTGTTCCAGAATGCCGATGGCTGGCTTCCACGCGCCCAGTGCTTTCGCTTGGGCAACGAGCTGGCGGCTGTCGCGGGGGACCCGTTCGCTGGCGCGCATATCGGCTCCTCCACCGACCTCCGTGAGTTCGGCGGGTGGGGACAATCCGTTCTGGCAGCAAGGGACGTGGCACAGGCCTGCGCGCTCGCGTCCGACAATGTGTCCTCGATCCACCGCGGTTCAGAGGTCCGCTTCCTGGTGGAGGGCAAAACCGCTCGCATCGTCTTCCGCTTCACAGACCGCTGCGAATTCGATCCCAGGCAGTTCATCTTCGGCAGTCTCGCGGTTCTGCGAAAAGTGCCGCTTTTGGCGGGGGAGCCGTCCGGTATAAAGGTTCGACTGACCGCGACGAAAACACGGGGGGCCGAGGCACTCGAAGAGTGCTGGGGGCCCAATATCGAATTGGGGTGCGAGCACGACATGATCGAAATCGATCGCGAGTTGCTTGATCTGCCTCTCAAAACGCAGGAAACCGGACCCTCAAAGGCGACGACCGCCCTGACCTCGACGGTGGAGGTGGCACGGTTGCTCAGCGACAGGCTCTCGGACGAGCACGAGCATAGCTTGAAAGTCACGGCAGGAAGAGTTGGCGTGTCAGTCCGCACCCTGCAAAGGCGCCTGAAATACTGCGGCGTCGAGTTCGAGGAACTGCTTGATGAGACTCGGCGAAGCGAGGCTATCCGGCTGATCCGCGAAGGCGGCTACAGCATGACCGAGATCGCCTATCGGGTGGGTTACAGCGATCCCGCGCATTTCACGCGCGCGTTTAGACGCTGGACAGGAATGGCGCCATCTCACTTCCCAAGCGACGATGGTGGATGACCTTTTTCTTGCGCGTGCGCAGACGCTGGAAAAGGGCTCTCCCGGCAACTTACCGTTCGGAAATCGACGATGCATGCCTCCGCCACCACTTTTCAACGGTGCCCTACCGCCGCCAAGCGGAAGCGATTGCTTCAGCGCCGCGGTTGCATACGGTATTTCCGCGACACTCGCCAGATCTCAATCAAGCAGCGGGATTTCATCAACAAAGGCGAAAGCTGCCATGCCTTGCCCGTGCCGTCTTTGTCCAACAACTCGGCGAGCTGCGCGATAGCATCGCTGAAACCATCCTGCCGGGCTTCCGGGTTTAACCTCGTCGTCAACGCCGTCATCCTGTGGAACACAGTCTAGCCGCGCCGTCGATTATATCCGCAGCCAGGGCATCCTCATCCCCGACGAAGTGCTTGCCCCAAGTCGCACCGCTGCCATGGGCCCACATCGCGCTCACGGGCGACTATCTCTGGAACGAAATTGACCGACCCATCGAACGCTTCAGTCCACTTCGTGCCAACCGCTTCAACCCAAAGAACTTCCAATCCCATTAGCGGGTATTATTGCAGAATTGCCCACGGAGGCCCTATACCGCGCAGAGTCCGAGACCGATGCTTTCGATGCGACATTCGATGCGATCGAGCGGGCGCTGGGGTGTTCGCGGGCTTCGATCCTGCTTTTTGACCGCCACGGAGTGATGCGATTCGTCGCTTCCCGCGGGCTCTCGGAGGACTATCGTCGGGCAGTTGATGGACACTCGCCGTGGAAGCCGGGAGATCGAGATCCTATTCCCATTTTCGTAAGCGACATAGAGCTTTCTGACGAGCCTCAGGCGCTCAAGAACGCCATACGAGGGGAGGGTATCCGCTCCCTCGCATTCATTCCTGTGACCGTCGATGGCATCGTCGTTGGCAAATTCATGACCTACCGCGACGTCGCTCACGTCTATACCGCTGACGAAGCCACCCTGTGCCTCACTATCGCCCGGCAACTCGGGTTCAGCATCGAGCGGAAGCAATCGGAAGAGGCGCATCAACGTGCCGAAGAGGGACTTCGCCGCACCAATGAACGGTTGCGTGTCATCCTCGACAGCGCGAGCGAATATGCCATCATAACGCTCGACGCCGACGGACGGATCGCAAGCTGGAACAGTGGCGCTGAACGCCTTTTGGGCTATCTCGACAGCGAGGTCCTTGGTCTCTCCGGCAGTATTTTCTTCAGTCCTGAGGATCGAGCCTTGGAAATCCCACAACAGGAAATGCGAACCGCGGCCGAAACGGGACGTGCCGCGAACGAGCGTTGGCATTATCGCAAGGATGGGTCACGGTTTTGGGGCTCAGGTGTCATGCTTCGTGTCGAGGAGAGCGGGCCTGATCGCTACCTCAAGATCTTCCGGGATCGAACAGAGGAAAGAAGGGCGGAGAAGAGGCAGAAGCTCTTGGTGGGAGAGCTCAATCATCGGGTGAAGAACACCCTGGCTACCGTGAATTCCCTCGCGGAGCAAACATTGAAAAGCTCCGAAACGCCCGAGGCGTTCGCCCAGGCTTTTAACACTCGTCTGCTCGTTCTTGCCAAGGCGCACGACTTGCTTACGCGGGAGGCTTGGCAGGCCGTAAACCTGAGCGATATCGCTCAAACGGTTCTTACCGCTTGGATTGAGGACGGGCGCGTCTCGATCCAAGGCGCTGCGATCCGCATCGATCCGAAAAAAGCTCTGGCGCTTTCCATGGCGTTCAACGAGTTGCTGACCAATGCGATCAAACACGGTTCACTTTCGAACCAGGTTGGTCGGGTCGCATTATCATGGCAATGCCAGGAGGTATGCAGCATTCTTTGCGAGGAGCGCGGCGGACCTCCGACGTCTGAACCGGACCGCCAAGGGTTCGGTCTACGGGTTCTAAACCGAGGTCTAGGGTCAGGACTCGTTAATTACAGCCAGAAGATGACGGAAGCTGCGATGCAGATTGCTGAAAAGAAGGTGTGGGCGCATCGGTCGTAGCGAGTTGCGATGCGTCTCCAATCCTTGAGTTTGGCGAATAGGTTCTCGACCTTGTGTCTGCGGCGATAGAGAGCTTTGTCGTAGGCGTACGGTTTCGTCCGGCTTTTAGAGGACGGAATGCAGGGCTCGATGCCCCTGGCGAGGAGCTCTTCGCGGAACCAGGTGCTGTCGTAGCCCTTATCGGCGATGAGGCAATCGGCCTTGGGTAACGCGTCGAGCACCATCCGGGCGCCCCTGTGGTCGCTCATCTGACCCTCGGAGAGCAGCATGATGATCGGTCGGCCGTCATCATCGCAAACGGCATGGAGCTTCGAGTTCAGTCCGCCCTTGGTTCGCCCGATACGGCGGGGAACATCCCCTTTTTTAGAAGGCTTGCCGCGGTGCGGTGGGCCTTCAGATGTGTCGCGTCGATCATGATGCGCTCAGGCTGAGGACCTTCGCCGGCCAAAGCGGCGAAAATCCTGTCGAACACGCCGAGCCGGCTCCAGCGAATGAAGCGGTTGTAGAGCGTCTTATGTGGCCCGTACTGCGAAGGTGCATCCTTCCACTGCAGACCATTGCGGATCACATAGACGATACCACTGACAACGCGCTGGTCATCGACACGCGCAACCCCGTGTGAAAGAGGAAAATGTGGAGAGATGCGAGCCATTTGGCGCTCGCTTAGCAGAAACAAATCACCCATCAGAACCTCCTTCAACGGAGACTCTGAATCACATCTCAAACGAAATTAATAGGTCCTGACCCTAGCCCACGAACTCGGATATCCGGTCGAACTGCGGTTCGAACCGGATGGCCTCAGATGCACAATGAGCATGGATTTCAGTAGCAAACAGCCCTCGGGAGCGCAGTAAAGTTGACAATTTCAACAACATTAGCGGGACGTCGAGTGCTCGTCGTTGAAGACGAAATGCTGGTGGCAATGTCAATCGAGGACACTCTGCTTGCGGCTGGAATGCAGATTGTGGGCCTTGCTCCGACTGTGGATCGGGCGCTGCAATTACTTAACGACGCGACGAAAATCGACGTCGTCGTGCTCGACATGAACCTCCAGGGACACAGCGGGCTTCCCGTGGCTGACGCGTGTTATCAGCAATCGATTCCGTTTCTTGTCCTAAGCGGATATGGGACGTCGGCCTTGCTTGGGACCAGCCACACAGCTCCAGTTCTCTCCAAGCCGTTTTCGAACTCTGTCCTGGTGGAAGCGCTGGACGCGGTACTTGAGCAGAAGAACGGGGAGGCATCTTCATCCGTGTGATCAGAATGAATGCCCTGCCCCGAGGTAGCCTGCCCGTCCTTTCGGCCTCCTCTGGTGCGATTTGCCTAACGTCATTTGGCGCGATGGTGGCTCTTGGCCTGCACCGGCTTACAGATCGGCAATGTCGCCCTGCTCGCTGACGGGGGGGCGTCTGTTTCCATGACCGTCGCAGGCCACTCCAAAAGAAGGCCAGCGCAGCTCCGAGCTCCGTCGACGTCATCGAGGAAGGATCTACAATCTGTGTGCCATCGACACGAATGATCGTCACTTGGACGCGGGCCGTCGCGGAACTCAGCGTCAACGAAGGAGCGGAAACTAAAACCGTTCCAGCATCTTCTTGAGAGTTACGTTCTGCGCACGGAGTTGTTCCCCCAGCAGTTTTCGGAGGCGGCTGTTTTCCGCATCAAGTGAAACCAACTCTTCCAAGACCATCGTTGGCGCCAATCTCGACTCCAGATCCGACTGTTGCTCTGTAGGTTCCGAAGCGGTCCTCGGGGAGGGGCGGGGAGGATGCTTCCCGCTGGCGCGTTTCGGTAAACCGCGGGTCCTGGCGACAGTGAGCGGGCCGATTGCGGTCTCGCGAGCTTCATCAGCGACATTGGAAATTAAATGCGCCGCAGCGACCTGGTCAGCCACCTCATTCGCCGGCTCGGGCGCCGTGATCACGGCCGGTTCGTCAACAAAACTCGGGACATGAGCATCAGAGGCGGGATCAATGCCGCCGTCGGCATTCAATTCTTGACGGCCGAACAGATGAGCCGCTTCGTTTTCAACCTCGCGCGCAAGGGTCTTGAGATCTGTGTTGCCCCAGATCGAACCCGCTTGCACTTTTGGCTGACGGCGGCCGGACTTGAACTCAAGAACGAACCTGCGTTGTGGCGTTTTCATATAGTTTGAACCCAATGTAGATCGACGTGCTGCGGCATGATCGGCTGCACAACGTCGGGTGCAACCTCGCATCTCAGCCGCCCGCCAAAGGAGCGGTGGAGCCACAGCGCTCAGCGCGTGGCTTCTCCGGGCCTCAATCTATGCCAAGCCTCTTGCGCAGGTCGGCATTCTCAGTGCGCAGTTTTTCCGCCAGGAGTTTTCGCAGCTTCTGGTTCTCGTCGTCTAGCTTCACCAGTTCGGCGAACTCGTCGCTGGCCGACGCGGGCTTTTTGCTCGTCTTATCATCCGCCTTTAAGCTACCCTTCCAGTTATAGTAGGTCTGCTCGGATATTCCTGCGCTTTTAATCGCATCTTTGATCGTGCTCGTGCCGTCTGCGACCTGGGCCCCGATCTGCCTCAGCTTCTCGAGTTTATCTTGTTCGCTGAACTTACGGGACTTGGTGGGTTGCGTTGATGCTGTTGCCTTCGAAGTCGCCCGTGTGGTTTCCCCAGCCGCTTTCTGACGCTTCGTCGCGCTTCGCTTTGCTCGCTCGGGTGTGTGCACAGTCGTTGCGTCCTCCGCAACCAGGGTGGTTGGCGTCGTGTTTTCGTCAGGCATGAGTGATCCCTTTTTTATGGTCGCCCTTTTTTCAACCGAGTGAAGACCAGAGTCAACATTACTTGCCGGTCGATTTTTGGTGCCGATCCAATAGGGTATACGGATTGGCTAGATGTTTTCCATGCCGGAACAGCTCGACGTTAGACCCGAGGGTCGAGATCGGCGTTCGCCAATAGGGCTTCCATTGCACTGCTGGCTCAACGGTTGTCGATGGGGCGGCGTAGCACTTCCCCATCGACAACAAGGTTCAAATTGCGTGTATTGGCATCTGCACTCATCTTGCCTTTGCTTTGCCAAGGACAGATGTGACGGCCTCGACCGCCGCTTTCACCACAACATTGGCCTCATCCTTTGTGAGGCAAAGCGGTGGCGCAAAGCCGAGGATATCACCTTGCGGCATGGCCCGCCCGATGACGCCGCGCTCAAGCAGGGCAGCCGCAACTTGCGGGCCGATCTTCTTTGCCGGATCGAAAAATACCCGGTCGTCCTTATCCTCGACGAACTCAATTGCGGCCATCAGGCCATCGCCACGTATTTCGCCCACATGTCTGTGGTCAGCGAGTGCCTTCGTCAATTCGGAGCGGAAATAAGCGCCCGTGCTGTCGGCATTTTCAACCAGGCCCAACTCGTCGATCAGTTCGAGGTTGGCGACCCCCGCGGCCGCACAGATCGGATGGGCGGAATAGGTCCAGCCATGGCCGATCGCGCCCAGTTCGTCAGATCCTTGCACCAGCACCTGCCACATCTTATCCGATACGATCGTGCCGGAAAGCGGCGCGTAGGCCGAGGTCAGACCCTTGGCAATGGTGATGAGGTCGGGCTTCATGCCGTAGTGGTCCGATCCGAACATGGTGCCGAGGCGGCCGAAGCCGGTCACCACCTCGTCTGCGACGAGCAGGATGTCGTATTTTTCGAGCACAGCCTGGACCTTCTGCCAGTAGCCCTTCGGCGGCGGCACGATGCCGCCAGTACCGAGGATCGGCTCGCCGATGAGGGCGGCGATCGTCTCCGGTCCTTCCGCAAGGATCATCTCCTCGAGCTTGTCGGCGCAATATTGCGAGAACTGCTCTTCATCCATCGAGCGATCGGGGCGTCGGAAGAAGTAGGGTGCTTCGGTGTGCAGGATCGGCGCGCGCGGCAGGTCAAAGGCGTTGTGGAATAGATGCAAGCCGGTCAGGGAGCCCGTCATGACGCCGGAGCCGTGATAGCCGCGCCAGCGGGAGATGATCTTCTTCTTTTCCGGCCGGCCAAGGATGTTGTTGTAGTACCAGATCAGCTTGATGTTGGTCTCGTTGGCATCGGAGCCTGAAAGACCGAAATAGACGCGGCTCATGCCCGCCGGCGCACGATCGATGATCATCTTGGAAAGCGTGATCGACGCTTCCGTACCGTGGCCGACATAGGCGTGATAATAAGCAAGGTTCTTCGCCTGCTCGGCGATCGCGTCTGCGATCTTCTGCCGGCCGTAGCCCACATTGACGCAATAAAGGCCAGCAAAGGCATCAAGGCTCGTCCTGCCGCTGGTGTCGGTAATATACACACCTTCGCCGCCGCCGATCACCCGGGTCGGTGTTTCACCACGCGCATGCATGCCCATATGCGTGGAGGGGTGGAAGAAGTGATCACGGTCCCAGGCGCTGAGTTCGTTGCTTTTTTCGAGCATGGTCTTTCCTTTCGCGTATGAAATGTGGCGCCTGCGGTCAGGCGGCCGTATCGATGCAGAGATATTTGAGTTCGGTGAAGGCCTCGATGCCGTGGCGGGAGCCTTCGCGGCCAAGGCCCGACTGTTTCCAGCCGCCGAAGGGGATCGGTCCACCGGTGATTTTCACCCGATTGATCGCGACCATCCCGTACTCCAAAGCCCGTGCAAGACGCATCTGGCGCGCTCCGTTTTCGGTGACGACATAGGCGACGAGGCCGTACTCGGTGTCGTTTGCCCGGGCGACTACTTCGGTCTCGCTGTCGAAGGCGGTGACCGCGGCAACCGGGCCGAAGGTCTCCTCACGCATGATCAGCGCATCGTCCGGTACATCCGTCAAAAGGGTCGGCTCGAAGAACAGAGCGCCTGTCTTGTGGCGCTTGCCGCCCGCCAGCAGCTTTGCGCCGCGCTTCAGCGCATCGGCGACCTGTTCTTCCACCTTGGCGATGGCACGCTCGTGCATCAGGGGGCCGATCTCGGCGTCTGGTTCGAGGCCCGAGGCAACCTTCAGCGCTTCGATGCGAGCCTTGAACGCCCGCGTGAAGTCCGCAAGTGCAGGGCGCTCGACATAAATGCGGTTGGCGGCGAGGCAATCCTGCCCGGATGTGGCGAACTTCGCCGCCATTGCGATGTCGGCAGCCTTCTCGATGTCGGCATCGGCAAAGACGATCAATGGTGCATGGCCACCGAGCTCCATCACCATCCGCTTCATGGTGTCAGCGCACTGGCCCGCAATCAGCTTGCCGATCTGCGTCGAGCCGGTGAAGCTCATGGCGCGAATACGCGGATCGGCATTCATGCGGCCGACGATCGTGGCGGCATCGCCGGTCACCACATTGAAGACACCCGCGGGAAGCCCAGCCCGCTCGCCAAGTTCGGCAAGGGCGAGCGCTGAAAGCGGCGTTTCGCTGGAGGGATGCGCAACGACCGTGCAGCCGGCGGCAAGGGCAGCTGCGGCCTTCCGGGTGATCATGGCTGAGGGGAAGTTCCACGGCGTCACGATCCCGACGACACCCAGCGCCTCGCGCCGCACGATCATTTCGGCTCCGGGCAGATGGCTGGTGACGCTTTCCGCATTCAGCCGCTTTCCTTCCTCCGCGTACCATTCGACGAAGGAGGCCGCGTAGTCGATTTCACCGCGCGATTCGGCGAGTGGTTTGCCCTGTTCCAGCGTCATCAAGAGCGCAAGGTCCTCGCGCGCCTCCAGTATCAGGTCGTGCCACTTGCGAAGAATAGCGGAACGCTGCTGCGGCAGCATGCTGCGCCAGGCGGGCAGTGCGTCACTCGCCGCCGAGATGGCTTCTGCGGCCTCATCGGCACCAAGGGCTGCGACCCAGGCAAGCGTCGCCGACGAGGCAGGGTCCGTCACCTTGAAGCCTGCGCCGTCGCGGCTAGCAATCCAGCGCCCACCGACATAGGAGAGCTCCCTTAAGAGGTGCGGATCGGCAAGGCGGGCAAGCGCGTCGTGAAAGGTCGTGCGGGCAAATACGGCGGTCATGGCAGCCTCCTCTTGGTGTCTGGAGGGAGTCTGCCAGAGGGCGAGGGACAGATTGTCCATTGCCGGGGTGGGCGTCAGAGACTTTGGCTAAAGATTGGCCCGGCCGTAGACAATCTCTCTATTCGGAAGGGGGAAGCAACGTCTCGAGTGGAAGCACGGTCTCCTCCTTCACCGTCTTGGTGACGATGTAGGTGAAGTAGCGGTCGATGCCGAGCTCACGGTCAAGCAGGCTGTCGACAAGGCGCTGGTACGCATCGATATCGCGCGCCACGATCTTCAGGATGTAATCGACGCCACCGCCGACCGACCAGCAGGCCACGATCTCGGGCGTTGTCGCGACAGCCCGTTCGAAGCGTTCGAAATCCACCTGCCGATGATTGGCGAGCGTCACCTCCATCATCACGCTGGCAACAGGCGCAACGCGTCGCACCGCAACACGCGCGTGATATCCCGTGACGATGCCGGCCCTTTCCAGCTTGCGCAGGCGCAGCCAGCAGGGCGTTGGTGATAGACCCGCCCGTTCCGCCAGCGCCAGCTTGGTGATGCGTCCGTTCTGCTGGATCGCCTCCAGGATACGCAGGTCGATGGCGTCGAGTTTCATTCGGGGCGCCCTCCGGGCGGGGATCGTGTCAAAGCGGAGGAAAAGACAATGGGAAACCATTTTGGCATTGTCAATTGAACTGATTTTGAGCACTGTCGAAATCATGACAAATTGGCGACCCGACATATCCCAGTTGCGCCGGCCGGCCTATCTCTCCCTCGCCGAGCAGATCGCCCGCGCCATCCAGGAAGGGCATCTGCCGAACGGGACGCGCCTGCTGCCGCATCGCAAGCTCGCCGACGACCTGAAACTTTCCGTGCAAACCGTCAGCCGCGCCTATGACGAACTGATCCGACGAGGGCTCATTTCCGGAGAGATTGGTCGCGGTTCCTTCGTGCAGACAAGGCCGAAGGAACCTGAGCCACCCTACCTGCCGGAGCGTCTTGGCGAACTGGTGGATCTCTCGATCCTGAAGCCCGTGTGCGAGCAACTCCATCTGGAGCGCATGCGCGCAGCCTTCGGGTGGCTGGCGGAGAACCTGCCGTCAAGTTCGGCGCTTTCCTTCCGGCCGAATATGGTTTTCCCGCGCCATCGCACCGTCGCGGCCGAGTGGCTGTCGCAGTGCGGTCTCGATGTATCACCCCTCAATATCAGTCTGACGAATGGCGCAACCTCAGGCATGACAGTGGCGCTGATGAGCGTCGCTCCGCCGGGCTCGACCGTTGCGACCGAGGCGATCAGCCACCACACGCTCGTGCCGCTTTCCAGCTACCTTGGCCTTCATCTCGAGGGCTTGCCGATCGATCGCGAAGGCATGATCCCCGAGGCGTTGGATGAAGCTTGCCGCACCGGCGTGATCCGCGCCGTCTTTCTCCAGCCCTCGGTGATCAATCCGACCGCGGCGTTGATGGGGCCCGAGCGCCGGCAGGCGCTTGCCGAGGTTGCACGACGCCACGATATCGCGATCATCGAGAACGACATCCTGGGGCCGCTTGTGGAAGGTCGGGCACCGCCGATTGCGGCCTATGCGCCGGAGCGTACCCTCTACGTCACCAGCTTCACAAAGATCACGGTACCGGGCCTGCGCATCGGCTATCTTGCCGCTCCGGATCGCTATGTCGCAGCGGTTGCCAACCGCCATCTCGTCTCCAACTGGATGGCGACGCCTTCAATCGCCGAGATCGCAACACTTTGGGTCAGCGACGGCACGGCGATGGAACTCGTCAATTGGCAGCGCCGGGCACTTGGCGTACGTCACGCGATCGCCGAGGATGCGCTTGCGGGCTTGCCCTATTATAGCCATCCGCAGAGCCTGCATGTGTGGCTACCCTTACCGGAAGGGCATGCGGAGGAAGGGTTCGTATCCCAGGCGCGTCTGCGCGGTGTCGCTATTGCGCCCGGCTCTTCGTTCCGCACGGCCGACCAGGGTTGGCAGCCGGCGGTGCGCATTTCGCTCGGCTCGACCACCGAGCAGGAATTGCGCACCGGACTTGGCATTCTCGCCTCACTCGCCAGCGGAAATCCAGAAGCGCTGTTGCTCGCGATTTGAGTGAACTGCCTTGCAAATGGGCGATGTCAGAATAATTGTACTGATATTATTATTGACATTGACATGATTTTGTTTGCCGCGCATCGTTGCTCCATCACTTGTCTCAATAGGGAGAGACATGCATGGCAGCGCCGATCATCCGCATCGACAACATCACCAAACGCTACGGTCCCTTGACCGTACTCGACGGTTTGTCGATGGACGTGCTGCCGGGTGAAAAGCTGGCGCTTATCGGTCCCTCCGGATCGGGCAAGACAACGATCCTGCGCATTCTCATGACATTGGAGGCGATCAGCGGCGGCCATATCGAGGTCGACGGCGACCAGCTATATCATATGCCGAAGAACGGCAGCCTCGCGCCGGCCGACGACCGCCATCTGCACAAGATGCGCGAGAAGATCGGCATGGTCTTCCAGCACTTCAATCTCTTCCCGCACAAATGCGTGCTCGACAATGTCACGCTCGCGCCGATGCTGACGAAAGGCATGGCGAAGGCCGCGGCGGAGAAGCGGGCGATGGAGCTTCTCGACATGGTGGGCATGGCCGACAAGGCAAAGAGCATGCCCGCGCAATTGTCCGGCGGACAGAAGCAGCGCGTTGCGATCGCCCGGGCGCTGGCTCTTTCGCCAAAGATCATGCTGTTTGACGAGGTGACCTCGGCACTCGACCCGGAACTGGTCGAAGAAGTGCTGAATGTCATGCGCAAGCTTGCGGTCGAAACAGACATGACCATGCTGCTCGTCACGCATGAGATGGGTTTCGCCCATGATTTTGCCGATCGCATTCTCTTTTTCGACCGCGGCAAGATCGTCGAGGAGGGCAAGCCGGACGAGATTTTCCGCACGCCCAAGCAGGAACGCACGCAGACCTTCCTGCGCAAGATCATCGCGGCAGGGCACCGCGTCTGAGCGGCTTTGCCGCCCGGAAACAAGGCTCCAAACAAAAACCCGGGACAGCCAGAGGAGTTCGCAACTATGAGCATGAGAACCTATTTGACCATAACCGCCAGCGCGGGCGCCCTCACGGCAATGGTTGCCGCAGCGCCAGCCTGGGCCGACGGCAAGCTTGAGGAACTGAAGGAACAGGGTTTCGCCCGTGTCGCCATCGCCAACGAACCGCCCTTCACGGCAGTTGCCGCCGACGGCAAAGTTTCTGGCGCAGCTCCGGACGTCGCGCGTGAGGTCTTCAAGCGCCTCGGTGTCGAAGACATCGTCGCCTCGATCTCGGAATATGGCGCGATGATCCCGGGTCTTCAGGCCGGCCGTCATGATGTCATCACTGCCGGCCTCTTCATGAAGCCGGAACGTTGCAACGCGGTTGCCTATTCAGAACCGATCCTTTGTGACGCCGAAGCCTTCGCGCTGAAAAAGGGCAACCCGCTGAAGCTCAAGAGCTACAAGGATATCGCCGACAACCCGGACGCCAAGATCGGCGCGCCAGGTGGCGGTACGGAAGAAAAGCTCGCGCTCGAAGCCGGCGTCCCGCGCGATCGTGTCATTGTCGTTCCGGATGGCCAGAGCGGCCTGAAGATGCTGCAGGACGGCCGTATCGACGTCTATTCGCTGCCGGTGCTTTCCATCAACGCTCTTGTCGCCAAGGCGAACGACCCCAGTGTCGAAGTCGTGGCGCCGGTTGAAGGCGCGCCGGTCTATTGCGACGGCGCGGCCTTCAAGAAGGGCGAGGAAGCCTTGCGCGATGCCTTCGACGTGGAACTCGCAAAGCTCAAGCAGTCGGGCGAGTTTGCCAAGATCATCGAACCCTATGGCTTCTCTGCCGCGGCCGCGATGTCGACGACCCGCGAAAAGCTCTGCGCCGCAAAGTAAGGCCGCAGCAATCGGGCCTCTTCCCAAACCGGGGAGAGGCAGTACGCTCCCTCGTATATGGAAGAACGATGACCGACTGGTCCGGCTACATAGGGCTGATCCTTGAAGGCGCGCTCGTGACGCTTGAGCTTACCGTGCTCGGCTCATTGCTCGCGCTCGTCATGGCATTCGTCGCGGGTCTTGGGCGCGTCAGCCGCATTTTCGTGGTTCGCGCGCTTGCCACCACCTATATCGAGTTTTTCCGCGGCACGTCGATCTTCGTCCAGCTGTTCTGGGTCTACTTCGTGCTGCCATTCGCCGGCGTCACCTTGTCGCCGCTTCAGGCCGGCGTACTGGCGCTGGGACTGAACGTGGGAGCTTATGGGGCGGAGGTCGTGCGCGGCGCGGTCAAAGCGATCGGCCGCGAGCAACGCGAGGCCTGCATAGCGCTCAATCTCTCGCGCTATCAGTCGATGCGTTACGTTGTCCTTCCGCAGGCCCTGCCGCTGATGCTTCCGACCTTCTGCAACAACGCGATCGAGCTCTTGAAGGGTACGGCCGTCGTGTCGCTGATCTCGCTCACCGACATGACCTTTCAGGCCCAGGTGGTCCGCGCCCAGACCGGCAGCACGCTCGTTCCTTTCGCAACGATACTCGTGCTCTACTTCCTGATGGCACTCGCCATCTCCAACGGCATGCGCTGGCTGGAACGCCGGGTAACACGCGGCCTTGATGGCGTGAGGACCTGACGATGGAATGGGACTGGAATTTCGTTTGGGAAATCATGCCGACCCTGCTTGAGGGTCTGAAGATCACCATATTGGCAACCGTTTTCGGCGCGGCACTCGCTGCCATCATCGGCCTCGTCTTTGCCATCCTGCGCATGACCGCGCCTAAGCCGATTGCGAAGGTCACGGGCTTCATCGTGGAGTTCATTCGCGGCACGCCGCTCCTGGTCCAGCTCTACTTCATCTTCTTCGTGTTGCCGGATATTGGCGTTCGCCTGCCGGCAATGCTCGCCGGCATCATCGGCCTTGGGCTCCACTATGGCACCTATGCGGCGGAGGTCTACCGCGCCGGTATCGAGAACGTGCCGCGCGGCCAATGGGAGGCGGCCAAGGCGACGAACCTCACCGGCCGCCAGACCTGGGTCCACGTCATCCTGCCACAGGCGATCCCGCCGATGATCCCGGCGCTGGCCAACTATCTGATCGCCATGTTCAAGGAGACACCGCTCCTTTCCGCCATCACAGTGCTCGAACTGATGAACCAGGCGAAAAGCGTGGCCAACAGCAGCTATCGCTACATCGAGCCGATGACGCTGGTCGGGGTCTTCTTCCTGATCATGAGCCTGATCTCCGTCGTCTTCCTGCGCTGGCTGGAAGAACGATACGCCCAAGTGGAGGAGCGCTGATGCGAGCGGTCGATCTTACACTTTCCTCGCGCATGCCGAAGCTGGATGAGCGTCCGCTCGACAAGCGCATCGGCCTGATCATCCTTGCGACCGACCACACCACGGAAGTGGACTTCCATCGCATGGTTGCAAGCGAGCAGATTGGCGTCTATGCGACGCGCATTCCCTACGCGAACCCGGTGACGCCGGAGAACTTGCGCGCCATGCAGCCCTCGCTGACATCAGCGGCCGCACTGATCCTGCCGGACGAACCTCTAGACATCGTCATGTATTCCTGCACCTCCGCGTCCGTCGTCATCGGCGACGCGCAAGTCAAGGCGGCGGTCCATGCGGCCAAGCCAAGTGCTTCCGTCGTCACGCCGACTGCGGCGGCGGCGTCTGGCCTCAAGGCGTTCGGTGCCAAGCGGATTTCCGTACTGACGCCCTACACGATCGAGACCAGCGAGCCGATGGCTAACTATTTCGTGTCGCTTGGCTTCGACATCGCCCGTTTCACTTGCCTCGGTCTTGATGACGACCGGGAGATGGCGCGCATTTCTCCGGACGAAATCGTCGCCTTTGCGAAGCAAGCGACGGCGCCAGACAGCGACGCGCTTTTCATATCGTGTACGGCGGTGCGCGCGGCAGGCGTCGCGGCCGAGATCGAGGCCGTCATCGGCAAGCCGGTCGTTACCAGCAATCTCGCCACCGCCTGGGCCTGCCTGCGCCTCTGCGGCAATGAGACGGCACGGCCGGATCTCGGGCAACTCATGACACTTGCCTATTTGGACCGCTAGCGATGTCGAACCTTCCCGTAACAGTGGCGGATATCGAACAGGCGGCGCGGCGCATAAAGGGCCGGGTCTTGAATACGCCATTCGTGCTTTCCGCTTCGCTTTGCGAACGCTTCGGTGTGCCCGTCGGCCTGAAGCTTGAGCACCACCAGGCGACAGGCAGCTTCAAGCTCCGCGGCGCCACGAATGCCGTGCTCTCGCTGACGTCGGAAGAGCGGGCGAGGGGTGTCGTCGCCGCCTCGACCGGCAATCACGGCCGGGCGCTCGCCCATGCCGCCAAGGCCGAAGGATCAGTCGCGACAATCTGCGTGTCCAAACTCGTGCCCAACAACAAGGTGTCGGACATCCGAAGGCTTGGGGCCAATGTCCTGATCGTCGGCAAATCGCAGGACGAAGCCCAGCTTGAGGTGGATCGGCTGGTGGCTGAAGAGGGTCTCGTCATGGTGCCACCCTTCGATAATCGAACGGTCGTTGCCGGGCAGGGCACGCTCGGTCTGGAGATCGTCGAGGCAATGCCGGATGTGGCGACGGTTTTTGTGCCGCTTTCCGGCGGTGGGCTTGCGGCCGGTGTCGCCGCGGCCGTGAAAGGGCGGTCACCGAAGACCCGCGTCATCGGCCTTACGATGGAACGTGGCGCGGCAATGAAGGCGAGCCTTAACGCAGGGCGGCCGGTGCAAGTCGAGGAGGTGGCAAGCCTTGCCGATTCCCTCGGTGGCGGCATCGGCCTTGATAACGCCGTGACCTTCGAAATGTGCCGCGCGCTGCTCGACGACGTGATCTTGCTGTCTGAAGCCGAGATCGCGGCCGGTATCCGGCATGCGTATTCCCAGGAGCGCGAGGTGATCGAGGGGGCAGGGGCCGTCGGCATCGCGGCCTTGCTTTCCCGCCGGTTTGGCCGGCTGGAGGGGCCGGTGGCGGTCATCCTCTCCGGCCGCAATGTCGACATGGACCTGCATCGACGGGTCATCAATGGCGGTGTCGATCCGCTAGCGGAGACCGCGGCATGACGGCGATGAGAATTCTTACCGAGGCGGAACTCAGGCGTATCGTTCCGCTCGATCTCGATGCCATTGCCTGCGTCGAAGGAGCGTTTCACGCGCTTGCCACCAAAGCGGTGGCGATGCCGCCGATCCTGAGGCTCGACATCCCTGAAGAGCGCGGTGAGGTCGATGTTAAGACGGCTTACGTGCCCGGTCTCGACGGTTTCGCCATCAAGATCAGCCCCGGCTTCTTCAATAATCCGAAGATCGGCCTGCAGAGCACCAACGGCCTGATGGTGCTGCTTTCGGCGAAGACCGGCCTGGTAGAGGCCGTCCTCCTCGACAACGGTTACCTGACGGATGTGCGCACAGCGGCGGCCGGCGCGGTCGCGGCTCGACAACTTTCGCGCTCGGATGCCGCGGTTGCCGCCATCTTCGGCGCCGGCATGCAGGCAAGGTTGCAGCTTGAGGCCTTAAGTCTGGTGCGGCCGATCCGCGAAGCGCGCATCTGGGCGAGAGATGCTGCTAAAGCCGAGGCCGTCGCTGCGGACTTGACGGTGAAGCTCGGCTTTCCGGTTCGGGCGGAGGCCGACGGCCGGGCGGCTGTCGATGGTGCGGAGATCATCGTCACCACCACGCCTTCCGAAACACCGGTGCTTCGGGCCGAATGGCTCCAGCCTGGCCAGCATGTCACGGCCATGGGGTCGGACGCCGAGCACAAAAACGAGATCGAACCCGCCATTGTCGCCACCGCCGGCCTCTATGTCGCCGATAGCCTGAAGCAGACGCGCAGGCTCGGCGAATTGCATCATGCCATCGAAGCGGGCCTCGTGACGGAGGATACGATCTTCCCCGAACTCGGCGAGATCGTCGCCGGGCGCAAACCGGGCCGCAGCGGCCCCGAGCAGATCACCGTGGCGGACCTTACCGGCACGGGCATTCAGGACACGGCCATAGCTACGCTTGCTGGCGCCCGCGCGGCAATGGCGGGCGCCGGCACGATCTTCGAGAGTTGAGACCGGCTTTTCGCCGGGTATAGAGGAAAAACCGATGAAACAAGCGAACCTGAAGTTCTCACTTCCGGAGTATGAAACGCGTCTTCAAAAAACGCGAAAAGCGATGGAAGCAAAGGGCATCGACGTGCTGATCGTCAGCGATCCGTCGAACATGAACTGGCTGACCGGCTATGACGGCTGGTCTTTCTACGTGCACCAATGCGTCGTCGTGCCGCCGACGGGCGAGCCCATCTGGTACGGACGCGGCCAGGATGCCAACGGCGCCAAATTCACCGCCTACCTCAAACACGAGAACATTGTCGGCTATCCGGACCACTATGTGCAGTCCACCGAGCGCCACCCGATGGATTACCTCTCGGCCAAGCTCGCCGAACGGGGCCTCGACAAGCTGACGATCGGCGTGGAGATGGACAATTACTGGTTCTCCGCCGCCGCCTTCGCTTCACTAGTGAAGCATCTGCCGAATGCGCGTTTCATCGATGCGACCGCACTCGTCAACTGGCAGCGCGCGGTCAAGAGCGAGGCCGAAATCCGCTACATGCGCAACGCCGCAAGGATCGTCGAAAAGATGCATGAACGCATCTTCGACAAGATCGCGGTCGGCATGCGCAAATGCGATCTGGTCGCGGAGATTTACGATGCCGGTACCCGAGGGGTCGATGGCATCGGCGGCGATTATCCAGCAATCGTGCCGCTGTTGCCTTCGGGCGTGGAGGCTTCCGCGCCGCACCTGACCTGGGACGACCGGCCGATGAAGAGAGGCGAAGGTACGTTCTTCGAGATTGCCGGCTGCTACCACCGTTATCACGTGCCGCTGTCGCGCACCGTCTTTCTCGGCAAGCCGACACAGGCGTTCCTCGATGCCGAGAAGGCGACGCTGGAAGGCATGGAGGCAGGCCTCGAAAAGGCACGGCCCGGCAATACCTGCGAGGATATCGCAAACGCTTTCTTCGCCGTGCTGAAGAAGTACGGCATCGTGAAGGACAATCGCACAGGCTACGGCATCGGCGTTTCCTATCCGCCGGACTGGGGCGAGCGCACGATGAGCCTGCGTCCAGGTGACCGCAGCGAACTCAAACCCGGCATGACTTTCCACTTCATGACGGGCCTCTGGCTCGAGGACATGGGTTTTGAGACCACGGAAAGCATCCTGATCACCGAGAGCGGTGTCGAGTGCCTCGCCAACGTGCCGCGCAAACTGCTCGTGAAGGATTGAGCCATGCGGGAAATCAACCTTCGTCCTTCGCCGATCAGTTCTACGGTCGATTTTTCGGCCGAGGGCGTTCAGCATGGTTTCCTGCGTCTGCCTCACAGCCGCGACGATTCCGCCTGGGGCTCGGTGATGATCCCGGTGACAGTCGTGAAGAACGGGGAGGGCCCGACGGCCCTTCTCACCGGCGGCAACCACGGCGATGAGTATGAGGGCCCGATTGCGCTCTTCGATCTCGCCCGCACGCTGAAGGCCGATGACGTCACGGGCCGCGTCATCATCGTGCCGGCGATGAACTATCCGGCCTTTTTGGCCGGCACCCGCACCTCGCCGATCGACAAGGGCAACATGAACCGAAGCTTTCCAGGCGCGCCGGACGGCACGGTCACCCAGAAGATCGCGGACTATTTCCAGCGCACGCTGTTACCGCTTGCCGAGATCGTGCTCGACTTTCATTCAGGCGGAAAGACGCTCGACTTTCTGCCTTTCTGCGCCGCCCATGTGCTGCCAGACAAGGCACAGGAGGAAAAATCCTTCGAACTCGTCAGGGCCTTCGGCGCCCCATGGTCGATGAAGATGCTGGAGATCGATGCCGTCGGCATGTACGACACGGCGGCGGAGGAGATGGGCAAGGTCTTCATCACCACCGAGCTCGGCGGTGGCGGCACGGCGACGGCCAGGAGCGCGCGTATCGCCAAGGCGGGCGTTTCCAACGTGCTGAAGGCGGCAGGTATCTTGAAAGGGGCAGTCGAAAGCGGCGAAACCACGTGGCTCGACATGCCCGACGGCAACTGCTTTTGCTTTGCCGAGAACGGCGGCCTTGTTGAACCGTTCGTCGATCTCGGCGACCAGGTGAGGAGCGGGGAAATCGTCGCCCGCATCTATCCGATCGGCCGTACAGGCGACGAACCGCTGAACATACGGGCAAAGATGGACGGCATCCTCGTCGCTCGCCATTTCCCCGGCCTCGTCAAATCCGGTGATTGCGTCAGCGTGCTCGCAACTATTGTCGCGGCATAGGGCTTATGGACCACCGGCGACCGTCGCGTGCGAGCCATCCCCTAACCGAAAGGGGACGCCTCGCTGACGTCAATAAAACAGGGCCAGGATTTCTAACGCGCCCTGCGGAATTGGCTAACGTCAAGGTCGGACAGTTCTCTCCAAGCGTGTTCGAATTTCGAACTCGCAGATTGCCAGGGTGGCATTGCTCTCCTGGCAGTCACGCGGGCCAGAACGACGCCGCCGGCTCGTTCGACAGTCACGATGACGCTACGGTGCCTGTCGTCTTCAGCGATCTTGTCGGCGATCGACCTGCCATTGGTCACCGCCTGACTGTCATTGGCGTGAAACGCTCCATGGTCATCGCGACTGATCCTGCCGGACAGGTGAATATGAAAGAGGTATCGGGGCATGTTGCCACTCGAGCAATGATAACTTTTCTACTTCTTAGCAGTCTCGTTGATCTATTGCGCGTGACAGTTGCGTGACATGGCTTGTGGGGCGTGACGCAGCCATCCATCGATGGCAGGTGAGGTGCGGCCACGCTTGAGAGTGGCCGTGTGGTTGACCTCATCATTTTACGGCTCCGCGCTCCCGACACACGGGTCTCGTCCGTCGAACGTGGTGCGCGCCAGGCAGAGGCGCTTTCGTATCCTGCTACCTCTTACGCTCTTTTCGCGTGAGGGCTGCTCCTTGGTACGGCGACTGTGGAGCGTTCAACCAAGCGGACGCCGAGATTGACCCGGCGCACATTGATTTCGGGGTCGTTGATCCGTTCCAGCAGGAGTTGGATGCCGGCACGGCCAAGCTCACCCCGGTCGATCCGCATCGTCGTCAGCGGCGGGCGGCTGTGCCGGGCGATCGCGATATCGTCGACCCCGATGATCGAGAAGTCTTCCGGAACCGAGTGACTACTCGCTTCGAGAGCTTGCATGACGTTGATCGCGATTAGATCGGTGCTGCAGAAGAACGCGGTTGTGTCGGTGAAACGCCCCTGCTTTATGGCCTGCCGTATCGCCGGCGTGGTGTCGGGCTCTTGCAGGCCCATGCGACCGAGATCAAAGATGTGTCTATTTTCGTCGAAGGCAATTCCGGCCTCCTCCAGCGCGATCCGGAAGCCTTCAAGGCGCCGGCGTAGCGACAGGCGGTGGGGAATTGTCACGTGCACGATCTCGCGGTGGCCGGCCGCAAGTAATCTTTGTGCAGCGAGCCAGCCGGCAGACCAGTTGTCGGGCAGCACGCATGAGAGCCGCATCGTCCGGTCCATGCCGTTGATGATGACGGCCGGGATGCCGCTATCGACGATCCTGTCGATCATGACGGGATGGTCCATGCCGAGCACGACAAGGGCGCCCGGGCGGATGTCGCGCAGAATGTCAGAGATTTCGCTGATCGCGATCTCCGCATCCAGCGAGACAAGCCTGACGTCGATCCTGAGCGAGCTTGTGCTGGCCTCTGCAAGCACGCCCTGGATCACGTCCTCGTAGAAAGCCGAACTGGCATAAAACTGTGCCGGCATCACCAGCACAGTGCTCTCGACGCCGGCGCGGATCAGCGAGCGGGCCGCCCGGACCTGGTAGCCCAGGCGCTCCGCATGATCGAGGATCTTGCGCCGGCTTTCGTCGCCGACGCCACCGCGATTGTTGAGCACCTTCGATACGGACGCGACCGAAACGCCCGCGGCGTCGGCGATGTCCTTGAGTGTCGGGGCGTTCGATTCGTCATCCATTTCGACGAAGGTTCCTATCTGGCCGGAGTGGGCGAGATTGATCGCGGCTGCATGGTCATGATCGTCCACTACCAGAAGAAGCGCGTGTGCCCAAGCGAACGCATCAGCGCCTCCATGAAATAATAGTCGCCGTAGGGCAGCATCGCATCGGAATAGCCGGCGCTGGCATGGGCTGCGCCATGGGCGAGCAGCCCTTCGGCCTTGGGATCGCCCGTCAGATCGCAAGTGTCGAGCAGGCCGCCGATCAGGCGATCGCCAAATGCGTACCAGCGTTGTGCCTCCTCCGGTTCACAAAGCCCCGCGAGGATGAAGATGCCGGCCGCCATGATCGCGCCGGCGGAACTGTCGCGGGGCGCTGACTTGGCATCGGGAACCGAATAGTCCCAGACGGGGACGCCGTCGTCGCCCATCAGAGCTTCGGCCTTGGCAGCCAGACGTCTCGCGGCGTCGGCGAAGTGAGGGTTGCCGGTGGTTGCCGCGCACTGCGCATAGCCATGGATCAGCCAGGCCTGGCCGCGTGACCAGCAGGAATCGTCCGCATATCCTTGATGGGTCTCCCCGCGCAGGGGCTTACCGCTTGAAGGGTCGAACAGGAAGGTGTGGAAGCTTGTGTCGTCAGCGCGAACCAGGTGCTTCAGGGTTGTTTCGGCGTGGCCATCGGCGGCTTCGGCAAAATCGCCGCGGCCGGTCTCGCGGTGGGCCCAGTGTAGCAGCGCGAGGTTTTGCATCGTATCGACGATGACGCGCCCATTGACGAATTCGGAGCGAATGCCACCGTGGATCGAGCGAGCATTCCAGGCCTGGATATATCGTGCATCCGGGCGATAGCGCTCAAGCAGCCTCGCCGCAGCTTCAAGAGCGAGATCGCGAGCCTCCCGGTCGCCTGTCAGCAGCCACTCCGCAACGCAGCTCAAAGAAAACTGGAAGCCGAGATCGTGGTCTTGCGCATCGCGATGGCGCAAGATGTCGCGAAAAATGGCGCGGCGGGCCCGGGCGGCGTTCAGGAAGCTGGGATCGCCCGTGAGTTCCAGCGCAAGCCAGAGCTGGCCGGCGTGAAAGCTCACGACCCAGTCAAAGGGCCCGCAATAGCTCCACGTCTGATCCGGCAGGCCAATCTTCGGATTGCGCAGACCGATTGTCGGCATGGTCTGGCGCAATTTGGCAATGCAGCGTTCCAAAGCCTGCTGGTGACGTTCGCGATTGGGGCGATTGCCAACCATTTCGACCGCGTTGAAGTAGCTGTTTCGTTCGATGCGCATGATAAGCCTCACGTTGGTTTCGTGAAGTTTTCGCACAAATACGATAATTTCGTCAACTACGAAACTTTCTGTTGACGGGAAAATTTCTAACCGCTAGGAGTCGGATGCTCGGGAGGAGCCGGGCATCGCTGGAGAGAGATACAATGTCCACATTAGGGACAACTGAAAGGCCGGCTGCCGGCAGCGGGTTCAGGCTCGCAGAGAGCCTGGCCGGGTACGGCTTTATCACGCCGTGGCTTATCGGCTTTTTTCTGCTGACGCTCGGGCCTGCTGTCGCCTCGTTCTATTTGTCTCTGACCGACTACAGCGGCCTTGGCGCAGCAAACTGGGTTGGCGCGGAGAACTACGTGCGCATCGCGACCGATGATCCGCGCTTCTGGACGGCGATGAACGTGACCTTCACCTTCGTGCTGCTGTCGGTTCCCTTGAAGTTGCTATTTGCGCTTGCCGTGGCAGTGGCGCTGAACCGGGGGCTTGAAGGCCTGTCGCTCTTTCGTGCGATCTTCTATCTGCCGTCACTGGTCGGCGGCAGCGTCGCCGTGGCGGTCCTGTGGCGACAGGTGTTTGCCGGCGACGGATTACTCAATCAGGCGCTTAACGCGTTGTTCGGTTTCGAAGGGCCAAGCTGGATCTCGAACCCTTCGACGTCGCTTTATACGCTCGTTCTCCTGGCGGTTTGGCAGTTTGGATCCTCGATGATCATCTTTCTTGCCGGTCTGCGTCAGATCCCGCAGGACATGTACGAGGCGGCAAGCATAGATGGCGCCAGCAAGGCCCGGCAGTTCTTCAAGATCACCTTGCCGCTTTTGACGCCGGTGATCTTCTTTAATGCCGTGATCCTGACGATCGATGCCTTCAAGGCCTTCACCTCGGCCTTTGTCATCAGCGACGGAACCGGCGGTCCGATCGACTCCACGCTGTTTTACACGCTCTACCTCTACCAGGAGGCCTTCACCAATTTCCGCTTCGGCTATGCCTCGGCGCTGGCCTGGGTCCTGGTGCTCATCATCGCCTTCTTCACCGCCATGTCATTCCTGACAGCCAGGTACTGGGTTCACTACGATGACTGATGCCGCTCTTTCGACGACCACCATCGCTTCGCGCGCCGACGCCGGCGTATCTGGCACATCCCCGTGGAAACGTGCTCTGCTTTATGCGCTGCTCGTCGCGGTCAGCTTTCTCATGCTCTATCCGCTGCTCTGGATGGTCGCGAGCTCGTTCAAGCCGGACAGCGAGATCTTCACCTCGACGGGGCTGATCCCGACTGACCCGACAGTCGATGCCTATCGCCGCGGCTGGACCGGCTTGAGTATCGGCTTTGGCTGGATGTTCTTCAATTCGCTGGTGATTTCGCTGCTCGTCGTCATCGGCAACCTCATTTCCTGCTCGATGGCGGCCTATGCCTTCACGCGCCTACGTTTCAAGGGGCGCGGTTTCTGGTTCACACTGATGCTCGGCACCTTGATGATGCCGCAGCATGCGGTGCTGATCCCGCAATATGTGATGTTCCTGAAGCTTGGCTGGGTGAACTCCATCCTGCCACTGGTGGTGCCGAAATTCCTGGCGATCGACGCCTTCTTCATCTTCCTGATGGTGCAGTTTTTCCGGGGCATCCCGCGCGAGCTTGACGAGGCGGCCATCATGGATGGTTGCGGCCCGCTGCGCATCTTCCTGAAGGTGATCCTGCCGCTCTCAACGCCGGTGTTGGCGACGGCAGCGGTCTTCTCGTTCATCTGGACCTGGGACGATTTCTTTGCGCCGCTCATCTACCTGAATGACATCGAAAAATACACCGCCCAGCTCGGTCTGCGCACCTTCGTCGACTCCACCGGGACGTCGGACTGGGGTTCGCTCTTTGCCATGTCGACGCTGACGGTGCTGCCAATCTTCATCCTCTTCATGCTGTTCCAGCGACTGCTGATCGAAGGCATCGCGACAACCGGCATGAAGCGCTGACACCAACTGGAATTGAGAGATAGGGACGGAAACGATGACGACGCTGGCTTTGAGCAAGATCAAGAAGAGCTTTGGCAATCTCGACATCATCCGCGGCGTCGATCTGGCGATCGGCTCCGGAGAGTTCGTGGTTTTCGTCGGCCCATCGGGGTGCGGCAAGTCGACCCTTTTGCGCATGATTGCGGGGCTCGAGCCGATCAGCGGCGGCGAACTTTCCATCGGCGGCGAGCGCATGAACGAGAAGGAGGCGAGCCAGCGCGGCATCGCCATGGTCTTCCAGTCCTATGCGCTCTACCCGCATATGAGCGTCTACAAGAACATGTCCTTCGGTCTCGAAACGGCAAAGATGCCGAAGCCGGAGATCGACAAGCGGGTCCGCAAGGCCGCCGACATCCTGCAGATTACCCATCTGCTCGACCGCAAGCCGAAGCAACTCTCTGGCGGCCAGCGGCAGCGCGTAGCGATCGGCAGGGCAATCGTGCGCGACCCGAAGATCTTCCTGTTCGACGAGCCGCTGTCCAATCTCGATGCGGAGCTTCGCGTCCAGACGCGCGTCGAGATAGCCAAGCTGCACAAGGATATCGGCGCGACGATGATCTACGTCACCCATGACCAGGTGGAGGCAATGACGCTTGCAGACCGCATCGTCGTCTTGCGCGCCGGGGTCATCGAACAGCACGGCACGCCGCTCGAGATCTATAACCGGCCCGCCAACCGCTTCGTCGCCGGCTTCATCGGCTCGCCCAAGATGAATTTCCTCGATGCCGTCGCACGCGACATCCGCGACGGCGGTATCTCGATCGATGTTGCCGGCAGAATTGCGCGGCTCCCGATCGAGGAGCGCATCGCGGTTGGCACAAAGGTCAGCCTCGGCCTGCGGCCCGAACATATCGGTATCGACGCGACCGGCGGGCTCGAACTTGGCGCGCTGACGGTCGTCCATGTCGAGCATCTCGGCGGTCAGACCATCGTTTACGGGCGGCTCACCGACGGGCAGTCGCTGACGGTTGCTCTCGATGGCCAACGCCCGATCACTGCCGGCTCAACGCTGGACGTCCGGATTGCCGCGGAAAACTGCCACCTGTTCGACGGGGCCGGCGACCGCATCGGCCATTGATCGCAAAGAGAGATCTCAAGGAACAAATCATGGAGGAGGAGAACATGATCAACAGACGCCATTTTCTGCGTAACGCCGCGCTTTTCGGGGCCGGCGCCACGCTCGCGACGATGCCCGCGATCCGCGCCTTTGCGGAGGATTCCATGCGCCTTTATTGGTGGGGTACACCCAGCCGCGCCGAGCGCACGCTTGGCGTTGCCAAGCTCTTCGAGGCGGCGCATTCCGGCGCCAAGATCGTCGGCGAAGTGGGCGGGAGCGATTACTGGGCCAAACTGACGACGATGATCGCCGGTGGGAACGCCCCGGACATTTTCCAGCTCGAGCCCAGCCGCTTTGCCGATTATAGCCGCCGGTCCACCAACCTGCCGCTCAACGACTATCTCGGCAAGGTCATCCGCACGGACAAGCTGGTGCCAGGTGTGCTCGATCTTGGAACGGTCGACGGCAAGGTGACCGGTATGCCGTTGTCGCTGAACGCCTTTGCCATGATCTACGACGCTGATGCGGTCACGAAAGCCGGGCTTATCCCGCCTTCGGCCAAAACCACCTGGGACGACTTCGCCAAGTTCTCGATCGACCTTACCAAGGCAATAGGCAAGAAGAACGTCTGGGCGGTTGGAAACGCGTCGCGCTACACATACGCCTTCGAGGCGTTTTTGCATCAGCGCGGCAAGAAGCTCTACACGGAAGCCGGAAAGCTCGGCTATGAGGCCAGCGATGCGGCCGATTGGTTCGGCTATTGGGAGAGCCTCACCAAGAACGGCGGCTGCGTCTCCGCCGAGATACAAGCGCTCGACAAGGTGCTGGTCGACAGCAACCCGCTGGCGACCGGCAACGCGGCCATCGCGATTGCCTTCTCAAACCAGCTCCCTGCCTTCCAGAAGATCTCCAAGAGCACGCTCGATATCACGTCGCTGCCGGTCAGCAGTGCGGATGGTCCCTCCGGGCTTTTCTATCGCCCCGGCTTGCACTGGTCGATCGCAAGCACCGCGAAGAACCCGGAACTCGCAGCGCAATTCATCGACTTTTTCGTCAACGACCTGGAGGCCGGCAAGATCCTTCAGGTCGAGCGCGGCGTGCCTGTAAACACCGACGTGCAGACCGCCGTTCTTCCCTCGATCGACGCCACGGCGAAAAAGACGGTCGACTATGTCAACGGCATTGCGGATCGCGTCGGCACCTACCCGCCGGCCGTGCCGCTCGGTGCTGGTGAACTTGACGAGCGCGTCTTCCGGCCGCTCGCCGACAAGGTCGCCTTCGGCCAGCTGACGCCGGCGGAAGCAGGCAACGAACTCGTCTCATCGGCCGACCGCATTCTCAGGGCCTGAGCATCCGCTCCACTTTGCCGGGCCGCGCGGGAAGTCATCCCCCCGCGCGGCAATGTTCGAACGGAAACCTTTGGCATGACCGACATGATCTTCCCCGAAACCCTGTTTAAACCGTGGGCGGGCAATCCGCTCAAAAGCCGCGCCGATGTCGAGGCCGCGCTCAAGGCGCTGGTGGAGCCGGTTGAACAATATCGGTCTGCCGGCGGCGCTCGCATCCGGCTGGATGCGCATGCGGCACATTTCGACCAGGCGTCCGCCGACTTGGAGGGCTATTCCCGTCTGCTCTGGGGCCTGGCACCGGCCGAGGTCGGCGGCGCAACGTGGATCGATTGGACGCCGATCGCGCGCGGTCTTGCCAATGGCTGTGATCCGGCCCATCCGGAATACTGGGGCGACCCGTTCGACCGCAGCCAGCGCCTCGTGGAACTCGCAGCGATCGGATTTGCACTGAGGCTCGTTCCAGACAAGCTCTGGGCGCCCCTGTCTACGGCCGAACGGCGAAACGTTGTTGCCTATCTGCTCAAAGGCCATGCCTGCGAATATAGCGACAACAATTGGAAGTTCTTCCGGTTGCTCGTCAGCATGGGTTTGAGACATGTCGGGGTCGATTGTGATCGAGAACTCGACGACCAGTACCGGCAGGAACTCGACGCGTTCTACCTCGGCGATGGCTGGTATCACGATGGGGATACGCGCCGCGCCGACCACTACATTCCCTTCGCCTTTCACTTCTATGGCCTGATCCTGGCGGCCCTCGATGGCGGCGACTGGACGAAAAGGTATCGGGAGCGGGCCCGACTGATCGCCGGAGACATGGCGAGATGGTTTGCCGATGACGGACCGGCGCTCTGCTTCGGTCGCTCGATGACCTATCGTTTTGCCATTGCCGGCCTCTTCGGCGCCATGGCGCTCGCAGGCGAAGAGGAGATCCCCTTCGGACAACAGAAGGGTTACTTCCTGCGTCATCTGCGCTGGTGGGCGAAGCGCCCCTTCGCCGCGCGCGATGGCGTGATGCCCGTCGGCTACGCCTATCCCAACCTCATCATGTCGGAACCGTACAATTCCGCGCAATCGCCCTATTGGGCGCTGAAGGCCTTCCTTCCGCTGATGCTGCCGGCGGACCATCCGTTCTGGGCGAGCGATGAGGACGCCTGCCCACAGCGATCCGCCGTCTCCACGCAGCGCCATATCGGTTTCCTGATCGCCAATCCGGCAGGGGATGCCATTGCGCTCTCCTGTGGCCAGCACACGAGCGCCGAGAACACCTTCATCCGCTTCGCGCCTGAGAAATACGCGAAGTTCGCCTATTCGGGGCGATACGGCTTCAGCATCGAGAACGATCTCTGGCGGTTCGACAATTCCGTGCTCGAATCCATGATCGGCTTCAGCGATGACGGCGTGCATTTCCGCGTGCGCGAAACCAACGAAGAGGCGCTCGTCGCCAACAACCTTCTCTATGCGCGTTGGCGGCCCTTCGCCGATGTCTTGGTCGAGACCTGGCTTTACTGGGACGGCGATTTCCAGGTTCGGCTTCACCGCATCGACACGCCGCGGACGCTCGCCACGATCGAAGGCGGCTTTGCAGTCGGGCGAGACGCCGGCGAAGTTTGCAAACAGGGTGCCGGCCGCGCTGTCGTTGCCACGGCGACGGACCTGTCAGCCATCCTCGACATCGGTTCGACGAACCCTCGGGAGGGCCGCTGCCATATCGCTGCCCCAAACACCAACCTGGTTTCCGCAAAAACCTTGGTTCCGCAATTGCGCGGTACTGTTCCAGTCGGCGTCAGCACGCTCGCCGTCGCCGTGCTTGCGCAGGCCGATGCGACAGAGGGGACAAGGAAACTATCCCGCTTGCCTGCAGCACCCGACGTCGGAGCGCTGCGACGGCGCGTGTCCGAGACGGGGACAACCGTAACGCTGATGCGCGGCGTACCGCTCTGACATCCTCGATCCTGCCACAACGACCGAAAGACTTGATATGACGATCCCCGATTTTACATCCCGCCACGCCATCGATCCGCTTGCTGCCGCAGCGATGGGAACCGACGAGCTGCGTCACAATTTCCACATTGGCGGTTTGTTTGCGAGCGATCGCGTCAACCTCACCTATACCCATTACGACCGCATGGTGATCGCTGGGGCGATGCCGGTCGAGGCGGAGCTGACGCTCGAAGCCATCAAGCCGATGGGAACGAAGACGTTTCTCGAGCGCCGCGAGCTGATTGCCGTCAACATCGGCGGGCCGGGGCGGGCCGTCGTTTCCGGAAAGAGCCATGTGCTCGGTCCCCGTGACATGATCTATGTCGGCATGGGGTCGGACGTGGTGTTCTCGTCGGACGACCGGTCGAAGCCGGCAAAGTTCTATCTGTTGTCAGCCCCCGCGCACCGTACTTACCCGACAGCGCTTTTGACGATCGCGGGCGCGAAACGTCTCGATCTCGGCAGCCTGGAAACATCGAACGAACGATCGATCTTTCAGTTCACCAATGGGATCGAGACCTGCCAGCTGGTCGTCGGAATGACGGAACTGAAGGAAGGGTCGGTGTGGAACACGATGCCGGCGCACATCCATGATCGACGCATGGAGGTCTATCTTTATTTCGACCTTCCGGAGCCGGCGCGGGTTTTCCATTTTCTCGGAGAGCCTTCCGAAACCCGCCATATCGTGATGGCGAACGAAGAGGCGGTGCTGTCGCCGGTGTGGTCTATACATTCCGGTTGCGGCACCTCCAGCTATGCCTTCATCTGGGCGATGGCGGGGGACAATGTCGACTACACCGACGCCGACCCGGTCCCGATGGAGACGTTGCGATGAGCGATCTCTCGGCCTTCAGCCTCGACGGCAAGCGCGTGCTGGTTACGGGTGCCAACACCGGGATCGGCCAAGGCATCGCGGTATCGGTCGCCCGGGCTGGCGGCGAAGTGGTCGCGGTCGGACGCTCGTCCATGGCCGAAACAGTCGAAAAGGTCGAAGCGGCGGGCGGCCGGATCCAGCCGTTTGCCTGCGATCTTAGCGATGGAGAGGCGGTCAAAACGTTGCTTGACCGCGTCTGGGGACAGTGCGGCCCATTGGATGGACTGGTCAACAATGCCGGCATCATTCGTCGGTCGGCCTCCACCGAGCTCTCGGAGGCCGACTGGGATGACGTGATCGACCTCAATCTCAAGGCGGCCTTTCTTCTTTGCCAGGCCTATGGCCGAAAACTCCTGGACGAAAAGCGAGCCGGGCGCATCGTCAATATCGCCTCGTTGTTATCCTTCCAGGGCGGCATTCGTGTCGCATCCTATACGGCCTCAAAACATGGAGTGCTGGGCATTACCCGCATCCTTGCCAACGAATGGGCAAGCAAGGGCATCAACGTCAATGCGATCGCGCCTGGCTACATCGTCTCCAACAACACCGAGGCGCTGCGCGCGGATGCGAACCGCTCAGCGGCAATCCTTGACCGCATCCCGGCCGGTCGCTGGGGCACGCCCGATGATATCGGCGAGGCTGCCGTTTTTCTCTTGGCGCCGGCATCCCGCTACATGCATGGCGCGGTCGTCCCGGTTGATGGCGGCTGGTTGGCGCGATAAATTGCGTTGCTGCCGTCCGGGTAGCGATCAGGCCGGCGCAGAGGTTAGCCTGCGGGCAATGTCGAAAAAGGCGCTGACCAGTTTCCCGTTGCTGCGCTCGCGCAAACAGATGAGTGCTTCGTCCATCAGCATCTCGGGCGCTTCGATCTCGATGGGAATGAGGCGGCTGTCTTGCCCGAACTCCGCCGACGAAACGAAGCCGACCCCGCCGCCGGCGGCGACGATCTCGCGCACCGCCTCACGACCTTCGGCTTCGATGAGCGGCGTCAGTTGCACGCCACATTGCTGCGACATCGTTTCGAGCTTTTGGCGGGTCTTGGAGCCTTGCTCGCGCATGACCAAGGGGTGCTTCACGAGTTCAGCGAAAGTCACCTTTTTCTTGCCTTGCAGCGGATAGTCACGGCTCGCAAAGGCTATGATCGGCGTGGAGTTGAGTTTCAGGATGTCGAAGTCGCTCGATTGCGGGATCTCGCCGAGAACGCCGATGTCTGCCTCATAGGCGTGCAGGCTGGTGATGACGGTTTCGGTGTTGCCGGAATCGATCGACACCTGGACGGTCGGATAGGTGCGCCGGAAAGCGGCAAGGATATGCAGCAGGTGATGGGCGGCATCGGCAACGATCCGTAGTTTTCCCGCTCTCAGCGCCCGTGATTCCGACAAAAGATCCAGGGCCTGCTGCTCGACGTCGAACATGCGGCGGGTGACTTCCAGGAGCTGTTGGCCCGCCTGGGTCAGCGTCACCTGCTTCTTGTTCCGGTTGAAGAGGAGGACATCATATTCCTCCTCGAGCTTGCGCACCTGATCCGAGACTGCCGGCTGAGTAAGGAAGAGCGCTTCGGCGGCACGCGAGAAACCGCCGTGGATGGCCACGTTATGAAAGGCGCGGAGCTGGACATAGCGCATGCGTACGACGCCTTCTTGAATAGATTTGAACGATAGTTTGATTAAAACGAACGATTTGATTTATGTAAAGCGGGCGCGGATAGTTTTCGGATTCCACCTCTATCCGGAGCGCGCCTCATGAACCTCCCGGCCGTCGTCCTCGAGCTTGCCGCCGCCACCGTCCTCTTGCTCTACGCCGTCAGCCTCGTGAAGAAAGGTGTTGAGGCGGCGGCAGGCGACATCGTCGCGCGTACCGTCGGTGGCGCCGGTGGACGACCGCGTGCGGCCATCTGCGGCTGCGCGGTTGCCATTGCGCTGCAAAGCTCGACGGCGGTCGCCATGCTTGCCGCCGGTTTTGCCGTCAGCGGCGCGCTGGCGCTTGATACCGGCCTGGCGGTGCTGCTTGGTGCCGATCTCGGCTCGGCGCTTGTCGTCAAGATCCTGTCCTTCGACTTGCATTGGCTGGCGCCGCTTCTGATCGCCGCTGGCGGTCTTGCGCATCTGAAGGCATCGACCCGCAAGTCCGTCGAGACCGGGCGTGCAGTGCTCGGCATCGGTCTGCTGCTGCTCTCGCTGCAGATGATCGGCCATGCGACGCAGCCGCTCTCTCAGAGCCCGATGCTGCCTTCCGTCGTCGCTTTCGTCGGCAAGGATGCCTTGAGCGTGATGATCCTTGCCGCCTTCTTCACTTGGGCGCTGCACTCCAGCGTGGCAGCGATCCTGCTGATCCTGACCTTTGCCGTGAAGGGCATCGTGCCCCTGGACGTCGGCATTCCCCTGGTGCTCGGCGTCAACATCGGCGGCGGGCTCATCGCGCTGTGGCTGACCCGCGGTCTGCCGGTCGAAGGCCGACGCCTGCCGCTTGGTAATCTCCTCTTCCGCGCCCTGTTCGCCGCAGCGATCTTCGGACTCTTTTCGCTGCATTCCCCGTTCGACTGGCTTCCTGGGGAGACTGTGGCCGGCAAGCTGGTCAATCTGCATGTGCTCTTCAACGCTGCCCTGGTTCTCGTCGGGGTGATTTTCTGCGGCCCGATGGCGCGCCTCGTTCGGTTGCTCATGCCGGAGGCCGCCGGTGCCAATGATCGTGCGGCTCATGTCAGCGCGCTTGACCCGGCGCTGATCGACAAACCGGCGCAGGCGCTGGCGGCCGCGGCACGCGAGGTGTTGCACATGGGCAATCTTATCGCCCGGATGCTGGAGCCCGTCATGACCGTCATTCACGCGCCGACACCGCAGGCGGTCAAGGCGCTCAGAAGCATCGATGGCGACATCCACGTGGCCCATAGCGCAATCAAGCTCTACATCGCCGCCGTCAACCGCGGCATCCTGACCGAAGAGCAATCGCGGCGCGGCATCGAACTCACCGAGGCAGCGATCCATCTCGAATATGCCGGAGACGTCGTCGCAAAGAGCCTCCTGCAAATGGCCGAGGAGCGGCTTGCGGGCGCAGGGACCTTCTCGCAGGAGGGATGGCGTGAACTCACCTTGCTGCATGCGGCCGTGTCTTCCAACGTCAGGCTGGCGGCCAATCTTCTCGTCTCCCCGGACCCGGTGATCGCGCGCGAAATGGTTCGGCAGAAGGAACATGTGCGTCGCCTGGTCGAAGAAAGCAGCAAGTGCCATCTGGAGCGGCTTCGGCAGGGCATCGCGACCAGCATCCTGTCGAGCGACATGCATCTCGAGATCGTTCGGGCGCTGAAGGAGGTCAATTCGCTGGTGACGACGATGGCCTATCCGCGCCTGCGCGAGAGCGGGGACCTCCTGGAAAGCCGGCTCGTGCCTGCTGCTTAGATATATAAATTGAAACGATAGATTGATACAAAAGAACGATTTTACAGATAGATGTTTCCGCCCCATTGTCGTTCTCGAACACGCCAACCGCGAGGACGGACAATGCCAAACACCGCTTCTGAAAGAACCATCGCGCCCCTGGAAACACCGAGGCTGGGCGAGCCCTATCTCTTGACGCCCGGCCCGCTAACCACGGCCTATCGGGTTAAGGAAGCCATGCTGCGGGACTGGGGTTCCTGGGATGGCGATTTCCGGGCAATGACCGCCAAGCTTCGCCAGGAACTGCTCGAGATTGCCGGCGATGCCAAGGGCGAGTTCGATTGCGTGCCGATGCAGGGCAGCGGTTCGTTTTCGGTCGAGGCGATGCTCGGCAGCTTCGTCCCGAAGGACGGCCGTGTGCTGGTGCTGATGAACGGCGCCTATGGCAAGCGCATCGCCCAGACGCTTTCCTATCTCGGTCGTGACCATGTGACGATCGACAAGGGCGACTACATGCCGCCACGCGGTCCGGAGGTTGCAGCAGCGCTCGATGCCGACCCTGGAATCACCCATGTCGTGATCGTCCATTGCGAAACGAGCTCCGGCATCCTCAACCCGTTGAAGGAGATTTCCGACACAGTCTATTCCCGCGGTCGCAAGTTGCTCGTCGACTCCATGAGCGCCTTCGGCGCAGTGCCGGCCGGTATCGGCGATTTCCGCTACGAGGCGATCGTTTCTTCCGCCAACAAGTGCATCGAGGGTGTGCCGGGCTTCGGCTTCGTTATCGCCCGCAAGAGCGAACTGGAGGCAGCCAAGGGGCGCAGCCATTCACTCAGCCTCGATGTGCATGCCCAGTGGGACTACATGAACAAGACCGGCCAGTGGCGCTTCACGCCGCCGACCCACGTTGTCGCGGCGTTCCTGGAGGCCTTGCGTCTGCATCGGGAAGAGGGCGGTGTCGCCGGTCGCGGAGCCCGTTATGCCCGCAACCGCGACGTCATGGTCGCGGGCATGCGCGAGGCCGGTTTCGAGACGTTGCTTGCCGACCAGTGGCTGTCGCCGATCATCGTCACCTTCTTCAGCCCGGCCCACCCGGCCTTCGCCTTCGACCGCTTCTACGACCTGATGAAGGACAAAGGCTTCATCATCTACCCGGGTAAGCTGACGGTGGTCGACAGTTTCCGCGTCGGCTGCATCGGTCGCATGGACGAGCATGTCATGCGCCGCGTGGTCGAGGCCGCCCGCAACTCACTCTCCGAAATGGGCGTCGACAGCGCCGCTCCCCCGGCCGTCGCCCTTGAAGAACGTCGCCGTCTCGCTGCCTGAACTGAGGAAATTACGATGAACAAGATGTCCAAGATCACCGTTACCGCCAACCGTCGCACCTATCCCTGGCCGAATGTCCCGGCCATCGCCATCTGCCTCGACGGCTGCGAGCCGGCCTATCTCGACGAAGCCATCAAGGCCGGGCTGATGCCGACGCTCGAGCGCATCCGCAAGACCGGGACGGAGCGCACCGCGCTCAGCGTTATCCCGAGCTTCACCAATCCGAACAACCTTTCCATCGCTACCGGCCGGCCGCCGGCGATCCACGGCATCTGCGGCAACTATCTCTACGAACCGCAGACGGGTAACGAAGTGATGATGAACGATCCACGCTTCCTGCGCGCCCCGACCATCTTCAAGGCATTCTACGATGCGGGTGCGAAGGTCGCCGTGGTGACGGCGAAGGACAAGCTCAGGGCGCTGCTCGGCCACGGGCTGAAGTATGACGAGGGCAGGGCCATCTGCTTCTCGTCTGAAAAGGCGGACAAGACGACCGAGGCGGAAAACGGCCTCGACAATGCCTCGGCCTGGCTCGGTCGCGCTGTACCGGAAGTCTATTCGGCCGATCTCTCCGAATTCGTCTTTGCCGCCGGCGTCAAGCTGCTCAAGGAATTTCGGCCGGATGTCATGTACCTGACGACCACCGACTATGTGCAGCACAAATATGCGCCGGGCGTACCCCAGGCGAACGCCTTCTATGAGATGTTCGACAAGTATCTGACCGAACTCGACGCGCTCGGCGCGGCCATCATCGTCACGGCCGACCACGGTATGAAGCCGAAGCACAAGGCGGACGGTTCGCCGGATGTCATCTACGTGCAGGACCTGCTCGACCAATGGCTCGGCAAGGACGCCGCGCGCGTCATCCTGCCGATCACCGACCCCTATGTCGTGCATCACGGCGCGCTCGGCTCGTTTGCCACGGCCTATCTGCCCGAAAGTGCGGACAAGGAGGAGATCATCGAGCGGCTGCAGGCGATCGAAGGCATCGACGTCGTGCTCTCCCGCCCGGAAGCCTGCGTACGCTTCGAGCTGCCCGACGATCGGATCGGCGATCTCGTGCTGATCTCCTCGGAAAACAAGACGCTCGGCACCAGCGAACATCGCCATGATCTGGCGGCGCTGAACGAACCGCTGCGCTCGCATGGCGGCCTGACCGAACAGGCGGTGCCTTTCATCGCCAACCGCAAACTGCCCGAATTGCTGACATCCGCGTCGTTGCGCAATTTCGATGCGTTCTACTACGCGCTCGTCGCAGCCGCCCAGACAACGCACTAGGGAGGGAGCGATGACCAAGGTGGAAACAGCATTTGCAATTCGCCACGAGCCCATGCGGATCGCCGGCAAGACAGTCGATACCGAAGGGCGCATCGAGGTGCGCTACCCTTTCAACGATGCGGTGATCGGCACGGTGCCTGCGGGCAGCGCCGAGCATGCGCGCAAGGCCTTCGAGATCGCGGCCGCCTACCAGCCGAAGCTGACGCGTTACGAGCGTCAGCGCATCCTGCTCAAGGCTGCGGACCTGCTCGTTGCCCGCAAGGAGGAGATCTCTGATCTGATCACGCTGGAGCTCGGGATCTCCAAGCAGGACTCGCTCTACGAGGTCGGCCGCGCCTTCGACGTGCTGACGCTCTCGGGCCAGATGTGCATTCATGACGACGGCGAGATCTTCTCCTGCGACCTCACACCACACGGCAAGGCGCGCAAGATCTTCACCACGCGCGAACCGCTCAACGCCATTTCGGCGATCACGCCGTTCAACCATCCGCTCAACATGGTGGCACACAAGGTCGCGCCGGCGGTTGCGACGAACAATTGCGTTGTGCTCAAGCCGACAGAACTGACGCCGATGACGGCGCTTATCTTCGCCGACATTCTCTATGAGGCCGGCCTGCCGCCGGAAATGCTCTCGGTCGTGACCGGCTGGCCCGCCGATATTGGCATGGAGATGATCACCAATCCGAACTTCGACCTCATCACCTTTACCGGCAGCGTTCCAGTCGGCAAGCTGATCGCGGCCCACGCCCACTACAAGCGGCAGATCCTGGAGCTCGGCGGCAACGACCCGCTGATCATCCTCAACGATCTGTCGGACGACGATCTCGCAAGAGCCGCGGATCTGGCCGTTGCCGGCGCGACGAAGAACTCCGGCCAGCGTTGCACCGCTGTGAAACGCATCCTCTGCCAGGAGAGCGTTGCCGACCGCTTCGTGCCGCTGGTGCTCGAGCGAGCGAAAAAGCTGAGGTTCGGCGATCCGATGGACCGGGCGACGGACCTTGGCACGGTCGTCCATGCCAAGGCGGCGGAAGTCTTCGAGCGGCGGGTGCACCGGGCAGCGGAAGAAGGGGCGGAGATCCTCTACGATCCCGGCCGTAAAGGCGCCCTCTTGCCGCCAATCGTTGTCGACCGCGTTAAGCATTCGAGCGAACTGGTGATGGAAGAAACCTTCGCGCCGATCATACCGATCGTGCGCGCGCCCGATGATGACGACGCGCTGATCGCGCTCTCGAACTCAACCGCCTTCGGCCTTTCTTCCGGCGTCTGCACCAATGACTTCCGGCGAATGCAGAAATACATCGCCGGGCTGAAGGTCGGCACGGTCAACATCTGGGAAGTGCCGGGTTACCGGATCGAGATGAGCCCCTTCGGCGGCATCAAGGATTCCGGCAACGGCTACAAGGAAGGCGTCATCGAGGCGATGAAGAGCTTTACCAACGTCAAGACATTCTCCTTGCCATGGTGATCTCAAGCGTTTCCCCCGCTGATTCACCCCTCTGGGAGCCGCCATGGCGGCTCCCTTTTTATTTGCTCCCGCAGCGTCGCGGGGCTCTGCGCGACGCGCAATCTTAGATCTGCTCCTTCATCCGGCAGATTGTGCGAAATCGTATCGAAACCTGCCGCCGCCTTGGTCAAGCGCGGTTTCCATGCCCAGTTCTGCGGCAGAACATCCATAGTTTTTTTCTTCTAATCGATAAGAATAATAAATTTTACTTACAGGAAACCGCTGCGCAGAATGTTTCCCGAAGCCGATCACAACAGGGCAACGACAAGATTGTCCGCCGCGCTTCCCCGGTTTTACCAGGACCTCAGAGGAGAACTTCAATCATGAACAGACGCATGCTCTTTGTGCTTGCCGGCGCCGTTTCCGCTGTGCTTCCTGCCATCGCTGCCGCTGAAACACAGCTCACCGTCTACACCGCCGTCGAAGCCGTCGACCTCGACTGCTACAAGGCGACCTTCGAAAAGGCCCACCCGGACATCAAGATCAACTGGGTGCGCGATTCCACAGGCGTCATGACCGCCAAGCTGCTTGCAGAAAAAGACAATCCGCAGGCCGATGTCGTCTGGGGGCTCGCTGCAACCTCGCTGCTTCTCTTGAAGACCGAAGGCATGCTGGAACCTTACCAGCCCAAGGGCGTCGAGACGCTCGACCCGAAATTCGTCGATAAGGACACGCCGCCGAGCTGGGTCGGCATGGACGCCTATGTCGCGGCTCTTTGCTACAACACGGTCGAGGGCGAAAAGCTCGGCCTCAAGCCGCCGACGAGCTGGAAAGACCTGACGAACCCCGAATACAAGGGCCACGTGGTGATGCCGAACCCGGCATCCTCGGGCACCGGTTTCCTCGACGTCTCCGGCTGGATGCAGATGTGGGGCGAGGAGAAGGCCTGGGACTACATGGACAAGCTCCACGAGAACATCTCCGCCTACACCCATTCCGGCTCCAAGCCGTGCAAGATGGCAGGCGCCGGTGAAGCCGTCATCGGCGTGTCCTTCGAGTTTCCGGGCGCCAAGGCCAAGAGTGCCGGTGCACCGATCGACATCATCTTCCCCGCCGAGGGTTCGGGCTGGGAGGCCGAGGCAACCGCAATCATCGCTGGCACGGCAAACCTCGAAGCCGCAAAGACGCTCGTCGACTGGTCGGTCACCAAGGAAGCGAACGAAATGTACAATGCCGGCTATGCCGTCGTTGCCTATCCGGGCGTCGCCAAGCAGGTCGAGCACCTGCCCGACGACATCGCTTCCCGGATGATCGTCAACGACTTCGAGTGGGCTGCAAACAACCGCTCTGACATCCTCAAGGAATGGCAGAAGCGTTACGACGCCAAGTCTGAACCGAAGAGCTGAGCCTGATCGGCCGGGCGCAGCGCCTTTGCGCTGCGCCCGATCGCATTTCTCGGAAAGAAAATCCCTCAAGCCAGCGGAGCTTGCAGATGAGGCATGCCCTGTCGATCGAACCGACGCCCACCAGCCGTCAGCACTTCGCCGATGACGCGGCCGCGGAGCCGGCCCCCTACTTGCAGATCTCGGATCTCTGGAAGACCTATGGCGATTTCGTCGCGCTTCGCGACATTTCGCTGTCGATTGCCAGGGGCGAGTTCGTCTGTTTTCTCGGCCCGTCCGGCTGCGGCAAGACGACGTTGCTGCGAGCCATCGCCGGTCTCGACCTGCAGACGCAAGGCACCATCCTGCAAGACGGCCGCAATATCTCGACGCTGCCGGCTTCTAGCCGCGACTATGGCATCGTCTTCCAGTCTTATGCGCTCTTTCCCAATCTGACGATCGAGCAGAACATCGCCTTTGGCCTGGAAAACACCGGCCGATCGAAGGCGGGGGTCGCATCCCGGGTCGCCGAACTCTTGGAAACGGTCGGCCTTTCGGCGCACGGCAAGAAGTATCCGGCCCAGCTTTCCGGTGGCCAGCAACAGCGCATCGCGCTTGCCCGCGCCATCGCCATCTCGCCGGGGCTATTGTTGCTCGACGAGCCGCTGTCGGCACTCGACGCCAAGGTTCGCGTGCACCTTCGCCATGAGATCAAGGCGCTGCAGAGAAAGCTCGGTGTGACGACCATCATGGTGACGCACGACCAGGAGGAGGCCCTCGCCATGGCCGACCGGATCGTCGTCATGAACCACGGCGTCATCGAGCAGGTCGGCTCGCCGACCGAAATCTACCGTCATCCCGAAACGCTGTTCGTCGCCGACTTCATCGGCGAGACCAATCAGTTCGAAGCCCGGGTTCTTGGAGATGACGAAGTCGAGATCGGCCACTCCGCCTTTTGCTGTTCGACGGAGGATTTTTCCGCCGGCCATGCGGCAACGGCGGTCGTCCGCCCGGTCGACATCATTCCCCACGGAGCCGATGCCCATGCCGTCAACGCCAGCGACCGGCCGGCCACACCGCAGAACCTGATCGATGCCGAGGTGCGCGAGATGGAGTTCCTCGGCATGTTCTGGCGCACGCGCCTGACGGCCCCGCGTCTCGGCGAGCGCACGCTGGTTGCCGACTTCTCCGTCAACGCGGTGAGACGCCTCCGGATCGAAACCGGCGGCGCCATCCAGGTGGAGATCCCGCGCGAACGCCTGCTGCTCTATCCGAGGGGGGCTGGACGATGAACATGGTTCTGGAAGCACCCCACCTTCCCCTGATCGGCAAGCGGCTGCGCCAGGAATCCTCCAAAGACGACCGCATCAAGCTCGGCTTCATGGCAGTCATCGGGCTATATCTGGTCGTCGCGCTTGGCGCGCCGCTCTTCGTCATGCTGTCGAAGTCGCTGTCGACCTACCGGTTCGAGCTTTCGGCTTTCGAGTTCCAGGTGAGCGACGAGACGGGGGCGAACTGGGGGCCGGTCGTCACCGCCGAAGACCTGAACCGGGAACTCGGGGCGGTGACGGAAGCCGAGCTTTCCAGCAGTTCCGACGGACGGCTCGCGGCCACAAAATTATTCCCGGATTTCAAGTTCCGCAGCCCCGTTCACTACCGTATTCGCGGGACGAACGACGATGCCGCCTTCCTGGTCGGCTCCACCCTCGAAAAGGGGACTGAGTGGCGGGACTATGATTCCGGTACCTTCCGGCGCGTCGTGCTGCGACCCGCGCGCGCTCTGGGTTTTACGAACTTCACGACCTATTTCTCGACGCCGGCGCTTGCGCAGTCGATCTACAATTCCGTGCTGATGGCGGTGATCAGCACGGTGTTCACGATCTCGGTCGCCTTTGCGCTTGCCTACGGCCTGACGCGCAGCTGCATGCCGCTCAAAGGGCTTTTCCGCGGCATCCTGACGATCCCGATCCTGGTGCCGTCACTCTTGCCGGGCATTGCACTCGTCTATCTCTTCGGCAATCAGGGCATCTTCAGGGATTGGCTTTTTGGCTATTCGATCTACGGGCCGATCGGCATCGTCATCGGCTCTGTTTTCTTCACCCTGCCGCATGCCTTCCTGATCATCCAGACGGCGCTCTCGATTGCCGATGCTCGCCACTATGAGGCGGCCGCATCGCTCAAAGCCAGCAAATGGCGGACCTTCACGACCGTCACGGTGCCCGGCGCGCGCTTCGGCATCGTCTCTGCGGCCTTCGTCGTCTTCACGCTTGTCATCACCGATTTTGGCCTGCCCAAGGTGATCGGCGGACAATACGGCATGCTCGCCGTCGACATTTACAAGCAGGTGATCGGCCAGCAGAACTTCGAGATGGGCGCGGTCGTTTCCGTCATCCTGCTGGTGCCGGCGGTGCTTGCCTTTTACGTCGACCGGCACATGCAGAAGCGGCAGGTAGCGCTTCTGTCGGCGCGCGCCGTGCCCTATCAGCCGAAGCCCAATGCCCGCATGGACGGTCTGTGCTTCACCTTTGCCTGCTTCGTCAGCCTCTTCATCCTCGGCATGATCGCCATGTGCCAGATCGCAGCGGTGGTGAAGTTCTGGCCCTATGACCTGACGCTGACAGCCAAGAATTTTGCCTTCGACCTGATGGACGGTGGCGGCTGGGCCGCCTATGGCAACTCGATCCGGCTCGCGCTTTTGACGGCACTCTTCGGTTCGATCGTCGTCTTTGCCGGCGCCTACATGGTGGAGAAGGCCGATGGCTTCCGCTTCGGCCGTGGCCTCTTTCACTTCCTGGCGATGATGCCGATGGCGGTGCCCGGCATGGTGCTCGGCCTTGCCTATATCTTCTTCTTCAACAACCCGGCCAATCCGCTGCACCCGATCTACGGCACGATGACGATCCTCGTCGTCTCGACCGTGACGCACTTTTATACCGTCGCGCACCTGACCGCGCTGACGGCGCTGAAGCAGATGGACCCGGAGTTCGAATCCGTCGCCGCGTCGCTGAAACAGCCCTTCCACCGGCTGTTCTTTCGGGTCACGGTGCCGGTCTGCCTGCCGGCGATCCTCAACATCGCTATCTATCTCTTCGTCAATGCGATGACGACCGTCTCGGCGGTGGTGTTTCTCTACTCGACCGACACCAAGCTCGCGTCAGTCGCCGTGCTAAACATGGACGACGCCGGCGATATAGCGCCGGCCGCGGCCATGGGCATGATGATCTTTTACACTAATGTTGCGGCCAAACTTGTCCACGCGCTGATCGCGCGCGGTCTGCTCGCGCGCACCCAGGCTTGGCGCTAACCCGCAACCAGCCCTTCGCAAAGCGCCGCCGTCCTTCGTTCTGAAGGACGGCGGCGCTTTTGTCCGCGTCACTCTACGCCACCTGGAGCTCCGCCATCACCACTTTGCGGTCGTTTCCTGCGCGCAGGCGCTCCATCTCGTTGAGACGCGAACGCTGCGGCGTAAGGCCGTAGCGTTCGCGGTAGGTGCGGGAAAAGTGCGAGGCGGTGGAAAAGCCGCAGGCGACCGCGATTTCGATGACCTGAAGCGACGAGGTTATGAGCAGCAGGTGAGCGCGCTCGAGCCTGAGGTCGAGATAGTAGCGCGCCGGCGTGCGCCCCATTTCTCTTCGAAACAGGCGCTCGATCTGGCGCCGGGAAAGTCCGGTCGAGGGCCACATGTCGGCGAGCTTCAATGGCTCGGCAAGATTTGCCTCCATCTTTTCGATGACACGAATCAATAGAGGGTTGTCGATGCCGAGACGTGCCTGCAACGGCAATCGCTGGCGCTCGCCGGTCTCACGCAGCCGCTCGCAGAGTGCCGCCTCGCAGATACGGGTGGCCACGTCCCGACCAAGGTCCTCTTCGATGATGTGCAGGAACATGTCGAAGGGCGCGTTGCCGCCGGCGCAGGTATAGATCCCGCCGTCGATCTCAAAGGCGGTCTGGCGCGGGTCCGCGATGAAGAACCGCTCGGAGAAGTCTGGAAAGTGTTCCCAGTGAACGGCGCAGCGACGCTCATCGAGCAGCCCCGCGCGCGCTAGGCAGTAGACGCCGCCGCCAAGCCCGGCGAGGCGCGCGTTGCTGCGAGCGCCTGATCGCAGCCAGGCCTCCAGGGCCCTGTCGGCCGATGGCTTCTTGCGGCCGCCACAGATGACGATGAAGCCCGGATCTGCATCGCGGCCAAACCGGTTGCGTTCGGCCGAGAGCGGCGCCGCTACCGGAATGCCCGTGCCGCAGGATGAAACGGCGGGTGCTCCATCCGCCGCTACAAGGTGCCACCCGTATACCGGGCGGCCGGCCACGTCATTGGCGAGGCGTAGCGCTTCGATCGCCGCGGAGAAGCCATGGAGGGTAAATCCATCGAGCAGGTAGAAGGTGAAGTGGCGAGCCTGCGTACATGGCTGTTGCATTGTCTCTTCCTGAGGGCGTCGAAGTGGTGCGCGGAAAGAATAGTTACATTATGCAACATATTGGACCGTTGCCAATCCCGTTAAAACGAGGATCCGAAGAAATCCGCTCGAAATCCGTGCGGATGAGGGGCCACTACGCGTGCGCTGCGGCGTGGACAGCCGTTGCAGCTTGTCAAATGGACAAAAATGGACACAGATAGTCACATGTCAGAACAACAAAACGCCCGCGCTCTTGCTCCACGCCGTCACGGCGAGATCCTCAGGCGGCTTGCAGCCGACGGTACCGTTGGTATCACCGAGCTTGCGGATTTCTTCGATGTTTCGCGTCAGACCATCAGGCGCGATCTGAAGCTTCTTGCCGATCGCGGCCAGCTCGATCTTGTCCATGGCGGCGCCACCCTGTTCGAGTCGACGGAAGCGGCCTTCGTCGAGCGGCGGGAGGAGAATGCCGGGCCAAAAGCGCTGATCGGTCGTGCAGCAGCAGGTCTCGTGCGCGACGGCATGGTGCTCTTCCTTGATTCCGGCACGACGACGCTTGCTGTGGCCCATGCCCTGACTGGGCGAAAAAACTTAACGATTTGCACGACTTCGCTATCGATCGCCTTGCTGATGTGCCGACAGCCCCAGGTGCGCGTTCATATGCTCGGCGGCGAAATCGATCCGGATGAAGAAGCGGCCATCGGTATCGATGCGCTCGAGGCGATCAGCCATTTCCGCGTCGACGTCGCGTTCTTAGGCGGCGGGGGCCTGTCGCCCGATGGAGAGGTGACCGACTTTACCCGCAGCGGCGCCGAGCAGCGCTCGCGCATGGTGGCAACGGCGGCCAAAGCCTATTTCGTACTCGACAGTTCCAAGTTCGGACGGCTGACGCCGCTTCGCATTCCCCGCTTCGAAGCCGCCGCCGGAGTGATTGTTGACCGACATCCGCCGGAGGCGATCCGCGAGGCGCTCGAGCGCAAAGGTCCAGCCCTGGTCGTTGCAGAACAACAAATGTAATCTTTTGTAACTTTTTGTCTTGTTCTTTGTCCGCGTTTTGTTACCGTGCGGCCTTCCATGGGTTCGGGAGGTCGTTTCATGGCGCAGGAATTTCCAACACAGGCACAGGTCGTCATCGTCGGCGGCGGTATTATAGGCTGCTCGGTCGCGTATCACTTAACCAAGCTCGGCTGGAACGACGTCGTTTTGCTGGAGCAGGGGCAGTTAAGCGGCGGCACCACCTGGCATGCGGCCGGTCTCGTCGGTCAGTTGCGCAGCCACGCCAACATGACGGGCCTCATCAAATATTCGACCAAGCTCTATAGCGAGCTTGAGTCCGAGACCGGCCTTGCCACGGGCTGGAAGAATTGCGGCTCGCTCTCGGTTGCCCGCACGCAAGACCGCATGACCGTGTTGAAGCGCACGGCGGCCTCTGCTCGCGCCCAAGGCGTCGCGATCGAGGTGATCTCGCCGAAGCAAGCGCAGGAGCTCTGGCCGGTCATGGCGATCGACGATCTCGTCGGCGCCGTCTGGCTGCCGGGCGACGGCAAGGCCAATCCAACAGACCTCACGCAGTCGCTCGCCAAAGGCGCCCGCAATCGCGGCGCCCGCGTGATCGAGCGCGTCCGGGTCACAGGCATTTCGACCAAAAACGGCGTCGTCACCGGCGTCGAAACCGATCGGGGGGCCATTGCCGCGGAGATCGTCGTCAACTGTGCCGGTCAATGGGCACGCAAGGTCGGCCAGATGTGCGGCGTCACCGTGCCGCTGCACTCGGCCGAGCACATGTATATCGTCACCGGCCGCATCGAGGGCGTACATCCTGACCTGCCGGTCATGCGCGATCCGGACGGCTACATCTATTTCAAGGAGGAAGTCGGCGGGCTCGTCATGGGTGGCTTCGAGCCGGAAGCCAAGCCCTGGGGCATGGCAGGCATTCCCGACGATTTCGAGTTCGCCCTCTTACCTGACGATTGGGATCAGTTCGAAATCCTGATGCACAATGCGCTGCAGCGCGTGCCGCAGCTTGAAACATCCGAGGTGAAGAAGTTTTACAACGGCCCGGAGAGTTTTACCCCGGACAACAATTTCATTCTCGGCGAGGCGCCCGAACTGAAGAACTTCTTTGTCGGCGCAGGCTTCAACTCCATGGGGATTGCCAGCGCCGGCGGGGCAGGTCGAGCCCTTGCCGAGTGGATCGTAAACCGCGCGCCGACCATGGATCTTTGGCCGGTCGATATCCGTCGCTTCGCGGGCTTCAACAACAATCCGCGCTGGCTTCACGATCGCGTCAAGGAAACGCTCGGTCTGCACTATGCGATGCCTTGGCCGAACCGGGAGCTGGATACGGCACGCCCCTTCCGCCGTTCGCCTCTCTACGATCGGCTTGCCGCCAAAGGCGCGTGCTTCGGTTCGAAAATGGGATGGGAACGGGCCAATTGGTTTGCTGCGGAAGGCGAGCGCCCCGTCACCGAGTATTCCTTCGGTCGGCAGAACTGGCATGAAGCGGTCAAGCGCGAGATGAAGGCAACGCGCGAGGCCGCCGGCATTTTCGACCAGACCTCCTTCGCCAAGCTGCTTGTGCAGGGGCGGGATGCGGCAGCAGCGCTTAACCGCATCTGCGCTGCCGACATCGACGGCGAGATCGGCCGTTCCGTCTATACCGGACTCTTGAACGCGCGGGGCGGCTACGAGAGCGACCTGACCGTCATGCGACTTGCGGCCGATCGCTTCATGCTGATCACAGGTTCGGCCCAAGCGGTGCATGATGCGGACTGGATCCGCAAGAACCTTGCCGCGGACGCCCACGTGACTTTGACCGACGTGACGTCGTCCTATGCAGTCCTGGCGCTGATGGGACCGAAATCGCGCGACATCCTCTCGAAGCTTACCTCGGCGGACATCTCGAACGAGGGCTTTCCCTTCGCGACTATCCGCGAGATCGATATCGGGTACGCCACGGCCTTTGCCAACCGCATGACCTATGTCGGCGAACTCGGCTGGGAACTGATCGTGCCGACAGAATTCGCTGTCGGTGTTTACGAGGCGCTGCACGAGGTCGGTCGCGCCTTCGGCCTGACGGATTGCGGCTACTATGCGCTTGAGGCTTTGCGGCTGGAGAAGGGCTACCGCGCCTGGAGCCGGGAACTGACGCCCGACATCAACCCCTACGAGGCTGGTCTTGGCTTTGCGGTTGCTCTGGGAAAACCCGGCGGCTTTGTCGGCCACGATGCGCTCGTGGCCGCAAAGACCAAGGGCCTGCCCTCGCGCCGCATCGTTCAGTTTACCCTGGACGATCCCTTGCCCATGCTTTGGGGCGGCGAACTGATCCTGCGTGCGGGAAAACCGGTCGGCGAGGTCCGCTCCGCCGCCTACGGTCACACGCTTGGGCGTTCGGTCGCACTCGGCCTGCTTGAAAACCCTGAAGGCGTGGACAAAACGTTCCTCGAGGGGGAGCGCTTCGAGATCGATCTTGCAGGCATTCGCTATGCCGCGACGGTGCATCTGGCACCGGCATATGATCCGCGTGCGCTGAGGGTCAAGATTTAGACCATCTTTTCGCGATGCGACGAATTGCGCGTGTTGATCTTCCCGCGAGCCCGTCTAGGCGGGCTCGCGTTCCAGCAAGAGCTTTGCCGTTTGCCAGAGGTCCTCGACCCTGCGGCTGCGCGTCGCGGCGTGACGGTAAAGCCGAATTTCGAGGTCGAGATTCCAGCCCTTATCCGTAGAGGCGGGTACGAGGCCACCGGCATCGATCGCGTCACGGGCAAGGCTTTCGGGCAACCAGCAGACGCCGGCACCCGACATCGCCATGTTCATCAGCCCGGCACTGATCGTGTTTTCATGCGTCGTGCGGCGCCGGAAGGGCGGGCGCCGCAGCATGAGACGCGAAAGGGCGACCCCGAAGAACGAATTGAACCCGTAGCTCAGATAGGGAATAGCGAGCCGCGGCTGCGCCACAGCCCGGTCGAGAATATTCAGCCCCGGTAGCGTACCATCGGGGATAGAGACGTTTGCGGCGGCGAGCGGGATCAGCCGATCATGGGCGATCGTCAGCGACGAGAATTGTGCGCGGTCGAGATGGAATGGCACCTCCGAATGCGCATAAGTCAGGAAGAAATCCGCCTCGTCACCGATGAGGGCGTCAAGATTGGCCTCGATGCCGCCGCGGTCGGGCATCAGCGAGGTGCTGAAAGCGCCACCTGCGTTTTCGAGCAGTTTGAGCCAGCCAGGGAAGATCGTTACCGTCAGCGTATGGAGCGCGGCAAAGCGGATGAGGCCTTCTTCGTGAGACGGGCGTAGCGATTCGCGCGCTGCATAGAAGGTTCGGATTGCCTCCTGCGCTATGGGCAGGAAATTGCGACCTGCCGGCGTCAGTTCCGCCGGCATGGTGGCGCGGTTGATCAGCGTTGCCCCGAGCCAACGCTCCAACTGTTTGATGCGGCGGCTGAACGCCGGCTGAGTCACGTTGCGCAACTCGGCAGCGCGCGAAAAACTCCACGTGTCGGCGAGGGTCACGAAGTCCTCCAGCCACTTGATCTCCATGCCCAGATCTCCCCTGCGTTGCAGCTGAGGGGATCATAAGTCGTTGGAAAGAAATCGCTATGCCGATATTGCATCAGCCTTTGCTAAAAGCGAATTAGCCAAACCCCGACAAACCTTCCACGTTGCGCCCAAGGCAAACAGTTCTGATTTCGAGGCAGCGAGGAGGCTCACGAAATCAGGCTGATAACAAAAGGGGGATTGTTAATGGCCTTCCAGCTTCACGCTGATCTTATTCTGCACAACGGCCGAATCTGGCGAGGCAGGGAGGAGGGGATCAGCGAGGCCGTTGCCATTTGGCAGGGCAAGGTTCTGGCCACCGGCAGCGATGCCGAGATGGCGAGCCTCAAGGGGCCCCAAACCAAGGTGATCGATCTCGAAGGCCGTTTTGCCAGCCCCGGTCTTATCGACAATCACCTTCACCTGATCTCCACCGGCATCACCATGGGCTGGGTCGACGCGACCCCTGCCGCTGCGCCGACGCTTGCCGCCCTTATGGAGAAACTTGCCGAACGCGCGGCCGTCACGCCGAAGGGCGCATGGGTGCGGGCACGGGGCTATGACCAGGTCAAGCTCGATGTCGGCCGGCATCCGACCCGCGAGGAACTCGACCGCGCCGTACCGGATCATCCCGTGCTGCTGACGCGCGCCTGCGGCCATGTGGCCATCGCGAATTCGCTGGCGCTGAGCCTGGCGGATGTCACCGAGGCGACGCCGGTGCCGGACGGCGGCGTAATCGGCACCACGGACGGGCGCCTCAACGGGTTCCTGGCGGAAAACGCGCAGAACCTCATCAAGACGGCTATTCCCGAGGTGACGACGGAGGAGTTGATCGACGGCATCGAGCGGGCAGGGCGCTATCTTCTGTCGCTCGGCATTACGAGCTGCATGGATGCGGCGGTCGGCCAACTTGCCGGCTTTGCGGAAATCCAGGCTTATGAGATGGCCAAGCTTTCCGGCCGCCTGCCGGTGCGCGTCTGGCTGACACTGCTCGGCGATCCCGGCGTCTCGATCGTAGAGGATTCCTGGCGTGCCGGGCTCATTTCCGGTGCGGGCGACGACATGTTGCGCGTCGGGGCCGTGAAGATCTTCCTCGACGGCTCGGCCGGCGGGCGCACCGCATGGATGTCGAAGCCCTATCTTGGTGAGCCCGACAATATCGGCGTACAGATGCTGCCGGATGCCGACGTCGAGGCGATCGTCAAATCCTGCCACGACCGGGGCTATCAGATGGCTTGCCACGCCATCGGCGACGGTGCGATCGAGCAGCTGATCACGGCCTACGAAAAGGCGCTGGCCGGTAATCCCGATCCGGATCGGCGCCATCGCATCGAGCATTGCGGCTTCTCGAGCCCGGAGCAAGATCGGCGCATGAAGGCGGCAGGCATCCTGCCGGCGCCGCAGATGGCCTTCATCCACGATTTCGGCGACAGCTACGTTTCCGTGCTTGGTGAGGAACGGGGCAAGGCCTCCTACCAGATCGGCACCTGGATGCGCATGGGTCTCAAGCCCTCGACCGGCTCGGATTCGCCCGTCTGCTCGCCCGATCCCTTCCCGAACCTTCACGCCATGATCACGCGCAAGACCGGCAAGGGTACCGTGATGGTGGAGGCGGAAAAGCTGAGCCGCGAGGAAGCGTTGCAGGCCTACACGGAATACGGCGCCTATTCTCAGAAGGCCGAAGACGTGAAGGGCAGGCTTGTGCCGGGACAATGGGCCGACATCGCCGTCTTCGACAACGACCTCTTGGAGGCACCGGCCGATACCATTCTCTCAGGCACACGCTGCCTGATGACCCTGCTTGCAGGCCGCGTCGTGCACGACGCACGCTGACGACCTGAAAGACCAATCAACACAAAGCCGAAAACGGCACGAGAGGGAAAACAGCATGCTGAAAAGATTGACATTGGCCGCAATGCTCGGCCTCGGGGTGGCAACCGGAGCGCTGGCTGCCGGCGAACGCCACGGCGGAACGCTCGTCTTTACCGCACCCTATGGCTCGAGCTTCGCCACGCTCGACGTTCAGGCAAGCCCGAACACCCAGGAGGAATTCATCACCCAGGCGATCCACCGCGCGCTCTACAGCTGGGATTCGACCCAGAACAAGCCGGTCCTGGAACTCGCTAGCTCGGAAGAGGTGTCCGAGGATGGTACGGTGCACACCTATCGCCTGCGCGAAAATGCCGTCTTCCACAACGGCAAGCCACTGACGGCCGACGACATCATCTACAGCTACAAGCGCATCGCCAACCCGAAGAACGCCTTCCCGGGCGCAAGCTACATTGCCGTCATCAAGGGTGCGGATGCGTTCATCGCCGGCAAGGCTGAGGAGATTTCCGGTCTCAAGAAAATCGACGACCACACGCTGGAGATCACCTATACCGGACCGATCAACCCCGGCTTCCCGCTGATGCAGAACACGACGGTGATTTATCCGTCTGATGTCAAGGATGAATCGAGCTTCGCCAAGACCCCCGTTGGCCTCGGCGCCTTCGTCTTCAAGGAGCACGTGCCGGGATCGCAGGTCGTTGTCGAAAAGTTCGACAAGTACTACGAAGAGGGCAAGCCCTATCTCGACCGCATCAACATCGTGCTGATGGCCGAGGACGCCGCGCGCGACGTCGCGTTCCGAAACAAGGAAATCGATGTCTCGATCCTTGGCCCGACCCAATACCAGGCCTATCAGGGTGAAGACGCCTTGAAGGATCACCTGCTCGAAGTTGCCGAGGTCTATACGCGCAACATCGGCTTCAACCCGGCCTTCGAACCCTTCAAGGACAAGCGGGTCCGCCAGGCGATCAACCATGCGATCAATGCGCCGCTGATCATTGAACGGCTCGTCAAGAACAAGGCCTACCCCGCCTCCGGCTGGCTGCCGCTGTCTTCGCCGGCCTTCGACAAGGACAAGGTGCCCTACGCCTTCGATCCAGAGAAAGCGAAAGCACTCCTGGCGGAAGCAGGCTATGCCGATGGCTTCGAGTTCGAAGTCACGGCGAGCCCGAACGAAAGCTGGGGCGTGCCGATCGTTGAAGCCATCCTGCCGATGCTGAAGAAGGTCGGCGTCACCGTGAAGCCGAAGCCGGTCGAAAGCTCGGCGCTTGGCGATGCCGTGACGTCGAACAACTTCCAGGCCTTCATCTGGTCGAACCTGTCCGGTCCCGACCCGCTCAATGCACTGCGTTGCTTCTATTCCAAGACGGCGCAGTCCGCCTGCAACTACGCGAGCTATGCGAGCCCGGATTTCGACAAACTCTATGAGGCGGCCCAGCAGGAACGCGACCCTGCCAAGCAGAGCGATCTGCTGCGCCAGGCCAACAACATCGTGCAGGACGATGCGCCGGTCTGGTTCTTCAACTACAACAAGGCGGTCATGGCCTACCAGCCCTGGATCCACGGCCTTGTCCCGAACGCCACGGAACTGGCGGTCCAGCCCTATGACGAGATCTGGATCGACGACACGGCGCCGGACGCACGCAAGTAAGCCCTGAGAGGTTCGGGGCGGTTTCGGCCGCCCCACACATCAGTTGTCCCACCCATCCGGGTGGCCAAAATGGAACCGCTCATGCTTCGTTTTACCCTGCGCCGCATTCTGCAGGTCGTCCCGACGATCGTCGTGGTGGCGCTGCTGATCTTCGTTATCTTCTCCGTCGTCCCCGGTACCTTCGCGGCCAGCCTCTTTGCCGACGGAAAGCGTGCCGCCGATCCGCAAATGATCGCTCGCCTCAATGAGGAGTTCGGTCTGAACAAGCCGCTGATGGAGCGCTTCGTGACCTATGTTACGGATCTCGCCCAGTTCGATCTCGGCACCAGTTTCCGCACCCGCCAGCCGGTCATTGACCTCATCAACGACCGGCTGGGCGCCTCGCTTCAGCTGGCCGTCGCCGCCATGGTCTTCGCCATCGTTGTCGGCGTGCCGCTCGGCTTTCTTGCAGCACTCAGGCCCGGTTCGATCCTCGATACGGTGACGATGATCGGGGCGGTTTCGGGCCTCTCCATGCCGCAATTCTGGCTCGGCCTTCTGATGATGTATCTCTTCGCCCTGCAACTGAACTGGCTGCCCAGTTTCGGTTACGGCGACGGCTCGTTTCGAAACCTCATCCTGCCGGCCGTGACCCTCGGCGTCACGCCGCTCGCGCTGCTGGCGCGCACCACCCGGGCCGGCGTGCTCGACGTTTTGAACGCCGACTTCATTCGCACCGCCCATTCCAAAGGCATGAGCGAGGCGAAGGTGGTGCGCTGGCACGTGGCGCGCAATGCGCTGGTGCTGATCGTCACCACGGTCGGCCTGCAGTTCGGCTCGCTGATCGGCCAGGCCGTCGTCATCGAAAAGCTGTTCGCCTGGCCGGGCATCGGCTCGCTGCTGGTCGATAGTGTGGCGATCCGCGACATTCCCGTGGTGCAGGGCACGATCCTCGTCATCGTGCTGTGGTTCCTGATCATCAACACCGCCGTCGATCTGGTCTATGCCGCGATCGACCCGCGCATCAAGCAGGAGTGACGACCGTGCGCCTCGGCTTCAACTTCTGGCTCGGTGCGACGCTGACTGCGCTCGTCATCTTCGCCGGTGTCCTTGCCCATTGGATCGCGCCCTTTGACCCCGTGCTCGATGCCGACTTGATGAACTCCGAACTGCCGCCGGACGCCACCTTCTGGTTCGGCACGGACGGGCAGGGACGGGACGTCTATACCCGCATTCTTTACGGCGCGCAGATCTCGCTGACTGTTGGCATCGTGTCGCAGGTGATCAACTCGATCATCGGCGTCACGCTCGGCATGACGGCCGGCTATTGGGGCGGCTGGTGGGACGATCTGGTCAACGGCCTGACCAACGTCATGCTCGCCATCCCCTCGTTGATCTTCGCGCTTGCCGTCATGGCGGTGCTTGGCCCCGGCCTGCCGTCGCTCTTGATCGCGCTTGGCCTCACCAACTGGAGCTGGACCTGCCGCATCGCTCGCTCCTCGACTCTCTCCTTGAAATCGCAAGGCTACGTGCAGGCGGCCCAGACGCTGGGCTATGGCGACCTGCGCATCATGTTCACGCAGATTCTGCCGAACATGATGGGGCCGATCCTCGTCATGGCAACGCTCGGCATGGGGTCGGCGGTGCTGTCTGAAGCGGCGCTCTCCTTCCTCGGCCTCGGCATCCAGCCGCCATTCCCGAGCTGGGGTTCGATGTTGACCGATGCACGCCAGCTGATCCAGCTCGCCCCCTGGGCGGCGCTTTTCCCTGGCCTTGCCATCTTCCTTTCGGTGCTTGGCTTCAACCTTCTCGGCGATGGTCTGCGTGACAGCCTCGATCCGCATATGAGGACGCGAAAGCCATGACCGCGCCGCTTCTCGACATCAAGAACCTGCAGCTTGGCGTTTCGCTCGGCCGTTCCAGCTACCATCCACTGCTCAAGGGCGTCTCGTTCCAGATCATGCCCGGCGAGGCCTATGGCCTCGTGGGCGAATCCGGCTCCGGAAAATCGGTCACATCGCTTGCCGTCATGGGCCTTTTGAAACGGCCGCTTGCCGTTACCAGTGGCGAGATATTGTTCAAGGGGCAGAACCTGCTGGCGTTGCCGAAACGCGAGATGCGGCGCCTGCGCGGCAATCGCATCGCCATGATCTTCCAGGAGCCGATGACGGCGCTGAACCCGCTTTCAACGGTCGGGCGACAGATCGCCGAGATGTTCGTGCTACATCAGGGAAAAAGCTGGGCGGAAGCCGAAAAGCTCGCCGTCGAAGCGCTCGGGAATGTGCGCGTGCCCAACCCTGATCGCCGTGCTAGGAACTATCCGCACCAGATGTCCGGCGGGCTGCGCCAGCGGGTGATGATCGCGATGGCGCTTGCCTGCAGCCCGGACCTGTTGATCGCCGATGAGCCGACGACGGCACTCGACGTAACCGTGCAGGCCGAGGTGCTGCGCCTCATCAAGGAACTCTGCGCGGCGCGCGGGACGGCCGTCCTCTTCATCAGCCACGACCTTGGCGTCATCGCCAGCATCTGCCAGCGCGTCGGCGTGATGTATTCGGGCTGCCTCGTCGAGGAGAACGAGACGCGGGCGCTCTTTGAAAGCCCGCGGCACGAATACACCCGCGGCCTGCTCGGCGCCCTGCCGCGCCTTGGCAGCCGCAGCGAACATGGGCGGCAGCGGCTCGTCGACATCGACAGCATCATCGCCGACCGCTCGAAGCTGACGGAAAGCCGCTTCATCGCGCCACGCGAACGGGAAGGGAGCCAGCCATGACCGCGCCGCTGCTTCAGGTGGACGATCTCCATGTCCGTTTCCCCATTTCCGGCGGCGGCCTGCTCGGCAAAGGACGGCGTACGCTTCACGCCGTCAACGGCATCAGCTTCGAGCTTGCCAAGGGCGAATGCCTGTCGATCGTCGGTGAATCCGGTTGCGGGAAATCGACGACGGCGCTTTCCATTCTCGGCCTGCAGGAACCGACTGAGGGCATGATCCGCTATCGCGGTCAGCCGCTCGCGGGGCCCGGCGCGCCGCAACGGATGGACCGGGCGAAAGCGGTGCAGATGGTGTTCCAGGATCCTTATGCCTCGCTCAACCCCCGCCAGTCCGTGCGCACCTCGCTCGCAGCACCGCTGCGGCTGCACGGCATTACCGCCGCCTCGGAAATCGAAGGCCGCATCGAGGCGATGCTCAAGAATGTCGGCCTGACGCCCGAACAGGCCAAACGCTATCCGCATGAGTTCTCCGGCGGCCAGCGCCAGCGCATCGGCATCGCCCGCGCGCTGATCCTCGAGCCTGAGATCGTCGTGCTCGACGAGCCGGTCTCGGCCCTCGACGTGTCGATCCGCGCGCAGATCATCAATCTGCTGCTCGACCTTCAGGAAAAACTCGGCCTCTCCTATCTGATGATCAGCCACGATCTGAGCGTGGTGGAACACATGAGCGACCGGGTGCTGGTGATGTATTTCGGCGAAGTCGTGGAAGAGGGCGGCTGGCGCGAGATTTTCGAAGTCCCCACCCATCCCTACACGCGCCGCCTGATCGCCGCCATTCCCGATCCGGATGCTGCGCTGAATCCGGCGGAAAGGCAGGCGAGCGACGCCACCGTGCCGCAACTTGCCGGCCGCAGCTTCGTTTCCGATGGCAGCACCGCGCCGGATGTTTTTACCGCGCCTGTTCGATCCGAACTGATCGAGATCGGCGGGAACCATAGGGTTCGGATGGCTTTGGCCTAACCGATGGAATGCGCTGAGCGAAGCCCCGTTCCGCCCCGCGGCAAAGATAGGCTAGGTTGCTCAACGTCCGAACTTGGAATCATTGAAATCTAGGATGAACCCGATGAAACGCATGCCGAAGATCGCCGTGATCATGGATGAAAACACCAGTGCGGGCGGTGGACGCTATGACGTCTCGAGAAATTACTTTTCCGCCCTGCGCCGCGCCGGCGCCTTTGCCTTCGGCATCCCCTATGTTCCCGATCTCGTCGACCAGGTCGTCGAAGATTTTGATGGGTTCTTAAGCGTCGGCGGCCGCATCAACTTCCCGAAAAGCTGGTATGTCGAAGGAGACCAATCCCACTATCCGCCCTCGGATCGGCTAGCCGTCGACATGGCATTGATGGAAAGTTTCCTTGCGCGCGACAAGCCTGTGCTCGGCATCTGCAACGGCATGCAGATGCTCGGCTGCCTCAACGGTTGCCGGATGGTTTCCGATGTCCATTCGTCGTGGCCCGACGCGCTCAATCACGACCAGGCCAATTTCTCGCATGACGTCAGCGTTGTCCCCGGCACCAGAATGGCCGACATCCTCGGCATCGAAACATTCACCGTGAACACGTTTCACCGCGAGGCGATCGTGGAGGTATCGGGCGCGGTGACCGTTACGGCCCGAGCCCCGGATGGTGTCGTTGAAGCGATCGAGATCGGCTCGCAGACCTTTGCCATGGGCCTTCAATGGCACCCCGAAATGCTGGATGCCGACAGCCATCCGGGCGCTCGCGTCTTCGACGCCTTCGTCGAGGCGTCAAGCCGACACCTTCGATAACCTGTTCCAAGGCCCTGCTGCGTTCTGTCGGAAGCACATTCTGCCCTCTCCCGATTGACGTTGGCGGCTCCAGCAAATAGGGCCAAGCCGACAAGCGTGCCAAACGCCAGCAAGACAGCAACAGGAGTGTATAGTGAGCGAACCGACCGTAGCAGAGGCAACAGATCGCATTTACGCATCGCTGCAGGCAGACAATGCCGACATCGATCTTCATATCGCGACCCTCAAGGCAGCATTGATGCGGGCAGGTTTGAAAGAGGCCGTATTCGACCCGACCAGGCTCGTGCAAAACAACCGTTCCGGACGGAAGCTGATGCAGGCGTACTTTCGGCAGCGCGGCGTAACGGTGAAATTCTCGGCCTAGCAAGGTCGTTCAATGATGCCAGAAAGGCCGCAGTCGGGTGGCCGAATGGGTGCCTGCCTGGTCGGACTGCGGTGGCTCACCAGGCTGAGCGATCCCGGTTTCCGCTCGTCGGCTGGCTGCCAAGGTGAACCTCTCGGCGCGCGACCCTTTCAACCGGTCAGGTCGCGCGCAAATGGGCTCTGGCCGCCTTTCGAAGCGGCAGTCCGGTAAGCTCACCAAGTTCGTGCTTCAACTCCGCGCTTTGGCGATGGCGTCCTTCAGTCCTTTTTCATCCAGAACGCCGGGAATGATCGCCGAACCGATGACGAAGGATGGCGTGCCGGCGAAATTGAAGGCGAGTGCCTGACTGTAGTTGCGGTCGAGCAGCCCGGAAATCTTGGCATTGTGCGTGTTCACGGCTGCGGTCAGCTCCTTCATCGAAAGACCCGCCCCGGTCAGCGCCTTCTCGATGTCGTCCTGCGACAGCCTCGCCTTGGTTTTCATCAGCGCCTCCATCGCCGGCTGGTATTTGCCGATCTGGGCGGCTCCAAGCACTGCCTGTGCGGCGAAGACGGAGGCTTCGCCCAAGATCGGCCAGTCCTTCAGCACGAGCCGCACGTTGCCGTCGGCCTTGACCACCTTCTCGACCGTCGGATGCACTTTCTTGCAGTAAGGGCACTGATAGTCGAAGAACTCGACGATGGTGACATCGCCCTTCGGATTGCCAAGGACGGGCGCGTCCTTGTCGAAAAACACCTCCTCCTTGGTCAATTGCTGGGCGAAGGATGATCGGCCTCCGACAAGCACGGCGGCGGCGGTCGCGACCGTGGCCGTCAGAACGGTTCTGCGGGTGAACATCAGATTTCTCCTTGTGCGAATGGATTGGGGCCGAGAGCGACGGCGCGTGCGGCGATTTCGAGGATCATGCCGCGCAGGCAAACGAGGAAAGTCGGAAAGGCCGGGGCTGTCATTCTGCCTGCTTCCTGTCCTCAGATGCAAAGGCGGCGAGCCGTTCGGCGATTGCCTCGCGGGAGATTTCGCCGAGATGGGTGGCGGCGAGCGTACCGTCCGGGTTGATGAAAAGTGTGGCAGGAAGGCCGATCGCGCCGTAGTGCCGGGATAGGCCCGAGAAAGGGTCGAGAAGGATGGTTTCCAGGTCGACGCCTGTTTGGCGCAGATAGGATTCTATCGCCGCGCGGCTTTCGCCCTGGTTGGCGAAGAAAAAGTCGACCTCAGGATTCCTTTCGGTCATCTCCGCCATCATCGGCATTTCCCGCCGGCAGGGCGGACACCAGCTTGCCCAGAGATTGAGAACCGCCGGGCGGCCCTTGCGCTCGGCGATGGCGAGGCTCTCGTTACGTGCGAGAACGGCATAGGACGTTTCCGGGGCAAGGGGTGCAGCGCCGCTATCGGTGAGGGTTGTGGCGACGACCCAGACGAAGAGGCCGGCCGCAAGCGGCAGGATCGCCCAAGGAGCGGCTTTCGGTGCGTTTCGCCAGAGCATCACTGCGGCGAGGAAAACACCGAGGAATCCGCCCGTCGGGGAAAAGCCGCCCTGCCAGATGGCGAGAACTCGCAACGGCTCCTGCAGGAAGCTCTCGGCATGGATGAGCACATGCCCGGCGCGCGCGCCGACAACGCCGAAAAGTGTGGCAGCCGTCGTAAAGGTGCCAAGCCGGTTGTGGATGCGGGCGGCAAGGAGCGAGCCGACAAGCATGAAGACGATCAACCCGGCGATGACCGAAAAGCGATCGGCGGAAAAAGCGAAGGGACCTATTGCGACGGCGTTCATTGCGCGCTGCCCTTGGCCATCCGTGCCGCCTCCGCAAGCGAGCCGGCCGTGATTTCTCCGACGAGGCGCGTACCGGGGGCCTCCTCTTTGCTGCGGTTGAAGAAGATCATAGTCGGCGGGCCAACGACGGCAAGTGATCGCATCAGTGCGCCATTCTCCGCATCGAGGGTGCTGACGTCGAGGCTGACCAAGCGGATCCCGTCAAGGCTCGCCGCGACATCAGGCTTTGTCAGAACGGACCGCTCGATCGTGCGGCAGGTGACGCACCAGCCAGCGGTGACATAGACGAGGGTGGGTTGCCTCCCGGAGGCTGCGGTGTCGAGAAGGCGGGAGAGTGCGCCGGCCGAGCCGACCTTGGTAAAATCCGACTTCTGGATGGCGGCTGTTTGGTCAACACTCGCCGCCCTCTTGAGCGGGCCGAGCGGAGTGAGCGGATCGCTGGCTCCAAGGCCGAAGCCCACCAGCAGCAGACTACCCCAAATGAGCGAGACGACGGCGGTCAAGCGCGTCAGTACGCCGTAGCCGCCTGTGGACCGCAGCCCGTCGGGAGCGACCGCGTAGATGCCGAAGGCAAGGGAAAACACGGCCCAGGGCAGGAGGACGAAGCGCTCCGGCACAAGCGGCGTCGCAAGCCAAATCGCCGTTCCCAGGAATGCGAAGCCGAAGACGTGCCGGACACGTTCCATCCACGCGCCGGCGCGTGGAAGCGCCTTGCCGCCGATTGTCGCCATGATGATGAGCGGGATGCCCTTGCCAAGGCCAAGGGCGAAAAGGGCGAGTGCGCCGACCGCAATGTCACCGGTCCGGGCGATGTAGAGGAGGGCGCCGGCAAGCGGCGCGGTTACGCAGGGGCCGATGAGGAAGGCGGAGGAAAGACCGAGCAGGGCGGCGGCGGCGACCGAGCCGCCCTTCTGCCGGCCGCCGCTCAGGCGGTTGCCGATCACTGCCGGCAGCTTGATGTGGAAGAGCCCGAAGCTGGAGAGCGCCAGCAGGACGAACAGTGCCGCGACCACGCCGACAGCGACGGGCGATTGCATCACGATCTGCAGGTTTTGCCCCGACCAAGCGGCCACGATGCCAAGGAGACCGAAGGCGGACGCAAGGGCCAGCACATAAGCGGAGGCGAGCATGAAACCGCGTCGTGCCGTCAGCCCCTCTCCCTCGCGCGTGAGCATGGCCGCGACGATCGGATACATCGGGAAAACGCAGGGCGTGAAGGCGAGCAGCAGTCCGAAGCCGAGGAAGCCTGCAAGAAGCAGCGCAAACCCGCCACCGGTCATGAGCCGGTCGACCGCCGTTTCTCCGCCGTCAGCTGCGATGGAAAAACCTGTGTCCGGCGCTTCCACGGGCCGTGCGTCCTTGGCAGGCGCAAAGGCAAAACCACCGACCGGTTTGCTGATGGTCCTCGCGGCGGTATCGATCGTCCGCGTTGTCGGCGGATAACAAAGCCCGCCATCCTGGCAGCCCTGATAGGTGAGGCGAATGAGCGGAGGCGCATTCGCGATCCGGGCCGAAGCCTTTTGGTAATAGACCTCGGTTGTGCCGAAGCCCGGATCGTCCTTGACTGTCCCCGGTTCGGTTTGCAGGGTGATCGGCCGGTTACCCTCATCTTCTGCTGCCAGGAAGTCCCTGTAGAGATAGTAGCCGTCAGCAATCGTCCATGTGATCGCCAGCCGGCCGTCGTCTTGCCTGGCGATCCCAGGTACGAAGGCCTCGTCCATCGGCAGGGGCGCCTCGAGCGCCCGGGCTGGCAGGATGGCCGCAATCAAAACCCAAACCAGCGCCAGCAGACTTGCTTTCCGCATCGTTCTTGCGTCCTCGTCTTCAATCGAGGGCGGAGCGATCAGGCCGCTACCTTAAGGCAGCCTTAAAATGATTGTCCAAGGCGAAGGATAGAAACGGGCCGCGCAAGTTAATCCGCTAGGACCTTGGCGCTGGCTCTCGGTGTAATTCCGGAAGTAAAGGCCGAACGATGGTGGGGCAACCGGCGCTGCCGGTTCACCTGCTTATGGACACCGGCCCTTTGGCCGGCGTCCAGACTTCATTGCCTATGTTCCCTAGTGGGTTGCGCCCGACCCACCGGCTGCGACGATTGCGAAGGGTTGTCCCTCGACCGCGATCGTGCGGGTCTCCTTCAGTGTTTCCGTGTCGATCACGCGTACCAGGCTTTGGCGCGGATCAGTGATGGCGAGGTGATTGCCGGCGACGGCGAGGCGGGGCCTTGCGTCGCGCCAGTGGCCATCTTTGCTGTAGGGCTCCGTGACGATTTCCGATTTGGTGATCACGCCATCCACGACGTCAAGGAGGTGAAGCTTGCCGTCCTCCGTCAGGATATAGGCGTTGCGTGACTTTGCTGGATCGAGGATGAAGTCCACCCGCCGCAGCGGCAGTTCGACGAGGCGGTAGGGTTCCTTCGCGTCGGCGTCGATCAGTACGACCTTGTCTTCTCCGTAGTTCCCAAGGAAGAACTGCATAGAAGTGCCGCCGAGCAGTGTGGATACCTTGCCTTCCGGCAGCTTGTCGCCATAGGCGAGCATCTCGAGCTTGGGGCCATCGAGCCCACCTGGGCGTGCGACCAGGACGCCCTCGGCGCAACCGAAGGCGGCCAGGCGGGCGGACGTCGCTTCACCGTGGAGCCCCGTGCAGGTTGCGACATCGCCGACCTGCTTGCCCTCCTTGTCGAGAACACGCAGGCCCAGGCGGGGAGGAAGCTCACCTTCCTTTACCGTCGCTTCGAGGTTCGGGACCGAAACGAGAAGATGGTTGCCGGTCGAAACCGCGACGCCATGGTGTGCGGCGGTAGTATCGTAAGCCTTGAGCTCCGCCTTGCCGTCCAGAAGCGCGCTTTCGCCAAGCAGATCGAACTTGCCACCGCGATCGTAGAAGATGGCGAGATCGTCACCATGGGCAACCACGTGGCCGGGCTTTTGTCCGCGAATGGTTTTCTCAAGCAGCCTCGGCTCCTTGACCTCGATGTCCCGGTGCTCGCCGTGATCGGAAAGCGCTATGCCGGTGTCGATGGCATGGATCAGGTTCTGTTCGCCCTGGACGGCAAAGACGGTTCGTCCGGTGTCGCTCAGGGAAAGGGCGGCGTAGCCTTCAAGGTCAAAACGGCCGATTTCCTTGTCCGTTTCCAAATCGATGGCGCGGACCACGGGCTGGGTGTGGTCGGCAATGAACAAACGCCAGGTCTCGCGCTGCTGTTCTTCCTCGGCATGAGAGGTCAACGGAAAGGCGAGGGTCGCGAGAATGGTGGTGGCGAAAAGCGCGGGCAAACCGGAGCGGGACATGAAATCTCCTATAATGTAATAACGTAACATGTGTTGTGTTATAGCGTTACATTCGCCTTGTCCAGCGGCAACAAGCTGACGTTTGCACATGCGTCAACGAAGCCGTCACAGGCGGCCCGCGACGGCGGCCTACGTGGCTCGCTGGCGTTAAGGAGTGTGAAGCTCGGTCCTGACGGACCGATTGGCATTCCGCGACTTCGCCTGGAGCGGCGGATGGCGGCATGTGTTGCCGCCACCCTTTGAAATGCTCGGTTTCTCCGTTGGTGGGCTTCGCCGATTTTCAGGGCTGGGGGGCTTTGGGCGAGATGGACCAAAACCCGCCATAGGGCCTTCATCAGCGACGAAGGCCGCCAAACGCGGCGGGACCCGGTCATCCTGCTACTTCGCTGTGCCTTCGTTCAGGGGCAGCTTGCTCCCGCGACGCTGCGGTAGGCGGCCGTTCAGAACGATGTAGGCGAGAAGGCCGATCACCAGGCCCCAGAAGGCCCCGCCGATCCCGAGCAGCTTGATGTTGGCGGCGGAGGCCAGGAACGTGATGAGCGCCGCTTCGCGGCAGGCCGGGTCGGCTGTTGCTGCAGCAAGGCTGCCACCAATGGTACCGAGAAGGGCGAGGCCCGCTAGCGTGGCGATGAAGGTCGCAGGAAACGCCATGAACACGGCCGCAAGCGTAACGCCGAACACGCCGACGAGCACGTAGAAAAAGCCCGCGGCGATACCCGCGATCCAGCGCCTGGAGGGGTCTTCGTGGGCCTCCTTGCCGGTTGCGATCGCCGCCGTGATTGCCGCGATATTGAAGGCGTGCGAGCCGAAAGGCGCCATGATCAGCGAACCGAAGCCAGTCGTCGTCACGATCGGGTTGGCGCTGGTCTTGAAGCCGTCATTCCGCAGCACCAGCATTCCCGGCATGTATTGGCCGGTCAGCGTGATGAGAAACAGCGGCAGTGCGACCGAAAGCAGCGCGTTCAGCGAGAACAACGGCATGGTGAAAATGGGCGCCGCGAACTCCAACTTCAGACCCGACAGGTCGACCCGGCCCTCCGCGAGCAGGAACAGGAGCCCGAGAACGAGGATGCCGACCACGGCATAGCGGGCGGAGAAGCGCTTCAGGACGACGTAGGCGACAATCAGCAGGCCGACGAGCAACGGATCGACGCTTGCGCCGCCGAACGCGCCGATGCCGAACTGCAGCAGGATACCGGCGAGCAGGCCCGCGGCGATGCCTGGCGGGATCAGCCGGATGACCTTCTCGAAATAGCCCGAAAGCCCGAGTGCGACGAAGGCTAGAGCCGAGATCATGTAGGCGCCGATGGCCTCGGCATAGGGCGTGGTCGCAAGCGCAGTGACGAGAAAGGCTGCGGCCGGCGTCGACCAGGCGGTGATGATAGGCTCGCGATAGCGCCAGCTCAGCCAAAGCCCCGTCATTCCCACGCCGATCGAGACCGACCAGACCCAGGAAGCCGTCAACTCGGGGCTGAGCCCAGCCACTTTCGCGGCTTGAAAGACCAGGATGAAGGTGCCGCCATAGTTGACGATGACGGAGATCAGACCCGCGACAATGGGATGGGCAAGGTCGTTGAAGCGAAGGGATGACGGGAAAACATGTGATGACATGATCTATCGGGGCTCCTGAAATTTCGGGGAGGACTGGCAAGCCGCGTTGACAAATAGCCAGTCATTGGCCCGATATGCCCATCCATTTCGCTGAAGAGGATCAGACCATTTGTTCAAGCATTCCCAACTCGAGTCCGTGAAGGCATGGATTGCCCAGCCCGCCCAGGCTGGGATGCCGCTTCATGCGCGCATCCAGCGGGCGATCCGGCAGTTGATCCTCGACGGTGCGCTTGGGCCGGGAAAGCCGCTTCCAGCTTCGCGCGTGCTCGCCAAATCCCTCGGCGTATCGCGCGATACGATCGAAGCGGCCTATGGCCAGCTTCATGCCGAAGGCTTCATCGACCGTCGCGTCGGGAGCGGCAGTTTCGTGGCCGAGGTGAAGGAGTTTGCACCCGGCAGGCGCCTGTCTCCAAGGCGCGCGCAGTCGCCCAACCAGGCAGCGGCTTTGAGCAGGCGGGGCAATGCCATGTTCGGCAGCGGCGGCGTCAGTGAACAGCTGTTGCCCCGCCCCTTCGCCCATGGCGTGCCGGAGACGCGCACTTTTCCGCTCGCGCTGTGGGAGCGCCTCGGACGGCAGGTCTTGCGCGAAACCGGCAGAAGGGCGCTGCTTCACGGCGACCCGCAAGGGATCGAGGAGCTGCGCCGTGCCATTGCCGACTATGTGAACCTAGAACGCGGCGCCCGTACCACGGCCGAACGGGTGCTGATCCTCACCAGCTCGCAGCAGGCGCTGACATTGTGCGCAAACATGCTGCTCGATCCCGGTGACCGCATCTTCATCGAGGATCCGGCCTATTACGGCGCGCGCAAGGCGTTCGATGCGGCGGGGCTCGAATGCGTCCCCATCCGCGTCGACCGCCATGGCATCGCCGTCAACCAGATCAAGGCGGAGACGCGCAAGGTCAAGGCCGTATTCCTGACGCCCTCGCATCAGTTCCCGGCCGGCGCCACGCTGACGCTCGATCGCCGCCTTGCGCTGATCGAATGGGCGAGCCGCCATCAGGCCTGGATCCTCGAGGACGACTACGACAGCGAATTCCACTATGCCGGCAAACCAACGGCCTGCCTTCAGGGCCTCGATCCGCACGACCGGACGATCTACATCGGCACCTTCACCAAATCGCTCTTTCCAGGGCTTCGGATCGGCTATGCAGTTCTGCCGCCTGAGCTGGTCAAGCCGATGACCGTCGCGCGTACTCTGCTTGACGGGCACTCCGCTCCGATGGCGCAAATGACACTCGCGCGCTTCATGGAAGGCGGGCATTTCGGCGCCCATGTGCGCACAATGCGCAGCATCTACGCCGACCGGCTCGACCTTTTGGCGATGCTTGTCATAAAACATCTGCCGCATTTCCTTGAAGCGCGGGTGCCCGATGGCGGCCTGCAGATGCCGTGCGCGCTGACAGGTGCGATCTCGGAGGCCGCGGCCGTCGATGCGGCACGACGTGTCGGGATCGAGATCATGGGATTGTCCGCGCTTCACGCCGGCGGCAAGCCCGAGCCCGGGTTCCTCATGGGGTTTGCCGCTTATACGCCAAGCGAGATCGAGGGGGCGGTGCGGAAGCTGGCTGGTGCCTTCCGGGCCGCGGCGAAGTCATAGGTCGTCCAAGCGCCGCCCCAACGTTTCGGTATTAGTCCTGGATCACGAGCTGGAACCACGTGTCGAGAAATCTGCTGCGCTTGACGGCGTCGAGATAGACGAGCAGCTCCGGTCCCAGTTCGATGAACTGGACGTTTTTCATCGTGTCGAGATCCCGCGACCGGGTCAGGCCGACCTCTTCAAGCGCGCGGTCGGCGCGACCGGAAAGCAGGAAGTCGACCACGTCGCCGGCGGTCGAGTAATCGGCGACAAAGGAGCCTTGCGTTAAGGCGGGATTTTCATGTCTTGCCAATGCGTGAACTCTCATGGTAACGTTCCCACGAGCTTGAGGCCTGTCACCTTTGATGATGGCTTCCGGCCCGGGAGGAAACATGAAGAACGGACCCCGGCAACGGGCCACCATTATCGACGTCGCGGAGCGGGCAGGGGTCTCGAAGAGCACGGTTGCACGTGTTCTGGCGGGTTCTGCCAGCATTTCCGACGAAGCCCGCGACCGCGTGCTGAAGGCCGTTGCAGCCACCGGCTACGAGCGCAATCATCTGGCCGTCGGCATGCGTTCGGGGCGCAGCGGCATGCTCGGCCTGGTCATTCCCGATATCACCAACCCCTTCTGGGCCGAAGTCGCCCGCGGCGCCCAGGATCGCGCCGCCAAGGACGACATTTCGCTTCTCGTCTTCTCGTCGGACTGGGATGCCGGCACGGAGGCGACGCATCTTCGCGCCCTGCGGCGCGCCCGTGTCGATGGCGCGATCATCAATCCGGTCGCCGACAATTTCGATGATCTCGATCGCTTCGGCTTACCCTTCGTTTTCATCGGATCGAGCGCCGAGCGTTTTCCGGATACCTTGAGCGTCGGATCGGATATCGCCCAGGCTGTCCGTCTCGGCATGGATATCCTCGTTGAGCGCGGACACCCGGCGCCGGCCCTGATGCTCGGCCCGCGGTCGCGTCTTGCGCGCGCCCGGTTCCTGCGCGCCGTGCACGAGCATTGCATCGCGCGCGACATCGACCCCGACATCTTGCTGGTGGAGGAATCCGACTACACGGTCGAGGGTGGCCGAAAGGCCATGGGGCGTTTGCTCGCCGGGCCGTGGAGAGGCAGTCGCGCCGTCTTCGTCGCCAACGACCTGATGGCACTCGGTGCCATGATCGCCGTGCGCGAGGCGGGGCTCCGGTGCCCGGAGGATATTTCCATTCTTGGCTTCGACGGCATTCCGGCGGGTGCTTTCTCCTGGCCCGGTCTGACGACGATCGAAAAACCTGGCCGGCAGATCGGCATTCGCGCGGTCGAATGCCTGCTCGATCAGATTGCCGGCCGCCCGGAGCACGGCCGGATATTTCTGCCGTGCCGACTGGTCGAGCGCGGTTCGCTTGCCGATGTCTCGGCCTCGGTAGCTGTGCGCACGGCGGCAGGGAGGTAACAATGAGCGTAAGCAACGATCTTGTAGCGGATGCAGCCATGCCTAGAAGTGGGAACGTTCCCAACGTCCATCGGCGAAGCGTCACGAAAAACGTGCGGCAATGGTGGCCCTACTACCTGATGATGGCGCCTGGGCTGATCTTCTTCGTGATCTTTCACTATTTTCCGATCTGGGAAGCCAAGATCGCCTTCGAGCAGTTGCGCATCATCCCGCCGAACATCTGGGTCGGGATCAAGCATTTCCAGACGCTCTTCTCCTCGCCGATCTTCTGGCAGGTGCTGATAAACACGCTGATCATCTCGACAATGAAGATCGTCTTCGTCTTCCCGGTCCCGATTATCGTTGCGCTGCTGCTCAACGAGATCCGGGGCGGCGCTTTCCGCAAGTTCATCCAGTCGGCGATCTACCTGCCGCATTTCCTTTCCTGGGTGGTCATCGCCGGCGTGTTCATCGCGGTGCTTTCGCCGAGCGACGGCGCGGTCAACGACATCATCGGTTTCTTCGGATTGCAGCCGGTCTCCTTCATGACCGACACGGGCTCGATCCGCTGGGTGCTGGTCTTCTCCGAGATCTGGCGATCGGCCGGCTGGGACAGCCTGCTTTACCTTGCCGCCATCATCGCCATCGACCAGGAACTCTATGATGCGGCCGAGATCGACGGAGCCAATCGCTGGCAGAAGATCCGCTACGTCACCATTCCCGGCATCGTGCCGACGATCGCGACGCTGTTCATCCTCAACGCCGGCATGTTCCTGAACGCCGACCTCAACCAGGTGATCAACTTCTCCAACGACGTGGTGCGCAGCAAGATCGATATCATCGACACCTATGTCTACCGCATCGGCCTGCAGACCGGCGAGTATTCGCTGGCAACGGCCGCCGGCCTCTTCAAGGCGGTTCTCGGCATGCTGATGATCGTCGCCGCCCACCTTCTTTCCAAACGTCTTACCGGCAAGGGGGTATGGTGATGGCCGCCCACAACGTTCGCAGAACGCCGCTCGAGCGGCTCGAATATGCGATCATCGTCTCGACGCTGATGTTCCTCGTCGTACTGACGGTCCAGCCGCTGCTCAACCTGCTCGCCATCTCCTTTTCGGATCCGGGCAAGGTTGCCGGCATGAGCGGCCTGACGGTGGTCCCCAACGGGTTTTCGACCGACGTCTGGAGCCTCCTGGTCAACAACCCGGCCGTCCAGCGCGGCCTCCTGAACTCGATCTTCATCACGCTGGTCAGCACCGTCCTTGGTGTCGTGCTGACGGCGCTGATGGCCTGGGCACTTTCCCGCCCGGGTTTGCCGGGGCGGCGCGCGATTTTCGTCTTCGTGCTGGTGACGATCGTCTTTGAGCCCGGCATCATTCCCGATTATTTCATCAACAAGCGCCTCGGCCTTCTCGACAGCTACTGGTCTCTGATCCTCTTCAAGGTTGTGAACGCCTGGTATCTGATCATTCTCGTCCGCTTCTTCGAGGAAGTGCCGAAGGAACTGATCGAGGCCTCGGAGCTCGACGGCGCCAACCCTTTCCAGATCTTCTGGTACGTGGCGCTACCACTCGCCAAGTCGGCGCTTGCGACCATCGCTCTCTTCTACTTCGTCTTCCACTGGAACGAGTTCTTCCGGGCGATGATCTATCTCAACGACCAGTCAAAATGGCCGCTGCAGGTCGTGCTGCGCCAGTTCGTGGTCGAGGGCGACAAGCTCGCCATGGTCGGGGTCGTCGACAGCAACAACTACACCGGTGCGAGCCAGATCAACATTCGCGCGCTGAAGGCAGGCATGATCCTGCTTACGATCGCGCCGATCCTCGCAATCTACCCACTCATTCTGAAGTTCTTCACCAAGGGCACCGTGAGCGGTGCGCTGAAGGGCTGACGATGCAGAACCGAACCATAAAAGCCATAGCATATTGGGAGGAACAAACATGCTTGGAAAACTGATCCTTGGCGCAACCACCGCCATGGCATTGATGGCGAGCGTCGCCATGCCCGCCTTCGCCGATCCGGTGACGATCCGCGTCGTCTCGAAGGATCTCACGACGAGCAATCCTGACGACGTGAAGCTGATGAAGGCCTATGAGGAGGCGCTGAAGGCCAAGGGCACCGACATCCATATCCAGGTCGTCGACCTGCCGTCCTCTGGCTATGCCGACAAGCTCAGCGCCATGCTTCTGTCCGGTGATATCCCCGATCTCATCTATTTCCAGGGCGGCGACGCCAAGATGGCCGAACAGGGCGTGCTGGAGGACTGGAACACCTGGCTGCCGAAGACGACCTATCTCAAGGACGCGCTCTTCCCGCACAATGTCGAGCGGCTGAAGAACTATCCCTACCTGCTCTATGTCTACCCGCCGCGCATACCGCAGCCGGTGATCCGCGCGGATTGGCTCGAGAAAGCGGGCGTCGAAGCACCGAAGACTACGGACGACTACGTCACCCTCTTCAAGGCGATCAAGGACGGCGATTTCGACGGCAACGGCAAGGCCGACAGCTACGGCGTTACCACCGCCGACAACACTCAAGAGCTCGACGCCGTCTTCAATCAGGCATTTGGCGTCACCGGAACCTGGCTGAAGAACGATGCTGGCGAGTGGATCCATGCCCGCGTTTCGGCCGCGGAAAAGGCAAAGATCGCTTTCTACGCATCGCTCCGCGAGCAGGGTCTCTATGATCCGGAATTCATCACCACCAAGTGGGACGTGAAGGAAGACAAGTTCTATTCCGGCCGTGCCGGGGTGATCTTCGGTTCCTCCGCAGAGGTCATCGACATCTATGGCGGCAAGATGCGCCAGGCCCATCCCGGCGTGACCCTCAGCCTGCTTTCGCCGCCGAAGGGTCCGGGCGGCCAGGGCCTGATGGCGCTGGACGTCTCCAAGGAAGCGCGCGGTCTCGCGATCGCAACGACCTCGGAGCACAAGGAGGAGGTGGTCAAGTTGCTCGACTTCATCGCCAGCCCCGAGGGCCAGGCGATTGAACGGCTCGGCTTTGAGGGCGAGCAGTACACCAAGGACGGCGAAACCATCAAGCCGACCGACAAGCTCGCTACCTGGTATGCCCGCTTCCTCGTTGCCGCCAACTGGCAGCCGCCGGTTCAGTGGCTGAGCGATGCCGCGCAGCAATCGCTGAAGACGATCTCCGCCGACTTCAAGCCGGACAACGCCTTCGTCTGGCCTGCGGAATACGCCACCGACATCGACGCCACGGAGAACGTCTACCGGGCCTGGGTTTACAAGTTCGTCTCCGGCGAAGCCAAGCTGGACCAGTGGGACCAGTTCGTTTCCGAGTGGAACGCTGCCGGCGGCGAGAAAATGACCGAATATGCAAGGACGGTTCTCAATGACAAATGATGCTCAAGGGCTCTCCCTTAAGGGACGGGTTCGGGCGCTTCTCTTTGGCGTCGCCTACGGCGACGCCATCGGGGCGCCGGTCGAAAAGCTCTCCGCTGCGGAAATCCGCCAGCGCTATGGCCGGGTGACATCGCTCGACACAGAGTGGCACCGCATGAAGCAGAGTGAGGCGGCCCGCAACGGCCGTGTCCGCGGCAGCGGCATCGTCACCGACGACACGCTGATGACGCTCTGCGTGATGTCGATCTACGACGACGTGAAGCGCCATCTCGATGCCTGGGATATGGCCTCGGGCATGGTGCGGGAAATTGCCTGGACGCCGCGCTGGGTGCCGGAGCTGCAGCGCGAGACGATGCTGATCGAGCGGCTGTTCTATCCTGAGAAGTGGATCTTCCAGCGCCATCAACTTTCCGGCTGCGACCCGCGCCAGGGCGGCGTCGGCAACATGGTGAACTGTGGCGCGGCGATGTACATCGCGCCGATCGGCGTCGCCAACGCCTGTGATCCGAAGGCAGCCTATGATGAGGCGATCGCCTTTGCCTCCGGCCACCAGCAGAGCTTCGGCCTGGAAGCTGCCGGCGTACTCGCCGCCGCGGTCGCCGCCGCTTTCGTGCCGGGCACCACCCTCGACACCGTCATCAAAGAAACGCTGGCCGTTGCCAAGGACGGAACGCGTGATGCGATCGCCGATATCGTCGAGGCTGCGGGCTCATTGAAGGGCGCGGATCATGCGACAGTCGTCGCCGAATTCCACCGCATCATCGCGCGCTATTCTCCAATGGGCGACGACGTGCAGCACACGCCGCAGAAGGCCGGCATTGCGACCGACGCCTACCAGCCGTCGCGTCTGCACGCGATCGAGGAACTGCCGCTGGCGCTCGGCTTTGCGGTCGTCAATGACGGTGATTTCTACAAGTCGATCATCGACGGCATCAACTCCGGCCGCGATACGGACTCGATCGGCGTCATGGCCGGCGCAATCCTCGGCGCCATGCAGGGCGAGAGCATCATCGACCGGGCGATGGTCTCCCAGCTCGACCGTGTCAACAAGCTCGATCTCTACCGATCGGCCGATGCTTTTACCGCAACCGTGACCGCAATCCGGGCGGCCGACCACAAACGCGAAATGGCGCGGGCCACGGCGCGCGCAGGCCTCTTTGCCGCTCCCGAGCTCACCCAGGTTTCCAGTCTCTAGAATTCGAAAGTATCCGATGCTCAGCACCACAGAAATCTTCGAGCGTATCTATTCCGGTTTTATCGGCAAGGCGATCGGCGTGCGCTTGGGCGCACCTGTCGAACCGACGATCTGGAGCTATGAACGCGTCCGGGACACCTATGGCGAGGTGACGGAATATCTGCGCGATTTCAAGAATTTCGCTGCCGATGACGACACCAACGGTCCGGTCTATTTCATCCGGGCGCTGCGCGACTACGGTCTCGGCGCCACCGCCGAAGAGGTCGGCAAGACCTGGCTGAACTATGCGGCCGAGGAACACGGCATGTATTGGTGGGGCGGCTTCGGCAATTCGACCGAGCATACCGCCTACCAGAACCTGCGCGCTGGCATTCCGGCGCCGCAATCCGGCTCGATCGCCCAGAACGGCACGACGGTTGCCGAGCAGATCGGCGGGCAGATTTTCATCGACAGCTGGGGCTGGGTGCATCCGGCCGACCCGAAGAAGGCAGCCGAAGCCTCAGCCCGTGCGGCAAGTGTCGCCCATGACGGCGAGGGCCTGCATGGCGCCCGCTTCTGCGCCGCGGCCATCGCCCAGGCTTTTGTTGCCAAGAACATCGAGGACGTGATCGAGACGGGTCTCGCGACAATCCCGGCCGACTCCCTCTATGCCAAGGTTTCGCGCGCGGTACTCCGCTTCCACGACAGCAACCGGAACGACTGGCGTGCCTGCCGCGACATGTTGACGGCGGATTGGGGCTATGACCGCTATCCCGGCGTCTGCCACATCATTCCGAATGCCGGCGTCTTGATCATGAGCCTGATCTACGGTCAGGGTGATCTGCCGCGCACCGTCGAGATCGCCACCATGGCCGGCTGGGACACGGACTGCAACGCCGGCAATGCCGGTGCGATCGTCGGCACGCTGCAAAAGGTGCAGCCGGGCTGGGACAAGTACCGCAAGCCGATCAACGATTTCGTCGTCGCTTCCGGCGTAGCCGGTACGGTCAACGTCGTCGACATCCCCTCCTTTGCCCGTGAACTGACGGTGCTGGCGCTCCGCCTGCAGGGACGGGAGGCTCCGGCGCTCTGGGTCGAGGATTTCGAGCGCCGCGGCGTTCGCTTCGATTTCGACGCACCCGGCGCCACCCATGGCTTCCGCACCGAGCCCTTCAACCAGATCGCCGTCAAGGCATCGGCGGAGCGTCATACGGATAACGCCAAGGGATCGCTGGAAATCCTGCTCGACCGTCTCGAGCGCGGGCATGGTGGACGCATTTTCTGGAAGCCCTTCTATCGCCGCTCCGACTTCGACGACGAGCGCTACCGCCCGATGTTCACGCCACTTGCCGATGACGGCCAAAGGGTGTCGTTCAAGCTCTGGCTCGACCCTTGGAACGGTGACGGCAACCTGCGCGTGGCGCCCTATGTCCGCCGCGCCATGACAGGCGCCATCCAGGAAACAGGCGCCTGGCACGTGCCGTCTGCGAGTGGCTGGCAGGACTACGCGTTCACCATCCCCGACGGCAACGGCGAGGCGGTCGACGAGATCGGCATCCTGGTCGAATATTTCGGACGCCTGAAATTCCTCGGCCGGCTGTTCCTTGCGGACTTCTCCGTATCCGGCAAGGGTCGCGCCGTCATCGACCCGTCGAAGGAAGCGCATGAATGGGGCGGCATCACCCGCTTCACCTGGAACCGCGGCCATTGGAGCCTGCAGCAAGGCCGCATCCATGCCCATACCGCAACCGACGCGGACGCCTGGACGGGCAACGCCTATCTCCGCGACGTCAGTGTCAAGGCCGAGCTTCAGCCGCACTCGGGTGCCTCGCACCTGGTGGTGGCCCGGGCTCAGGGTACGAGCCGCTTTTATGCCGCCGGTTTCGAGAACGGCGAAGCCGTGATCCTTCTTGAAGACCACGGCACGAAGATCCTCGCGCGCAGCCCGTTCCGTATCGAATACGGCCGGAGCTACGCGGTCGATCTCACTGTCGAAGGTGGCAAGCTGACGCTTTCCGTCGATGGCGAGCGGCTGCTTCAGGCGGACGATGGGACGCTGCGCTACGGCATGGCTGGCCTTCGCATGGCGTCTGCCGGGCGCATGTCGATCGGCCGGCTTGAGGTCGCCGAGCGCTAACTGCGCGAGGCGGAAAGAAAGGGAGGAAACATGTCCGAGATAGAGCTTAGAAGCGTCGGCAAGAGCTATGGCAGTGTCGCCGTGCTCAACGACATCTCGCTGGAAATGGGCGACGGCGAATTCGTCGTGCTCGTCGGCCCTTCGGGCTGCGGCAAGTCTACGCTGTTGCGCATGATCGCCGGGCTGGAGGATATTTCAGCTGGCGAGATCACCATCGGTGGCAAGGTCGTCAACGATATGCCGGCCAAGGAGCGCGACATCGCCATGGTCTTCCAGTCCTATGCGCTCTATCCGCACATGAAGGTCGCGGAAAACATGAGCTTCGCCTTGAAGCTCGCCGGTGCGCCGAAGGCGGAGATCGAAAAGCGCGTTACCCAGGCGGCCGAAATCCTCGGCCTCGAAAAGCTGCTCGACCGCCTGCCGCGGGAACTTTCCGGGGGCCAGCGCCAGCGTGTCGCCATGGGTCGCGCCATCGTGCGCGACCCGCGTGCCTTCCTCTTCGACGAACCTCTGTCGAACCTCGATGCCAAGCTGCGCGTGAAGATGCGCAGCGAAATCAAGAAGCTGCATCAACGGCTTCGCCGCACGATGGTCTATGTCACCCACGACCAGACCGAGGCCATGACCATGGCCGACAAGATTGTGGTGATGAACGGCGGAAAGATCGAGCAGGCGGGCGCACCGCTCGATCTTTACAACGATCCTGCCAATCTCTTCGTCGCCGGCTTCATTGGCTCGCCGGAGATCAACCTGATCGAGGCGGTCACAGAGGGAGCGACGGCCTTGACCCGGGGCGGCGTATCCCTGCCGCTCGGGCGACAGGTGCAGGCTGGCAAGCGGGTCGTCTGCGGCATCCGCCCGCAGCACATCACGCTCGGAACAACGGGCGTGCCGGGGCGCATCAGCCTCGTCGAGCCGACCGGCGAGGACCAGGAAATCGTCGTCGACATGGGCGGCCAGGATATCTCGGTCGTCGTCCACGGCGGCAAGCTACTTTCGGCCGGGCAGGATGTGACGCTGACGATCGATGCCGACAAGGTTCTGCTCTTCGACAAGGATACCGGGGAGCGCCTTCGATGAGTGGATTTGCGAAGCGACAGTTCGATCCCGACGCCAAGGGACCGCTGGTCGGCACGAGGGTTCTGGATCTTTCCCGGCTCGTTGCCGGCAACATGTTGTCGCTGCAGCTGGCCGATGCCGGCGCCGATGTCATCAAGATCGAGCCGCCGGCGGGCGATCCGCTCAGAGACTGGAAGGATGATGGCCACTCGCTCTATTGGAAGACCTATAGCCGCAACAAGCGCTCCGTCGTTCTGAACCTCAGGCAAGAGGCGGCGATGACGGCGCTCTGGGCACTGATCGCTACGGCCGATGTCTTCATCGAGAATTTCCGGCCGGGAACGCTGGAGCGCATGGGGCTTTCGCCGGAAACGCTGCACGCCCGCAATCCCAACCTGATCATCGTGCGCATTTCCGGTTTCGGCCAGACGGGGCCTTACGCGCAGTTCCCGGGCTTTGGCACCATCATCGAAGGCATGAGCGGTTTTGCCTACAGAACCGGCTTTCCCGATCGCGAGCCCGTGCTGCCGCCGCTGGCGCTTGCCGACATGATCGCCGGTGTCTATGGCAGCTCGGCCACCGTGACAGCGTTGCTTGCGCGCGATCGCGGCTACGCAAAAGGACAGGTCATCGACCTGTCGCTGCTGGAACCGATGTTCTCGGTGCTCGGGCCAGAAGCGGCGATCTATCAGACGACCGGCAAGATCAAGGAGCGCGTGGGCAGCGCCTCCAATACGGCCGCCCCGCGCAATGTCTACCGCTGCCGCGACGGAAAGTACGTGGCGCTGTCGGGATCGACGCCGCAGGTCGCACGGAGGATCTTCGAGATCATCGGCCGTGCCGACATGAACCAGGACCCGCGCTTTGCCACCAATTCTGAACGCGTCAAAAATCGCGATCTGGTCGACGAGGCCGTTGGCGGCTGGTTTGCCCGGCACGACCATGACGAGGCGCTGAAGATCATGCGTGACGCCGGCGCGACGGTCGGGCCGATCTACAACATCGCAGATGCCGCGTCGGACCCGCATTTCGTCGAGCGCGAAATCATCGTCGATGTGGAGGATGACGAGTTCGGCAGCCTGCCGATGCACAACATCGTGCCGCGGCTTTCCCAGACGCCGGGCGTCTGGCGGCGGCCGGCACCAGCGCTTGGGGAACACACGGCGGAAGTTCTGGCCGAAGCGGGACTGGATCGCGGCGCGATCGAGACGATACTCCAGGGTAAAGCCGCATGAGGCTTCGCTCCCTACTCTACGTCCCGGCCTCGTCCGCAAAATTCATCGCCAAGGCGCACGAACGCGGAGCGGATGCGATCATCCTCGACCTGGAAGATTCAGTCGCCCCGGATCAGAAACAGGCCGCAAGGGATGGGTTGAAGGACGCCGTGGCGCAGGTGGCACGCGGTGGTGCGACCGTCTTTGTCCGCGTCAATTCGGCGCCGGATCTGCGGATGGCGGATGCAGAGGCCGCCTGCCGTGCCGGCGCGTTCGGTCTCTATGTCGCGAAAACCCGGTCGCCGCAGGAGCTAGAGGATATTGCAGCGCATCTCGCACCAGTTGAGCGGCAGATCGGCAGGCCGCCGGTCGCCTTCGTGCCACTCCTCGAAGATGCCGGGGCAGTTCTCGATGCGCGCGCGATTGCCCGCGTCAGCCGCGTGGTCGGCCTTGCCGCTGGCGGCGAAGACATCGCGACCAGCATGGGCGCAGAACCGCTGCCAGACGTATTGCGACTTCCGAAACTGATGGTCCACCTTGCCGCCAAGGCGGAAGGCAAGCTGTCCTTCGGCATGCTTTTGACGGTTGCGGACTATACGCGACTGGATGCCTTGAAGGCAGCCGCTCGTGAGGCGAAGGCCCACGGGTTCGATGGCGCGAGCTGTGTCCACCCGTCCGTGGTCCCGGTGCTGAATGCGTCTTACTCCCCGAGCCCAGAACGGATCGCCTGGGCAAAGTCCGTGATCGACGCAGCGAAGACGGCGCAGGCAGACGGCCGTGGCGCCTTCGTGCTGAACGGGACCATGGTGGATGCGCCGATCATCGAGCGCGCGCATGATGTTCTCGAACAGGCAGGCGACCTCGGCTGACGCTCAGCGCAGCTTGGCGGAAGAGTCCTCACGATCGCGAGGCGCGCCGGTGCGCCAGGATTTCGTGCTGCGCAGTTGCACCTATCACCGAATGTGCAATGATCCTGAAATTGAACGACTTTAACCGGCTGCGAACGCGGGCGACTTTGTCGTGGCGGTCCGTTTTTTTTCAGTAGCACTCCAGCATGCAGGGACTTCGAACAGCTTAGACACCCCAGGAAGGGAATGTGATCATGCGTAGACTTCTTGCGTACCTGACGATCGCTTCGTTCTTCTCAACTTCAGCCTTTGCAGATCCCGCCATCCTGACTGCAAATGTGAACTTCAGGGTGGGCCCGGGAACCGGATTTGACGCCATGCGCGTGATCCCCCAGGGCGAGGAAGTCGACATCAAGGAATGCGACGCAGAAGCCTCCTGGTGTGCCGTGAGTTATGCCGGGGCAAATGGCTTTGTTGCCGGCAAGTATCTCAACCAGTCCGATGCCACCGCGCCGGCCTGGCCAAGGATGTTCAACACCGAAAAAGGCGCGACGATCACGCTCTTCCAGCCGCAGATCACGTCCTGGAAGGATTTCAAGGAGCTCGAAGCCCTTGTCGCGACCGAGCTCAAACCGTCCGCCGACGCCAAGCCGATCTATGGGATCATCGGGCTTTCGGCCAAGACTGTGGCCGACGAGGCGACGGAGAATGTTACGCTGACGGATGTTCGCACCACGCAGCTCGATTTCTCCGCACTGGACCGACAGCAGCTCGCTGACCTCGCGCTCGACATCGGCAAGCTTGTCCCGACCGATCCGATCGTCGTGTCGCAGCAACGCCTGGCGGCAAGCCTTGCGGACTTCCAACGCCTCGCCGATATCCCCGATATCAAGGCCGATCCGCCGCCGATCTTTGTCAGTGAGACGCCGGCCATCCTGGTGCAGACGGACGGCAAGCCGGTGACGGCTCCGGTCAAGGGCGTTGAGGGCCTCTCCTTCGTGGTCAATACGAATTGGGACCTCTTCAAAGTGGATCAGGCGGCAGACTACTATCTGCGGAGCGAAAAGAACTGGCTGACAACAAAGACCTTGGAGAGCGGTTGGGTTGAAGCGGCATCGGTGCCGGACGTCTTTTCCAAGCTACCGGAAATCGACAACTGGAAAGGGGTAAAGGCCTCTCTTCCGCCCACGCCCTTCAGCGATAACCAGGTTCCGAAAGTTTTCTATTCGGAGAAGCCGGCGGAGCTTCTGATCTTTGAAGGAAAACCGGCCCTCGAACCGATCGCGGGCACCGGGCTGGATTGGATTTCCAATACGAGCAGTTCGGTGTTTTTCCATCGGGCCAGCAAGACGTGGTACACACTTGTTTCCGGACGGTGGTTTTCTTCAACGTCACTCGAAGGTCCCTGGACCTTTGCCACGCCTGACCTGCCCGATGATTTCGTAAACCTGCCCGACGACGCCTCCTACTCGGCTGTGCGCGCGTCGATCCCCGGCACGTCCGAAAGCGCAATGGCGCGTCTGCGGGCGAGCATTCCGAAGCTCGCGCGGGTTTCGACGGATGGATCGCTGAAGGTGGACGTCCACTACAATGGCGAGCCGAAGTTCGAGCCGATCGAAGGCACGTCCATGTTCTATGCCGTCAATGCCAACGAGCAGGTCATCAAGGTCGCGGACAAGTATTTCGTCTTGAAGGACGGCATCTGGTTCGTCGGCGATACGCCGACCGGGCCCTTCGCCGTTGCGCGCGCCGTTGCCGATGAGATCTACACGATCCCATCGTCGTCTCCGGTCTATAACGCGACCTATGTCCGCATCTACGATACGGAACCGGATGCCATCTGGTACGGCTATACGCTCGGCTATCTCTATACCTACCTTGCCTGGGATACAGTCGTCTGGGGCTCGGGATGGTATTATCCGCCCTATTGGGACTATTACGACGACGATTGGCCCTATTATCCGCCGCCGATCAGCTACGGGTTCGGCGCCTCGTACAACCCGGCCTATGGCACTTTCGGGCGCTATGGCTACGCCTATGGCCCGGAAAGGGGCCTGGTCTTCGGCGCAGCCTATAACCCCGTCACGGGGACACGGTTCCGCGGCGGCGCGGTGGCGGGTCCCGGTGGCGAGCGCGGTTTCATTTCTGCCTACAATCCACGCACGGGCAACGCGATGGTCGCGCGGGGCGGGCAGAATGTTTACGGCTCCTGGGGCAGTGTAGCCGTCAAGCACGGCGGAGAGTTCGCGCGCATCAGCGGCGGATCAACCGGGAGTGCCGGCGGCCTGCGCTGGCGCAACTCGGAAGGCGACAAGGGCTTTATCGCCGGCAGCAAGGGCGGTGACGTTTATGCCGGCCGCGATGGCAGCGTCTATCGCCGTCAGGACGGCCAATGGCAGAAGCATACGCCGGATGGCTGGCAACCGGTTCAGAGGCCGGACGGGGAGAACCTGCGCAATGCCGCCCAAGGCGCGGCATCCAACCGGCCCCAAGCCACGCAGCGTATCCAGAACCGTGCTGAAACGAGACCCGCACCACGCCGCAACCAGCAGGTTCGCCAACGGGCGCCGGATCATCTGTCCTTCGATCGCGCCGGACGGCAATTCGGCAACCAGAACGAACTGAGCCGCAATTATGGGCGACTTTACCAAGAGTCCGGCCGGAACTTCCAGAGCTTTGACCGTGGTCGCGGCGGCTACAGCGGCGGCGGCTTCCAGGGTGGCAACCGCGGCGGCTTCCACGGAGGTGGTGGTCGCGGCGGTGGAGCTGCTTTCCGCGGCGGCGGTGGCGGACGTGGTGGTGGTGGCGGCGGCCGCGGTCGCTGAGAAAACCGGGCCGCTCGGGCGAACTTTCCCGAGCGGCCGCGTTACAAGGCGTGGCAAAAGGTGTGCGGGGTCGCCGCTCCTTCGGCCGAAAAGCTTGGCGTGATCATCGGGCCGTCTGCCGCTGTGACGCCGGCCTTGGTGGCACGCCGGACCGGCCGGTCGAACCTTAAGCCGAGATGCTGACAGGTGCTTGCCGCATCAACCGTCCGACCAGAAGCGCTCTTTGTTGAAGCTTTTGTTTTCCTTACCGGCCTGGGACGCCCGCTTTAGAACGCGCGGTGTATCGTCGGCGCTTGCCACCGAGAGCTCCAGGTTCGCCGGAAGTGCCAGACGCTCAAGCTCCTTGGCCGGCGCAAGCGCCCACTTGAAGAGTGCGGCGTCGCGAATTGTCCACTCGGCATTTGTAGGCGACGGGCCGGTGAGGCTGCTTTCGCCTGCAGCTGGATGGCGCATCATGCCCACGCCAAGCGCAACCTTGAACGACGAGGAGGGAATGAAAGCCGAGACGTTTGTGGGTAGCGCCCGCTCGGGCGTGGGGACGGGCGTCACGGTCGCGGCGGTAGCCGTGGCGCGCAGCGTCGGCAGCGGCACGGTGATCGCCGCAAGGTCGAAGAACGGCGACTTTTCGGCTGCTTCCTTCCGCATGGTCTGAAGCTCGAGGGCTTCTTCACCGCGGCTCTTGCGCGTGGGAAGCATCGCGGTCAACAGCGTGTTGCCGGCCGGTTCTCCGCCCTTCAGTTTGGCTGGGCCGGCGCTGTTTGCAGCCACGATCGAGGTGGCCTTGACCCGTCGCTTGTAGTCGGCCATCGCCTGGTCATACCCCGGCAAAGCCCCGCCGCTTGCCGGAAGGTGGAGTGTCTGCCCCTTGGGGAATATACGCGCGAGTTCCTGGCGCGACATGCGCGGCCACGCCCGTACGTTTCCGACGTCGAGATGTACGAAGGGAGATCCTGACGTCGGGTAGTATCCCACGCCGCCGACCTGCATCTGCATGGCGACTTCCCGCAGCCGGGTGAGCTTCACGCCCGGAATATAGAAGTCCATCGCCTTTCCCAGCATGTGCTGGCTGTTCTTGGCGACCCCGGTGCTGCGGGAGCGGCCGCGCAGCATGCTGTTGGTGGCGGGTGAGCGGTAAGCCGAGACGACGTTGATATAGTCCTTCCCACCGGCGCGCTGATAGACCTCCCAGACAAGATCGAGAAGACGCGGGTCCATACGGGCGGGCTCGTTCCTGCGCCAGTCGCGCAGGAAACGGTTGATCTGCGCGAGCCCCTTCTGGTCGTATTTGCCGTCCCGCTTGAAGGTGATCGTCGCGCGTTCACCGGTGTGCGTGAAGAACAGTTTCAGCGACCGGACTTCCGCCGACGACGCCGTGCTGGTGAAAGTCATGGCGGATGCTGCAAGGGCGGTGATGGCGGCCGCTCGAGCGGCCCACCGGGCAATACGCTTCACGCCTCTGACGATGGCAGGCGAGGCAGGCTCTGGATACGCAGTTACAGGATACTCAGACACAGCGGCTTCCGATTCAATCGAGGTACAATCCACCGGCGGCAACGGCCGGCGGCTCGGCTCTTCGACGGAGATTATGGTCAACAAAGGATTAAGAAGCGGTTGATGCCATCCGACGTGCGTCCTCGGTGGTGAATTTCCGCGAGGTGCATGGATTTCAGGGCCTCGGCTTGCCCTTACGTGAAGGTGTTGGCTCTTGTTTTCCTCAATCTATACATTAGTTACCATGAATGGATTGGTCGGTTGCACCGCGGTACTTGCATAGCCAAGGTGTCCCATGAAGAGCACGAAAGACGTCATCGCCGAACTGACCCGCGCCGCGCGCGACGTTCACATGCTGACGGAGGGCGAAAAGCTCCGTCTTGTCTCCCGGGCCTATGTCGCGATCAAGGAAGGTTGGGAGCTGCTCGGGCAGCCCAATCGCCTCAGCGAGTCTGCCGAAACGATGGACATCATTCGCGCCGGCGGCATGCCGGTATATCTCTATGACGATGAGATGCGGGCAATCCTCCAGGAGGCCGTCAAGGTCATCAGGCAGATCGAAGCGGCGATGGAAGCGAAGAACACCCCGGCACCCACATCCGGCGAAGATGGCAACCAAGGGTCGTGAATGGGCCCGAAGCAGTTCGAACAATGTTGTCCGCCGTCAATCCGCGCGGCGACGTTTTGACTGGCTGGATCGACCAGATCGCCACGTCGGGGATCTGATCCGTTGGCGCGCTACATCGCAATTCGATCGGACGTCAGGATCAGAATGATCGCCGGGCCAGCCAGGAAGGCTGCGAGGAAAAGTGCCGACAGGATCGAGCGTATGAGGAAGCGCAGCAGGGGGCCGCGGGTCATCGAGCGGCCCTATGCTCATGGCGCGAACTAACAGTTTTCAATCCCGGCCCGGAAGGGCACTCCACTTGTGACGTCGTCATGCTTCCTGCCTTTCCGGTTCGTTGAAGGCCGCGCCTATCACTGCTGATACGAGCGAGGGCGGCTCGATGCGTGCGCTAGCTCTGAACGATTGCAGCAGTGTTACGTTCGGCTGCCCCGTGGTTTCCGTAATGCTGCTGTAATTCTTGCGGCAGATTCGAAAGGTCGAAGCCATGGGGTGCCGATGCGGATACTGCTGATCGAAGATGAGAGGGAGCTGGCGGCGGCACTGGCTGTGGCGCTCAGCAAATATGGCATCGTCATCGACCATACGACCCATCTCGCCGATGCAGCCGAACTTGCGCGTCAGAATGACTACGGCGCTATTCTTCTCGACCGCCGCCTGCCCGACGGTGAAGGGCTGAGCTTCATCCCGCAATTGCGCCGCATTGGCCAAGACGCGCCGATCATCGTCCTGACGGCACGCAACGAGCCGATGGAACGGGTTGAAGGTCTCGACACCGGGGCGGACGACTATCTCGGCAAACCCTTTCTCGTCGAAGAACTAATGGCGCGCCTGCGCGCCGTGTTGCGCCGTCCGGCTGCGCTTGCTGAGCTTCAGATCAAGGTGGGACGAATGGCGCTCGATCCGCTGAACCTCACCGTGACCGTCGATGACGTGAAGCTTGACGTCCCAAGGCGCGAACTCTTCGTGCTCCAGGCCCTTGCGAGGCGCCGGGACAAAACCGTTCTCCGCTCGACGCTCGAAGCAGCGGTCTACAACTACGAAGAAGAGATCCAGTCGAACGCGATCGACGCCCACATTTCAAGACTGCGCAAGCGGCTGGCGGATGCTGGGGCCGGAGTTTCGATTCACAACATCCGTGGGGTCGGTTACCTCCTGAAGGAAGAGTGATGGGTCAGACGACAGGACGCAATCCGTCGCTCTGGTGGCGGCTCAGCTGGCAATTGAGCCTCGTCATCATCGCCGTCGTTGCCTCGGTGATCATCGGGCTCTGCATCTGGGCAACCACGATCATGTCACCGAACACGGCAATGGAGGGGACGGTCGTCTCGGTCGTGTCCCGTGCCGTAGGCCGGGGAAGCGATGGTCAACTGCAGCTTTCCGAGACCCATGACCTGACGACACTCAAGGCGCAAAACAGCGCATTGTGGTTCGTGGTCGCCACCACCAGCGGTGCCTTTGCGTCATACGGATCTATTCCAGCCGCCTATGCCGCGCTGCCCTCGGTAATCCACCTGTTCGACGAAGCGGATATCAGGGGGGCCGCAACCACTGGCGAGATTGCGACGATCGAAAACGCGAAGACGCCGGCTGGCGAAGTCCGGATTCTGTTTGGCGGCGTGGCGGACAAGGGTTGGGGTGCCCTGGCTCTCTTGGCGAAGGCCTATCCAATCTACCTGTCTTTGATCGCCAGTGCTCTCCCGGCGATTTTTCTTGCCGTTCCTCACATCGTCGGGCGTGCTCTCGCGACGGTGAGCGAGGTTGCCGACGAAGCATCGCGGATCGATCCGCGCCGCCACGGGACGCGCCTTCCGCTCGCGGGAATCCCGAACGAAGTCGCCCCGGTTCTGATCGCATTCAACGGCGCACTTGAGCGTCTCGAGGACGAGTCCAGAAAGCGGCGGCGCTTCCTGATCGATGCGGCCCACGAACTGCGAACCCCCATTGCGATCATGCAGACGCGCATCGATGGCATGCCTGATGGCCGGGAGAGAACGCGCCTGATGGATGATGTCGCCCGGCTCGCAGAAGCGGCAGAGCAGCTTCTGGACTTCGAGCGCAACGACCAGGCGCTCGTTCTGGACGAGCCAATGGATCTGGTTGACATCGCGCGATCGGCGGTTGCCGATCTCGCTCCGTTGGCGATAGGGGGTGGCTATCAGGTGTCTTTCCACAGTGACGTGGAGACGCTTGCGCGAAAGGGCAATCCACCTGCCGTGTTGCGCGCGGTCACGAACCTCGTCCGAAATGCGATCGATCACGGCGGCAATTCGGGCATGATTGCCGTCTTGGTCTCAAGCGATGGGCGCGTGGAAGTTTCCGACGAAGGACCGGGCATACCTGCCGAGCATCAGGAACTCGTCTTTGAACCCTTTTACAGGGTTTCTCCCAAGGACACGGGCGCGGGTCTTGGTTTGAGCCTTGTAAAACAGGTGGCTTCAAACCACGGGGGGCGTGTCAGTCTCACGAGTTCAGCGAGCGGAACCAAGGTGGTCGTCCACCTCTGACCGCGAGAGGCGTGGGATTTAGGTCGCGGACACCGCCGCGCCCATGCTTGAAGGGTTTTCGAGACACCATCCCTTCGGTGTCAGCTCTAACCTGCTTGTAATTCTGTAGCAATTGTCCATCCCCAAGGTCGCCGTTGCATGTCAACGGAGATCATGAAACGTGCTAAAAGAATATTTTATTCAATCGCTTGCTTGGGTTTCTTCATCGCTCGTCCCGGCCGGCGCGGTGGCGCTGGCAGGGCTACTCTCGGCAACCCTGGTCGGATGCCAATCGGTTCCATTGAAGGAGGCGGGGACTTTGACCTCCTATGGCAAGCTCGGTCCGTCGAAAGGCATGGTGGCCAAGAAACGCCTCTACGTTGATGGACAACGTCTGGTCGACGTGAAAACCGTCCGCATCGCGCCAACGACGTTTTCCTTTGCAGCCGCCTCCAAGATCAAGTCCGATGCCGATCGCGATTTGGTTTCGAACGCTCTCGATCGGGCGCTCTGCGTCGCGCTCAGCGACAGGTACCAGATGGTTCCTGCCAATCAGCCTGCTGATCTGACGGTTCGCTCCGTGATCGCCGATATTGTCCCGACAGACAAGGCGCTCGCAGGGGTTTCCACGGCCATCACCATTGGTACGGGGTTCGTCCTGCCCGTCAGCGTGCCGCGATTGCCTGTCGGCCTGGGAGGCTTGGCTGTAGAGGCCGAAGCGGTCGATGCCAGCGGTCTGCAAAGTGCCGCCATGCTTTGGGCGCGTGGTGCAAATTCGATCCTCGACAAGCCCCGTGTTTCGGAAGTCGGCGACGCCTATAGCTTTTCGACGAAATTCGCCGACGCGTTTTCGCAGGTGCTGATTTCCGGCAAGGAGCCGAAGGCATTGGATATCTCGCTGCCGACCCGGCAACGCATGCAGTCCTGGTTGGGTGGCAAACCCAAATATGCCGCATGCGATGCCTTCGGTCGGGCACCGGGCCTCGTCGGCGCGATAGCAGCCAAATACGGCGCGCCGCCTCAATGGACCGACAAGAAACCAAAAGCTGCGGCGCAACAAGCGTTCAACTCTCCTATTGCGCGATAGCTTGCGGTTGGCGATCCTTATTTCACCCCGCCATGGGCAAGCCCGCTCACGAGGTAGCGTTGCATGAACAGCGCGACCAGATAAACCGGCGCGATGCCTGCCAGGGAGGCGGCTGCCATCTGGCCGAAATTCACGAGACGGTCGCCCTGGAAGAGCGAGATGCCCACCGGCAAGGTCCGCGTGGCGTCGGAGAAGGTGAAGGCGGAAGCAAACAGGAACTCGTTGTAGGACAAGACCGTGACGATGATGAAGGTCGCGACGATGCCGGGCGCGATGATCGGCACGACGATCTGCAGCAGCGTGCGAAATGGACCGGCGCCGTCCATCGCCGCTGCCTGTTCGATCTCGATCGGCATCCGGCGCAGGAACGGCATCAGCAGCCAGAAGGCGACCGGCACGTTGGCGAAACCATAAATGAGAATCAGGCCGGCGCGCGTATCGAGCAGTCCGGTTGTCTTCAGCAGAAAAAACAGCGGGATCAGCGCTACGATCGGCGGCGCCATGTAGCTCGACAGCGTCACGTCCGACAGCCATTTGCCACCGATCTTCAGCCGCAGGACGGCATAGGCCGACGGCAGCGCCAGCGCGATGGTGACGAGGCCCGAAACCAGCGACACGATCACGGAATTCAGGATGAAACCGAGGATGTTGGCCGCGTCGAAGGCCGCCGGCCAGTTGGCGAGCGTCGGTATCGTCGGCCAGAAGCGTCCGTTGAGCACGTCGTCCTTCGTTTTGAAGGAAACCGCGATGAGATAGAGGAAAGGCAAGGCAAAGAAGCTGACGACCGGCGCTGTCGCAAGGCCGAGCCACAGATGTCGCGCGGCAGGTCTCACAGCTCTCGCCTTTCGAAGTGCTGGTGCAGCCGTACGACGGGCAAGGTCACAAGCCCGATGACAAGCGCATAGATCATCGTTTCGGCCGCGGCGCGGCCGACGTCGAACTGTTCGATCGCCCGCCGATAGATGGCAAAGCCGGCCGATGTCGTCGCAAAGCCCGGTCCGCCGAAGGTCAGTATGTAGATGAGGTCGAAGAGCTTGAACGACAAAATGAGCTTCAGCAGATAGATCGACGAAAGCGGTGCGGCGACCAGCGGAAGTGTGATGTGCCAGAAGCGCTGCCAGCCATTGGCCCCGTCCACCAGCGCTGCCTCGTGAACGCTGTCGGGTACCGTGGAAAGAGCCGCAAAGCAGAGAATGACGATGAATGGCGTCCATTGCCAGAGGTCGGCGGCGCCGATCGCCAGCCAGGCGAGCGTCGGGTGACCAAGAAAGGAAATCGGCTCGGAGATAAAGCCATAGGTGATCAGGCTACCGTTCAGGAGCCCGCCTGCCGGCGCGAAGATCAGCTTCCAAGCGATGCCGACCATGACCGGCGGGGTCATCAGTGGCAGCAGAACGAGGCTCATCAAAAAGCGGCCGGCCTTCAACAGGGAAGTGAAAAGCAGCGCGATCAGGAAGCCGAGCGCAAGCTGCACCAGCGAGGTGGCAAGTGCATAGGCGACGCTTCTGCCGATGGCCGCGAGGAAGATCGGATCCTGAAGCGCCGTTGCGAAGTGCTTGATGCCGACGAAGCCGCGGAACGGCTTTCCAAGCGTGCTCTTGCTGAAGGCAAGCGCCAGCAGAAAGACAGTCGGGTAGAGCGTCGTGACGATCAGCGCGACGAGGACCGGTGCTATCCAGGCCAACCGTGCGAGACGCGCCCAAAAGGCGTGGGCGCGCGCGGCAACACCCGCCGCGCCGGCGGGTTCCAGCACCTCAACGGCAAAGGTGGTCATGCGGCCTCGGCCAGATCCGGGCGTGTCGGCCCGCTGCCGGCCCGGGTGGCCAGCAACATGTCCTCGATATCGTCGAGGTCGCTGGGCGTGAGCGCAAGGGTTGCGGCATCGATCCAACCGTCGATCTGCAGCGGTTCGCGCGCGCCGATGATGGCACCGGTGACGCCGGGCCAGGAAATCGCCCAGGCCGCAGCGATCGCAGCGACGGTCGTTTCGTGTCGCGCGGCAATCGGCCTCAAGCCTTCGGCAAAGGCCAGGTTGCGGTGAAGCGCTTCGCCCGAAAATTCCTCGTCGCGCGATCGCCAATCGTCGTGCGGAAGGGCCCGGGCGCGCGCCGGCGTAAAGGCGCCGGTGAGCAGGCCTGATTGCAGTGGGCTGTAGGCGATGACGCCGCTGCCATGCGCCTGCACCCACGGCAGGTCTGCTCTGGCGAACTGGCGCTTGATTGCCGAAAAGGGCGGTTGCACCACATCGACGGGCGCCACCGTTGCCGCGCGCTCCAGAAGCGCCCGATCGTGGTTCGAAAGCCCGATGGCCCGTACCTTACCCTCTTTCTTCAACTCCGCAAAAGTCGCCCAGTATTCCTCGACCGGCGTGCCGTCATTGGCAGGCCAGTGCACCTGGTAGACGTCGATGACATCAACGCCGAGCCGCTTCAGGGAAGCCTCCAGCTCGCGGCGAATGGATTGGGCATTGCCGATGCGGGCGGGAAGGGCGTTGCGGTTGTCCGGGTCCCAGATCAGCCCGGCCTTGGTGAAGATCAACGGACGTTGGGAGCGTGGGATGGTCGAAAGCGCCTCGCGCACGATCTGTTCGGAATGGCCGAGGCCATAGACGGGCGCCGTGTCGATCCAGTTGATGCCGCGCTCGACCGCATGACGGATGGCGGCGATCGACCGGGTATCGTCCTGACTTCCCCATCCCCAGCCCCAATCGGGGCCACCGATGGCCCAGGCGCCGAAGCCAACGGGCGTGATGTCGAAATCGGTTCGGCCGAGCCTGCGTTTCGGCAAGGATCTTGCGCTCATGGTCTTTTGCCTCGTTTCAAAAAAAGTGGCGGGGCGGCGCCGGGAGGAAGCGCCACCCCGCAAGCAATCAGCCGTTGGTCTCGATGATTTCGGTCCAGGCCTGGTGGGCATCGGCGATCGCCTGTTCCGCGCTTTTGGTGCCGGCGAGCGCCAGGGCCAGTTCGTCGGTCAGCGCATTTTCGAGTTTTGGCGCATAGACGGCGGTCGGCCAGGCAAGGCTGTTTTCCAATGCGCCATCATCGAGCAGCGGTTGCACCAGCGGCTGGAAGTCCCTGAAATTCTTAGATTTCAAGCCAGACTGGCGGTCCGGGTCGATACCCGAGCCGGTGAGCGCCAGAAGCTCCTGGTGGTAGTCCTTGCCGGTCGCAAGCTTGATCAGATCCCAGGCGACGTCCTTGTTTTTCGATCCGCTGGTGATCGCAAAACCGAAGCCGGCATTGAAGGCGAGGCGGGGTGTTTTGTTGCTGCCGCCGACGGGAATGCGCGTCACCCCCCACTTGTCGACGATCTTCGAGCCCTTGGGGTCCTGTGCATAGCCGCCGAGATCGGTCCAGAAGTCGATCTGTGCAGCCTTGCCGTTGAGAAACGCGGGCAGCCCTTCTTCGAAGCGGGTTTCAAGTGGGGTCGGCAGCGCATGGGGAGCCGACGCAAGCAGCGACTTCAGGGCTTCGACGGCCTCGGTGCTGTCGAGCGCCGAGGTGCCGTCCGCCTTCAAGAAGTTGCCGCCGAAGCCGGTGAGCCGGTTGGCATAGGTGGAAAGAATGATGACCGGGATCTTCGCGCCCAGAACCGCAGCACCATAGATGCCGTTCTTCTTTTCCGCCTCGGTGATCACCCTGGCGTTCTCGTTGTATTCGTCCCAGGTTGCCGGCGCCTTCAGGCCGTAGCGATCAAACAGCTCGCGGTTATAGAACAACAGATGGCTGTCGCCGTCATAGGGCAAGCCATAGCGACGGCCGTCATGCAGCGTGTACTGGTCGTAGATGGTCTGGATGAAGTCTTCCGGCTGGATCTCGGCCTTGTCGCGCTCGATGAGATCGGTCACGTCCTCGATCACGCCATCTTCGGCGAGCTGGCCCTTGTAGGTATAGAAATAGTCGATGACGTCGAACTGGTTGGCGCCCGACTGCACGTCCAGCGTCGCCTTGACGCTGACCTGGTCGTAGGGCACCGCCGTGACGTTGACCTTGGCTCCGGTCAGCCTTTCGAAATCCTCGGCAATTTTCTTGCCCGTGACGACATGCGGCTGGATGATCAGGAGATTGACCGTGCGGCCGGCATATTTGTTGCCGGACGCAAGGGCGGTCGAGGAGGCAAGTGGCGCGATGAAGGGCAGGGCGCCGGCAGCCGCGAGCGATTTCAGCACGCTGCGGCGGCGATAGGCCTGGCCGAAAATGGAACTGGACATGAGATCCTCCGTCGAAATCTGGGCTGGCCAGCGTTGTCATTCGTTGCAGGCGGAACGGGTCCGGCGCACGTGTTGTTGCCAGCATCAAGCGTGAGAATCCTGGGCTCATACACATATAGTCTATGTATTTTATGTAGTATTACGGAATGATTTTGCTTCTCTCTCCCCCCGGCCGGAGTAGGAATTTCCTCAAGCGATTGTTTCTGATCCGCCGGAGCCGGGACGAAAGCCGTCCCGGTCCATCCGGTTGTGCACAGATGGTGAGTGCGATCCGCTCGATATATGTCCGATGATCAGTCAGCCTTGCCAGTGGCCGCACGTTGGGCTTTCAATCCGAGCAGAATTCCGAGGGACGGCAGGATGCCCGCTACGAGCAGGTTGGTGCCGAGATCGAACTGATCGACAATGCGACCGCCGGCAAAGGATCCGGCGGCAATGGCGATATTAAAGATTGCGACGAACAGCGCCGTTGCGACTTCGATGTCGGAGGGTGCCGACTTCATCATCCAGGTTTGCAATGAGACCGAGACGCCGCCATAGGCGATGCCCCACAAGATGAGGACGACCGCACCGCCAAGAGCGGAGTTTCCGAAGAGAGCAAAGCCGAAGAGGACAGCAGCAAGGGCACCGGCAATGCACAGCAAGGTCGCGCCGGTACGCCTAGCGGCGACAGGGCCAGCAACAAAGTTTCCGCCAATACCAGCGGCTCCATAGGCAAACAGCATGAGCCCGACCCATTGTGTGCCGATGCCCGAAACAAATTCCAGAAGCGGACGTATGAAGGTGTAGGCCATGAAATGCCCCGCAACGAACAGGAACGTGATCGCCAAACCAAGCTGGATCCGGCGGTTCAAGAGCTGATGGCCAAACTGGCTGAGCCGGACGGACTGGTGGACGGGCAGCGCAGGCAACGCACAGAGATTGACCACAAGCACGATCGCACAAAAGACCGCCATCGCGGCAAACGCGAAGCTCCAGCCCGCCGCGTCACCGATCATGGCTCCGACCGGAACGCCAAGAACCGACGCTGCTGCAACGCCGCCGAAAATGATCGCCGTTGCGACACCGATCGATCGGCCCGGAACCAGCCGTAGCGCAAGGCCTCCGGCAACGGCCCAGATGCCGCCCATGCAAAGGCCGACAATGATACGCGCCGCCAGGAGCAAACCGATCGTACTGGCCAGCGCCGAAATGATGTTTGCAACAACCAGCAGCAAGAGAAGGGTGGTCAGGATGCGCCGCCTTCTGTCGATCCTGCCGGCCAAGAGTACCACGGTGGGCGCAAAGAGCGCGGCAAGCAACGCCGGCAGCGAGAGCGTCAAACCGGCGGTCCCCATCGACGTTTGAAGGTCGTCTGCGATCGGCGTCATTAACCCAACGGGCAGCATCTCCGTCGTCACGACGCAAAAGGTCGACAGGCCGGCGGCATAGACCGGTAGCCAATTCTCCCGGTCAGGGCCTCCCTTCCTTTGGAGTCCGTCGGTTTCTCCTGGAGTTTCATCTAATTGCCTCTTTCATTCTGGGGCGAGGCACGTTGTGGCGCCCAGCTAATCCTTCATGTCCCGTTGCCGGGACGTTGCGAGGCATTCTTTACTGTTTCCGATATTCAGATAAACTTCGGCCTTATGGAAACAAAAGGGACGAATCGTCCCCAATAGGATCTTGCGATGCTGGACCATCTCGGCGATGTGCGCGCCTTTGTTCGTGTCGCCGATGACCAGAGCTTCACCCTGGCGGCGGAACGGCTCGGCCTCTCCCGTTCCGCGGTCGGGAAATGTGTCGCACGTCTTGAAGACAATATGGCAACGCGGCTGATCCATAGAACAACGCGTAGCGTCAGCCTCACCGAGGAGGGCCAGCTCTTCTACGAGCATGCGATCAGGATCCTGTCAGAAGTGGACGACGCGGAGTTCGCCTTGGCACAACGGCACCAGGCCCCAAGAGGGCGCCTTCGCATCGATGTGCCGATCGCCCTCGGTAGGCTGCACATTCTGCCCGTTCTCCAGCGCTTCCTGAACCGTTGGCCCGAGGTGGAAGCGGAGGTTTCGTTTTCGGATGAGTATCGCGACATCGTCGGCGACGGCATCGACGTTGCCGTTCGTATCGGCGGGCCCACCGACAGTCGCCTCGTGCGGCGGGTCCTGGCCTCTCATCGGCTCATAACCTGCGCTGCGCCGGAGTATTTAAAGCGGCGCGGAACGCCGCGCACCATCGACGAACTGACGCGCCACGACAGGATCGGGTTCAAGCACGCAGGCGGACCGGTACCGTGGCATTACAGGGTCGGCGGCGGAGACCGGGACGTCGGTGTTCAGGGAAACTTGCGTCTCGGAAACACCGAGGCCATTCGCGACGCTTGCCTCGCCGGAACGGGCCTTGCGCAACTCGGCGCCTTCCTGGTGGGCCGCGACATCAAGGAAGGCAGGCTTGTCCCCCTGCTCGAAGAATTCGAACGCGACGAGCCGCCTGTTTGCGTCGTCTATCCGACACGAAAGCACGTTTCTCCAAAGGTCCGCCTTTTTATTGAGGCCATCCGAGCGGAATGGGCGGCCGGTGCGCCCTGGGCGTAGCCCGGCGCGCCCTCATGCCTTCGGCTGTGCTACTCGCAACTTGTGGGGCGCGATCACGCGCACTACCTGTGAGGCGTGAAGAGCGGCGGCCGCAACGGCATGTCCTTGAGGTGATGATGAAACTGCCCCCGCAAGCTGGAGCCCCGCCTGCGAGCAATCCCGACGTGTTCGACGCATCCTGCTCGGCTCGGCATGCGCTCGAACTGATATCGACGAAATGGGCGATCCTCATCATGTCGGCGCTCGCGGCGGGCCCGATGCGCAATGGCGCGTTGCTGCGCAAGATCGAGGGCATTTCGCAAAAGATGCTGACCCAGACGTTGAAGGACCTCGAGCGCAACGGGTTGGTGCAGCGTCACGATCACCAGACGAACCCGCCCCATGTCGAGTACAGTCTGAGCTCAGTCGGCCTGTCTCTCAGCGAAACGCTCATCAGCCTCGACCGATGGGCGGAGCGGAACTTTCCGGAGCTTGATTACTTCAGGGAGCAATACGATGCGGCCGCGAGCGAGGCAAAGGCGGCCAGGCGGCGGAAGGTCCGCCTGGCCTAGCCGAAAGATATTGCGCGCACGCAAGACGGCTCACGCCCAGACGCGACCTGATCGCGGCGTGTCGATCTGGTAGTCGGAGGTGTGAGCGCTGAAGAAGTTCCGACCGAACACGCGTGCCCGTCCGATCGGGTCACTCGGATCGCGGCAAATATCTGTGCGTGCGTTGCCATGGCCATGAACGACGCCGACGAAGGTCGAACGCGTATAGCGGCTGAATTCCTGGAACTGATGCTGCGGGCTGGACGAAACGGTGGGGTAGGTCTCTTCTGAGCTGAGGACGAGGCCGATCCGTTTTCCAGTCATCTGCGCGACAACGGACGCCGATTGTGGATGCGACGCGGCCACGTAGCAGAACATTCGATCGAAGAACGCCTTCAACTGCGCAGAGACGCCATACCAATAGATCGGGCTTGCGGCGACAAAACCGTCAGCGGGAAGGTAGGAGCCAAAGAACGCCCGCCGGAAACCGTCGTCGATCGCGCATTCGCCATCCGGCATACGACATTGGCGACAGTCTCTAAGCAGCGCCGACAGGACGTCGTCGACATGAACGGTCTCGACCTCGTGGCCCGCCTCAAGCAAACCATCGGCCACCGCTTTCGCCATCGTCGTGGAGTTTCCATCGCGCCGCGGGCTGGAGCAGAGAACCATTGCCTTCATCGATATCTTCCTCAAGCAGCGGACAACCTGGAAAGGGAAACTTCAGGGCTTGGCTGCAGGCCTATCGGGCGCAGAGGCCACCTACAAGTACGCACCTTGGGGTGCCTATGTTGCGGGTGCTTTCGCTCTTTCGCTATTCGGTTCGGGCCGCGACGGCCAGTTCGGCACATGCCGGGTAGAGGCGCTTGCTGGTGACAAGGGATCGCGGCCGTGGCCTTGGGCCCACGTGGCAAATCGACCGGAGCAGGCTGCAACAGCGCGCGCAGTCGTGTCGGCAGAGCGTCTTTTCAGTTCAGCAGGTCTACAGCCGTTTGGGCATGGGTGTTGTCCGGCGGTCAAGGTGTTGGTGGAGAGCACGCTCGAGATCCCGAATGATGGCTCGTCACGAGAGCCGCTGCTGCACAGGTCGGGATCGCAAGGGGATCCGGACCGTTTGCATGCCATGACCCTACGGCTGTGGAGGGATGCCGTGCCGATGGCCAATACTTGGCGAAGCGGCTTTCTGATCGAGTTGCGGCCCGCAATGCAGCTGACACCGGAGGTTTATTCTTGACCGATGCATAGCTGGATGGCTATGTATCGTGCTTAGCCATTTGGTATGGGGCTCCGCGCCCATCACGGTGGATCCGACCCTGAACGAACTGACGGAACAGTCGAGGTCCGGGATGTCTGAGAAGAAAGTCGGAAAGAACGCACCGAAAGCCGCTTCCCTTGCGCCACGCTCAAAGATCGGACGCAAGACGCCGCCGACAAAATCGGCCGATGGCGTCGTCCTTCTAACCGGCGGCAATCCGCAGATCGCAAAGGGCTACGGAAATGCGCCGGTGCAGCAGTACATAGCTGCGATGCCGGGGTGGAAAAGCGATCTAGGCAAGCGGCTGGACCGGCTGGTAGTCAAGACCGTTCCCGGCGTCGAAAAAGCGGTCAAGTGGAACTCTCCCTTTTATGGCGTGGAAAAGGATGTCTGGTTCCTCAGTTTTCATTGCATGACGAAATACGTGAAGGTCGCTTTCTTCCGCGGGGCGCAATTCAGCCCCTTACCTCCCGGCACGTCAAAACAGCCGGATGTTCGTTATCTCGACATCTATGAGACGGACGAACTCGACGAGGCGCAGTTCATGGATTGGGTCAAGCAGGCCAGCGAACTGCCGGGCGAGAAGATGTAAAAGCGTCGCCGCAGATCCTTCGCCGCCGGGAATGGCCGGGCCAACGGATGTCAGCGGCCACGGCGGTGTACGGCCGCGGCCTTGCCTCCCCACAACCTGCTTCTCAATCGGCATTGCCCACCATGAGTATCTTCATGACGGCGGCCATTGCCGGGTCGGTGCCAGCGGCATAGTCGGCAAAGCTCGTGGAGCGCGCGCAGTCTGGCTGAAGGGGACCTGCCGGGACGTCGTAGACGTAATTCAGCAGGAAACAGGTCCTGATCTCCGACAGGCTGCAACCGTGTTCCCAGTCGTGATAGGCCGTCGAGTAACGGATGGTGATCTTCGAGTTCGGCAGAACCGTGCGGCCGCCTTCGCCCCAAAACTGCAGCCGGTCTCCTATCGGCTCGCCGACAAGTACCGTGCGCGGGCCGCCGAAGTACTTCAGTCGCGCCGCCGTGCTGATCGCGGCCGAAAACGTGTTCGCGCTGGTCAGCACAAACAGCCGTCCCTCCGGCGGCAGGATGGCGGGGAGCCTTCGCGAGAAATCGGCGGTCAGTTCGTAATTGCCGCCATTGTTGAACCGCAGGTCGACGACTGCATTGCGTATCGGTTTTTTCTCAGCCTCGTCCAGCACCTTGACGAGCCCCTGCGACAGGTCCTCCGGCGTCGCATCCCTGATGCGGTTGATCTGGATGTAGAGAAGATCGGGCAAGGGATAGTGGTGCCAGACATTGGCGTCGGGGCGCGTGAGATAGGCCGGTAGCGTGACATCGTCGAGCACGTGCCGCCACCCGGCGCCGCGACCGGTCTGTGACAAGGGACTGAAATCGCGTCGTGGCCAGACATGGGCGTTCAAGGGTTCCGGCGCACCGGGCGTGGCGACAAGAGCGATTTGCGCTGCGCTTCCATCCGCGCGACGGATGAAATAGGCGCTTTCCTGCGGGCTTTCGGCAACGCCGGCGGCATGGAGCAATTCCGGCGAAATCGCGACATTCGGGACGAATTCCTTGGCGAGATTGGCGGGGCCGCCGAAATAGGGCCGAAGCGCATCGACAAAGGCCTCCGTCGCTCTTCCATTTACCTCAAGGATCTCTCCGCCCAAAAGGTGCGATTGCTCGCCTGTCGTGGCGATCACAAACAGGCCGTCGGCAAACCAGCCAAGCCGGATGGGAACCGCATTGAAGCTGTGGCCGCCGACGAGGCCGACCACGCTGGTGTGCCCATTGTCGGCGAGCGCGACCGCTTTTGCAGCCGCGATCGCCAGACCGGCGCGGTCGAGATCACCGGCCCGTTGTTCGATCACTTCGAGGGCGGCGGCAAACGCGGCCTGGGCGGTCGGCGAGAAGCTGCGGTCGACCTCGATCAGGCGCCGCAGATGGGCAAGGTCCTGCCTGTTGCGCTCCAGTTGCGAGGTCGCGGCCGGAAAGTCGCTTCGGGGATAGCTCTTCAGCGTCGGATAGAGAATAGCCGCAAGCGGCGCGACCAGCAGGAAAAGCAAGGCGGCAAGCGCGATCGATGCAATCCGAACGCCGCGCCGCCGCCAAAACCTCTTGCCTCTCGGCGCCGGACCTTCCTTGCCGATTTGAGTCTCGTTTCCCATCGATTGACGGCCCCCAACAGCGCCCCTCTTCAAGGCGCGATCCATCCACAAATTCGGCGCTCCAGCCAGGGCCGGCGATATTCCTTCAGCATCGCGCCCGAGCCCTGTTCCGGCCCGCAGCAATGACGGAGGTCGGACGATCGGCAAGACAAGACGTAGGAACGGCAGCACGACTATTCCATGCTCGCCGCCGGGGAAAATCAGAAGGCCGGTTCGGTCCCGTATTCGTCGTGGCGCCGGTTCCAAACGTAGGGTTCGGTCTGTGGCCATCCCGCGGGAGACACTTCCCATGTTTCCTGGCGACCGTAGGGCGTCAGGTCCAGATACGTCCACATGCTGCCGAGATACTCCACGCCACGCGCACCGTTGAAATAGGTGCGGTAGATATCGTCGCCGTCCCTGAGGAAAACGCTGACGCCATGACGCTCGCTGGTCCTGGTCGGGTCATCCGGGTCGGCGACCGTGGCCCCCATGTCGTGGTTGAAGTCGCTCGCCATGGACGAGTACCAGACCGGGTGCTGCCACTGCATCCGGGCCTGATATTTCTGCAGCTTCTCGAGCGGCGCGCGCGAGATCAGCACGATGGACGTATCGCGTGCGTTGAGATGCGCCGGGTGGGTCATCGCGTCCACGACCCAGGAACAGCCGTCGCAGCCCGCCTTCCATCCGGGCGCGAACATGAAGTGATAGACGATCAGTTGCCGCCGACCATCGAAGAGGTCGGCAAGGCTTAAAGTGCCCGTGGGGCCTTCGAACGAATAGTCCTTGTCGATCCTGACCATCGGCAAGCGCCGTCGCTCGGCGCTCAAGTCATCGCGTGCGCGGGTGAGGGCTTTCTCCCTGGCAATCTGTTGTTCGATTGCGGCTTGCCACTCATCCATTGAAACGATCTTAGGCAACATTCTCAATGATCTCCCTTTTTGGGCAACTTGCGTGGGGGCATCGTTGCAACGCTGAACTCCGGTCGGCGACGTCCAGCCAACCGGCTCGGTTCGATTGCTCCCGAAAAGCTCTCAATCCGATCTTACCGGCGCGGTCTCCGTCGCATCTGGCTGCAATATGTTGTAAAACCATAACATGTCAAGCAAGCGGGAAGAAGTCTCGGTTTTCTGGGCATTGGCCCCAGCATCTGAAGGTGCTGGAAGAGGCCGACCTGATCATCGTCAGCCGGGCAGGACGCGAGCGCTGGAACTATCTCAATGCGCTGCCGATCAAGCGCATTCACGGCCGCTGGATCAGTGAACATGCCGCCCACCCGGTGACCATTCTCGACAGACTGAAACCCGGCATGCCCGAAGTGCGTGCGGCCCTTCGTTCGGGCCTGCGCTATGCCGCCGAAGAGATCATGGCGCGCGACAAATACCAGCAGAAACTGACGCCGGCAAAGGTCGCGCTCGAGCTCGGTATTTCCGTGCGCCAGCTGCATGTCCTGTTCGAACACGCGGAATTGACCTTCGCTCGCACGCTGGCATCGATGCGGACTTCGCAGGCGCGGCGGCTTCTCGTCGAGCGGCCCGCCTTGCCCGTCACCGAGGTCGCCTATGCCTGCGGATTCGATAGTCTTGCAAGGTTTTACCGACTTTTCACGGGCGCTTACGGGATGGCGCCGGGCGAATTCCGGGCGGCAGGCTCGCTCCATTAGTCCCGGGCGGATGCCTGCCTTGACGTAAGGCCGGCCTCGGCGTCGGATCAATCCGGTTGCCAAAAAGCCATAATTGCTTCACCTAGATCCCTCTTCGACACTCGGCATTAAGAATTGGGTCAACGCTGAATGCGCATTTCATACGTCTTCCTTGGTGCATTTCTTGCAATCGCGCCGTCCGCCTATGCCGACGTTGCCTCGCCTCCTGTTCTGGAGCCGCTGAAGCAGCAGGCACAGGCCGCACAGTTGAGCGCAAAATTTCTGACGCGCTACAGCTACAAGCCCGTTCCGCTAGATGACGCCTTGTCGGCCAAGATCATGGACAGCTTCATCGAGTCCCTCGATCCGGATCGTGGGCTCTTCCTGCAGGCCGACATCGACAGTTTCAAACCTGACCGCAACGAGATCGACGACGCCATCAAGAAGAAGGACCTGAAGATCCCGTTTGCGATCTTCAACGTCTATGGAAAGCGTGTCGTCGACCGCATGAACTACGCGCGCGAACTGCTGAAGCAGGACTTCGATTTCACGAAGCAGGAGGATTATTCCCTGTCGCGCGAGAAGGCGCCCTGGCCGCAGTCGGAAGCCGAGAGCAACGAGCTGTGGCGCAAGCGTGTGAAAAGCGACTGGCTACGCTTGAAGCTCAGTGGCAAGACTGATGCGGCCATTCGCGAAACGCTCGACAAGCGCTATGCAAACGCGCTCGAGCGTGCCTCCAAGTACAAGAGTGACGACGTCTTCCAGTCGTTCATGAACGCCTACACGACGTCGGTCGATCCGCACACGGATTACTTTGGCGCCCGGGCTTCGGCCGACTTCGATATCGCCATGAAGCTCTCGCTGGTTGGAATCGGCGCGGTGCTGCAGGAGCGCGACGACTACACGACGATCCGCGAGCTCGTGCCTGGTGGGCCGGCGCAGCTGTCCGGCAAGCTTGCGGTCGGAGACCGCATCACCGGCGTTGGGCAGGGTCACGACGGCCCGATAAAGGAAGTGGTCGGCACGCGCATCGATGAAGTCGTGCAGTTGATCCGCGGGAAGAAGGGGTCGGTCGTGCGCCTCGACGTTCTGCCGGCCGATGCGGGAGCAGACGCCGCCCATCGCATCGTCACCCTCGTGCGCGACAAGATCAGCCTCGAAAAGCAGGCGGCGCAGAAGAGCGTTCTGTCTGTGAAGGCGGGCGATACCACCCGCAAGATCGGGGTGATCACTCTTCCGGCCTTCTATGAGGATTTCGAAGCCCGGCGCAAAAGAGAGCAGGATTATCGCAGCGCGAGCCGCGACGTCGCAAAGCTTCTCGAAGAGCTGAAGCAGGAACAGGTCGACAGCGTTCTGATCGACGTTCGCAACAATGGCGGCGGTTCGCTGGACCAGGCGATTGCCCTGACCGGCCTGTTCATCGGCTCTGGACCGGTCGTTCAGCAACGCAGTGGCGACGGCAAGGTCGTGGTGACAAGCTCGGAGTTTCCTGAGCCTCTCTGGTCAGGACCCGTCGGTGTTTTGATCAATCGCGGCTCGGCTTCGGCCTCTGAGATTTTTGCTGCGGCCATCCAGGACTACGGCCGCGGTGTCGTCATCGGCGAGCCCAGCTTCGGCAAGGGCACGGTTCAAACCGTCGTCGACCTCGACCAGATGGTCCGCAACAGCAAGCCTGCGTTTGGCGAACTCAAGGTGACGATCGCCCAGTTCTTCCGGGTCAATGGCGGCACTACGCAGCTGCACGGCGTAACGCCCGATATCAGTCTGCCGGGGCTTTCCGACCCGACGCGCTTTGGCGAAACGAGCTATGATAACGCCCTGCCGTGGTCAGAGATCAAGCCTGCGGATTATATGCCGGCCGATACCGTCACGGCGCTGCTGCCGGCACTGCAGGACCGCCATAATGCGCGCATTGCAAGCGACCCCGATTTCCAGCGCCTCCTCGAAGACATCGCCGACATCAAGGCGCAACGCGAAAAAGGCGTTGTCTCCCTCAACGAAGCCGAACGTCGCAAGGAAATGAAGGATCGCGAAAATCGTCTTAAGGCTCGAGCTCAGGGAAGCGATGGCGAGGATACCGGTGAGGACGATGGATTGAATGCGGACGAACGCAGCCTGAGTGCCGATATCGCAATGGAAAACGCCCGCAAGAACGCAAAGGACGTTCTCCTTGCTGAGGCGACCGCCATTCTGGCCGATGAGGCGGATTTGCAGGAAGGTGGGTTGAAGGCGGCCACGCAGCCACCGGCAAGTGCCACCAGAAAGTAGTCTGCTCGGCCGATGCGCGGGTACTTGAGGAAAGGTCGACAAAGCACTCTTTTGTCGACCTTTTTTGTTTCCCGCGCTCAGCGCAGACGTACAAGCCTATAAAATATCGTTGGCGTCGCTGAGCTGCGAGTAAATGGAGTATGCGCTCAGGAACAGAATGCTGAATACGATTATCGCGCTAAAAAACATAAAAAGGTACATCAATGTGCTCCGAGTAAAATCACCGTACATCCTTGTCCTATTGTTCTTTTGCAGGAACATTACGCTGCAAGAGACCTGATTTTTCCCGGATATTGAATTCAAATGGTAGTCAGCGCGTTTGAGCTGAATTCGTAATGTTTTCACAAGGTGCAGGACCCCAATCGGCGCTCGTCTTTGACAACGAGGGTTCTGGGCGAATGACATGCAATGAGAAGACGAACAGCCATAGAAGGGGCGTGGCAGGGGGTCGGGGAATCGCAAGAATAGTGCCGATCATGCTCACTCTTGGGGGATGTACGACCGTTCCCTTGAAGGAAGCAGGAACGCTTACCTCCTACAGCAACCTCAGTGCTCCGAAGGGGAAGTTCGAGAAGAAGAGAGTCTATTTCAGCAAGGATGGCCTGAAGGACGTCAAAACGGTGAGCATCGCGCCGACGTCTCTGGCCCCGCCTGCTCTGCAGCGTGTCGAGAAGCAGAAGGACCGCCTGCTGGTAACGAACGCGATTGACCGCGCGATCTGCATCACCATGAGCGAAAAATATCGGATCGTCCCGTTCGGTACGCCCGCAGATCTGACGGTCCGAACGGTTGTTACGGACATTGTCCCGACCGAGCCGTCCGTCGCTGGTGCCGCCAAGGCGATTTCCATCGGCAGTTCGCTTGCCTTGCCGGTCGGCATACCACGACTGCCCTTCGGGCTCGGCGGGCTGGCCGTCGAAGCGGAGGCCGTCGATCGAACCGGCAAACAAACGGCGGCGATCGTTTGGTCGAAGGGCGCGAACTCGTTTACGAGTGAAGCGCGCGTTTCGCAGGTTGGTGACGCCTATGACCTGGCCGCGGCTTTCGGCAAGGATTTCTCAAGAATGGTCGTCGCCGGCAAAGAACCTGGAGATTTCGATCTGTACTTGCCGTCCGTTTATGACATTCGCACGTCGCTTGGTGGGAAACCCGGTTCTGCGATCTGTGAGGACTTCGGGCGTGCGCCGGGTGTGGTCGGCATGATCGGCGCCTCCATCGGAGCGCCGCCGTCCTGGACGGACAGGGGAGGCAAGCTCGCCGTCGCGGCAACCGGAACAGCCGTTTCTGCCAAAAAAACAATCCCTTCCATTGGCAGCCGCTGAGGCGGACTACGCTTGTGTCTCGTAACATTGTCGCAAGGTGGCAATGGGATCCAGGTATCGACAAAACGAGAAATAAACCGAGGTCATTTTATGCGTCTTTTCATTGCAGCGGGCCTGCTGATCGTGCTGGCGGGATGCGAAACCGTAGAATACAGAAACCGTTGTGCCGAGTACGGATTCGTGCCGGGAACCGATGCTTATGCTAATTGCGTACAACGTCTTGATATGTCCGATGAACGCCGTAGAGGACGCGATTACGATCCTCCCGTGTATTCTTACGAGTAATTCCGCAGGGATGACGGATGTTTTAGCGAGGGCTGTTTCGATTAGGATGATTGCGACCGGACTTACGTCGTGTTGTTTAGAATCCTCTTTTGTTTCCTTCATGAATATTCGCATCTTCAAAACTCAATTCTAGTCGACACTGGCAGGCAACATGCGAATTCTGATCGTAGAAGATGATCGTGAGCTGGCGTCTTCGCTCAAGACCATGCTGGAAGCCGCGATCGGCGTTGCGGATGTATTCGAAACGCTTGCGGATGCCGAGGCGGCACTGCTTGCCTTCAAGTTCGATCTCGTGGTCATCGACCGCAACCTACCTGATGGTGACGGCCTGTCGCTGCTGCCGACGCTGCGGCAACTCCGCCCGAGGCCGGCAACGCTCGTTCTGACGGCACTGGACGATCCGACCGATATCGTGTCTGCGCTCGACAAGGGCGCAGACGAATATGTCGGCAAACCATTCGAGCCCATGGAGCTTATTGCACGGGCGCGCGCGGTTCTTCGTCGCTACAGCCTGGACGAGACCGGCTGCACGCAATTCGGCAATCTATCGTTTGATCTCATCAATCGATCCGCCATGATCGGTGAGAACGCGCTGAGCGTTCCGAGACGCGAACTCGCCGTTCTGGAAGCGTTGATCCGGCGGGCAGGGCGCGTCGTGCAGCGCGACAATCTTGAAGCTGCCGTCTATAATATCGACGAGGAGATCGAGTCCAACGTGCTCGATTCCCATGTCTCGCGGCTACGCAAGCGTCTTCGCGAGGGCAATTGCAGCGCAACGATCCGGACCATTCGCGGCATCGGCTACATGCTGGTGCAAGAGTAATGAGGCGTCCGAATTCAATCGCGTTTCCGGTGGCCATTGTGCTCATCTTGGGCATGGCGCTGATGATGGTGATCAGCACCGTCCTCACCGTCGCGGTGTTCCTGTTGACGGATGGGCAGAGCAGGAAAAAAATCGCAGTCGAAAGTGTCGTCGAACTTCTCCAGGATGGTGTGAGCTACGATCACACCGGCAAGTTTGTGCTCGAGGTCGAAGGCGTAATTGCGGAAAAGATTATCAGGCTTTCCGAAGAGCAGTCCGAATTCTGGTACTTTGTCAGTGACGGAACCCAAACCATCATACACGGCGCCGTGCCGGCATCGGTTCAAGACATCATCGATACGACCTCTCCCCAGGTATTTTCCTCTGAGTTTTCTTACATGGCGGGCCAGCAGCAATTTCTCGGGCTCCGAAAACTGAACGCGGAGGATCCACCCAAACTCGTTGTGGTCGGCGGAGTGACATTTTCGAATGCTGAAACGCTGCTCGTGGTCCTGCGCGAAATTTGGCCGCAGGGGCTTTACCATCTTCTGGGTATTGTTCTTGTTGCCACGGCCACGATCGCTGTCGTTGCGGTCAAGCGCACGATCGCAACCCCTGTAAAAAGGGTTGTCGATTCAGCCGAGCAGATCGACGGGCTTCCCAATGGTCGCCGGATATCGGATCGCGACACTCCGATAGAACTGAAGCCGATGGTTGCCGCGTTCAACACGGCGCTCGGTTGTATCGACAACGCGTTCGAAGCGCAGCGAAACTTTCTTGCCAACGCATCCCACGAATTGCGGACGCCGCTGACCAAATTGCGGTTGAAGCTCGACCTTGTTCAGGACCCGGACGTGCGGGAGGTCCTTGTTCGCGACACGGCGCGGCTTGCATCAATCGTCACGACATCGTTGCAGTTGGCGCGTTTGTCAGGCCAGGCGCTGACCTTCACCATGGTAGATCTCGCAGCCATCGCGCGAGCGGCCATTGCCGAGCATGTGCCATCCGTGATGAAGCAGGGCATGGACATCGAGTTCAAAGCAGAGGGGCGGGTCATTGTCCCCGGTTCCGAACCGGCCATTCGCCTGGCCCTGGACAACTTGATCATCAATGCGATGCGACACGCACGCGGAACGGAAGTGCTTGTAGTCGAGGTTCTGCAAGCCCGGATCGTGCGGGTCAGCGATGAGGGCCCAGGAATCCCCGCCGCGGAGCGCGAGAAAATGCTGAGGCCGTTTGTGCGGGGCAATACCAGCGCCAGTGAGGGAACAGGCATGGGACTGGCCATCGTTGCCCAGATTATGACGGCACACAACGGCTCCGTGGCGCTCGGAGAAGCAGCGAACGGCGGTTTGGTCGTCGATCTGGCGTTTCCGAAAACTGCGAAGGAATCCGCGTTTTCGTGATAGCCGCGCCATTGTTCCTTGAAGCCGCTCGCGCACAATCTCTTCGGCTCGCTCACTCCGCCAAATATTCGCGCAACAGCAGGCGTGCACGGTGCAGCCGCGCTTTCACTGCCTGTCGCGAAAGATCGAGAGCCGCGGCGATCTCGTCGATCGTCATCTCCTGGAGGTCGCGCATCAGAGCCACGTCGCGATAGTGCGGCGGCAGAGCCTCGAAGGCCGCTGCCAGATCAAGCCGCAACACATGTTCGGGCCGCTGCACCAGACTTGTTTCAAGTGCGTCCTCGTCTACGGCGGCGATCATGCCGCTGCGTCGGGCGAGCCTCAGGCACTCCCGCCGCACCACGCTGAACAACCAGTTCGACAGGGTCGCGAGTGCCCGGATCGCGCCGACATGGCGCGACAGAAGCCAAAGCGTTTCTTGTGTCGCATCGTCGACATCGGCGGTCCGGCAGGTTGCTCGGGCATATCGGCGAATATCCGGCTGCGTCCGCTCGAGCAGCCGGACGATCGCATTGCGATCGCCGTGGCGGGCGGCTTCGAAAGTTTCAGTCGTCACCGCCTTTGTGTTCATGGCTTAGTCCGATCATGGATCCCGGCAACGGCGCAGGCCGGGCAATAGCCGATGAGGCCGGTGAGGACGAAGGTGAGGGCCGATACGCCCACCAAGAGGGCGATCCACCCGCTCAGGAAACTGTATGCCAGCACAGCCGCGCCAACCCCAAGGCCAATCCGCACGATCTGCTGCCCCTTACCTATATTCTTGCGAAAAAATGCCATGCAACACCTCCGGTGCAAACCGAGACCCATCGTCTCCGTCATAAGAGGCGCGGAACCCGGAAAAGGATTCGCGACGGCACGACTTTTTTCGTGACGGCGGATCCATCGATACCAAATTCGGGCGCTGTACTTCTGCCATGGCGCCGGCCAAGTGCTGTTCGGCCGTTGGCCGTCCCTTGACGCCGTCCGCCGAGCGTCTCCGTGCCCTCGATCCGGATTATCTCGCTTGCGGGCCATCCGGGTTCCCAACGGAGATTCCTGTTCGATGAAACGAATACTGGTGACCCTGGTTGCAATGATTGCGCCGATTGCCATGGCTGAGGCTCATGCCGAGCCGCTTTCAAGTGCCTTGGCGAAGGCCTACCGCAACAACCCGACGCTCAATGCAGCGCGGGCCGGAGCGCGCGCGAGCGCGTACGACATCGACATCGCACGGTCGGCGATGCATCCGAAAATCACCTGGCGCAGCGGGATCGGGTACAATTCCAGTGCGGCGACCAACCGCGGCACGTTTGGTATCGTTCTCGATCAGACCCTCTTCGACGGCCTGCAGACGACCAACAATGTCGAGGTCAATAAGGCGCGACAGCGCGCCGCCGAGGAAAACACCCGCAACACCGAGCAGAACATCCTGTTCGAGGCGACCGAGGCATATATGGACGTGGTGCTGACGCGCCGCATCGTCGCGCTACGCAAACAGGATCTGGATTTCCTCAAGGAACTCACGCGATCCGAGATCGCCCGCCACCAAGCAGGCGAACGGACCCGAACAAACATCGCTCAGGCCGAGGCGCGCCGCGCTGCGGCGCAGGCGGAACTGAGCCTCGCCCATGCCGAAGCCAAGCGTGCCCAGGCGACCTACAGGCAGGTCATCGGCGACGAACCGGGCAATCTAACCGGTGGAAAAGTTCCCGTGAAAATGCTGCCCGCCAACATCGATAAGGCGCTGGCGATTGCCGCCAAGCAGCATCCCGCTCTTCTGGCGAAACGGCACCTCGCCGAAGGCGCCATGTTCAATGTTGCCGTCAGCGAGGGAAAGTTCCTGCCGACCGTGAAGGGGGCGATCGGGATTGGCAGAGGTGAGCGCGTGAGCGCGATCGACGCAATGGCGTTCGACGGATCGGCGACGGAGCAAAAGGCGGGCATCGAGCTCAAGGTACCCATCTATCAGGGAGGAAAGGCGGCGGCCGAGGTACGGCGCTCGAAGGAGGACCTCGGGAAATCGAACTTCACCGTCGACGTTCAGCACGCCGAAGTTCAGGCGAAGGCAGCCTCTGCCTGGGCGCAATACCAGGGAGCGCTCGCAACCGCGTCCGCCAACCGGGCCGCCGTCAAGGCGGCAAAAATGGCCAAGGACGGCATGATGGCAGAACAAGCGATCGGCCAGCGCACGCTACTCAACGTTCTGGAAGCCCAGGCCGACGTGGTGAAGGCGCAGGTGAAGCTCGCCACCGCTGAGCGGGAGACCGTCGTCGGAGGCTACCGCATCCTGTCGGCCATCGGCAGGCTCGGGGCCAAGGACCTGGGCCTCGTGGCCCGACGGGCGGATACCGAGACACGATGAGCGGACAAGCTCCCTAATGTTGCGCCGTGGCCCTCGCCGCGGTGGATTGCGACATGTTGCGTCTGAGGGGAAATCGGCCACCTATCCAAATGTCTCGATGCCTTCCGTCAGGTCGTACCAGGTATGTCGGCGCGAGGCCCAGAAGACGGCGGCGGGCGGCGGGAAGTCCGGGTCGGCAAAGCAGCCCGCGGAGATCATCACCGCGTCCGTCAGCGCCTCCGCCTCCATGTAGACCAGCGTTCCGCATGTCGGGCAGAAGGTCTGGTCCACCCAGCGGCCGGCGTCGCTGCCGCGTCGCCACACCCGGCGTTCCCCTTCGATGCCGATGACGGACGCTCTGGAAAATCGGGCGCGATAGCCGAAGCCCGATCCCGTTGCGCGTTGGCATTCCAGACAGGCGCAGGCGTAGACACGGGCAGGGGGTCCGTTCACGGTAATCTTCAGGCCACCGCAGGCACAGCTTGCCGTTCTCTTGCAGGCACGTTCTAGCGCCTGCGGCCGTCCATTGTCTTGCAGGCGATCGCTCGTGGTCATGGCACCGACCTGGCCAGGGCCGCGCGTTCACTCGGCAGATAACTTGAAGCAAACGCGCCAGGCTTCAGAAATATCCGGGCGCGCGCGGGGCCAACGCGCCCGCCGCCGGCAACACCTATATTGGTCATGAACGACAACTCCGATTGAAAGCTGCCGTCTAATAGGAGCGGCTTTCGGAGCCTGTAAATTACGCACTTTAAAGTAAGCGGTAACTCGAAAGTAGGGAGCGGGGCGCGTGAAACGGTTGCAGCAGGACGATTGTGGCTTCGCATCGGCGCTGAACGCGATCGGCGGCAAATGGAAGACCCTGATATTGTGGGAGGTCAACATCGAACCGCGTCGCTTCGGCGAGTTGCGACGTCTTCTGCCGGGGATCAGCGAAAAGGTCCTGGCACAACAACTTCGCGAAATGGAAGCCGATCGTCTGGTTCGCCGCGAGGTTTTTCCGGGCGCCGTTCAAAGGGTCGAGTATTCGGTGACGGAGTTCGGCAAGACCCTGAACGAGGCGGTCACGGTCCTGTCGACGTGGGGCAAGGAACATCAGGCAAGGCTTGCCGCGAAGGGCGAAGGATATGGCGCCGATCCCGGCCGAAACTGAAACTGCAGCCCTTGGGTGATGAGGAATGGCTGGCATTCGCTCCAGGAGTGATGGCGCAGCGAGACGGGGTGTTCAGCCGTATGCGGCGGCCGGATATGTTTTGGCCGCCGCCGCAATCCTAATGTGAGCCTGGGTACTGGAAGCCTCAGGCCTTTATGTCGGACAAGCTACGAGTCGTAATGCTCGGGCATTTCCTTGAGTTGATCCTTGGTCCACGTCGTCACGGCGTGGACGTCGCCGTCTTCGTCACGCATGAAATCGAGATCGGCAAGCGGCACGGCAACGGGTTTTGCTCCGATGCCCAGAAACCCGCCGACGTCGATGACGACGGTGCTCGCTGTGCCGACGCCGTGGACGTGGTCGACCGTGCCGACCTTATCGTCGTCCGCTCCGTAAACCGTTGCCCCTTCCAAAATCGCCGGTGTCAGTTCCGTGGCTGCAAGGCGTACGTGACCAGTGTGATCCATCTTCGTTGCTCCTTTGACTTGATAGTGGGAGAACCGACTCGAGCGCAAACGGTTCCATCACCGTGTCACAGGCTGAAGCACGGGCGGTCGTTTTCAGAAGGGCTGCGAATGTCGCGTCATCGCCGTGCCGGCGGGGGGCCAACGGAGTTGCGGATGACGAGGTCAGGCCGCAGCAGGATTTCGGTTTCGGAGGGCGCGCGGTCTGAAAGCAACTCCAAAAGCAGCGCCATCGCGTGTTTGCCGATGGCGGTTCGAGGCTGGCGGATGGTCGTCAGCGAAGGCGTCATGAAACTCGCCTGCGGGACATCATCGAAGCCGGTGACGGAAAAATCGTCAGGGATGTCGTAGCCGCGGGCGCGCAGGCCAAGCGTCACGCCGAGCGCGGTCTGGTCGTTGACGCACATGAAGGCGGTCGGCAGGTCGTCACGCATGAAGAGTTGTTCGAGCGCCAGCCTGCCGCTTTCCACCGTGCCGTCGCCTTCCATGATCAGACGGCGATTGATGGCAATATCGGCCGCTGCAAGCCCCGCTTCATATCCCTGTCGCCGGCGACCATAGGCAAGGCGGGTGTTGGAATCGCCGATGAAGGCGATGCGCCGGTGCCCTTCGGAAATCAGGAGATCGACGACTTTGCGAGCGCCCTCGACGTCATCGACCCCGACATAGGGGATGCCGCCGTTAAAGACCGGCTCGAAAACGCCGACGGTCGGCGGCAGCCGCGCCGTTAGCGTCTGATGGCCGAAGGGAAGGATGCCCGTAAACAGGATCATGCCCGCCGCCTGGTTGGAATTGAAGAACTTCAAATATTCCAGGCCACGCTGGGCGTCGTTCTGCGTATGGCCGATCAGGACGCCGTAACCATGCGCGCGCGCTTCGTTTTCGAGACCCACCAGAATGCTGGAAAAGTTCGGATCACCGATATCCGGTGCGACAACGAGGATCATGTTCGACCGCCCGAGCCGCAGGCTGCGCGCCATCGCATTGGGCGTGTAGCCGGTAATCGCGATCGCCTGGTTTACCTTGAGGCGCGTCGATTTGGCTACCTTTTCCGGCATGTGAATGGCCCGCGATACGGTCGCGATCGACACTTCGGCGATCCGTGCGACGTCTTCAATGGTTGCGGGCTGGGAATTGGACACACTTGGCCTCGGGATTTGCTGCGAGGACGTTACACAGGTTCGCCCGACGGTCAAACGAAGAAGCCAAAAAAATTGTCGAGCAATCACGATGTAAACCTTTACATCGGCGAGTGTAAAGGTTTACATCATTGAAATAGCGGTGGAGGCCGCAGGGAGGGGATAATGACCACGGAGCATGTCGACGGGGCTCCCGTCGTGCTGTCGGCGCGCCGCATCAGCAAATCGTTCAGCGGCGTGCAGGTCCTGTTCAGCGTCGATTTCGAGCTTCGCCAGGGCGAAATCCATGCGCTCATGGGCGAGAACGGGGCTGGAAAATCCACGCTGGTGAAGATCCTGTCGGGCTTCGAGCAGCCGACATCGGGCGAGATCCTGCTTGACGGGAAGTCGACGAAGCTGCCGGCCAATGGCGCTGCGGAAGCGCTCGGCATCGTCATCATCCACCAGGAATTCAATCTTGCCGAACATCTGACCGTTACCGAGAGCCTGTTTCTCGGCCGCGAGGTAACCCGTTTCGGCGTGCTCGACCGCAAGTTCATGCGCGCCGAGACCCGTCGTGTGCTCGATCTCCTCGGTTCGCATGTCGATGAGAGCGCGATGATCGGATCGCTCTCGATTGCCGAAAAGCAGATGGTCGAGATCGCCAAGGCCATCAGCCGCGATGCGCGCGTCGTGTTCATGGACGAGCCGACGGCTGTGCTGTCGCGCGAGGAGACGAACTTCCTGTTCCGGCTGGTGCGCAAGCTGCGCGACAAGGGAACGAGCTTCGTCTTCGTGTCGCACAAGCTCGACGAGGTGATGGAACTGACCGACCGCGTGACGGTGCTGCGCGACGGCCAGTGGATCAAGACGTCGCCGACCTCCATTCTCGACGGCGAGGCGATCGCCCAGCTGATGGTCGGGCGCGAGCTGTCGAGCCTTTATCCCGCAAAGAACGAGCCGGATGTCGACGAAGACGTGGTTCTGCGCGTCGATGCGGTATCGACCGGCTATGTCCGCGACGCGAGCTTCGAGGTGCGCCGCGGCGAAGTCCTCGGCTTTTCCGGCATGATCGGCTCAGGCCGGACGGAGCTGATGGAGGCGATCGTCGGCTTGCGCGCGCGCACGGCCGGCGAGGTGCTGGTGCGTGGCGAGCCGGTGCCATCCGGCGACGTGCATGCGGCCAACAAGGCTGGCCTTGCCTATATGACCAAGGACCGCAAGGCCAAGGGGCTCCTGCTCAATGCCGGCATGATGGCGAACCTGACGCTGCAATCGCTCGGCCGCCACAGCCGCCTCGGCTATCTCGATCCCGGCAGCGAAGAGGCGGCCCTGGTCAAGGCGCGGCGTCGCTTCGACATTCGCGTGCGGGACGACAGGATCGTAGCCGGGCGCATGTCCGGCGGCAATCAGCAGAAGCTGCTTCTCGCCAAGGTCATGGAAACCGACCCCAGCATCATCATCATCGATGAGCCGACGCGGGGCATCGACGTCGGCACCAAGCAGCAGATCTATCACTTCATTTCGGCGCTCGCCCGGGATGGCCGCTCGATCATCGTCGTCTCCTCCGAGATGCCGGAGATCATTGGCCTTTGCAGTCGCGTCGCGGTCATGCGGGAAGGCCATATCGCCGGCATTCTCGAAGGCGACGAGATCTCCGAACAGGAGATCATGCGTTACGCCGCAGGCCTGAAGAAAAAGACGGCGGCTTGAGCCGCATCAGCGGCGCGGCCGACGGCAACAACAACAAGATTCCCGACAGATGGGGGAGGTTCGATTGGACATGAGCGTGAACCAGGAAGGCAGCCAGGAAGCCATCCGCCGCCGCAGCTGGCGTGACATTGATCTGAGGGCAGTGGCGCCATTCGTTGCGCTGGCGTTGCTTCTCTTGGTCGGCGCGCTGGTCAATCCCAATTTCATCAGCATCACCAACCTCGCCAATGTCGCCACCCGAAGCGCCTTCATTGCGATCATCGCGGTTGGCGCGACCTTCGTGATTTCGTCCGGAGATCTCGACCTCTCCGTGGGCGCCATGGTCGCGTTCATCGCCAGCCTGATGATCCTGTTCATGAACTCCGGCGTCATTGCCGATCCGGTTCTCATGCTCCTGGCGGCAATCCTCTTTGCCATCGTCGCCGGTGCGCTTTGCGGCCTCACCAACGGCCTGATCACCACCGTCGGCAAGATCGAGCCCTTCATCGCGACACTCGGCACCATGGGCATCTATCGCGGGCTGACGACTTGGCTCTCGCAGGGCGGAGCGATCACGCTCAAGGAGCCTGAGCTGCAGGAAATGTACCGGCCAGCCTATTTCGGCACGATCGCCGGCGTGCCGGTTCCGATCGTCGTCATCCTTGCGGTGACTGCTGTTGCTGCCTTTGTCCTCTACCGCACGCGCTACGGTCGCCACGTCGTTGCTGTCGGTTCCAACCGCGACGTTGCCCGCTATTCGGGCATCTCCGTCAATCGCGTGCGCACCATCGCCTTCGTCATTCAAGGGCTCTGCGTTGCGGTCGCTGTTCTCCTCTATGTGCCGCGCCTCGGCTCGACCTCGGCCACGACGGGCATTTTGTGGGAGCTGCAGGCGATCACCGCCGTCGTCGTCGGCGGCACGGCGCTGAAGGGCGGCGCAGGGCGCGTCTGGGGCACGATCTGCGGCGCGTTCATCCTCGAGTTGGTCGGCAACATCATGCTGCTCTCCAACTTCATCAGCGAATATCTGATCGGTGCCATCCAGGGCGCGATCATCATCATTGCGATGCTCGTCCAGCGTTCGCTGGTGCGGAAGTCGTGAGACGGCCGGGCCTACAGGTCTCCCGGCCTTGAACAGGCTGACCTGAAATTTGGGAGGAACTTAATGCACAAGAAGCTATTCGGCCTGACCCTTGCCGCGATGACCGCCTTTGCCGGCGTGTCTCACGCGCAAGAGGAAAAGAAAGTAACCATCGGCGTCTCGATCCCGGCGGCCGACCATGGCTGGACGGCCGGCGTGGTGTTCCATGCCGAACGGGTCGCCAAGATCCTGATGGAGCGTAATCCCGGCCTGAACGTCATCGTCAAGACCTCACCCGATCCGGCAAGCCAGGCCAACGCCGTGCAGGATCTTGAGACGCAAGGCATCGACGCGCTCGTCATCCTGCCGACCGATCCGGATCCGCTGGTCAACGCCATCAAGGAAGTGAAGGGCAAGGGCACCTTCGTCGCTCTCGTCGACCGTGCCCCGAGTGTCAACGACAACTCGGTGCGTGACCTCTACGTTGCCGGCAACAATCCGGCGCTTGGCCAGGTCGCTGGCGAGTACATCAAGGCAACGACGCCGGAAGCTGAAGTCGTCGTCATCCGCGGCCTGCCGATCCCGATCGACCAGCAGCGCCAGGACGGCTTCGACAAGGGCATCGAAGGCTCGAAGGTCAAGGTTCTCGACCGCCAGTACGGCAACTGGAACCGCGACGATGCCTTCAAGGTCATGCAGGACTACCTGACCAAGTACCCGAAGATCGATGTTGTCTGGTGCCAGGACGACGACATGGCCGTCGGCGTGCTGCAGGCGATCGAGCAGGCCAAGCGCACCGACATCCAGTATGTCGTCGCCGGCGCAGGCTCGAAGGAAATGATCAAGAAGGTCATGGACGGCGACAAGATGATCCCGGTCGACGTGCTCTATCCGCCGGCAATGGTCGGCACGGCGCTCGAAATGACCGTCGCCAACTTCTACGGCCAGGTTCCGGTGCGCGGCGTCTACACGATCGATGCAACGCTCGTGACCAAGGACAATGCGAAGGACTTCTACTTCCCGGATTCGCCGTTCTGATTAAGCTTTGATGTGATGACGGCCCGCGATTTGTGGGCCGTCATCAGGCTCGACGAGGCTGAAAATACTGCCCCGCGGCCGGCCATCTTGCCGGCCTTTCAATTGCATTAGCATGCTGTTGAATTTCACTATGAATCGTCATAAAACCGTCACATAGCCGCCTGACCTTCCCTTGGCTTCCAGTCAGTTCAACATGAGAGCGATGATGCAAACACCCGCTGTGTCACGTCTGTCATCTGACGCGATAGCCGCTTCCGACGCAGAGCCGGTCGTCGTCGACCAGGCTGGTGCGATCTGCATTCGCAAGGAAAGCGGCGGAGACCGGTTCGAGGTGCTGCTCATTTGCGGCCGCACCACCGGGCTCTGGGGCATTCCCAAGGGGCACCTGGAGTATGGTGAAGACACCCCTGGCGCTGCCGTCCGGGAAGCGTTCGAAGAGGCCGGTGTCATCGGAACGGCGTTAAACGACGAAATCGGCGGTTACACCTACAGCAAGCTCGGCAAGGCCGCCGTCTATCACGTCCAGGTTCACTTGATCGCCGTTGTGTCCATGGCGCCCGACTTTCCGGAAAAGGGCGCGCGCGCGATGCGCTGGGTGCCGGCGTCCCTCGCGGCGTCGCTTGTCGGGCAGCCTGGCCTTAAAACGCTTCTCACCGAACGGCTGGGCGGGCTTGGAAACGATAGTCTCGCGAGTTGCGCCGATTAGTCACGTCCCTAAAGCCGGTCCCGCCTGCGACGCAGCTCGGCGGCGATCATGGCCTCGTCGCGCCGGAGACTGAGGTGTTGCGCGGCCGCCATGCCATCCTTCCACACCGACATTGCGCCGGCCTCCTTGCCCTCCAGCCAGAGCGATACGCCCGACCACAGCGCGAGTTGAGGTACGCCGATCGGAAAGGCTCGGGCATAACGTTTGAGTTCGCGTAGCGCTTGGGCCTCCCAGCGCGGCCATTCGTCGTAAGCGTGTGCGAGGCCGGCCTCGCGGCCCCGCAGGAAAACCTCGGCGGCGCCGGAGATGCCGACCAAAGTGCTGTGGGACGAAGGCCGGCGCATCAATTTGACCAGTTGCAAGGTTTCGGCGGCCGCCTGGACACTCTCCGCATGCCGCCCCGTGCGCGCGAGCGCCAGCGCCAGCGCACCCTTCGCCGAGATCTGCGCGGCCAGATCGACCGACCCGAGCATCGCCGAGCCGATCAGCCGGAGAATGTCGACGGCCTCGCGCGGCTGATCCGTGTGAAGCACGCACAACGCCTTGCACCGCAACGCCCAGATTTCCTGCTGGATATTGCCGGCATTCTGCGCGCGCGAGAGCAGGGCGGTCGCCGTTGGTTCGAGCGCGGCCTGCTCGCCACGGTAGTAGAGCGACCAGAAGCGCATGCCCTGGGCATTGCACCACCGCAATTGGTCGCCGGCTCGAAGGCAGAACTGCTGGCCCTGTTCCAGCCTTGCGTCCACCCCCGCCCATTCTCCGCGTCCGAGCTGCCAGAGCGCGTCGAGATTGCAGACATGCGCATGGATCGCGGTGTCTGAAAGCTCGGTCGCGATCCGCTCCGCCCTTTCCATGAAATAGCGGCACCCGGAGCGCCAGCCCATCATCCCGAAGCCGCAGCCGAGCTGCGAGGCGGCGACGGCCATTTCGATCGTCCGTCCGGTCCGTTCGGCGCGCGCCACCGCGCCAACGAGATTGCACATTCCACGGGTGAAGCGCAGCTCGAAGTAGTCAACCAGCGCTGCCTGGTTCAGGCACCGCGCCATTTCCCTCTCCCAGGACAGCCGGTCCTCGCGGCGGGCAAGCTTCGCTGTTTCCGGCAGCATCTGCTGCGCCGCAAGCCGCAAGCTGCGAGCGGCAAGCCGTACCAGCGTCGCAGACGAAGAGACGGGAACCGGTTGGCCGGCCGCTTTCAGCGCATTCCTGACGGCAATGCCCTGCGCGTGAATGTCGCCGCGACTGTAGTGCGCTTCGGCAAGTTTGCGCCGCCAGCGAACCGCCTGCAGTCGCTGTTCGGGCGTCCAGTCCTGCGGCTTCGGCTCGTGCGCCATGCAAATGCCGAGAAAGAACTCGACCTCGCGGAAGGCGCCGACCTGCAAAGCCCTCGCGGCCGCCAGGTCCGCGTATTTCACGACCTTCTCCTTGTTGTCCGCCGCCTCGAAATGCTGAACGAGAACCGCCAGATCTCCACCCATTGCTTCAATGCGGCTGCGCTCCAGCCAGTGGGCGAGCGATGCGTGGAGGCGGCTGCGCAGGTCGCCCGGCATCGATCCGTAGACCACATCGCGCGTCTGGTCGTGACGGAATTCGTAGCTTCCGGCTTGGCCGAGCCGGCGCACCAGATGGGCATCGACCAGCCTTTCGACGGCGGAGCCGAGCCCTTCCGCATTCAGCTCTTCTTTCAGCAATGCCTCCAGCTCGGCAAAGGTGAACGAGCGTCCGATGACGGCCGCCGCTTTGATCACGTCCTGCGATGTCGAATCGAGGCGATCCACTCGCTCTCGGATGACGCGCTCGACTCCCTCGAAATACTGGAGGTCCTCAAGGGGGCGGATCGAGCGCCAGAGGCCATCGCGCACGGCGATCAAGCCTTCGCTCTTCAGCGTCAGCGCGATCTCCTCGGCAAAGAAGGGATTGCCTCCGGCAAGGGCGGCGACCCTGCGCGCGAGTTCCTGTTGTGGCGGAACCTCGCCAAGGGTGCGCGAAACGAGTTCGCAAACAGTGCCGTCGTCGAGCTCTTCGAGTTCGAGGATGCGGTAGCGCCGGGCCGGCTCCTCTGTCTCGGTCCCGGCTTCGCCTGCCGCCTCGACCCGTCGTCGCAATTGCTTCAGATCCTCGGGCACCTCTTCGGAGCGCACGCAGAGCACGAGCAGCAGCGAAGGCACAGAACCGAGCACCCATTCGACCAGCCGCCAGGAGGCGGAATCCAGCCACTGGCTGTCTTCGAGTACGAGGGCGAACGGCCGTGGCGCCAAGACGCCGAGGATATCGCCGAGGAGGCGCATGGTCGCATCGGCGCGGTGGGCACCTTCCAGGTGGCGCGTTCCCTCGTTCTGCTCGATCTCGATCGCCAGCAGGTCGTTAAGAAGGGGCAGGCGGTCTGCGATCCACGGCGCCGTGCGGATGCGCGCGGTAATGCTTTCGAGCAGGACGAGGCCATCGCTTTCGGCGGGCAATCCCAAAAGCGTTTCAAGAACGCGTCGCCAGGCCAGAAGCGAGCTTCGCCGGTCGTCCCGTTCGGCGAGCGTCACGGCAATCGCCACTCCCGCGGCGTGAAGATTCTCGGTAAAGGTGGCAGCCAGCCTGCTCTTGCCGATGCCGGGTTCGCCCAGGATGACGACAAGACGGCTCGAACCGCCGCGCGTCTCCTCGAAAGCATGCTGCAGGAAAGCGAGTTCCCGCTCTCGGCCAATCAGCGTTGCCGCAGACAGGGCCCGCGACTTCGGCTCAAGAGGCCGAAAGACCGGCGCCACGTCGCCAAGTCCCGCCAGCTGGACGGTTCCGCGTTGCTCGAAATCGAAGGACGCCCGGCTTGCCCTTTCGGTCGGCGCATCGCACAGCACATCATTGGAGACGGTCGTGACGAGGCGCGCGGCGCGATTGACCGGCGTGCCGAGAACCATCAGCTGTCGCCGGCGCGTGCTGCCGACGACTCGAAACAGGGCCTCGCCCGTCGCCACGCCGACCGAGACGGCAAGCCCCATCTCCGTGATATGGCGACCGATGGCGCGGGCGGCATCCACGGCGCGGGCCGGGTCGTCGCGGTGAAACGTCCCGCGTGTCCCGAAAGCGCAGAGATAAACGAGCCCCTTGTCGTCGAAGAGGAGTTCGCCCGGAGGGCCGCCGTAGCGGTGCGAAATCGCCTGAAGCGTTGCGCAGAGGTTCTGGTGTCGGACGAGCGCTTGGGCATCTTGGTGTTGCAGACCGATTATCCGGACGAAAATGACGGACACTGGTCTGATCTCCGCAAGCGTGTCCAGCCGTGCATCGCGATGGACATTGCCTTCGGCTAAGGCGTTGGGGGATGCGGGTTCGATGCCCATCATCGTCGGCGAGGGGCCAAGCAACTCCTGAAGCTGCATCGGCAGGAATGCGACGAGCCATTCGTGCGCGATGTGCGGATGCGCTGGAGCAGCGGCGGGCGCGCGCGCATTTGCCTCGCCATCGGTCAGGGCATTTGCCGCCTCTGGTGACAGAACGACTTCCCAGCGATGGGCAAGTGTCTGCGCACTTGCGGCCTGAACGACGGCATCGCCCCCAGCCACAAGGTTCCAGACCGGCTGGCCGCCGATGGCGGCCGCCCAGAGCTGCCCGGCGCCGATGCCGATATGTAGGGTAGGTCCGATTTCGCCTGCACCCGGATTTCGCTGCTCGCGGCTCTCCTTGCAGATCGCTTCGGCGCACTCGGCCGCACTCTTGACCGCGCGCGCCAGACCCGTTTCGTCGGCGGGCCAATAGGCCAGAAGCGAGTCACCCGCAAAGAGGAGGACTTCGCCGCCCCGGTCGCAGACATGGTCGGCGCAACGCGCGTACGAAATACTGAGCAGCTTCGGGATCTGCACCAGCCCTTCCTTGCCGCGCCGCGCCAGTTGCTCGACGAGGGCCGTATAGCGCGAGACGTCGACAAAGATCACGGCGGCCGGAAACTCTACCGCCGACGGCCGCTCTCCGTGAGAGCCGTGAAGCCGGCCAAGCAAGTTCAGCGGCAAAAACCCTTCGAGCGATTTTGCGATCGTCTCCATGTTTCCTTCGCGCGGTGATTGATCACGAAATGCGCGAAACAGGGGCCATCTTCGCGCAGAAGTGCATTTATCCCTCGCCGATTTGCTGACTCTCGCATATTATTTAGCAATCGCTAAGAGGGCTAGCCGACTTCGATCGATCGGCTTTGGCAGAAACCGCGCAGGTTTCGGATTTTTGCATTCTTCCCGGATGTCGATGCCCCCTGTTGGGGATCACCGAAAGACATGAGCCATCGCGGCTCGCACACCGAGTTCAGGCGTCAGACGCATCTTATGGAGAGCGTTATGTCCGATTGGAGCTACGGATACCCGCACCGTGCCCGAGACCGACGTCCCGGAGGCGACCATGGCCAGCATTGACTTCGACAACACCTCGCACACCGCGTGGATTTCCCAGGGTTTCGAAAGGCTGGTCGACCGGGTTCGGAAGACGCCGGCGGCGCTCCACTTTGATGTTCTGGTCGTCGGCAGTGGCTATGGCGGCGCAATCGCTGCCGCCACCATGGCCGGCCGCACGAAGGGAGGCGCTCCGATCAAGGTCGGGGTGCTCGAGCGGGGCAAGGAGTATCTGCCGGGCGCGTTTCCAACAGGTCTTGCCGAACTGCCTCGCCATATCCGCCGCGATCGCAACAAGGAAGGGCTGGTCGACGTGCGGATCGGCCCGGAGGTCGTCACGGTGGTCGCAAACGGCGTCGGCGGCGGTTCGCTGATCAATGCCGGCGTCATGGAAGTTCCCGACGAGAGCGTGTTTCACACGCGCTGGCCCGACGACCTCAAGGACCTGACGACCTGGCGGCAGTATTATGATCGTGCGGGCGAGCTTCTGGGCGGCACCGCAAACGGCGTCCCCAACAGCATCTCGAAACATCCCGACGGCATTCCCCAGAAACACAAGTCCTTCCGCAGCATCGCGTCGACGGGTTTTCGCGAGGCAGCGATTACGGTCGCGATGACCGACACGGTGAGCTCGGGAAATGTCAGGCTCAATAAATGCGTGCGCTGCGGCGACTGCGCGACGGGCTGCAATTTCGGCGCAAAGAACTCGCTCGACGTCAACCTGCTCGTGACGGCGCTGCGCAACGAGGCAGAGATCTTCAGCGGCGCGACCGTGCTCAGCGTCAAGCCGGACGGCGGCAACTGGATCGTCGATTGCGTCTACACCGACGCGGCCCTGCGCGCACGCGACGGCGACGTGCTGCAGGTGCGCGCAGGCAAGGTCGTGCTGGCGGCGGGCACGCTCGGCTCGTTCGAAATCCTGAAGCGCTCACAGGCCAAAGGCCTCAGCCTCTCCGTGCATTTCGGCAACCATTGCTCGACCAATGGCGACATGCTGGTGACCGATTATGCCACGTCAAATCCGGTCAATACCGTCTCGGACGAGGCCGTGCAGCCCTCCAAGCGTGCGATCGGACCCACCATCACCGGCGTGCTCGATCTTCGAAAAACGGCAGGTGTTCTGATCGAGGAACTCTCCGTTCCAGCTGGCTTGCGCCTCGCCTTCACCGAGATCTTTGCAACGCTCAACACGCTTCACGGGCTCGACCGGTTCGACTGGTCGACGCATACGCGGGGCTTTCCGGACGACGACGCCTATGTGGCGCCGACCGGCAGGATCGAACATTCCGCCGTCTATGCCGTCATGGCCGATGACGGCGCCGCCGGGCGTATGGAACTGGATGAAACGGCTTCCGACAGCGATGACGGCACGGCGCGGATGCGCTGGGACGATCTGCCGTCCCTGCCGATCTTCGACACCGAGGTTGAGGCGCTGGCACGGCTGGCGAAGAATACGGGCGGGCGCGTCATCGCCAATCCCGTCTGGAAGCTCCTGCCGGCCAGCCTGAACTGGCTGCTGCAAAACAAGCGCGGTCCGCTCACCACCGTGCATCCGCTCGGTGGCTGCGTGATGGGCAACACCGGCGCGACGGGCGTCGTCGATCATTTGGGGCGTGTTTTCAAATCGGAGCTCCCGAACGACTTCCATAGTGGCCTCGTGGTCCTCGACGGCTCGATTATCCCGACGGCGCTTGGCACCAATCCGGCGCTCACCATAGCGGCAGTGGCCCTGCGCGCCTCGGAGACACTCGCGGCCGCCTGGAATTATGTCGCCCCGGCCCCTGCGGCGCCCGGCCTAGCTTTGGTCCGCCCGGTGTTTCGTGAAACCGATGCCGCTGCACCTGCCCCTGATACCGATGCCGAGATCATCGAGCGCCTTGCCGGCCGGGTCAGGTTTTCAGCGCCCGGGACGGCCTCTGAAACGAGAGTTGTCGAGCTCACACTGCGTTTCGAGCCGAAGGCGCTGGCCGATTTGGCGCCAAGCAATGGTGGCGATGGAACCCTTGAGGTCGCGACCGACGCCTCCGTGCCGTTGGCCCGCAGCATGATCCGAATTTTTCCGGCGGATCAGTGGGACAATCTCCATCAGACATGGGCGCCCGCCGGTCTGGTGGAGCAGAAGCTCCAGGCGATCGCCGTCTTTACGGCGCCCCTGACCGGCAGCCTGCGGGTCCTCGAGCGCCAGTCGACGTGGGTCGGCGGCAGGATCTGGCGTGCCGGCAAGGCATGGGTGCTCAACCGAGGCCTGCGCGACAGCTATCAGGCGATCGTCGACGGCGACGGTGGGCCCGGCTTCTTTGAGCGCGTCCGCTCAGGTCTTGCCATCGCCAGCCGGTCCGGCGAGATCCGCGCCTTCGTCTATGATCTGAAGGTCGGCGCGCCGGACCCGATCACCGGTGGCATCTCGCTTGCGGGCGATCGTATCGTCGGCACCAAGCGCTTCACCTATGATCGGCGTTCCAATCCCTGGCGTCAGCTCATGGAAGTCGCGCTGGAGCAATTTCCGGGGTTGGAGGCAGCGTCCGGCGGGCGCGTGCTGACGCTCGACCTTGACTATCTCGCCCGCATCGGCGTGCCGCTCGTGCGCATCACGGAACAGCGTGACGGCGTCGCCGCGATCGGAGCGCTCCTGACTTTCCTCGGGTATTTTCTCCGGCTGCTTTTGGGAATGCATATCTGGAGTTTCCGTGCACCCGATAAAGACAAGGACCCGGCAAACGACGCGGTGGATTTCCGCCCGCCGGCGCAGTTGAAGATCAAGGGCGGCGGCACGGTCGCGGCGCAACGACAGACGCTCGTCGTCGGAACGAGCAAGCCTCAACTCGGCGGCCCGCCGGTTGTCGGGAAAGTACTGCTAACCCGCTATCCCTATCCGGGCACGACGAAGCGGCCGCTGGTGATGATCCACGGATACAGCGCCGGCGGGACGACCTTTGCCCACCACGCCGTCAATCCCAACTTCGCCAGCCATTTCTGGAAGACGGGGCGTGATGTCTGGATCGCCGACCTCAGAACCAGCCCGGCGCACCCGACCGCAAGTGCGGCCTGGAGCTTCGACGAAATCGGCAAGGAAGACGTGCCCTTGGTGTTGCGGACGATCGCCACACAGACCGGTGTGCCGAAACTCGACGTCATCGCCCATTGCATGGGCACGATGGTTTTCAGCATCGCCACACTGGAGGGTAAGATCCAGGACCTCGTTGACCGGGTGGCCTTCACGCAGGTCGGTCCGCTGGTGGTCTTTACGCCTGCCAACATCTTCCGCGCCTATGCGGTGCGTTACCTTCTCGGCTTCCTGCCCGACAGCTACAGCTTCAATCCGGATAAGCCGACGCTCGCCGATGACCTTTGGGACCGCGTGCTTTCGACGCTTCCTTACCCGGTCGAGGAGTTCGACGTGGAAAATCCGATCTGGCCATGGAAGCGGACGCCGTGGACAAGAACCCGGCACCGGATGGACGCGCTCTACGGACGCGACTTCAACGTCGCCAACATGGAGCCCGAAATGCTGCGCTTCATCAACGAGCATTTCGGCGCGCTCAGCCTCAATACGGTCTCCACGACGGTGCATTTCGTGCGTAATGCCATGCTCACCGACTTCCGGGGGCAAAACCGACTGGTGTCACGAGAAGTCCTGCAGGATAAGTGGAAGTTCCCCACCTTCAGCGTCCATGGATCGGGCAACGGTCTCACGGATCCTGCCACCGTCGACCGCATGCGCCGCGTCTTCGACGATGCAGGTCGTGTCTACCTGGAACCCTATCTCAACCCCGGCGCCGGTCACCAGGACGCCCTTATCGGGACGACCCGGCATGCGACCTTGCAGAAGATCGAAGCTTTCCTCGACCAGAACATCCAACGCCAGCCTGTGGCCGCAGACACCGAGATGACGGCCTACCCGCCCTGGATCGGGCCGATCATTACCGAGGAGAACGGCGAGCTGACCATTCGCCTTGGCACGCTGCCGTCGATCCGCCAGACCGAGGGCGTGATCATGCTGCGCGTGCTGGTAAACGGCGACGACATCCAGCGCCCGGATGGCCAGCCCTGGGATCTGCCTTACATCGTCAGCCACATGATGGTCTACTGGTCCCCGGCGTTGCGCGACAACCACTGGGATGCGTTCAAGGCGCCGCTCCCGACATCAATGCCGGGGTATGATCCGAACTTCCCGGGAAACGCGTTGCTCGTCTTGCTTGCCTACGCGGAAGACAAGCTTCTGCCGCCGTTCATTGAGGAGACATACTACGCGCTCGCCAAGAATGGCGTCGTCTATCGGGCGCTGCTTCGCGAGTCGAACGAGAACCCGGAGAGGGTGCTGGAGGTACTTCCCTATCAGCGTTTCGAGCGGATCTCGCAGGCCGCCTCGCGGATGATGGATGCGCCGCAGCCCGACATCAATCCGGGCAAGGCTGTGAAATTTTCGCCGAACCGCCTCGTCTACAAGGACACGACCCCGACGACCAACCTGACGGTCGGCGCCGCTCCGCAGACGGCGACGCCTGCAAGTTCCTCGATGAACCTCAACTTCCTTATGGGAGCGTCGGTTCTGGAAAATCTGGTCGAGCAGGACCGGGCAATGATGGACGGCGTTATCCCCTACGATTCCCCGCTCGCTCCTCCTGTTCAGCCTTCGCCCGCCGGCACCAGCTTCATCCTGGCTTCGTGCCAGTACCCGGCCGGGTTCATCGACAGGAAGGTTGCCTATCGCTCCTTCGCCGAGGTCGCTGACAGAATAGGGGCGGGGGTGGGTATCCAGCCGAAGTTCGCGCTCCTCGTCGGCGATCAGGTCTATGTGGATCCGACCGCAGGGCTCTACGATCCGGCCGCGAGCGATGACAGGTATCGCCTCCCTTACGAAGCTTGGTTGCAGGAACGCAGCGTGCGCGAGGTCCTGCGCCGCATACCATCGTTCATGCTGCTCGACGACCATGAGATCGACGACAACTGGGAGCCGCTCGCCTCTCCGAACGATATCGATACGAATGCCAAGCTGAAGAAGGAGGGTTTCGCGGCCTTCGAGAAATACCAGCGTGGAGTGGATCCCAAGCTGAAGACGTTCGACTACGAGGGCTTCCATTTCTTCCTGCTCGACACGCGCAGCGAAAGGACGCACCGCAAGATCGGCGCCGGGCTTGCCAATGCGACCCTGTTCAAGACGGGCGTCGGCGAGACGATGAGCGACCTGGAGACGTGGCTTTTAAAAAATGGCCCGAAGTTCATAGCGTCGCCATCGATGTTTCTCCCGCGTCATCGCCGGGCGATCCAGCGCGATGCCAGCCTCAGCCCGGACAACCTGAGTGCGCTGCGTTCCGATGGCTGGGATGGCTATCCGAACAGTCTGCGTGATGTTCTCGGCGCCATCGCCGCCGGAAAGATCAAGCATGTCGTGCTCCTCTCCGGTGATGAACACCGGGGCTGCATTGCAACGGCGCTTCTGACGGAAATGGACGGCACGCCGATCACGACCGTGCATTCGATCCACACCGCGGCAATGTATGCGCCTTATCCTTTTGCAAACGGGATCGACGAGGATATCGTCGAGCAGGAGACGTTCGAGTTCGACTACAAGGCCAAGCGCTATCACTGCATCGTCGACGCGACCCGGCCGGCTCCCGGCGACGGTGCGACTTTTCTCCACGTCCGGCAGGATGGCGCCGATTGGAAGCTCGACTGCGAATATGCGGGGACTGTGCAGACGCTCACGCTCTGATCCCATCTCCTGGCGCGTTACTGGTTCAAATCCTTACGGGAAGGCTCGAGCGGGCCCGTTCACGAGGACGTGTCCGGGTGATCCGCCATGCCGTTTTGTCGCCCGATGCCGTCGCTTGACAGTCGGTTCAAAATAAACTTAACATGTTAATGGATTGAAGCTTTCCGATGAGGAGCAAAGGGAAGTTTCAAGCGACCAGGGAGATCTGCCCGCCGGATGGCCGTGAAGGATCAGGTGCGTGCATGCGATGTTCGCCGCGCGTGAATGTGGGGTCGACAGGGAGGAACCTATGAAACTGAGCAGACGGAATTTGATGAAGACCGGCGGCGCTCTGCTTGCAGCGCCCTTCGTTCTGAAAATCGGTGCGGCGCGCGCCCAGGAAACAGTCACGCTGAAGCTGCACCATTTCCTGCCGCCGGCATCCAACGTTCATCAGCGGCTGTTGACGCCATGGGCGAAATTGCTGGCAGAACAAAGCGGCGGTGCGCTGAAGGTCGACATCTTCCCGGCCATGCAACTCGGCGGAAAGCCGCCGCAGCTCTACGATCAGGCGTCGAACGGCGTCGTCGATATCGTCTGGACCTTACCCGGCAACACGCCCGGACGTTTCCCGTCCACGGAAGTGTTCGAACTGCCATTCGTCGCCGCCAAGGAGGCGACCGTCAACGCGCAAGCCTGCCAGGAATATGGCCAGACGCACGTACTGAAGGAAACTGGCGATACCCAGCTCTTGTGCTTCTGGGCGCATGATCAGGGCCTGATCCACACCAATAAGGAAGTGAAGACCGGAGCGGACCTCGCCGGGCTGAAGCTTCGCAATCCGACGCGCCTTGCCGGTGAGGCGCTGGCGGCACTGGGGGCGACGCCGGTCGGCATGCCCATTCCGCAGGTGCCCGAAGCACTGGCCCAGCGGTCGATCGACGGCTGCGTGCTCCCGTGGGAAGTGGTTCCCTCGATCAAGGTGAACGAGCTCACCAAGTTCCATACCGAAATCCCGGGCTCGCCGACGCTCTATACCGCAACTTTCTTCCTGGCGATGAACAGGGGCAAGTACGACGGGTTGCCGGCCGACCTCAAGGCCGTGCTGGACGCCAACAGCGGCATGGCCTTCGCCAAGAAGGCCGGCGAGATGTGGGACAGCGTCGGTGCCGAAGTGCGCGCGGCAATCGAGACATCCGGAGAAGGAACAATCAGCACGATCAGCGAGGACGAAAAGGCGAAGTGGGTGGAGGCAACCAGACCCGTCCACGACAAGTGGATCGAGGACATGAAGGCCAAGGACCTCGACGGCAAGGCGCTGATCGCCACGGCGCAGGCGCTTGTGCAGAAATATTCGGGCGCCTGAGCGCACTGCCGGCCGTACTCGCGTGAACGTGGCGCCTGAACGCGCCGCTGCATGAACCAACAGCACGAGGCCTCAACAATGGAAGACGTAGGATACGAGGACGCGGTGAGCGTGCCGCGCCGCAGGGAAGTCGAACGCCTCGCGGCCGGTTTGGCACTGATCGGCGGCACGCTTCTTTGCCTTGCGGCGGGATTGGTCACCGTCAGCGTGCTGGGCCGATGGCTGTTCAATCGGCCGGTGCCGGCCGACTACGAGCTGGTGGAGGTGGCGGTCGGCGTCGCCGCCTTCTCCTTTCTCGCATACACACAGGCCCGCAACGGCCATATTGCCGTCGATACCTTCACGTTGGCTCTCCCCGCACGCGTCACGCGGGTCATCGACGGCCTTTGGGACCTGCTTTTGGCCGGCTGCCTGGCGTTTTTTGCTTGGGGTCTGTTTACCGGTGGCCTGGAGGCGAGGGGATACGGGACGACGCTGATCCAGCTGCCCTGGCCGATCTGGCCAGTCTATCTGACCTGTGCGGCGCTGGCGGCGCTCGCAGCCATCATCGGAGTTTCCGTTTCCCTCTTGAAAATCGGAGGCGGCCGATGAGTGGTTTTGCCATTGCCTTCGTCGGATTCGCAGCCATGCTGCTCTTGATCGCCATCCGGATGCCGATCGCCCTTGCCATGCTTGCGGTGGGCGCTGCCGGTTATGCCTATCTCTCTGGCCCGCATGCGCTGGTCTACTATCTGCAGACCAACACCTACAGCCAGTTTGCCAGCTACACGCTTTCGGTCATACCGCTCTTCATCCTGATGGGCGCGCTTGCCGAGCAATCGGGCATCGCCGCAACGCTCTTTCGCGTCGCCGAGCGAGGCTTCGGACGGTTCAAGGGCGGAATGCCAATGGCGGTCATCGCCGCCTGCACCGGATTCGGCGCGATCTGCGGCTCGTCGGTCGCAACCACGGCGACCTTCGGGCGTGCGGCCCTGCCGGAACTGCGCCGGGCGCGCGTCGATGTCGGTCTTGGCACCGGGACGATTGCCGCTGGTGGCACGCTCGGCATCCTCATTCCCCCATCCGTCATCCTGGTGATCTATGCGATCACCGCCGAGCAGAACATCGCCAAGCTGTTTCAGGCCGCCCTGGTGCCGGGGCTGCTGGCGGCCGCCTTCTATCTGATCGCGATCGCCGTCGTCGTCCGGCGCAAACCCGATCTCGCGCCGCCGGTCACAGCGACCGAGGCGGTTCGAACCCCCCGTCCTTTCTGGGCGAGGCCCGTAGGGCTGATCATCTTTGCCGGTGGCGCGATCGGCTGGCTGCTCGGCTCGCTCGGGACGGTAGGGGGCGTATTGCTGGCGATATTCGGCCTGCTGCTGCTGGCTGCGGACTTTGCGATCGTGCCCGCGGCGGCGGTTGCCGTCACGGTGGTCGGCGGCATCTATGGCGAAGTGTTCACACCGACGGAAGGTGCCGCGGTGGGTGCCGCCGTAACGCTGCTGGTGGGGCTGCTGCAACGGACCCTGAGCCTTGGCGCCCTGAAAAACGCGCTGCTGCAGACGGCTGAAACGAGCGGGATGATCTTCCTGATCCTGCTCGGTGCCGAGGTCTTTGGCGCGTTTCTGGCGCTAACGCAGATGCCGGCGACGCTGGCCTCAATGGTCGGACAGTCGGGCCTGCCGCCCTATGTCGTCATCTGCGGCATGCTCGTCACCTATTTGGTGCTCGGCGCCGTCATGGATGAACTGGCGATGATCCTGCTGACGTTGCCGGTCTTCATTCCGATCATCCTGACGCTGGACTTGGGCATGCCGACCGAGGACGTTGCCATCTGGTTCGGCATTCTCGTGCTCATCGTCGTCGGCATCGGTCTTTCCGCCCCGCCGATCGGCCTCAACGTCTTCATCATCAACAAGCTGGCGACCGACGTTCCGATCGTTGAGACCTATCGTGGCGTCATGCCCTTCGTCATTGCCGACCTCATCCGATTGGCGATCATCACGCTGTCGCCCGGCGTCGCTTTGGCACTGGTCCGGCTGTTGAATTGAGAGGAAGCAGACAGGAGCACACCCTCCGCCTTGGGCAGCGCGCTTACAAATCCTTCCAGCTGTGGAACATGGCGGCCTGGCCGGCATGTTCGCCGTTGGCGCGCACCAATTGCCAGACGATGGCGTTCTCGATCCAGAAGCGGCGTCCGGATTTGGCGATCCGAAGGCCGCGATAGCTATCGATGAAGCCCTTGGTGGAGACGCTGTCTAAAAGACGCTGCCGTTCCTCGCGGTTCGGCGCCTCGGCCGAGAGGCGCGACGGCATGCCGATGAACTCCTGCCAACTGTAGCCGAAGCAGGCCTGGGCGGTTTTGTTCGCGTAGAAGAAACGCGGGTCCTCCGACCGGTCGTGCGCCAAAAGCGCAAAGGGTGCGCTCTCGTAGAGCCAGCGGCCGTCGAACGGATGGTCGACCAGCTCTTTGCCGGTCACCTGGCGGTAACTTGCAACGATCAGGGCGAAGGCGTCATCGGCATCATATTCGGTTGTCATCGCCCTTCGACTCCATGGCCCAGGGTAGGGGCGTCAGGCGTTCAAGGACGGAATGAACTTCCCGTCATAACGCACGCGGAAATTCCGGCGTTGCGCATCTTCCTGGAAGCAGACGAACACCAGCTCGAGGTCATTTGCGCTGCTGCGCCTTCCAAGCAGGCTGAGCGTGATCACGACCACGCCGCCATAGGTGCGGGTCAGGGCGATCGCTGCCCTTCGAATTTCGTTGGTGCCAGCGTCGTCCCGCTCTTCGCGGCGCTCATAGACCTGCCAGAAGGGCGAAGCTTCCCAGGCCGCGCGCAGCGCCTCGGTGATCTGGTCCTTGAACTCCTCGACGGATCTGCCCTTGCTCCACGAGACGGTCTTTTCGGTGTAGTCGGCAAAAATGTCGAGATAGCCGTCATAGTCGTTCGCATCGGAGAAACACCGCTCGATCATCCCGAGCGCCGTTTCATCGGAAATTCCTGCCTTGAAGTATATCGTCATCGAATCGCCAACCCTGCCTTGAACGCCTATCTAGTCAAAGCGCTAAGGATGTATCTAGTCCCCGATTGTCATATTGCTGCGGCCGAGAGGTTCCCCGCGTAAGGCGATCGGCTCTGGTGTTAAAGATCACCATTCATGCCAGTTTTCGCCGAATGCGCTATTCTGCCACCCATGAACACCATGAACATTTCCCTCCCGGACTCTCTCAAAAGCTTCGTCGACGAGCAGGTCGCCCGGCGAGGCTATGGTACGAGCAGCGAGTCTATCCGGGAGTTGATCCGCCGGGATCAGGACTGGCTCAATCTGCGTCGGCTATTGCTCGATGGTGCCTCTTCCGCACAAGCCGACCCGACCGACGCTGGCTACTTCGCCGATTTGCGTGACCGAGTTCGTGGTCGATCGGCCAAGTGAGCAACAAGCCGGTCATTTCGCGTCAACCGGCCAGCAGCGACGTCGAGGCGGCGATCGAGTGTTATGCAACGTAGGCTGGGGCTGACGTCGCTCACGCTTTTGGCGACGCGTTTCAGGCTGCCTACGCGTTGATTGTTGCGCGTCCGGAATCCGGTTCGTTGCGCTTTGCCTACGAACTGGCGCTCCCTCATTGGCGAAGTGTCGGTCTGAAGAGGTACCCATACCTCGTGTTCTATCGTCAACGGGCCGACCATATCGACGTGTGGCGCGTGCTGAATAAGCCCTGACTGTAAGCTATTGGTTGCCTTGGGAAAGCTGAGGCAAAAACTCCGCGAAACTGAGCGGAAACGAGACGAAATTTCTAAGGCTTGGCACAACCAGGGTCCGCGTTCCCTCGCGCTCCCACACGCCTGCCGATAGGTTCTGGGTCAGCATCAACACCGGAGAACCGCATGAAACGCCTCCTCATCCTCGGCGCCACCCTTGTCGCGCACTTTGTGACCCCTGCGCTGGCACAGGAGCCGACGAAGCTTCTCAACGCCTCCTACGACGTTTCCCGCGAGCTCTTCGTTGCCGAGAACGAGGCCTTCATCAAGCAGCATCCGGGCGTGACCATCGACCAGTCGCATGCCGGCACGTCGAAGCAGGCCCGCTCGATCCTCGAAGGCCTGGAAGCCGACGTCGTCACCTTCAACCAGACCACCGATATCGAGTTCCTGGCCAAGAACGGCTTTGTCTCCAAGGATTGGGCGAAGGCGTTCCCGAACAATGCCTCGCCTTTCTATTCCTTCCCGTCCTTCCTGGTGCGCAAGGGCAACCCGAAGAACATCAAGGACTGGTCCGATCTCGCCCGTGACGATGTTCACGCTGTCTTCCCCAATCCGAAAACGTCGGGCAATGCGCGCTACACCTATCTGGCGGCCTATGCCTGGGCCAAGGAGGCCTATGAAGGCGACGAGGCGAAGATCGAAGCCTACATTACCAAGATCTTTGACAACGTTCCGGTGTTCGACACCGGCGGCCGCGCCTCGACGACCACCTTCGTCGAGCGCGAAACCGGCGACGTCCTGATCACCTTCGAGGCAGAGACCCGCAGCATCGCCAAACAGTATGGCGCCGACAAGGTCGAGGCCGTCATCCCGTCGGTCAGCCTGCTCGCCGAGTTCCCGGTCGCGGTCGTCGACAAGGTCGCCGAGAAGCACGGCACTCAGGCGCTCGCCAAGACCTATCTCGATTTCCTCTATACCGAGGAAGGCCAGCGCATCGCCGCCGAGTTCGGCCACCGCGTCCGCAACGAAAAGGTCGCCGGGGAATTCAAGGCGCAGTTCCCCGACATTCGCCTCGTCAATGTCGACGACGTCTTTGGCGGCTGGAGCAAGATCCAGGCAGAGCACTTCGCTTCCGACGGCATTCTGGACAAGCTCTACGGCAGCCGCTGATCGCTCTTTAAACTCGCATTCAGTCAACCCGGCAGACGAACCGTCTGCCGGGTTTCACCATGACATGACAAGGAAATGAACGCTTGAGACGCAATGTCCTGCCCGGGTTACGCCTGTCGCTGGGGGTGACGCTGCTCTATGTGAGCCTGATCGTCGTTCTGCCGCTGGCAGCCCTCGTGTTCAAGGCCGCAAGCCTCGGCCCTCTCGACTACTGGCAGATCGTCTCGTCGCCGCGGGCACTCGCAAGCTATCGCGTCACCGTGACGGCCGCCCTTGGCGCGACGCTCTTCAATCTCTTCTTCGGCCTGGCGCTCGCCTGGGTGCTGGTGCGCTACCGCTTTCCGGGGCGCCGCATCGTCGATGCCATGGTCGACCTGCCGTTTGCCTTGCCGACGGCCGTTGCCGGCATTTCGCTGACCGCACTTTTCACGACCAACGGCGTGTTTGGCTCAATCCTCGAAAACTACGGCATCAAGGTTGCCTATACGCCTATCGGCATCATGATCGCCATGTGCTTCACCTCGCTGCCCTTCATCGTGCGCACGGTGCAACCGGTACTGGAGGATCTCGATCCGGCGCTGGAGGAGGCAGCCCAGTCGCTTGGCGGCTCGGACCTCGCGATCTTCCGCAAGGTCATTCTGCCGCTACTGACACCGGCGCTTCTCGCCGGCGTCTCTTTGTCCTTCGCCCGCTCGCTCGGCGAATTCGGCGCGATCATCTTCATCGCCGGCAACCAGCCGATGTCGACCGAGATCACCGCGCTGCTGATCTTCATCCGGCTTGAGGAATACGACTATCAGGCAGCCGCGGCGATCGCGTCCGTCCTGCTGCTCACGGCCTTCCTCATGCTCGCGGTAACCAACTGGCTGCAGGCGCGGGCGCTGCGCTACACGCGGAGGTCTTGACCATGAGTTTCAAAAAGACCGTACGCACGCTGCCGCGGGTCGGTGACGGCCCCGTGTTCCGCCGCGCCCTTATCGGCGTCGTGCTGATCATCGGCGCGTTCCTCATTCTCGCGCCGCTGCTGATCATCGGTGTCGAAGCCTTTGCCAAAGGCTGGCAGGTCTATCGCGACACGATCCTGCATCCCGACACGCGCCATGCGATCATGCTGACCGTGCTTGCGGCGCTGATCGCCGTACCCGTCAACACCGCCTTCGGCGTGGCCGCCGCCTGGGCGATCACCAAATTCGATTTCCGCGGCAAGGGCTTCCTGCTGGTGGTGATCGAGATCCCGTTCTCGGTTTCACCGATCGTCGCGGGTGTTGCCTATCTCTTCGTCTACGGGCTGCAGGGCCTGTTTGGTCCGACACTTGATGCCTATGGCATCAAGATCCTGTTTGCCATTCCAGGCATCGTGCTCGCCTCGATGTTCGTCACCGCGCCGTTTGTCGCCCGGGAGCTCATTCCGCTGATGCAGGCCCAGGGGCGCGATCTCGAAGAGGCGGCCGTTTCCCTCGGCGCTTCCGGCTTCCGCACCTTCTTTTCGGTGACGTTGCCCAACATCAAGTGGGCGCTGCTCTACGGCGTCGTCCTTTGTAATGCGCGCGTGATGGGCGAGTTCGGCGCGGTTTCGGTCGTCTCTGGTAACATCCGTGGCCAGACCAACACCCTGCCGCTCCATATCGAGCTGCTCTATCACGATTATCAGGCGGCGGGCGCTTTTGCGTCGGCGTCCATTCTGGCGCTCATCGCCGTCTTCACCATCATCGCCAAGGTCGCTCTGGAGCGCCAAGGGGCGGGCCGCGTCCGCCCAGTTGCCAATTCCGCGGAGAATGCATCATGAAGATCCGCCTTGACCACGTCGTCAAGACTTTCCAAACCTTCCGTGCCGTCAAGGACGTCTCCCTGGAGATCGAAAGCGGCGAGCTCGTCGCGCTGCTTGGGCCCTCCGGTTCTGGCAAGACGACGATATTGCGCATGGTTGCCGGCCTCGAATTCGCCGATGGCGGTCACATCTATTTCGGCGACCAGGATGCGACCGACATCCCGGTGCGCGATCGCGGCGTCGGCTTCGTGTTCCAGCACTACGCGCTTTTCCCGCATATGACCGTGGCGCAGAACATCGCCTTCGGCATGGAGGTCTCGAAGGTCAAGCGCGACAAGGCGGCCATCCATGCGCGGGTCGCTGAACTGTTGCGCCTGGTTCGCCTCGAAGGGCTCGGCGAACGGTTTCCGGCGCAGATCTCCGGCGGTCAGCGCCAGCGCGTCGCACTTGCCCGCGCGCTTGCCGTCGATCCAAAGGTGCTGCTGCTGGACGAGCCTTTCGGCGCGCTTGATGCCAATGTCCGGCGTGAGCTGCGGCGCTGGCTGCGCGAAATCCATAGTGAGCTCGGCATCACCACGCTCTTCGTCACGCACGACCAGGAAGAGGCGCTCGATCTCGCCGACCGCGTGGTGATCCTGAAGGATGGCCATATCGTTCAACAGGGGACGCCGGAGGAGGTCTGCCGCGAGCCGAAATCGGCCTTCGTCATGAAGTTCCTCGGCGATGCCAACATGCTTCCCGCCGAGGTGCGCGATGGTCGGGCCTATGCCGATGGCGCGGTCATCGATGCCGCAGGGATTGCCGACGGCAAGGCCGAGCTTTACGCCCGGCCGGTCGATCTCGACTGGGCGGCGGGAGGCCCGGGTATCGCGGCCAATATCAGCCGGGTGATGGATCGCCCTGGCGGCCGCCGGGTGGTCGCGACGACCGAGCGTGGCGTGCCGCTGGAGTTGGACCTGGAGCCGGAGCGGATCGTGAAGGCCGGCGACACCGGTTACGTGACGCTGCGGCGGGCAACGGTATTTGCGATTTAGGCTGAGCGCGCGGCCAGCCTCTTGCCGCCGTCAGGCGAAGCGGAGGGCGGATCGAGCGCGCGCCTTGGCTGCTTCTTCTTCCCGGTTGCGTGGGGGCTGTGACGTCTCGAGCGCATCGAGCAGTTCTTGCGCGCATGCCGCAATCGAATTGACCGCGTGCTCGAACGCCGCTTCGTTCCGCTTGGACGGCTTGCTCGTTCCGCTTAACTTGCGCACGAACTGCAGCGCAGCGTCATGGATCTCGGCGTTCGTCGCCGGCGGCTCGAAATTGAACAGGGGTTTGATGTTTCGGCACATGACGGGCTCCCGGTCCTCTTCGTTCTCGCTCCTGTCGAGGGCCGGATCTTAGTGCCCGTTCCTCGTCAGCGAAAGACCTTTACCGTCCGCTGCCTGCGATCCAACCGTTGGCCGGCTCCGCTCAGGAGTTCCGGCCGTTCTGTGCCAGGCGCATGCCGGCCGCGCGTCCGCCGCTCGGCACCACGACGATCTGCTTGACCTTGCCCTGCTTGAAGGCGGTCAGGAAACGCGGATAGTCGGCGAAGGCGACGCAGCCATGGGATTCCGCGCGCTTGCCGCGCAGCAGGTAGCTATGCGTCAGGAAACCGTCGCGGCCGTGCTTGTTCCTTCCGTCGACCGGCAGCATGCGGATTGCCTCGACCCCGTGGAAACGCGTTTCGCGCATCCTGAGATTGTAGGTGTGCGGCGGGGTCGGTCCGGTCATTTTGACGTCGACGTAGCGCGGGTTGTCGGCCATCTTGCCGATACCGGAATGCGCCTCGAGCACACTGCCGTCAGGCATATAGACCTTGGCAGCGGTGATGTCGTAGACGGCGACGCCGTTGCCGGCCTTCGCTCCGCCGCCAAACATGTTACGCAACGCCTGGCCGAAACCGGTGCCGGCACTGTTCTCGGTCGGATCTTCCGGCCGTGCATAGGCAAGTTTCTGCTTCTTCGGCGCTTCGTCCGCGTCTGCCTTGGCTGTCTCTTCTTCCTTTTTCACCGCTGCGTCTTCCGCCTGCTTGGTCGCAGGCTTTTCGTCTTCGGCGGGCGGCTTTTCCGCTTGCGCGGTGCGGGGGCGGAATTGCGGCATGGGACCGACCGAGGGCGTGTCCTCATGGCTCGGCAGGGCGGCCGTGTCTTCAGCCTGGTCCTGGTCCGGTTGTTCGGCGAGATCGTCCTCGGACGGCGCCGTCAACAGAGCCGAAAAGGCGCTGCCTTCCACGTGGCTCTGGGAGGGGGTGGCGTAGGCGAGCTGGACCGGGTTCTTGGCAATGGCAACAGACGCCACCGGCGCGAAGCGTTCTGGCGCCGGGAGCTTTACCGTGGCGATCTGATGGTGAACCTGGGTAGCGGGAACGGGGTCGCTCGCGACTTTCTCGGACGAGAGAACAGCCTTTTTCACCGCGGCTGCAATCCGGGCGCTCTTGCCGATCGTTTCCGCATCTATCGGGAACAGGGCATCGTGCCCGAACCTCGCCTCGCTGGGAGCGAGGCTTGCGACCATGACGGGCTGCGCCGCGGCGGCGGCCACGAGCCGCGTCGCCTGGTTGGTTCTGGCGTGCTTGTCCCAGGCGCGCTCTTTGGTCGTCTCGGCCAAATGCAGCTGCGGCTTCGGCAGCAGGCGGCCGGAACCATGCGCGTAGGAACTGCCGATCGCGGCCATGCCGACAAGCGACCACGCAGCCGCGCCGACGAGGGCGGTGCCGCAGCAAGTGATCAGCAATGGGCGCAACAGACGGTGCAAAGACTGTGGGCGAATGATCTTACTCAACAACGCAAATCAAGCCAGAAAATCTCACAAAGGCTCTCAGCCCGGCGAGCGAACGCCGCTGCGCGATTTCTGGATTGTCCCCTTCTTGACGACTGATGGACAAAAGATGGAGAAGTATGGTTAAATTTTGCTTTCCAACCGCCGAAATAGATCCCGGATCGATTTTTTTCCGCCGAAAAGGCCCATTTCGGCCGCTTTCCGGACGACTAGTACTCGGACTACGCTCACACTTGCCTGTTGGGGGTACTACGGATTGCAGCTCAGATGCGTCCGTTCTCAAAGGCCAGCCGAAAGCAGGCACCGCCGCTCTGTGAGGTCAGGATGCTCACGCGGCCTTTGTGTCGCTGCGCGATCTGCAGAACGAGATTGAGGCCGAGACCAGCGCCTCGTTCGCGCGGCTTGAGGCGGTAAAAAGCCTCGAAGACGCGCTCGCGTTCCCCCTCCGGGATGCCCGGGCCGTCGTCGCTGACTTCGATCACGCCGTCCGGCTCGACCCGTACGAGGATCACGCCCTGGTTTCCGGCATGCTCGATCGCGTTCTGGACGAGATTGGTAACCGCCCGTTCAAGCGAGACTGCGTCGCCCTGTATCAGCGACTGCTCGGTGTTTTGTTCAAACGACAGGTCGTAGCCTTCGTCGATGGCGAGCGGAGCAAGGTCGGCAACGACGTTGCGGCAGAGCGCGACGAGGTCCACGGCGGTGAAGGGCCTGGCGTCGGCTTCCAGCCGTTGCAGATCGAGCAACTGCTCGGCAAGCGCTGAAATCCTCTCGCAGTCGGAGATCAACCGGTCGCGCTCCGGCCCTGAGGCGAGCAAGTCGAGCCGCGCCTGAAGAATGGCCACAGGCGTCCGCAGCTCATGGGCGGCGTCGAGAATGAAGCGCTGATGTTGGCCATAGGATTGATCGAGCCGGTGAAGGGCGCTGTTGATGCCGCGCACGAGCGGGCGGACCTCGCTCGGAACCGCCGTTTCGGCCAGCCGGTGGCTCCGGTGCGTAATGTTGATCTCATCCGTTTCGCGGGCGAGATCGGAGATGCCCCGGATCGCCCGGTTGACGATGCGGGGCACCGCGAAGATCGTGACGAGCGCGAGCAGCACCAGCATCGGCGCGACGAACAGGCGTGAGAACGAGAGGATGAGCGACGGTTGGCTCAGAAGCGTTCCCTGTCCGAATACGGTGAAGCTGCCTTCCTCGTTTGTCATGCGCCGGATGACGGCGAGATAGTTCGATGGCGGGCCGTCGTCGCGGATGTCCGAATAGGTCATTCGGTCGAGGGCCACGGTCATGCCGCGGTAGATGTCCGGTACGTCGCCGGACTGAACGATCTCGCCCCCGTCGCTGCGCGCGATGAACCAGAAATGCGGTTGCTCGCGACGAACGCGTGCCAGTTCCGCGGTGTCAGCGAGTTCGAGCTTGCCGCCGGCACTCCGCTTGATCGCGCGGAACGTCGTCTCGACCGGGGCGGGACTGACGAGCGCGCCGCCTTCGTCAGCGACGACGAGCAGCGTGACGAAGGATAGGCCGAACGCAAGAAGCACCGCCAGCTGCAGAACCAGCAAGTGTGCAATGAGACGTTGCTTGAGAGACCGTGGCCAGAGCTTCCACACTATCCGCACCTGTTGTTGGACCGGCAACGCCGTTCGGCTGACGCTTTTATTGAGGCGGCATAGACCGATGTCAGTAAAACCTTGCCGAGACGATTGTAAACGCGAGGTTGCACGGACATTACGCGGAAAGGCGGGGGGCAGCGAGCGGGCTCGACGATCGCTTGCGCCGTTACGGCTCAAGGCGTTGACTTGTCCCAGACCCTGGCGAAATCGACGAATGCCCTGAGCGCCACCGGCATCTGGCGTCGGCTCGGATAATAGAGATAGAAGCCACCATAATAGGGGCACCAGTCTTCAAGGACGCGGACCAGCTTGCCCTCGTCGATGAGCGCGCGCACCTGGTCCTCGAAGGCAAAGGCGATCCCCGCGCCGAGAAGGGCCGCGTCGACCATCATGTCCTGGTCATCGACGATCAGGGCACCGGTCACCTCGACCTGAACTTCGACACCGCCGCGCTCGAACTCCCAGGCATAGAGCCTTCCGCTGCCGAAGCGCAGTCCGATGCAGGACAGCGCCTTCAGATGCTCGGGAGCGGTAGGCCTTGCGTGGCGCTCGAAGAAGGAAGGTGTTGCCACGATCGCGGTACGCTGGCGCGGACCGATCGGGACGGCGATCATGTCCTGCGCGACGATCTCGCCAAAGCGAACACCCGCATCGAAACCCTCCGACACCATGTCGACAAGGTCGTTATCGACGACGATCTCGATGTTGACCTTCGGATGACTTTCGAGAAACCGAGCGACGATTGGCAGGAGAACCATTTTTGCCGAAGCGCGCGCCGTGTTGAACCTCAACCGTCCGATCGGCGCTCCCCGGAAATTGTTGAGATCGTCAAGGGCGTCCTCGATGTCGCGGAAGGCGGGCGCCACGCGGGCGAGCAGAAGTTCTCCCGCCTCGGTCAGCGCAACGCTGCGGGTGGTCCGGTTGAAGAGCCTAAGGTCCAGGCGCTCCTCAAGCGCCTTCAAGGCGTGGCTGAGTGCGGACGGCGTGCAGCCGATCTCGTCGGCGGCACGGCGGAAGCTCTGGTGGCGGGCGAGCGCAAGGAAAGGCGACAGGTCGGACGGCGATATGGTTCGCATTGATGAATACCACTCAACAACTCAACAAGACTCCAGTCGATTATCTCAGCAGACGTCTCGCAGTACAACCTTCCCAGCCGCCGACGATGGAGCGGCGAAACAAACCGGAGGTTCACATGCATACGTGGTTCATCACTGGCGCATCCCGTGGATTTGGTGCTCTTATCGTTGAAAAGGCCCTGGCGAAGGGTGATCAGGTGGTCGCGACGGCGCGCAATCCCAGGGCGATCGCGGACCGCTTCGGGGATCATCCCAATCTCCTGGCCGTCGCGCTCGACGTCACTGACGAGGCCCAGGCGCATCAGGCTGTGGGCCAGGCGATCGCGCGCTTCGGGCGCATCGACATCCTGGTCAACAACGCCGGCTACGGTCTCCTGGGCGCGGTCGAGGAAGCGACAGGTCCCGAGATTGAAGCGCTCTATCGGACCAACGTCTTCGGACTTCTGGCCGTGACCCGCGCGGTGCTGCCGCACATGCGTCGCCAACGCCATGGGCGGATCCTCAACTTCTCATCCGTCGGCGGCTACCGCAGCGGACCCGGTTTCGGCGTTTACTGCTCGACGAAGTTTGCCGTCGAGGGACTGACCGAGGCTTTGGCGGCGGAACTCGCGCCCCTCGGAATCTACGCGACGGCGATCGAGCCCGGTTATTTCCGCACGGATTTTCTCGACTCGACATCACTGAGCGTCAGCCCGATCGAGATCAGCGACTATGCGGAGACCGCAGGTGCCGTCCGCAGCAAGGCGAAGGAGATCAGCCACAACCAGCCGGGCAACCCCGACAGGCTTGCGGACGTACTGATCGCGTTCGTCGATGCGGAGCAGCCGCCGGTCCGGCTTCCGCTTGGCAGCGACACGGTGGCTGCGATCGAGGCCAAGCACGCTTCGGATCGCGATCTTCTTGCCCAGTGGCACACGGTTTCCGTTTCGACAGACTTCGAACAGGCCGTTTGAAACAGAGCCTGGATCGATTTTCTTCTGATCAGCAATAAATGCCGCCGGTACCGACTGCCCGGAGCCATCCGGGGTTCGGTGCCGGCGATCCAATCCCCGCGTTTTCGCGCAAAGGCGCTTGTCGGGCTCTAAAACATGAGTATAATCGACAAGTATTAGCGTGCCGCATCGGACGAGCCGCAGCTTTTCCCGCGAAGTTTGCATCATGCCTGAAGAAATCCACCCCCAAGACCGCCGTGGCGCGCTTCGCTAGGAAGGGTGGCTGATGGCAAGCTCTCTCAATCACTGGCTCGGTCTGCTCTTCAGACGTCACCACAAGGAGGTGGTGCGCTATGCATCGCGCCTGATCGGCAATCGGGATGACGGTGAGGAAGTTGTGCAGAACGCCTATCTGCGCATGGTGAGGGTAGACCGCCGCAGCGTCGAGCACCCGCGTTCCTACCTGTTCAGGGCAGCGCGAAATGCGGCGATTGACTTTCGCATCAAGCTCGAGCGGGAGTGGTCGCGCCGGGTCGAATTGGACCAAGCAGACCGTCTGTCATCGTCGGACGATTTTGCGTTGCGGCTGGAATTTCGCGACAAGGTCGCAGCCCCTTCCGTTCTCTTGAACGAGTTGCCGGTGGCCTGCCGAACGGCCTTCATCATGAACAAGGTCGAGGGCCTTTCGCACCGCGAAATAGCCGAAACGCTGGGCATCTCGGTCAGCATGGTCGAAAAGCACATGCTGCGTGCCCTGAGCCATTGCCGCGACGTGCGGCGCGAGCTGGACCATGTCTGACAAGGGGCGGCGATGAAACCGGCATCAGCGACAACGCAATGTCCCGCAAGGGACATCTCCGACGCGGCGCTCGCCTGGGTCGTCCGGCTGCATTCCGGCGAGGCGACCAGCGAGGATCAACGCGCCTATGATGCGTGGCGCGGACAAAGTGCCGAGCACGAGGCGGCGGCGATCGAAGCGGAAGCCTTGTGGGACGATGCGGCACACCTGCGCCGCGATCGCCAAACCGGTCTCGTCTATCCCGGCCGCGACACCGCGCTCCTTTCGCGCCGCCGTCTTCTGACCGGCGCGTTCGGCATCGCTGTTCTGGGAGGCGGGCTTGCCGCTTCGCGCCCCTGGCTGCGCATCCTCGGCTCCGACTATGCGACCACCACGGCAGAGACGCGTTCGATCGACCTGCCCGACGGGTCACGGGTGGTCCTCAACGCGCGCACTGCGATGGACGTGGATTTCGACGAACGGGCGCGCCGGGTGGTTCTGAAGGAAGGCCAGGCATTCTTCGACGTGGCGGCGGACGCACGACCCTTTCAGGTTGCCTCAGGTGAAACCATCGTCAAGGCCCTTGGAACCGCCTTCGACGTGGACGCCAATGCCGCCGATGGTTCGCTCGGCATTGCTGTCACCCGCCATTCCGTTCGCGTATCGCCAATGGCAGGCGGGGACCTCATGGGCGTTACGATTGCCGAGGGAGAGCGCGTGTCGGTCGGGGGTGACGGCGCCATCGGTAACCCTGTCGTGCAGGATCCGGCAATCGCACTCGCATGGCAGTCCGGCATGTATGTCGCCGAAAACCGCAGGCTCGGCGACGTCGTCGCTGCCCTTAGCCGCTATCACGGCGGCTGGATCGTCTTCAGCCATGACCGCTTGAAGTCGACATTGGTCAGCGCGGTGCTGGATCTCAGAACCCCTGACGCCTCGCTTTCAGCACTTGCGTCCGGCCTGCCGATCCGGGTCACGCGCATGACGCGCTTCGTGACATTGATCTCGGCGGTCTAGCCGGTTTCATTTTTTTTCGAACATCGTTGCGGGTTTTTGGGTGACGCCTCGTCTCGGCTTTTGAGGGGTGTGTCCTGCCAGCAGGAAGAACGATCCCTCGCTCAAAGCATGGGAATAGGGATCAGATGTCCAGACAAACGGGGCGAAACAAACTTCTTGGCGCGGTCGTGGTCGCAACCACGGCGGTCGGTTCACTTCAAACGGCAATGCCGGCTCTGGCACAACAGGAACGGTCTGCCCGTTCCGGCGCCACCACCTTCGACATACCGGCGCAGTCCCTGACCGCGGCGCTTACGGCATTTGCGCGGCAGTCGGGGCTGAGACTTGCCTATTCGGCATCGCTGACCCAGGGGAAATCCGCGCCTGCCGTCAGCGGACCTATCCCCCCGGCAGAGGCGCTCTCGCAGCTTTTGTCCGGCAGCGGCCTCTCCTATAGCCTGAACGGCGGGACCGTCACGATCACCGAGCGCGTTTCCGGTGCGCACGCGGTCGGTGCGGCCAACGGCGAGACGATGCTTGCGCCGATCGTCGCCGGCGGCGGCATCATCAATCCGGTGGATGCGCCCTATGAAACGGCTGCGCCGACCGCCTACATCTCGCAAGAAAACATCGACCGCTTCCGCGGATCGAGCCCGGCCGACATTTTCCGCGGCACGCCGGGCGTGCTTTCCGGCGAAGCGCGCAACGGCGCCGGCGCCGTCGACGTCAACATCCGCGGCATGCAGGGTATGGGCCGCGTTGCCGTCACCGTCGACGGAGCCGCCAATTCGGCCACGGTCTATCAGGGCTATCAGGGCATCTCCAACCGGACCTTCGTCGATCCGGATTTCCTGGGGGGCGTCGATATCACCAGGGGATCGGACGTCGCATCGAGCGGTATCTCCGGCACGGTGGCGATGCGCACGCTGGACGCCGGCGACATCGTGAAGGAGGGGCACACATTCGGCCTTCGGGTCAAAGGCGGCTTTGGCACCAACACATCCACGCCGCCGCCGGCCGGCACCACGGCGGGCTATGCCTGGCCGGGGGGCACCTGGGCGCCTCCGGTCGCAACGGCAAAAAGCGACGGAATGGACCGCCCCTCGTTCTTCGATCCGACCAGCGGCTCGGGCAGCATCGTCGGTGCGATGCAGGAAGAAAACGTCGACCTCCTTGCCGGTTACGCCTATCGCCGGCAGGGCAACTATCACGCGGGCACCAACGGACCCTCGGCAGTACCGGTCAGCATGGGACCGCGACCCTTCTGCTATGAGAGCGGCGTATGCCTGCCGCCCGCCCGGGGCTGGAAAGACTATATCGACAATATTGGCATCGCCAACTACCGCGCCGGCGAGGAGGTGCTGAACATCCAGCTCCAGACAAAGTCCTATCTCGCCAAGGGCACAGTTCGCTTCGAGAACGGTCACAGCCTGCAGTTCGGCTACAATGGTTTTCGCAGCGAGGCCGGCGACCTCCTGGCGTCGCGCCTGACCTCGGATCGGGGTCAGGCGATGCAGCAGGGCCTGACGGCGGGAACGAAGGTCGATGCCGGCACGCTTCGATACGGCTGGAAGCCTGACGACAACGACCTCATCGATCTCAAGGCCAATCTCTGGGCCACGCGGCTGGAGCTGCGCAATCCCCGGCGGAGCGGCGTGCTCTATCCGCAGCCCGGAGATTTCGGCCTGCCGGCCGATTTCCGCACCGGCTCCGACACCTTCATGTGGGGCGCCGATGTCGCAAACACGTCGGTTTTGACGATCGACTACGGCGGGCTCGACCTGACCTACGGCCTGTCGTTCCTGAGCGAGGATACGCGACCGAGCAAGTTCACACCGGAACTGGAGACCTGGCTCGACCTTCGCGATGGCACGCGGCAGGAGGCGGCGGCCTTCACTAAGGCTGCCTGGAAAGCCACCGATTGGCTGACGATCAATGGTGGCCTGCGCTACCAGCACTACTGGACCGAGGATCGAAATGCCCCCGAACAGGCCCGACCGGGCTACACCTACGACACAGCCCTCAGCGACGGCGGCTTCAGCCCCTCGGTGGGCGTGACGTTGGAGCCTTTCGACGGCACTCAATTTTATGTGAACTACTCGAGCGCACTGCGCTCGCCGAGCATCTTCGAGGGCGTTTCGGCCTTCACCATGAACGTCAATTCCAACCTGCGGCCGGAACGGTCGAGCAATTGGGAAGTGGGCACCAACCTGAGGCGCGAAGGCGTATTTTCGGCCGACGACCAGGCGATGATGAAGCTCGGCTTCTTCGACTGGAATGTCGACAACTACATCTCGCGCGAATGGTATACCGATCCGCGCGGGATCTCCGGCATGCGCATTCACAACATTGCCGGCGCGCACTTCCAGGGCATAGAACTGTCCGGTCGTTATGAACGCGGCGGCTTTACCGCCGAGCTCGCCGCCAACTACTACACTGACGTCGAGTTTTGCCGAACAGCGACCACTTGCGGACACAAGTCGCTCTATGCCGACTACGCCACCAACCAGGTGCCGCCGGAATACACGGTCGCGCTGACGCTGTCGCAGACATTCCTCGACGACGCCTTGACGGTTGGCGGGCGGATTTCTCGTACAGGATCGCGCGCGATCGGTCATGGCGACGTGACCGCGCAGGGCGCTTCCCAGTTCATCTCGCTGATCGACTGGAAGCCCTATACGCTGGTGGACGCGTTCGCCGAGTACCGGATCAACGAGACCCTGACGGCGAGCTTCCGCATCGAGAACCTGACCGACGCCTATTATGTCGATCCCTTGAGCCTGGTGCAGCAGCCCGGCCCGGGACGTACCTTCTACGCGTCGTTGAAGGCGGAGTTCTGAGCCCGCGAACCGCATGCCGTTCATGACCGCGCCGGCGCCGGCGCGGCCAGCTATTCGACGACTGCGGCGACAGGATTTTCGTCACGGCCTCGCAGTGGTTTTTCCGGCATGAGATGAAAGAAGACGAGCGCCGCCGCCATCGCTGCGGCGCTCGCGATGAAGATATAGGTGAAGGGCACGGCCGACGTAACCGTCGTGCCGAGCGGTCCCACCCCTTCGCCAGCAAGCGGCAGTCCGTTGCCAAGAGCGATCGCGCCGAATGCCGCGACGCCGAGGGCGCCACCGAGCGATCGCAGGAACGTCAGAACACCGGTTGCGACGCCAAGATGCGCCTGGTCGACGGCGTTCTGAACCGAAATCGTCGCCACCGGAAAGGTCATGCCCGAGCCGAAACCGGCGGCGAATGTCAGCATTTCGAGGACGACGAGCGAGGTCCGACCGGCGAGAGCAGCAAGGGCCGCCAGGCAAAGAAAGGCCAGCGCGCCGCCGACCAGCGCCATCCTCTTATAGTGAACGATGCGCGGTATCGTCCGCCCGCTGGTCGTCGCTCCACAGACGGTCCCAAGCAGCAGGCCGAGCATCACCACGCCCGAACTGCTGGCCGACAGGCCATGGAACGTTTGCGCATAGACGGGGATATAGACCGAGAGCCCGACATTGGCGCCCTGCGCCAGAAACATCGCGAGCGTTCCGTAGCGTACGATGGGATTGGCAAGCACTTCCAGCGAGATCAGCGGTTCGCTCGCCCTGCGCAGCCGCAAGGCAAAGGCGAACCAGAGCACGACGGAAGCGCCAAGCAAGCCGAGTATGACGGCGGAAAGCCATGGATAGCGGCTGCCGCCCCAGTTGAGCGCAAGCAGCAATAGCGAAGTCGCAGCGACGAGCAATAGAGCTCCGGCCCCGTCGATACGATGCGCGCGGGCGACGGTCGGCAGCTTCCTCAGCGGCTTGTTGATGATCGCCATCGCCACCAGCCCCAGCGGGATATTGATCCAGAAGATCAGCGACCAGTGCAGATGCTCGGCGAAGGTGCCGCCGAGCAGCGGCCCGGCGATGCTCGCGACCGCCCAGGTTCCCGATATCCAGGCGGCGTAACGCGCCCGTTCCTTGGGCGGTACGAGATCGCCGATGACGGTCTGCGCCAGCGCAAACAGGCCGCCGCCACCAAGACCCTGCACCGCACGGCCTACGATCAGTGTCAGCATGTTGGGCGCCAGCGCGCTTATCAGCGATCCCGCGAGGAAAATGATGATGGCCGCAAAGATCGTCGGCCGCCGTCCGTAGATATCCGAGATCTTGCCGTAAAGCGGCGCCATTGCCGTCGCGGTCAGCAGGTAGCCGGTCACGACCCAGGGCAGATAGTCGCTATGTCCCAGCGCCTTGCCGATGGTCGGCATCGCCGGTGCCACAATCGTCTGGTCGAGTGCTGCCAGAAGCATGGAGAGAAGAACGCCGCCGATGATGACGTTCTTTTCCGGCTCGGAAAGGGCGGACCCCGTTGCTGCCATTGCATTTCGATGAAGCGTCTCAGTCATTCTTGCGGCCTGATTGCAATCCGACGTTTAGTAGTGCCGACGGCATTCAGAAAGGCTGGCATGCCGATAGTCAACCGCCTTGGCGATCAGACCGGACCGGCGCCTCCGATGCACCGCACGATGGTCTGCACGAGCGTAGCAGGATGCGGGGCTGTGCGGGGCGAAAACCGGCAGCCTGGGCTTGCTGATTTGACAAACTTTGCCAAAGTATGCCATGCTTGCCCGCAGGAAATGGAGACCGACATGGCGACGATGAACGTATCCTTGCCCGACCCGATGAAGGATTGGGTGGAAGCGCAAACGCGCACGGGCCGTTATGCCAACGCCAGCGATTATGTGCGCGACCTCATCCGCAGGGATCAGGAGCGAAATGACAAGGTTGCGGTGATGCAACGCTTTGTCGACGACGGTCTGAAGAGCGGCGTCGGGTCCCGCTCCAAGGACGAGCTCTTTTCCGCGGCGCTTACGCGCGCTGAAGTGCCGCGCGGATAATGGCGTTTCGGCTTTCCGTCGCGGCAGAAGAAGACATCATCGCGATCGCCGCAGATGGGGTGCGCCTTTTCGGCTCCGCCCAGGCGCGGCGATATCACGATGAACTCTTCGCCGTATTCGCCTTGATTGCCGCCAACCCGCGCATGGCGCGCGAACGCACGGAGCTGTCGCCGCCGATGCGCATCCATCCGTTCAAGGCACATCTGGTCGTCTACCGGATCGAGGCGGACGCCAACATCCTCGTCGCTCGCGTCCGTCACGCGCACGAGGACTGGATGAACAACGCGTTTTAGCCGGGCACGATATGACAAGGGACGGTGTCATCGACACCGTCCCTTGTTGCTTTCTCGGGCGAGCGGACGTTCACCTGCCGCGGCGTCAGACGCTCTTTCGCGTGACGAAGCGTGTTTCCAGATAGGCCTCGATCGCTTCGGAWCCGCCCTCGGTGCCGTAGCCGGAATCCTTGATGCCGCCGAAGGGGACTTCGGGGAGCGCCAGRCCCAGATGGTTGATCGAAATCATTCCGCTTTCGACCTCGCTTGCCAGGCGGTGGGCGCTGCGCTCCGATCCGGTAAAGGCATAGGCCGCAAGACCGAAGGGCAGGCGATTGGCCTCGTTGATCGCCTCGTCGAGATCATGGAAGCGATTGATGATCGAGACCGGGCCGAACGGCTCGTCGTTCATGATCCGGGCGGAAAGCGGCACGTCCGCCAGAACCGTCGGCTCGAAGAAGTAGCCGCGGTTGCCGATGCGATGGCCGCCGGTCGCCAATCGGGCACCATGCTCGAGCGCGTCGGCAACCAGGCTTTCGATCNTGGGCGCTGCGCTCCGATCCGGTAAAGGCATAGGCCGCAAGACCGAAGGGCAGGCGATTGGCCTCGTTGATCGCCTCGTCGAGATCATGGAAGCGATTGATGATCGAGACCGGACCGAACGGCTCGTCGTTCATGATCCGGGCGGAAAGCGGCACGTCCGCCAGAATCGTCGGCTCGAAGAAGTAGCCGCGGTTGCCGATGCGATGGCCGCCGGTCGCCAATCGGGCACCATGCTCGAGCGCGTCGGCAACCAGGCTTTCGATCGCCGGGATGCGCCGCTCGTTGGCAAGCGGCCCCATGTCGACGCCGGCTTCGAGACCGTTGCCGACCTTGATCGTCTTCGAGGCGGCGACGAAGCCGTCGAGGAACTGATCGGCGACGCGCTCCTGCACGAGGAAGCGGGTCGGTGACACGCAGACCTGGCCGGCATTGCGGTACTTGCTGGCGGACATGATGGCGACGGCGCGTTCGACATCGGCATCATCGGTGACGATGACAGGCGCATGCCCGCCCAGTTCCATCGTCGCGCGCTTCATGTGCTGGCCGGCAAGGGCCGCCAGCATCTTGCCGACCGGGGTCGAGCCGGTAAACGACATCTTGCGGATCACCGGATGGGCGATCAGGTATTCCGAGATGACCGAGGGCACGCCGTAGACAAGGTTGACGACGCCGGCCGGAAGCCCGGCATCGACGAAGCAGCGGATGAGCTCGGCCGGCGACGCCGGTGTTTCCTCGGGCGCCTTGACGATGATCGAGCATCCGGTGGTCAGCGCCGCCGACAGCTTGCGCACCACCTGGTTGATCGGGAAGTTCCAGGGCGTGAAGGCGGCAACCGGACCGACCGGCAGCTTGACGGTCATCTGGGTGACATCGGGTGCGCGCGGCGGAATGATCTGGCCGTAGGCCCGCTTTCCCTCCTCGGCGAACCACTCGATGATGTCGGCGGCGCCAAGGATCTCGCCCTTCGACTGGGCAAGCGGTTTGCCTTGCTCGCGCGTCATCAGAAAGGCGATGTCGCCGGCCCGTTCGCGCAGCAGGGCGGCTGCCGACCGCATCACCTGGGCGCGGTCGAAGGCGGAGGTTGCCCGCCACGTCTTGAAGCCCTTCTCGGCGGCCGCAAGCGCCTCATTGAGGTCTTCCACTTCGGCCCAGGCCACCTGGCCGATCGTTTCCTCGTTGGCCGGGTCGATGACGGGAATGGTCTTGCCGGAACGCGCCGGCCGCCAGGCGCCGTCGATATGAAGCAGGATGTCTGGGTAGTGAGCCATGGGAAACCCTTTACTGAATGAAGTTCGCCGCTTTGAGCGCGATGCCGTAGGATCAGGTC